>CAYVUB010000003.1:132049-161828 GCA_964454675.1 uncultured Flavobacteriaceae bacterium | reverse complement strand
ATTTATTAACAGGTGTTGATTGCTTTTATGGCTTTAAACTTTATACTATTACCAATGATTGTGGCAGAATTATAGATTTTATACTTGCTCCGGCTAATGTGCACTACACAAGCTCATTAAAAAGAAGGCTTTGTCAAGAAACTCTATGATAGAACATTCCAGAAACCGTTCTCAAATAAACCACAATGGACTAAAAGTTTTGGTTTTGGACTGAAAGTCCGATTTTAAAGTAGCCACGAATTACACAAATTTACCCGAATTACTTTTTGTGAAAATTCGTGCCTTATGTGGCTTAAAATTTTTAGAAACTAAAGTTGATGCACTGAAAGTGCATAGTTTTGAACTGTATTTGGAACCAATAAATTACTTTTTTAGGATAGTATCTTTTTTATCAAAAAGAAGCGTTTATAAGTTAAGCCCAAAATTTATACCATTTCTTTTTCCTTTGTGGGTTGTTTCCGTAACCGTAGCCATAGCCATAACCTTTTCTTTCAAAATCAGTTCCGTTTAATAGCATTGTCATTTTTGGCAATCTTTTATCTTCATAAAGTGGTTGGGCAACAGCAGTTAAGTGTCTCTTGTCAATATTGTTTGCACTTACAACGTAAATAAACATATCTGCAAATTTAGAGACAAGAAGCGTATCGCTTACCAATCCAACCGCAGGAGCATCCACAATGATATAATCATATTTATCTTCAAAATAATTAAATAACTCTTCAACTCTTTTGTTCATTAAAAGCTCTGATGGGTTAGGAGGTATGGTTCCGCAGGTAATAATGTCTAAAAAAGCGTTATCATCAAGATTAATTACTACATCATCGGGCTGTAAATCTCTATCGGCCAAAAAGTCTGATAAACCGGCTTGGCTTGTGGGCTTTTCTTTAAAATAGTTTATAATTGTTGGTACTCGAATATCCATTTCAATCAACAGTACCTTTTTTTCAGAAAATGAAATAGATGATGCCAAGTTGGTAGTTGTATGTGACTTTCCTTCTTGCGCTCTTGTTGAAGTGATAAATATTTTTTTTGCATTATTTTTTTGCTCTTTTAACATAAAGTCGATGTTCGACCTCAAAATTCTAAAAGCTTCTGCTTTAGGCGAATAGTCAACTTTACTTATAAGCTTTGTTTTTTTGCTTGTTCGAGGAATATCCCCAATGTATGGAATTTTAAGAACAGCCGTTAAATCATCTTTGTCATAAATTTTAGTATCTAACAAATCTTGTACATAGATAAATGCAATAGGAATCATCAGTCCCATCATTAAAGCTCCCAGGTATGTAATCATTTTGTTGGGAGCTACAGGGCTATATGTTGAATAGGCTGTATCAATTATTTTGGCTTTTGGCGAAAACATACCAAGTCTTATTGCTGACTCTTCACGCTTTTCTAATAAGTACAGATAAAGAGATTCTTTAATACTTTGTTGGCGTTCAATATCTCTTAGTTGTCTTTGTTTTGTTGGAGCAGTATAAAGTTGACCTCCAATTCTTGCGTCTTCTCTATATAAGTTATTAAGTGTAATCTCACTTGTTCTTTTCATATTCTCTAAGGAGCTTTCTAAATTGACTTTTAGAGAATTGATTTGATTGTTCAGGTTGATTACTACCGGATTTATTTCGCTCGAATTTTTCAATAGCTTATCTCGCTGTGCAACTAATTCATTATGACTTTTTGTCATTTGATTAACGTTTGCATCTGCAATTCCAAAATTTGCCGGCAATAAATCAGAACTTTTGTTCTTTTCTTTAATTTCTTGCTGCAAATAATCTATTAGTTGAATAGTATTTACTGTATTGTTTATTTGAAGTTCATTTTGTTTATTGCTTTCCAAATAAATATTGGCTTGTGAACCGAGGGCTGTTAAATTATTTTTTTTCTGAAGCTGCTCTGCTGTAAAATCCACTTCCTCTAATTCTTTGAAAACCAATTCTAAACGATTATTGATAAAGTCTGAAGTTATCTTTAAAACATCTTCTTTGTCGTTAATAACATCATTATTATATTCCTTGACTATCTGGTCAAGAATATCTACAGCTTTTTTTGGGTTGTTGTCCTGAAGATATATTTTGATTACACTCGAGCCTTGATCTACAGAAGTTCTAACCTGTGATTGATAATAATTTACAATTGAGGTTACGGGAGTTAGCACTATTTTAAGATTGCTTCCAATTGTAGGCGCATGGTTTTCGATATTAGGAATAATTACTATATCTCCAAATCCTGTATTAATGCGATCTCCAAATGAAAATAGTTTGCCTCCTGAATCATCCCGGTTTATGAGCGATTTTCCATCATCTTTGAATACTAAAAATTCTGTTGGCGATTTTATTTTAATATACATCACAGTATCAACTGTATGAATTATTGAATCACTGGCAAAGAAATTTAATTTTATGGGAGGATTTTCATAGAGTTCTTTTTCCTTGATTTTTCCTTGTTCATAATATCTAATATTTAATTTTAGGTTTTTTACAATATTAGTTATTACGGTTCTTGAGGTAATAATCTCAATTTCATCTTTTATTTTATTTCCATCAGAAAAAAGCCCGCCTTTACCAATCTCTTCCATGCTTGGAAGTTTTTGAGACTCTTTTTCGTCTTTAATTTTAATTGTCGCAGAAGCTTGATATTGATAGGTAGCATAACGAAGGTGGCTGTAAGCTAATGCTAAAGCTATAATAACAAAAAACGCTATGAATTTCCACCTTGTCAGGTAAAGGTTTAGCGTTTTTTTTATTTCATTGTTAGATTTAACCATATTGGAGCTCATGATTTTTTTAATTAACTGTTATTTATTTGCCAGCACAATAGCAACAATGGTAGCTAATGTGCCAACTGCTGAAATTACTACAGCATTATTTTGGTTAAAATTGGACGAGCGTATTCTGGCGTTATTTGGATCTACTATAATAACGTCATTTTGTTCTAAATAATATAGAGGGGAATTTACAGAACTTATTGAAGTTAAATCAATTTTCGCAAATTTTTTCTTGCCATCAACTTCACGAATTAGCAAAATGTCTTTTCGCTTACCAAAAATCGTTAAATCTCCGGCCATGCCTAATGCTTCCGGTAATGTAATGCGCTCGTCCTGTATTGTAAATGTACCGGGGTTTGAAACTTCTCCTAAGATAGTGACAGTAAAGTTCACCAACCTTATATTTATAATTGGATCTTTTGCATACGGTCTTATCTTTTCTCTCAACATTGTTGTTGCCTCTGTTCTTGTCATTCCGGCGAGGTGTATGGTTCCTAAAGTTGGAAACTCAATATTACCATTATAATCAATTAAATACGTTTGCAATCTCATAGAGCCATTTGCACTTAGATTGTCATTGCCGCTTTCGGTTATAATTCCCAGGTTAAAAGGCTGGACAAGTTCAGCATCTACTGCGGCCGAAACGGTAATAGTTAGCATATCATCCGGCTTATAGACTAACTGCCTTGGTTCTGAATCAATATGTGAAGCTGTAAGAGGTTCATCCTGAAAGTAAAGCACATCCTTTTTTGATGCGCATGATGACAATATGATTACTCCTAATAATACCAAATATTTCATAGAGTTACTTATATTAAAGGTTGGGTTCATTTTATACTGTTTTTAGGTTGTTTTATTTGTTTTTTGTGTCAAGAACTTCAAAAGCTGAGTTGTTTGAAACATATTCGGGGATAATATTTTTAATAAGTAATACAATTTCCAGATTTTGAATTTTAGTGTTTATGGTGCAAAGCTTTTCTATTTTATCTTCAATTTCGGTAATATTCAGTTTTTTGGTTTTTGCAATCATGATTTTTTCATGATAGGTTGGTTTTGTGTTTTCGCCATCGGCAAGAAGTTCTTCATAGATTTTTTCACCTGGTCTTAATCCGGTGATTTTTATGTCTATATCTTCAGGAAAGCGAAGCCCTGACAGCATAATCATATTTTTGGCCAAATCGTAGATTTTTACAGATTTCCCCATATCGAACACAAAAATTTCGCCTCCATTTCCCATAGTTCCGGCTTCTAAAACCAGCTGGCATGCTTCAGAAATAGTCATAAAATACCGGGTAATGTCTTTGTGGGTTACAGTAATTGGTCCGCCGGATTCTATCTGTTTTTTAAATAACGGAATGACAGAACCGTTTGAACCCAATACATTGCCAAAACGTGTGGTAATAAATTTAGTTCGTCCTTTACCTTGCAAACAGTTTATATACAGCTCGGCAATGCGTTTTGATGCACCCATAACATTGGTTGGGTTTACAGCCTTATCTGTTGATATGAATATAAATTTATTGACACTGTATTTTACAGACAGGCTCGCTATATTTTTTGTTCCGATAATGTTGACGTTTACTGCTTCATACGGATTGTTTTCCATTAAAGGAACATGTTTATACGCTGCTGCATGAAATACTATCTTTGGTTTATAAATATCAAACAATTGTTCTATGCGGTTAACATCTCTTATATCTGCAACAATAGGAATAAAGTTAGATTTTCCTTGCTGTATGAACTCTTGTTCAATGTTATACAAAGCAGATTCTGCCGAGTCTATAAGTATGAGTTTTTTATAATTGTATTGAGAAACTTTTCTTGCCAGTTCACTGCCTATTGAACCTGCCGCTCCGGTAATGAATATGATTTGATTGTCATATTCATCAATCAGTGCGGTATTTGAAATATTTATCTGTTCTCTGCCTAAAAGGTCTTCAATTTTTACATCTTTAATTTGCCCAATATTAAGGTCGCCGTCAATCCATTGTTGAACAGGCGGAACGATTTTTACTTTTAATCCTAAGGCAAACAGGTGCCCCGAAATTTGTAATAGCCGTACGGGCTCAATTTTTTGAATGGAAATAATAACTTCTTCAATATTATTTTTGCTGATAAACTCCGGAGTTATTTTTTGAAGATTATAAACATTGATGAGATTGATTTTTTTACCTACTTTTTGTTCATTATCATCAATAAAGCCTACAACGGTCAATCCGTTTTGCGGGTCGTTCAAAATAGCTTCATACGTAATCATACCCGAACTTCCTGCTCCAAAAATCAACACATTTTTGAGTGTATTAAAATTTTGCAGCAAACGGTGATACATTGATTTTATAAATAATTTAAAACCTATGAGGAATAAAATATTAAGAAGTAAATGGATATAGATAATAGAACCTGAAAGATTGAGATAGCTGTCTAAATTGTATTTTCTGTTATAAAAAGTAGTCACTAATAACACGGTAGCAAGAATGTTAACACCAATGATTATGTTGACAACATCTTTAAACCCTGTAAACCTGACAACGCCTTTGTGCGACCCAACTGCTAAAAAGCTCACAAAAGCTGCGGCAATTATAAATGGTAATTGTTGAATTACTTCATGGATATCAAATTCCAATTTAAAGTTAAAACGGATAAAATATGCTGAAATAAAAGTCAATGCCACAATAATCAGGTCAAATAGCATAATGAGCCACTTTGAGGCATATTTTTGAGATATTCTATGTAAAAATCTTATAATCATGTACTAAAAATACGTTTTTATTATAGATATTACTTTATTTAGTTCTGTATCAGTTAAGTTGGAACCGCTTGGCAAACATAAGCCTTTTTTAAATAAGTCGTCAGAAACGCCGTTTAAATATGCGGGCGCATCTTTAAAAACAGGTTGCAGGTGCATAGGTTTCCACAGAGGTCTTGACTCTATATTTTCTTTTTCCAGTAACAACCGGATGTCTTCCCGCGCATTTTCAGATTTTGTTAATATACAAGACAGCCATCTGTTTGAAAAATAATGTTCGGGTTCGTTTAAAAACGTTATGCCTTCTATATTTTTTAAATTTGAATGGTAAAACTCATAATTGCTACGTCGTTTTGCCACTCTGTCACCAATAACAGTCATCTGACCTCTGCCTATTCCTGCCAGAACGTTTGACATTCTGTAATTATAACCTATACTCGAATGTAAATATTCAACAGCATTATCTCTGGCTTGCGTTGCCAGAAAAACTGCTTTTTTCTTCAGAGCTTCATTTTTGGTAACCAACGCGCCGCCACCGGAAGTGGTAATGATTTTGTTTCCGTTAAATGATAATATGGAAATATCCCCAAACGTGCCGCATTTTTTCCCTTTATATGTGCTGCCTAAAGCTTCGGCACTGTCTTCTATAACAGGAATTTCATATTGGGATGCGATGGCTTTTATCTCATCAACTTTATACGGCATTCCATATAGGTGAACGGTAATAATGGCTTTTGGTGTTTTTCCTTTATTGATTCGGTCTTTTATGGCGATTTCCAATTGTTCGGGACACATATTCCAAGTGTCTTTTTCGCTGTCAATAAAAACAGGAACAGCTCCCTGATAAGCAATAGGATTTGCCGAAGCCGAAAACGTTTTGCTCTGGCAAAGTACTTCGTCGCCTTTTGATACACCAAGTAAAATAAGTGCCAAATGAATAGCGGCAGTACCGGAACTCAATGCAGCCACAAGACTGTCTTCTTTAAGATAGTCCTGAATGTCATTTTCAAATCCTGTGACATTCGGTCCCAATGGTGCAATCCAGTTGGTATCAAAAGCTGTTTTTATATAGTCTTGCTCTTTGCCGCTCATGTGTGGCGAAGACAGCCATATTTTGGTATCCATAATCAAAATTGTTAAGTAAGGCGCTATTATTCAATTTCATGCCAATAGAGGGGATTTGGGACATGATTATTATGGTAAATATCAATTATAATGATAGTTCAGCCCAAATTAAACCGATAAAATGTAAATTTTTACGTGTTAATTGTATTTATAATACGAAAGATTTTACTTCTTATAAGTGTACAATAATTATTATCTTGGTTAAGATATAAAAAAAACAGATTCAAAAGTTAAAGTGTATGTGCTGATTCAATTATATTTACACAAATAAAACTAACCCTCTCAAACTTAATTTAAAAATGATTGAAATAATTACGACTAAAAAAGAATGGGACTTACTTATTGAAGAAGTAAATGCTTATGATTTTTATAGTACTTATGATTATCATGTACTTTCAAATACTAACAATGAAAAGCCAATTTTAATTAAATACACTCAAGACGATGTTATTATTGGGTTGCCGCTATTGATACGTAAAATAGACAATACGCCATATTTTGATGCAACTTCGGTGTATGGATATGCGGGACCAATTTCAAAAAATATTACAGAAGATTTTGATAACAAATTATTTAAAAAAGAGTTATATGATTTTTTTGAAGATAATCAGATAGTATCGGTTTTTTCAAGATTAAACCCGTATTTACCTTATCAAGATATTATTTTGGATACTGTTGGTGACATCAATGAAAAAGGTGATATTGTAATGATAGGTATGACAGAAAGTTTAGAAGAGCAGCGACAGCAATATCAAAAAAGAATAAAATCTCAAATCAATAGAGCTCGTAAGCTGTGTACTATAAGAAAAGCCGAATGTAAAGATGATATCACAGAATTTATCAATTTGTATTATGAAAATATGAAACGTGTTGAGGCTAAACAATCTTACTTTTTTAATGAAGATTACTTCTACAAATTTTCACATAATGACCATAGCAAAATTGAAATTCTGTTAGCTTCATTGGTCGAAACCGATGAAATTATTTCCGGTGCCATGTTTATAAAAACAAACAATATTATTCAATATCACTTATCAGGCACTAAAACAGATTATTTAGACATCGGAGCAATAAAACTGCTGATTGACGAAATGAGAGTTGAAGGTACCAAAGAAAACTATAAAGTGCTTAATTTAGGTGGTGGTTTGAATAGTAAAGACGATTCTTTGTTGCGGTTTAAAAAATCTTTTTCAAAAACTTTAAAAAAATTCTCAGTATGGCAATGCGTAGTCAATGAAAACATATATAACGAACTTTCTGCATCTGTAGAAAATGGTAATTTTGATTTTTTTCCCCGATACAGATGCCCCGAATAAATTAATTAATCTCCACAATTATACTTGATTTGAAAAAATGAAAATCTTAATAACATCGGCAGGGCGCAGAGTGTCTCTTGTCCGGTCTTTTCAAAAAGAATTAAAAAAAACAGACCCGCAAGGAAAAGTATATGCGTCAGATTCAAACCCTGCATTATCGGCTGCCTGCCAAATTGCGGACGTTTTTTTTAAAGCCCCAAAACTGGATGATCCCAATTATATTGATGTTTTGATAGGGCTTTGTAAGACTCATGGTATTGGTTTGATTATCCCTACAATAGATACTGAATTGCTTGAACTTGCAAAAAACAGGATGCGGTTTGAAGAACAGGGCATTATGGTTGTCGTATGTTCAGTTGAATTTGTGACTATATGCAGGAATAAAAGGAATACACATAAATTTTTTAAAGAGCATAATATAAATGTAGCCCGGGAATACACTAAGGACAATTACAGCCTTCCGCTTTTCATTAAACCGATTGATGGAAGCAGGAGTATAGACACCTACACAATCAAGTCTAAAGAAGATTTGACGAATTATCATTTAAGCAATGAAAAATTAATGTTTTTAGAATATCTGGATCCTAAGGATTATGATGAATTTACATGCGATTTATACTATGGTAAAGACCACAGATTAAAATGTGTGGTGCCAAGAAAAAGAGTAGAAGTTAGAGATGGCGAAGTTTATAAAGCATTGACTGTTAGTAATTATTTAGTCAATCACATAAAGAAAAACTTGAGCTATATCAATGGTGTGGTTGGCTGTCTCACGTCCCAGTTTTTTCTGCATAAAACAGATAAAGAAAAAATTTACGGCATCGAAATAAATCCCCGGTTTGGCGGCGGCTATCCACTGACATATTTGTCCGGTGCCAATTTCTCTAAATGGATAATTGAAGAATATTTACTGGCTAAAACCATTGAAGATAAATTTGATGTATGGGAGAGCGATTTATTGATGATACGTTATGATGATGAAATTTTAGTGCATGGATATAAAGGTTAATACTAACACCGTTGTTGTCTTTGATTTGGATGATACCTTATACAACGAGCTGGATTACTTACAATCGGCATATAAATCTATTGCCGTTTTTTTAGAACCCGATAACTGGAAACCATTATATTCAAGAATGTTTTCTATGTACAGAAGTAAGGTTAACGTGTTTGAGTTTCTTTCCGGTTTTTATAAAATTGATAGTAAAGCCTTGATTGATATGTATCGAAATCATAAACCCGAAATTCAATTGTTTGATGGTGTACTTGACCTTCTTGATGCCATAAAATTCAAAAACGGAAAAACAGGACTGATAACCGACGGGCGCGCCAATACACAACGAGCCAAAATTGAAAGTCTGGGAATATCAGAATATTTTGATAAAATTGTAATATCAGAAGAAATAGGTTCAGAAAAACCAAGCCTGGCAAATTTTAAAGCGATAGAAAATGCCTTGCAGGGAAATGTTTATTATTACATTGCAGATAATTTAAGCAAAGATTTTATTGCCCCTAATGCGCTGGGATGGAAAAGTATAGCTTTGATAGATAATGGTAAAAACATCCATTTTGAATCTCATAAATATATGGATATTGAACATCAGCCTCACGAATCTGTTTTAGCATTAAAGGATATACATATTACTTAATTTATAAATTGAACAGCCATGAATTTTAAGGGTCTAATGCCGGTTTACAAAAAGCAACTGCCAAAATCCTATAACTATAAGTTTACTGTATTTACACCTGTTTTTAATTGTGAAAAATCAATTAAAAAAGTTCACGATTCATTATTGAATCAAACATATAAGGACTTTGAATGGCTTGTTATAAATGACGCATCGACTGATAAGTCCCACGAAGTTATAACCAAAATTATTGAAACATCTCCTCTTACTATTCACTATATCAACAATAAAGTGAATAAACACAAAATGAGTTGTTTTATCCAATCTATCGAGCTGGCTCAAGGTGAATTTTTACTCCCGTTTGATGGTGATGATGAATGTTACCCAAATGCACTCGAAATTTTCAATAATGAATATGAGAGCATACCGGAAAAATTAAAGTCTAAAGTTGCTGCCGTAACAGCTTTATGTGAAGATCAATACGGAAACCGTGTTGGTGAATCATTTCCTGAAGACCCATTTTATTGCAATACTTTTGAGGCAGGAATTAAAAAACAGATTGTTGGAGAAAAATGGGGCTTTACCAAAACAGAAGTCTTAAAAAGTATAGCTATAAATCCTGAGATGCTTAATTATGGCTTTATACCCGAAGGAATTATCTGGAACACTGTAGCAGGAAATGGTTTTTTAACAAAATGCGTAAATAAAACACTCCGAATTTATTACACTGACGTAGAAGGTTCTATTATGAATACTCCTATGACATCAAGAACTGCTTTTGGCACGATTTTAAACGGTATTGCAATAAATAATTGGTTTTTTAATACGTATTTTTTTAAATCGCCGGTGTTTTTTTTAAAATCATTATATGTAACTATTCGTTCATCCAAATATCTCGATTATCCATTGAAGGTATATTTGAAATCTATTGATTCTTATATAATTAAATCCCTGTTTTTTGCTCTCTGGCCTTTCAGGAAATTACTGAAATAATTTTAGACTTGCTAAAAGCTATTCCTGTTAATCTTTGGTACCCTTAAATTCCGGCATGTTGGTAGTTTCAGAGTTGTTAATATCTGCTCTGTTGATGACTTTATCGATAGTTTTTATTATAATTTTAAAATCTAAACAAAAAGACAGGTTTTCAACATAATATACATCATATTCAAATTTTTGTTCCCAGCTTATTGTGTTTCTGCCATTTACTTGTGCCCAACCCGTAATTCCCGGTAATACTTCGTGCCGTTTGTTTTGCCGTTCATTATAATGTTGTAAATATTGTGGCAAGAGCGGGCGAGGACCTATGAGGCTCATATCGCCTTTAAGAATATTTATCAATTGAGGCAATTCGTCCAGAGAAAACTTCCGGCAAAAATTACCAACTTTCGTTACACGTTCCAGGGCAGGCAATAGGTTTCCGTTTTTATCTTTTTTATCATTCATCGTTTTAAACTTAATGATTGTAAAAATCCTTCCTTTTTTGCCGGTGCGTGCCTGATAGAAAAATGGTTTGCCGTTATTGGATATACATAAAATTAGTATAAGCGTCACGAATATTGGCGATATGATAATCAAGCCTGTTAAAGCAGCTAAAAAATCAAATAGACGTTTAATTACAATGTATAGTTTTCTCATTTTCTGTTTGATATAATTCTCAAAACAAAATAAACTGTTTTTAGCGACAAAATAAATTTAAACTCACATTATTTAATTTTAAACTTAACAAATACAGGTTCGTGATCTGATAGGTTTAAAGTGAAATTTTTATGGCTCAATACTTTAATGTGTTCATTATTAATAAAATAATCTAATCGTAACGGGTAATTTAAAAGGGAATATGTTTTCCCAAAACCATTACCGTTGCTCACATAAGAATCATTCATCCCTTTTTTTAATATTCTATAAGGTTGGCTATATGGTGTTGCATTAAAATCTCCGCAAATAATCACTTTTTTGTTGGAATTACCGGCGTGATTTTTAATTAGTTTAGCTTGCTCTATTTGCTTTGTAATTGTACTGCTTATGTTTTTCCAAAAGTTAAAATTTTTGTAGTCATTAGCTATTACATATTGATCAACAACAAACGACTGTAAATGCGAGTTGTAAATTCGTATAGTATCCTGCATTATTTTTATATCGGCATAAATGGCGTTATTCTTTGTGTCCGGGAAGTCTATGTATCCTTCGTTGACTATTGGATATTTAGAATATATGGCAAGAAGTGATTTATCAATATCTTCTCTGTAACCCAGGAAAACGTAAGGATAGTCCTTTAATTTTGTGCCTTCTTTATAGGAAGATTCCTGAAAAACCAAGATATCTGCATTTAAAGAATCGATAAATTTTATAATTTCAGTTGATGTATTTTGTTTTGTATTAACATGAGTTGGCTGTTTAAATTCTTTTATGTTATAAGTTAAAACACTTATGGCATCTGGTTCTGTATCTGAAACGATAGAAAACTGAAAAAAGGAATTATAAAAAAGCAGAAAAATAATGATTCCAATGAGATTGAAGTATTTTTTTTTAAAAATGCCGTAAACTGCTAAAGCGCAATTCAGGATAAAAATTAACGGCATTACAACACTAAAAAAGACCGATAAAAGCCCAAAATCTAAAAACGAACTCAGCACTCCGGTTATTACAACTACCGTAATACTAATTGAAAGTTTATCTGTTTTATCAAGTGTTGGCTTCATTAAAAAATAAATTACAGTTCAGTACACGATAAAAAATGTATATAGCTAATTTAAAACCACATAGGAATATAGATTTTTATAATCTTTATCGGTTTTTGGATAGTTTCCACCTTTGGTGGAACATATAGTTTTACAAAACTATGCTGCCAAAGGTGGACTATGAAACCTTACACAGTAAATACAATATAAACAGCTATGTCTTTATGTGGTTAAACTTTTTGAATTTCAATATATTGCGATTTTTTTCGTGTACTAAAAAATTACAGCTATTTTAGCTCTTCTTTAATTAAGTGTACCAAATCATTATTTATAATATTAACATCAAAGCGTTCTTCGGCATATTTTCTGCTGTTAATGCCCATTTCTTTTATTTTATCCGGATTTTTAATAAAATACTCCATAGCTTTTACCAAAGCATCCAAATTTTTGGGCTCAATAAGAAAACCGTTTGCTCCTTCCTTAACAGCTTCTCTGCAACCAACAGAATCTGTTGTGATGATGGGATTGCCCGAAGCACAGGCTTCGAGTGTTGTTCTTGGTATGCCTTCTCTATAATAACTTGGCAATACAAAAACATCTGTTTTATGAAAATGTTCTTGTACATTGCCTTGATAACCATGAAAAATGATAATACCTTCTTGATGTAACTTATTAATTTTGGATTCACTTATTGCAGATGGCGATGTTTCGGTTATGCCTATTAAATGAAATTCAGATTCAGGGTACTTTGGTTTCAATAGTTTTGCTGCATCCATATACAGTGCGATGCCTTTTTCTTTAATCAATCTGGCAATTAATAAAAATCTTACGCTACCGGTGACGTTTTTTTCTTTGAATAAAAATTGATTGAGATTAACACCAGAACCGCTTACAAAAGCTACGTTTTGCTGTTTTGAAATCATATTTCTGTCTAAAAACAATTGATGGTCGTCTTTATTTTGAAATACGATGACTTTATTTTTTCTAACAGATAATTTGTAAAGTATTTCATTGAATTTTTGTAA
Organism: uncultured Flavobacteriaceae bacterium; assembly: GCA_964454675.1. Classification (GTDB taxonomy): domain Bacteria; phylum Bacteroidota; class Bacteroidia; order Flavobacteriales; family Flavobacteriaceae; genus CAYVUB01. Next base: position 148,546 of record CAYVUB010000003.1, on the reverse strand, counting down.
AATTTTTGATTTTGTTGAAACCCCGGAAAAGGTATATCCCAACCCCGTAATTAATGAAATTACAGGAACTTTACACATATTGGCAGCCATAGAGCCATAAATTACAGGCTTTACGGTATAAGGGAAAACTAAGTCTATATGGTGGTTTTTTATTAAGGATTTTAATTCCATGATAGATTTTAAATCCTTGAAAGGATTGAGGCCTGTACGTTGTAATTTAAATACAAGCGGCGTTGCACCCAAAGTTTTGATGTCTTCAAAATCTTCTTCGGTATAATCCGGTGCTGCCGTAAAAACCTCAAAATTATCCCCGATTAAATGTTTTATAAAATCTCCTCTAAACCAAGCAATGGCGCTTGCGTGAGATGCGATAATCAATATTCTTTTTCTTCCCATTCTGTGTTAATTTTTATTAAGAAAGGTGTGCTTATACCATTTTTGGAAGCAGTAGTAAGACCATACCCTAAAAGTACTGTCTTTTTTACTTTCCAGATGGTCTTTAACTAATTTTGTAATTGCTTCCACATTAAAAATACCTTGAGATTTTAATAACTCGGGTTCAATGTAGCTTTCAAGTTCTTTTCTAAGGCTTTGTCTTAGCCAATCTCCGGTCGGGCTTCCAAATCCGCTTTTGCTTTTCTCTAAAAAATCTTTAGGAAACTGTTCTCTGAACGCTTCTTTTAGAAGGTATTTTTTATTCCAGCCTTTCATCAAATAGCTTTCCGGTAAGATGTTGGTAAATTCCCATAGTTCCCGGTTTAAAAAAGGCGCTCTGCATTCTAAAGAAACCATCATACTGGTTCTGTCAACTTTAGTTAACATGCCGCCGTCTAAACTCAGCATTTTATCTACTAATCTAAAGTCGGTAAGGGCTTCAATTTTCTTGTTTTCTAAAATGTCTTTATATTCCTGAAAAATATTGGTTTCAAAATAACCGGGCAACATTATTTCTGCCAGCTGATTGCCTGTATTTGCCAAAGAGATAATATCCCAGTAAAAATTTCCGTCATAATTAATAGCATTCAACAATTTATTAATTTGAAATTTTTTTCCTCGGGTGTCGTCCTTGCTTATAAGGTATTTATTATTTAGCTTTAAAATTGTTTTATGAATTTGTTTTGGGATGATATTAGTATAATGTTTGTTCATTTTACCAATATAGTATTTGTTGTAACCTCCAAATACTTCGTCGCCGCCATCGCCTGTCAATGCTACGGTTACGTGAGCTCTTGTTTTTTCGGATAACAGGTGAGTGGGTAGGGCTGCGGTATCTGAAAACGGCTCGTCAAAATTGATTAAAATATCATGAATGTTATTTTTAAGGTCATCTTCGTCTATGATAAACTCGTGATGATTGCTGTTTAACATTTTGGCGACCACTCTGGATTTGTCGGTTTCATCATACGATGCTTTTTTAAACCCTATTGAAAATGTGTCAATCTTTTTATCGGTTGTTTGCGACAGGCATAATGAAATAATAGAAGAATCTACACCTCCGGATAAAAAGGTTCCCAAACCTACATCGGCTATTGATCTGCTATCAACACTTTTGTAAACCAAATCTTTAGTTTTTTCTTTTGCATCATCAAACGATATGTTGCTTGTTTGTGGTTTGGGTTCACTGTTGATTTTATGGATGGTCGTGCTATGTGATACCAAATCATATTCAATGTAGTGATTGGCTTCAAGTTTATAAATATCTTCGTAAATAGTGTGTGGTGCAGGAATGTAGGTAAGCCTGAAATAAAGATTCAGGCCTTTTTTGGAAATACCGGGTTTAAAATCAATCGTTTTAATAATGGATTTTAATTCGGAAGCCCAAATAAATTCTTTCTCGGTATGGGTGTAATACAATGGTTTTTCTCCAAAAAAATCACGGGCAATGAATACCTTATTGATGTTTTTGTCATAGATGCTAAAGCCATACATGCCGTCAAGCCATTGAAAAGATTTGGCACCATATTTTTCATAAGCCTTTAATATGACTTCTGTATCGCTTGAAGTGTTGAAAGTAATACCTTCGGCTTCTAATTTGGATTTTATAATCTTGTAATTATAGATTTCGCCATTAAAAACAATAACAATTTTTTTGTCGTCAGAAAATATAGGTTGTTTACCGGATGATAAATCTATAATGGATAATCGTCGCATTGCCATACCAACGGTAAACGTATCGTTTTCTTCAGAAAATATACCATCATCATCGGGACCTCTGTGAATAATCAAGTCATTCATTTTGTGCAAGGTTGATGATATTTCGTTTTTATTCCGGTTGGTTTTGGCTATGATTCCGTTTATTCCGCACATACTTTATATTAGTTTTAATCAATAAACTTAGGGTGTAGAGATAATCAAATCTATATATTTTTTTAAAATATGGTCTTTTTCAAAATCTTTTACACGCTTTTGTCCGTTTATTTTGCAGTCTTTTAAGTAGTTTTTATTAGTTACAAAATAATTAATGCCTTTAGCCATAAGATTGACATTTTTTACAGGCACCAAAATTCCGTAATCTGTTATCATTAAATCATCCTTAACCTCTTTTAATTCCATAATTTCACTTGGACCGGATTGACAATTGGTTGTTAATATTGGTAACCCACAAGCCATGGCTTCTAATAAAACATTTGGGAATCCTTCGTGATTAGAGCCAAAAATGAACAGGTCTGCTGCTTTTAAATATTTATAGGGGCTGGCATCAAATCCCATTAAAATAATTTGTTGCTTTACATTGAGTTGGTTAATTAATTGTTCCAGTTCATCTTGCATATCGCCAACTCCAAAAATGTACAACCTTACTAAAGGGTTTTGTAATTGGTGGATTGTTTTAATCAGCATTTCGTGATTTTTGCCGATGTCTAAACGCCCCAAAGTAATTATATTAAATTTTGTAGTGTCAAAAAAATTGTCTATTGGCTGTATGGCATTAATTTTATCTAAATCGATAGGATTATGAATGACCTTCATTTTGTTGTGCGGTACTTTAAAATTATCCAATAAATCCTTGGCATTGCCATAAGAATTTGAAATTACAATATCTGCTTTTTTATAAAGTAATTTAATCAATGTTTTATTGAAAGTGGATTGAAAACTTTTGTAGCTATACTGCAGGCTTGGAAAAGCTCTTTCATTTATGATAACTTTAAACTTATGATTTGTCATTTTGCTTGCCACAACATTTATAAATGACGGTCTTGTTAAAAAGCTTAAACTGTGTGTGATTTTTAATTTTTTTACCAATTTTGAATACCTGTAAGCCAACATTGGAATTTTTATCGCTTTTATAACACCGCTTTCATAAGCATCAGATTTTTCTATATAATGTATATTCAGGTCTTTAGGCAGCTCATATTCAATATTAGCATTCATGAGTATTAAATGTGTTTCGATATTGTTTTTAATGCAATAAGAAACAAGGTAAGACACCACGCGTTCTGCACCGCCACCGGATAATGAATATATGAAAATGCCTAATTTCATTTCAATTGATTTTTTTCTTGATAAACTTTCATGAATAAATCTTCGTATTTAGTGAGAATAGTTTTGCTGCTATACCTTTTGCTAACAGATGCGCTAACATCCTTTGGATTAAAGCTGTAGTTGGAATTAATTTTTTCAAGCGCTTCTACAAATTCATTGACATCAGAAACAATTTTACCGTTTATATCCGGATAAATAATTTCATTTATCCCACCGGGTGCATCTATGGCAAGAACGGGCGTGCCAACCATACAACTTTCAATTATAGAGTTAGGAAATCCTTCTGTATATGAGCCTTGTAAATATAAATCACTTTCTGCCAAATAGTTTTCAACTTCTGTAGTAAATGGTATATGAGATATTTTATTTTTTAAATTTAACGTATCAATTAATGAAAAAATTTCTTCGTGAAGAACACCTTTGCCTATTAGGGTATAGTGAAAATCAAAGCTAACCCGCGACAGAGCTTCAAGAATTCTATGATGACCTTTTTCTTTATCAAACCGGGCAACAGTTATAAAATGTATCGGGTTATTTTTGCCGTTTCTTTCTTTAAGTTTGAAGTTATCCGTAATTGGGTTATTAATTACAACGAGCTTATCATTTTTGACATTGTAATTTTTATGAAAATCATCCAGCATATCTTTTGACTGGCAAATTACTTTATTAAAAAAATTGAATCTCCTGTCAATTACACTGTCAAGGATTGAAGTTTTTCCCTGATTTTCATACTTAGCCAGCACACTTAAAACATTAACTTCCCGGGCGATAAATATTGTTTTTGGAAATAATAATGATAAAAATGCAGTAACGGTATTTAAATGAGCAATTGCACTTACAAGAATATCAGGTTTTGTTTTCCGGATATAGTGAAATAATGAAAAAACGCCTTTTGATACTTTGGGTTTTTCTAAAAAAACAACATCAATACCATGTACATCATAAGACGCATCTTTAGAATAACCTATGATTAATAGTGTTGCATTAAACTTTTGACGGTCAATATTTTGAGCGATATAAGACATCACTCGTTCTGCACCGCCTGGCAATAAATTAGGAAGTACAAACGTAATAGTAATCTTATTTGATTTCATAACCTTTGTTATTCTTTAGCCATTGTTTCAGCACTAATAATTTCCAGATTAACGGATAGTAATTAGCACTTTTATCCATGTGCCTTTTTATGTTATTAGAAACTTCGCTTAAGTTTATGCCGGGAATTTCTTTTAAACTTTGTGTGTTGAGTTCTGTGAGTACATAATCTTTTAAATCATGCCTAAACCAGTTTTCAAACGGCATGGTAAAACCGGCTTTAGGCCTGTCAAAATATTCTTTTGGAACATATTGATACAATACATCTTTTAAGATACGTTTTTGATTTTTCCCTTTAAATTTATATTCGGTAGGCAATGAGCGTGCAAATTCTACTATTCTGTAATCCATTAAAGGTGATCTTGCTTCTAATGAATATGCCATTGTTGCTCTATCTACTTTTGTATTGATATCCCAGTTTAAATAGGTTTTAATATCAAAATCTGAGACTCTCTCAAGTAAATTCTTGTTGGCATGCAGCAAATACTTTAGCTCGTCGATATCCACAGGATTGAAACTATCTTTGGCAGAGTTAAAACTAAGATCTGTTTTGGAATCCAAATACACAGAGTCAATAGATTTATATGCCATAAATTCAGAGATAATTTTCAATCTGTAGTTTGGGGATAAAGAGGTGAGTTTTGACATCAACACCCTAAGAGGGTACGGAATTTTCATGAAGTTAGCTCCTTGTTTTATCCAGTTATACCGGTGATATCCTAAAAAGTTTTCGTCGCCGGCATCTCCTGAAATAGCCACTGTAACTTGTTTTTTTGTGTGTTTTGCCAATAGCATGGAAGGTATGGCAGAAGAATCTGCAAAAGGCTCATCGTAGTAATAATGAAAATTTTCAATTAAATCGATACCTTCATCATAATTACATTCAATGGTATTGTGATCTGTTTGTAAATGATTGGCGACTTTTTCTGCATATATGCTTTCGTCAAAACCTTTGTCATTAAATTTTACCGAAAAGGTTTTAACTTTAGTCTCATACGTATGAGCCGCCATTGCTGCCACAATTGATGAATCTACGCCGCCGGAAAGAAATACACCAACCGGTACATCTGCAAACATTCTGATTTTTACTGCGTTTGAAAGTAACTGTTTAAGCTCAGATTTTGCCTCTTCATAATCGCCCAAAAATTTGGTATTGCCATTATAGTCAATGTCCCAATATTGCTTTGTTTTAAATGTTCCTGACTTTAAATTAAATGTAAACGAATGTCCTGGCAATAATTTATGTACTTCGTTAAAAATTGATAATGGATCCGGTATGGTTTCCCAGGTTAAATAAGACTTTATGGCATGTTCTGAAATGCTTAAATTAGTATTATGAAGTTGAATTGAGGATATTTGACTTGCAAATTCAAAATCTTTGCCATTATGATAATAATAAAATGGTTTTTTACCTAATCTGTCACGAGCTCCAAAAAAATGATGTTTTACTTTATCATATATGACAAAGGCGAACATTCCGTTGAAATGACTGACACAATCTTCTCCATACTCCAAATAAGCAGCACAAATAACTTCGGTATCACTTGTGGTTTTAAAAGTATATCCCTTTTTATGGAGGTTATGTCTGATGTCTTGAAAATTAAAGATTTCTCCATTAAAAACAATCTCAATAGTATCTAAGTAGGAAAACGGCTGATTGGATCTCGCGTCTAAATCTATAATTGATAGTCTGTTATGTCCAAAAGCAATAGAATAGTTGTCTGATTTATAAAATTTCCATCCCATTTGGTCAGGTCCTCTAAAGGCTGTACGCTTTAACTTTTCTTTAATTTGGGATTCAGTGTATAAGATGGTGCTTCCGTAAATTCCACACATGTTTTTTATTTTTGATATAATTATCTAATTAGTGTCTTTAGAAACACGATTTAAAAGTTTTTCGCTAACCTGTCGGGCAGCCTGTTTGTGTCCATAGCAAGTCCAGTGAGTGTCGTAATCAAATGCCCAGGTGTCATCATTACTTGAGTCTAAAAGAATTATATTAAATCCTGTATTTCTGCAAATTTCAATGATTGATGTATTTGAATTAGGATGAAACACCAAAGTTTTATCGTTAATGGTATAGTTTTGTTTTATAAAGGTCATGAGTTGCATTATTTCGGTTTGAAACTCTAAGCCTTCATTTTTTGAGTCTTTAATGGAATTTTCAGGGCTGTTTTCTGCAATTTCAAAACCGCCACCTAACGGAAATCTGTTGTAAAAGTAATATAACAATTTCCATGTGTATAAGATTTTTTTAGCTACAGGAGCTTTCATTTCACCAAATTTAATGGTATTGGTCTTGATGTCCAGTTGTGTGATATCGCTCATTGGTTTTACTTGTGAAATACTCTCGTAAAAATCTTCATTGTTTACATAAAGTAATATTTGGAGTGGTTTTAAGGAATCAAATTGTTTGCTTATTTCCATAGCTTCAATTAATGAAACCCCGGAACGTGCAGCTTCCATAAAATTGTAATCTTGCATGTTGGCTTTTAAAAATACCGATTGGTGACACTCATTTGGGTTCATGAAATTTTCAATGTACGAATCTCCAATAACCATAATGAGATTGTTATAGCTTTTTGGCAGTTCGCCCGGCCATCCCAATTTATTAATCATCCAGCTGTGGTCTCCGCCTTTCCAATAACCTTCTTGATTTGGCAGGTATTTTTGAATACCATATTCATCAATAGTCCTTTGAGGAATATCTGACACGGCATGAGTTACTCTGACAACAATTTCACCTGCGACCAAAGCCACTATTAAAAACAGAATTATATTTTTTAAAAACTTTTTCATAGTTAAAACTGAAAATAAATAAATTGTTGCTGCTCACCGGTAAAGCTAAACATCAAAACAATCAAAAGAACATAAAAACTCCAACGTAATGGTTTGTTCATAAAGTCAATTTTTTCTATAGCATATTCACCGCTTCTTCCTAACCATTCTATTATAATGAAAAATAAGATTAATAAGAGTGTTGTGCCCGGAAATATTTCAAATTCAGAAAATAAAGATGTTGTAAATGTATTTTTTAAATATGAAATGGCATGTGAAACAGAATCTGCCCTAAAAAATATCCAAGCGATAAGTGTTAAAAAGAAGGTAATAGCCATTTGACCTAATTCTTTTAAACTTGGAAAATAGTTTCCTTGTGCAACTAAATCTGTATTTACCCTGTTTTTATTAGCTAATAATAAAGGTAAAAAGTATAAGGCATTCAAAGCCCCCCAAATTATAAATGTCCAGTTTGCACCATGCCAAAAACCGCTGACGAGAAAAATGATGAAAGTATTTCTGAGCTTCATTTTAAGACCGCCTTTGCTTCCTCCCAACGGGATGTAAAGGTAATCCCTGAACCATGTTGATAATGAAATGTGCCAACGTCTCCAAAATTCTGCAATATCTCTTGAGAAATAAGGAAAGGCAAAGTTTCGTTTTAAATTAAAGCCGAATAATCTTGAAATACCTATGGCTATATCTGAATATCCTGAGAAGTCGCCATAAATTTGAAATGCAAATAAAAAGGCACCGAGTAGGAGCGTACTGCCATTATACTCGGTGTGATTGTTAAATATGATGTTGGCATACTTGGCGCAGTTATCTGCGATGACCACTTTTTTAAACAATCCCCAAAGAACCTGACGGACTCCGTCAACGGCATCGGTATAAACGAATTGCCGTTTTTTATAAAATTGTGATAAGAAATTTGTAGCTCTTTCTATAGGGCCGGCAACTAATTGCGGAAAGAAGCTTACAAACGCAAAAAAAGCTACCCAATCTTTGGTTGGTTCTAATTTTTTATTGTAAACATCAATGGTATAGCTTAAGGTTTGAAAGGTATAAAAACTAATACCGACAGGAAGAATGATGTTAAGCGTGCCGGCATTTATTTGCGTTCCAAAAAATGAAAATGAGTCTATAAAGCTTTGAACAAAAAAATTGTAATATTTAAAAAATCCTAAAAACCCAATATTACTGCAAATACTTGTCCAAAGCAGTATTTTGCGTTTGTGCTGTTTTGTTTCGTTACCAAGCAGTATTCCAATGATATAGTCAACAAACGAGCTAAATATAATTAATGAGACAAATCTCCAATCCCACCAGCAATAAAATATGTAGCTGGCAATTACTATAAACAGGTTTTGGTACTTCAGGTTCTTATTGAAGACAAACCAATAGAACACAAAGACTATCGGTAAAAAGATGAAAAAATCTAAAGAATTAAAAATCATAGTTGGTTACATTTGGGGCTGTTTTACGTTCATTAATAAATACATAAGGTAAATATGCTGTATCTTATCTCAATTATCAAAATTATTCTTTGAATTGCGATTTTAATACTTTTATCTGCATCCTTTGCACTTAGTTTTCATAAATACTGTATGACTCTTCCTTCTTAGCTGTATCTATGAGATACCCAATATAAACTAATATTGCCATTATATAGGGTTGATTGATGACACTGTGTAAACTTAACATAAACATGTACATGGTAATTAACATGGGAATAGTAAAAAAACCGATTTCCTGCGGGATTTTTAATGACCTTGCAAAATATGTCATCATCACAAATAAAAAGAACATAAGCGTAAAAAAGCCGGCGTCTGCCCAAACCATTAAATAGGTATTATGGGCATGGTAAGAATTTGCAAAATCGACCCCATTGCCCAATAATGGGTTTTCATACACAAAATGCATTAATTTTTGTTGTAATTCACCTCTTCCGGAGTCATCTACTTTGTCAAAATTAAATGACACGATATTTACAATATTATTTATTTTATCTCTTTGCTGTCCTACTAAATTCATGTTGGCGGTAAGAGTATTAAGGTTCAATAGTACAATGTAAACAACAGGTAACAGCAAAACTCCAAATAAAATTCTTACTCCTTTAAAAAATTTATAGTTGAGAGCTATTAATGAAATGACAAAAACCATAAATCCCGTGTTGGAAAAGGTGAGTAAGAGACTATATGCTGCTACAGCTAATAATGCCAATTTGAAAATTTTGAAAATAACTTGGGTTGGGTTATAAATTTTGTAAATAAAAATAAATGTGAGAATTGTAACTAAAGCCATATTGTTGGCATCACCATAAACGCCTTGAGCCCTGTCAACAACATATATATATACTCCTTGTACATCTAAATCAAAATTTATGATGTCCCAATAGATACAAATTATACAGGACAAAAGCAATGACGGAATAATTACTTTTTCAAACAAAGCCCTATTTCCTTCAAAGCTTAAATAATAATAAAACCCCACAGTGTATATGAGTGGTATTGTACTTAATAATATGCCGGAGCTATTATTGTATAGACCTCCTGCCAAAATACCAAATGAAAAATATATCAAATAAAAAACAATCCATAAACTTGCCGTTTTGGACAGTTCACCTCTTGCTTTAAGTAGCAGAGCAGTTCCTAACAATATTAATCCCATATTGGCATAGGCCATAAATTTTGCCAGAGCCTGAGAAACAAAATAGGTAACAATCACTTGCGCATTTAACACCGTAATGACAAGAGGAACAAGAAAACAGAGATGTATAATTAGTTTGCTTTTCATTTATATGGCTTCAAAAATCTCTAAATAATCAGTATAAATTTTTTCTATTTTGAATTTATCTAAAGAAACGATACTTTGTTTTGCAAATTCTATTCTTTTTTCCGGATTTTCTATTAATCGTTCCAGTTCTTTAAACAGTAACTCAAAATTTTGATTTTCTACTAAAACACCATTTGTATTATGGGTTATTATGTCTGAAGGTCCTGAAATACAATCAAAAGCTATACATACCATACCTTGCGACATGGCTTCCAGCAATACCATTGGCAGGCCTTCAAACTTAGACGACAAAACATAAATCTCAGAATTTCTCATTATTTCAGAAACGTTGTTAGAGAAACCTTCAAATATAACCTGGTCTTCAGTATTATGAGATTTTGATATTTCTTTTAATATTTCCATTCCTTCATTACCGCCTCCAACTATTTTTAATTTCCAGTCTTTGTGTTTTTTTAATACCGGAGTAATTAAAGATATAAGATTGTCAAGCCCTTTATAATGGTATCTGTTTAAATCGCCAACTGTTAAAATCACTTTTTCTCTTTTTCTAATATCTTCTTTGTATATTTCAAAAGTACATGGATTTGGCATTACCACTACATTACTATTCTTCTTTTTATAATACTTTTCATCAAATGTAGTTAAGCAAGTTAATGCATTGGCAAAACGGTACGCGTAATTTCTTGTAATCTTTTCAATTCTATCGGTTTCTGCTGTATGATTAGTATGTTCAGATGCTATTATTTTTATGCCATAAAGACGGGCAACTAAAATACCTATAAGATTAGTTCTGGTCATAAAAGAAATAAGAACATCCGGACGGTTACTTTTTTTATAATACTGTTTAATCAAAGCAATGGTGCTTCTTATCATTTGGTTTTTTATACGCCCGTCATGCAGTTTTACTCTTTTGATAGTCTTGTTTATTTTCCAGACATCGTTATCATTAAAGGTGATTATAGCCACATCCTGTCCTTGCTCATCAAAATAATTGGCAAGCAGCGACAGAACGCGTTCTGCACCTCCCGGAGCGAGTGAATTTACAAGAAAATCAATTTTCATCAACCAAGCTTTTTATATTGTTTAAGGGTATATCCGAAGTAAAAGAAACTGCTTATAATTAAAACTACCGAAGTACTTGTGGCTAATCCAAAAACACCATAACGCTTAACCAATAAAACGTTTAATGTAATATTTATTATTAAATTGATTAGCGATGCCCATGCCATAAAACTGTTTTTATTAATACTGGTTAAAAATTTGACAATTATTAATGTACAAAGATAGAAAGGAACGTTAAGTAATAAAATTTTCTGGATGGCAGAAACTTTTAGGGTGTCTTGATGTGTAAACTGATCTCTTTCCAGCCACAATTCAATTACCCAATCGGAAATAAAAATCCCGACTATGGTTGCTGCAAGTAAAATTATAAATAACCATTTTAGTATTCTGAACAAATATTGATAGGCTAATTTAAGGTTTTCGTTAACTAATCTTGAAAAATGAGGTAACAAAACATTACCCAGCGACATAATAACAACGGCAACACCAAATGCCGGTATTCTGTTGGCATAGCTTAAAGCAGCCAATGAACCGACAATAAGTTGACCGGCAAAAAACTGATCTACAAAATTATTCATTGCCGAAAGAAACCCTGAAGATATTTTAGGAGGTAATTGCCGTATCATTAACCTTGAGTTAGTATTTAAAACAGCTTTTGTTACTGACAAAACTTTGTATTTAAATGTAAAAAACAATAAAAACGCAAAACCAACAATGGTACCCGTCAATGTGCCATAGGCTAAAACCATTGGACCTAACTGATCTTTAAAAAGAATAAGAAAAAGAATCATTGTAAGTATTGGAAACAAATCTGATATGGTAGATATTAAAAACCGGTTGTCAACTTCCAACAATCCTGTTAATACAGATCCAATTCCCCATAAAAGCAGGCATGGCAAAATAATGTAGAATTGGTCTTTAATCAATTGATAGTTTGCTTCGGGCTGATTAGGATAAATTATATCTAAAAAAATATTTATAGAAAAATAAGATACTAAAATTGAAACAACTGATATGCCTATAGTTATAAAAAAAACAACACTTTGAAAGCTTGATTTATTGCCACCATTTTTTAATTCGGTAATATAATTGGGTATAAATAAGTTTGTAAGCGAGCTAATAAAAACACTATTAATAAATGTAGGTATCAAAGAAGCAATTATAAAGGTGTCGATAACTTCATTTAGACCAAAACTACTGGCAATAAGGGTTTCCTTATAAAATGCCGTTACCTTGATAAGTAAACCAACCGCCGCAACAATTACCATGCTTTTAATAACAGGATTGTGTAGTAATGTGTTTGCTTTTTCTAATATTTTTCTAAATTGTACAGTTAGCATTTTTAGTAGTGAAGATTATTTTTTGCGAAAAATCAATTAAATTTAATTTCTTTTTTTAGTTAAACCCAAATTCATCATACCATTTTCTTAAAACAAATAATTTCCAGATATATGGTGTATGGTCTTGTTTTCCATCCATGTGTTCCTGTAATAGTTTTTTGAACCTTTCTACATTTAAGTTTGGTACTTTATTTAAAAAATCATCATCTAAAGCAGAGGTAAATTCTTCCTTTAATTCATTTCGCATCCAATTACCTATAGGTACTGCAAAACCGCGTTTTGGTTGATTGAAAACATCTTCGGGTATGTATTCTTTTAAAATATCTCTCAGTATTTTTTTTTGTCTTCCTTTTTCATATTTATAATGCATTGGAAGTGACCGTGCATACTCTATAATTCTATAATCTAAAAAAGGACTTCTTACTTCAACAGAATATGCCATGCTTGCTCTATCTACTTTAACGTTGCTGTCATTCTCTAACCAGAGTTTTATATTCAAATCTGCGGCTTTTTGCAACAGAGTATTAGACCAGTTTTTATAGCCTTGATAATGTTTCATGTAATCTTGCCTTTTTTCTTTTAAAAGAAATCCTTTTCTGGAAAAAATATTTTCAATAAAATCGTTTCTGGTCTTTGTCCTTAGAGCATTTTTTATTCTGTGCGAGTTCATTCCGAAGAGTTTCAAAATTCCCGAACCGGCTATAAATTTCCTTATAGGGTATGGTATATCCATTATTTTTCTGTTTCGTACAAGCGAGTCAAAATGGTCATACCCTATAAAACTTTCGTCACCACCGTCGCCTGAAAGTGCTACGGTTACATATTGTTTGGTTACTTTATTTAATAGTAAAGAAGGTAGTGCCGAACTATCGGCAAAAGGTTCATCATAAACTTCTGCCAGTTTTGGGATAAGTTTTAAAATATCATCAGGATTACATATTGTAGTTGTATGCTTAGTATTGAGTATTTTAGCATACTCTTCGGCTATTTTGCTCTCATCATAATTCGGGTCGTCAAAACCTATAGAAAAAGTGTTTATTTGAGAATCGGATACTTTTGAAGCTATGCCGGAAACTAAGGCAGAATCGATACCGCCCGATAAAAATGAGCCAATTGGCACATCAGATTGAAGTCTTATTTTAACAGCATCTATCAAAAGTTCGTGAAGTTCCTGTTTTGCATCTTCATAAGAAATATCTTTGATTTTGACAGGTTTTAAATTCCAATACTCTTTTATATTTAAAGTATTGGTATTTAAATCGAATTCCATAAAATTTCCGGGTGGTAATTTATAGACACCCTCAACTATCGTATATGGACTCGGGATAAACATGCAATCCAAAAACATGGATACAGCATCATTATTAATATTCCTGCCTGCAAGCATAGGTTTTATCTGGCTGCAAATTTCAAATATACCGTTATTCCAAGAGTAGTAAAATGGTTTGACACCAAGTCTGTCTCTTGCCGAAAATAGTTGATTTGTATCTGCATCATAAATAGAAAATGCAAACATCCCGTTTATTTTATCGAGAATTTCTTTTTTCCAATGCTTGAAACCAATTAACAATACTTCCGTATCACTTTCTGTTTTAAAATGATAACCTAAATCCTGAAGCTCTTTTTTAATGCTTTTATAATTATAGATTTCTCCATTAAAAACAATTGTAAGGTTTTCAAAGGTCATAGGTTGATTTGAACGGGAATCCAAATCTAATATAGACAGTCTTAAGTGCCCAAATGTAAGACGATTTACCTTTTCTATTCCGGTAAAATCCGGACCTCTAAACGAAATTGAATTAAGTTTGGTTATAATCTCGTCCTTATCGTAAGGAATGTTTGTTAAATATATACCGCACATTTCTTTAATTTTTTATGTAAAAAAAAGCATTTTTATTGTAATACCGTTTTTTTTATTCTTTTAACCGTTTTTGTGTTGAACATAGAGGTTCAAAAACAATGGATGCTGTATTCTTTTTCATTATGCAACAAGTTTTGTGCTTACTCAGAATTTTGGGCTATTTATTTGTAGCTTTTTTCCTTAAAGTGTTAAATGTTAATATCTAAAGTGTTAATGTTAATAATTAGTATTTCCAATAGTTGCAGTTTGTCGCATTTATTTGCAACTTTGTCGATGTAATTATTATTTGTTAGTTTTTTCTTACAAAAATTTACTATTTATCGAATAATATTACTTTTTGTCTTGATTTACAAAAATATTTTTTTAATTGCCATTGAAAATAATCGAAATAGCACGATTTAAATTTATGAAAGCCCTAAAATCCCCATCACATTGCATATATAATGCGATAGTATTATGTATATTCTTTTTCTTGTTACCTCAAGACTCTAATTCCCAGCAATTGGCATTCCCTACCGCTAAAGGCGCCGGTGCTTATACAACAGGCGGTAGAGGCGGACAGGTTATTCATGTAACCACATTAAACTGGAGCGGCGCAGGTAGTTTAAAAGCAGCTCTTCAAACCCAAGGTCCCCGTACTATTGTTTTTGATGTAAGTGGCGAAATAGTTGTAACAGATAATTATTTTGAATTAAGTGGCGCTCAATATGGTAATTTGACCATTGCAGGACAAACCGCACCGGAGGGAGGAATAACGATAAGAACACGTTATTTTGCATTTACTAATGTTAATAACGTTATTATTAGATATATAAGATTTAGAAATTCAGGAGCAATAGCAGGCACTGACCCAATATGGATGCAAGGCGGCAGTAATCTTATTTTTGACCATTGCACTTTTAGTCACGGACAAGATGAATCTCTTGATATATCTTATAGTTTAGGCACATCAGGTAATGTTACTGTTCAAAATTGCTTTTTTCAAGACAGCAAAACAGGAGCTATTTTAGGTGTGGATACAAGTGGAGCACCTGTACATCAACCTGATTTAGGTAATTTTACTTTTGTAAATAATTTGTTTAGTAATATATCCCATAGGTTTCCTAATCCGCAAGGTAACGGACAGTATGACATTATTAATAACGTTGTATATAATTTTAAAGCAAGGTTGGTCAGAATCACACAAGAAGGAACTTATAATGTAATGAATAATTACTATAAAACTTCTGCGCAGGGAGTAAGAAGACCCGGTTATTATCCCGGAAATACAGTTATAACAGATTTGTTTAACGTACAATGCCAAACTTATGATAATCCTTTAATTTATTCATCAGGTAATATTATTACAGGACAAAGAGAGACACCACAAGCAAGTGATAATAGTTTATGGATAGTGTTTGCCGGTTCTCATTCAAGTTTTGGTCCTATTGGTTCAGCAATACCATCTTCATTTCTTACTACGACTCAATTTCCTTTAGTAGGTCAAAGTTTTACAATTAAAACGGCACATCAATCCTATACAGATGTATTAGCTGATGCAGGTGCTAATAAATATCTTAATGCAAATGGTACCTATGGTAATTACCGGGATCCTAAAGATGCAGCAGATATTTTAATGATACAAAATGACAGTTTTGTAAGCCATGTAGGGAATGACTTTGTATATACACCAATAAATCAAGTGCCTTATCCTGTTGTTCCTCAAAATACAAGAGCAGGTGGATTTTATTCATCAAATTCCCATATTCCTGAAACATGGTTTCAGGCCAATGTGCCAAGTGGTCAAAATCATAACAGTATAGCACCAAGTGGTTATACTTGGCTGGAAGTATATTTAAATGGTGTTGACGGAGAAATTGATTCCGAAACCATCACCGCCAACGCCGGCAACGATGTATCAATATGTTCAGGAAACAGCACGACTTTAACCGCCACCGGAGGTACAACATATTTATGGAGCACAGGCGCAACAACTGCCAGTATTACTGTAAATCCAACGACAACCACGACTTATACGGTAACGGCATACAGCACATCGGGTAACAATTCAGATACCGATGATGTGACTGTAACGGTTAATGAATTGCC
>CAYVUB010000003.1:0-131949 GCA_964454675.1 uncultured Flavobacteriaceae bacterium | reverse complement strand
TAAATCCGTCGGCAACCACAACTTATACCGTTACCGGAACAACCAATGGTTGTGAAAATACAGACAGCGTTACCGTTTTTTTGGTAGATGACAGCGTTACCGCCAACGCTGGTCAAGACACAGCTATCTGCCAAGGCGAAAATGTTACACTTACGGCAACAGGAGGCACAACGTATTTGTGGAGTACAGGCGCAACCACCGCAAGCATTACTGTAAATCCGACGACAACCACAACTTATACGGTAACGGCATACAGCGCATCGGGTAACAATTCAGATACCGATGATGTGACTGTAACGGTTAATGAATTGCCAGTCGCCAATGCAGGATCCGATGTATCAACATGCCAGGGAACAGCAGTTACCTTAACCGCCGGCGGAGGCACATCGTATTTGTGGAATACGGGTGCCACCACGCAAAGTATCACGGTAAATCCTAATACAACAACGACATATAGTGTTCAGGTAACTCAAAACGGATGTTCAAGCAGTGACGAGGTTACGGTAACAGTCAATGCGCTTCCTAATGTTAACGCCGGTAATGACGTAAGCATTTTTGAAGGCGCAAGTGTTACGCTTACCGCGACAGGTGCAGACAGTTATGTGTGGAGCACAGGCGCAACTACGCAAAGCATCACCGTAAATCCGTCGGCAACCACAACTTATACCGTTACCGGAACAACCAATGGTTGTGAGCAAACGGATAGTATTACCGTTTTTGTTGAACCGGAAACAGTTACGGCAAATGCCGGTCCTGATGAAACAATTTGCCAGGGATATAGCGCAACCTTAACAGCCAGCGGCGGTACATCGTATTTATGGAATACCGGTGCCACTACACAAAGTATCACGGTAAGCCCTTATGCAACATCTACCTATACTGTTACGGTATTTTCAGGGAATGCCCAGGATACCGATAGTGTGACGGTATTTGTAAACCCAAATCCCAATGTCGTTATCTTAAATGGCGATGAAGTGACCATTCTTGAAGGAGAGTTCGTTACGCTTTCGGCAGCCGGCGCAAACACCTATTTATGGAGCAATGGAGCATCGCAGCCTAACATTGCGGTAAGCCCTAATAGTGATACAACCTATTCCGTTACCGGATATATTAATGATTGTTCCGATGAAAAAGAAATTCAGGTAATCGTATTGGAACGTATTATAGCAGGAATTACAGGCGAACAGTCTGTATGTAGAAGTGAAAGTGTTATTCTTACAGCTACCAGTAATACCCAGGCTGAATATCTTTGGAATACCGGCGAAACCACTCAAAGTATTACCGTTAACCCTGAGGAAGACACGGTGTATTCTGTAACTATTTATCATGCTTTGGATTATGATGTTGCCGAAATGATGATTGCGGTTACAGATTGTAGCGAAATTATCGACCCGGAAACACCTGATGTGTTTGAATTTATGGTATATCCAAATCCTACATCGGGCGAGTTGAATATCAAAATTACAGGATTGATGAATGTTGCCGATATCTACTTGTATAATATTGCAGGACAAGCATTATATCATGAAAAAATAACCGAAGAAACACAGCAATCCTACATCAAGCAGCTGAATTTATCAGAATATGCCTCAGGTGTGTATTTCTTAAAACTTGTTGATAATGCAAGTGTCATTACAAAGAAAATTATTCTTAGATAGGAGTTAGGAAATAGGGGTTAGGTTTTAGGTTGTTTAGAAATTAGCTGGCTAATAGCGGGTTGCGTTTAGGCGAAGTAGCGCAAGCATTAAGAATTGGTAATCCGGTATCATATCTTCTTCTTAATCGTAATAAAATCTGCATTTTACAACCAGAATTGCACCGTCTTCGTATTTGTAAATCAATCTGTGTTCGTCATCAATTCTTCTCGACCAAAATCCTGAATATTTATGTTTTAAGGGTTCAGGCTTGCCTAATCCGCTGAATGGATTTCTTGTAATATCTTTCAGTAGTTCGTTAATCTTTTTCAGCTTTTTATTATCCGTACTCTGCCAATACAGATAATATTCCCAAGATTCGTCCACAAAAACGTATTTCATTTTTAGACTTGTCCAAATTTCCACCCGATTTTTCGTACAAGCTGACTGCTACTAACGGCTAATAGTCAATACCATTTACTTCAAAAGTATAATAGCCTCTATGGTTGCTATTGAATCGCAATTTTTGACCTGAAGCTTATAGTCGTTTTCTTTGTAACTATTATAAATGCTGTACAGTTTGCAAGGCTCAGATTTTGTCTCACTTTCAGAAAAATTAACCGAACCGTATTTGATAATATCAAAAACGGCAGTTGAATCCAGTTGATACTGCTGCATTGAAGCAAGCGCATCTTCAGAAATAAACTTGGGTTTGTTTGAGATATTTTTAATAGTCCGGGCATTGGGACCATAATCACAAGACACTTTTTTTCCACTTAAAAAAAAAGCAAGAATAATAAGCCCGATAGAAAAACCACCCAGATAATAGCCTACACGATGAATAAGTTTCATATACATTTTCCGCGTAAGCGGAAATCTCTTTTAAGGATTAATAAAAATTTTAGAAAATTAACAGATTGATGTCACTGTGTTTTAAATCGAACCAATCGCCAACCGATTTGTTCGTTAAAATTCCGTGGTAAAAGTACAACCCATTTTTTAAACCTCTGTCAAAACGAAGCGCATTTTCAATACCGCCGTCTTCGGCAATTTTAAGTAGGTAAGGAGTAAAGATGTTGCTTATGGAAACAGATGCAGAACGTGAATAACGTGCCGAAATATTCGGGACACAGTAATGTGTAATGCCGTTATACTCAAATGTAGGGTGTGTATGTGTGGTAATTTCACTGGTTTCAAAACAACCGCCCATATCAATGCTTACGTCAATAATTACCGATCCGGCTTTCATGCTGTTTACCATTTGTTCTGTTACGACAACCGGTGCACGATGCGTACCTCTCACGGCACCAATAGCCACATCACAACGTTTTAAAGCTTTTACCAGATTTTTCGGTTGTATGGTCGAGGTGTATAAGGTTCTGCCGAGATTTGCCTGTACACAACGCAGTTTTGTGATAGAGTTGTCAAAGATTTTTACATTGGCACCCAGGCCAATGGCCGAACGTGCTGCAAATTCGCCAACGGTTCCTGCACCTATAATAACAACTTCTGTAGGCGGCACACCACTTATATTGCCAAACATCAAACCGTTGCCACCATTGATGTTCGACAGCAATTCCGAAGCTATTAAAATGGAAGCCGTTCCGGCTATTTCGCTTAAAGCTCTTACTGCGGGATAGGCACCGTCTTCATCCTTGATAAATTCAAAAGCTAAAGCCGTAATGCGTTTTGCTGCTAAGGTTTCAAAGTATTTTTTGTTTTGAGTTTTAAGCTGTAAAGCAGAGATTAGCAATGTTTGTGGGTTAATGAGCTGTATCTCGTCCAGTGATGGCGGTTCTACTTTTAAGATAATAGGGCACGAATATACTTTTGCGGTGTCTTTGGTAACTTCGGCACCGGCTTCGCTGTACATCTGGTCATTAAAGTTGGCACCGTCGCCTGCACCGGCTTCTATCAATATGCGGTGCCCGTTTGTGACCAGTGCCGATACCGCATCGGGGGTTAAACATACCCGTTTTTCCTGAAAATGCGTTTCTTTCGGGATGCCTATAAAAAGGTCGCCTTTCTTTTTAAAGATTTCAAGTGTTTCTTCCTGCGGCAGCAATTGCGCCTTTGTAAATGGTGATAGTGACTTGCTCATTTAGTGTGCCAAATAAAAAGTCAAATTACGAATAAAATTTTAGTTTAAAGAAAAAACAATTAGTTTTTATTCCCGTTCAAACTTTCTATTTCCTTAAGGATTTCTTCAAGGAGCGTTTTACGTTCTTCTGAGCGTTCTTCATTAAGCTTTTTATCGATAAACGCCTTTATTTCTTCTGCCGAGCGTGCTTTAGGAGCTTCATCTTTTACAAACATATCACCTTTACCTGTTAGCAGCCATATTAAGTTGACCTGCGGATACACTTCTTTAATACGTTCTATAATATCTGTACCAACGGAAGCATTGGTTTTAGCCATACGAAGAACATAGCCGTTGCCCGTACCTATGGACAGGTCAAACTGCCGTGCGCTCAGGTTAAACTCTTTGACGAGCTGCATCACTCTATGGATAGTTTTACTCATGTTTTAAAAAATGGACTTAGTTAATATTTTTAGTGTAGGGAAAAACAAAGTTAAGAAAACCTTTTAAATATATGTCATTTTAAGGATTTTTACTTAAAGCCTTAAAAATTAAAACAAAAATAATATAGAAAATAATTTGCATACAATAGAATTTTTTCTATATTTGAATTATCAAACTTACCGTAAAGGTTTACAAAGTCACTTTAAAGGTAAGAGCGATAAACATGCATGCAAAAATCAACGTTGATTTTATTTTTTTAAGAAACTGTTTGAGCTATAGATAAAACTTAAAGAGTTTTCAAGACTTTGTACCCTGACTTTGTAATTTTTAAATGACTTTGTGTTAAACTATTTATTAACCAAAAGCCTGTAACAGCAGTCTTTAAAAGGTTTTTAGGACCAATAGGGGTTGCAATTGCTGTGGTTTCTTTTGGAGTTTGCTTAGGAGAAGCAGCTGTAGATTAAAACAATTATAAATGAAAACTTTAATTACTCTTCTTCCTTTATTTTTTATAATTCTTGGTTTTAGAATTAAATCAATAATAAACGCCTGTAAAGGTAAAAATAGAGAGAAACTATTATTAGAATTTATTTTTCTGTTTTTAGTTTTATTAATTGCTTTTATAATTGTTTATTTTATTAGGCAATTAAAATAGAAGTTAAAATCACTTTAAATTGAGTGCCTTTTATTATTGAAGTGTAAAAATTATTGGCAACCATTAATGATGACAATAGGGTCGTTGACGAAAATGAATTCATTTATAGCTTACCGATAACTATTCCAATTATTTTATTTTTAATGTTCATTGCTAACAAATTGGATTATTACAATAAGTCAAAAAAACTTAACCGGCAATTGACCCAAGAGATTGACGAGCTATTCTCAGAATTAAGCAGCTTTAAAAAGGATAATTATATAAAAGCCAAAACAGCGTATAAAAACCTTTTGCATGAAAAGGCTGCATTGTCCAAAGAAACCTATTTGCAAAAGCTGATAGCTATACGGGACGGTTTAACACCTCGTATTAAAAATAATCCTTAAGCTTCTTGAAAAAGCCTTTTGGCCTAATCATAAACTCATCTTCTAATTCCTGTAAGGATTTATCCGCTTCATTAATTCTGTTAAACATTTTGGCTCTTATCAAATATATGGACGGGATAATTACTGCCATTACAGGCAGCATATATAAGATGCCAAATTCATCAATAAATTCCATGTCACTATTGATGGCACCAATCACCTGAAATAAATACATGATTATAGGCACGAGTAATGCATGATACCACCAGTCACGGCAGGTAAAAAACCAGATGATTAATAGATATAAGGGTACGGCTTTCATCATTAAAATCCAAATAGAAATTTGGGCACTTTCATAAAACCCGCTGTTATAGGTAAATAAAAAAGTGTTCCAGACTTTGGTGTCCGGAACACTTTCATAAAAATAAAATATAAAAGGTGTTATTGCAATTAAAGTACCTGTAATGGTACCCAAAGCATTTCTACGGGTAAATCTTTTTTTAACCGTTTTGGGTAATTCCTTTAATTCTTGCTTTTTCAATTTGTGTTGTAGATTGTCCATTTAAGTCAATGATGTTTGTAGCTTGCGCAGTAAACAACACTCCACCGAAAATAGCGATTGCTAATACTAATTTTTTTGTTTTCATAATTCAAGGGATTTAATTAATTAATTATGGTCAAATTTAAAATTGACAGCTGCTAAAAACTGTTAATAAAATGTTAAAACCATTCTTAAAAATCCCCCGGAAATTACGGTTTTTCCGTACTCTCCATAGAATATGCGGTGTGAGGCTGCTTATTTTTTTTATCAAAAATTGATGTCTGCCATAGCTTTTTTATTGGTTAAGTTTATTTTTTGCTTCAATTTGAGGGTTCTTGAAGTATCGTTATTTAATGTTATATGTAATTCATTTACGTCATCGGGCAGTAAATTATGGATGGTATCGGGCCATTCTATAAACAGCCACGCACCCGAAGCCAGGTAATCGTCTATCCCGAAATTTAAGGCGTCTTCCCGGGTTTCTATCCTGTACAAATCAAAATGATAAATGGTATCACCGGGAGTTTTGTACTCATTTACAATGGCAAATGTAGGGCTGCTTGCAACATCGTCACTGCCCAAAGCGTTTACAATGGCTTTGATTAAGGTGGTTTTGCCGGCGCCCATATCACCACGAAGCAATACGGTCTTTGAGGTAAGCTCGTTAACAAGCACCTCGGCAACCAGATTAATGTCGTCTATGTGATAGGTAATTTCCATAGTTTGCCATTCAAAATACTATATTTGAGCGACAATATTAAGAATAATAATCGAGAAAAACTAATGTTTTTTGTATTTCATCGGTTTTTTTTGCATTTTGTCTGAAAATTATCGGAAACTCTGTTTCAGGAATAATCGGCTTTATTAGTGTTAAGCTAATGCGGGGTTGGATATATAAAGTTTTGTATTTCAAATAGATTCCTCGTTCCTCGGAATGACAAAATATCTTTTTTTTGTCATTCCGAACGGACTCTGAGCTTGTCGGAGAGGTCGTTGAGGAATCTCTCTGTCATTGCTTCGCCGGTTCGGCTATCGCCTCATGCCCGAACGAAGTTGAGGAATCTAAAACTGATTTCCCGATAAATTTGTGTTTTTCTTTTAAAACCGGATAATTACACTTTATACAATATACATCATACATAGAAGGTTATTTCGGGTTCAGTACCACAAACGGAATAATCATTTCTTCCAGTGAAACGCCGCCATGCTGGTACGTATTTCTGTAATAGCTCACATAATGGTTAAAGTTATTGGGATATGCCAAAAACATATCACTTTTTGCAAATACAAACGAGCTGTTCATGGTTATTGACGGTAAATAAACAGATTTCGGGTCTTTAACCGCAAAAACGTCTTTGTCCTCATACGTAAGGCTTCTGCCGGTTTTGTAGCGCAAATTAAGACTGGTATCTCTGTCGCCAATGACCTTTGACGGATTTTTGACATTGATAGTACCGTGGTCTGTGGTAAGTATAAGTTTGAACCCTAATTGCTGCGCCTGCTGTATCATTTCCAATAGCGGCGAATTTTTAAACCAGCTAAGGGTTAACGAGCGGTAAGCCTTGTCGTTGGATGCCAGCTCTTTTACAACTTCCATTTCGGTTTTTGAATGTGACAGCATATCTACAAAATTGTAAACTACAACGGTCAAATCATTGTTTTTTAGCGTCCTGAAGTTTTCAACCAGTTTTTTACCTTGTTTAAGGTTGGTGATTTTATGGTATTCGGTTTTTAAATTTTGCAGTCCCAAACGTTTTAACTGGGCTTCAAAAAATTCGGCTTCGTAGAGGTTTTTACCGCCGTCATCGGTATCATTTTTCCAGTAGTCCGGATGCAGCTTTTCCATTTCGCTGGGCATCAATCCCGAGAAAATAGCATTTCGGGCATATTGCGTGGCAGTTGGCAGAATACTGTAAAAGGCGGTTTCTGATGCTTTTTTGTAATAATTGTTTACAACAGGCTCAAAAGCTTTCCACTGGTCATAACGTAAATTGTCGATAACAATAAATAATATGGGCTGGCTGTCTTTCAGCTCGGGTACAACTTTGTTTTTAAACAGCGTGTGCGACATGGTTGGCGCATCGGTATTTTTATCAAACCAGCCGGTATAATTCTTTTCAATAAACTTCCCAAACTGCGCATTGGCTTCGGTTTTTTGCGATTCCAGGATTTCGGTCATGCCGGCATCTTCAATAGATTCCAGCTGCAACTCCCAGTATAACAGCCGCTGGTACAGCTCTGCCCAGTCTTCATAACTGTTTACCATAGCCATATCCATCGCGATTTTCCTGAATTCCTGCTGGTAGTTTGACGTAGTCTTTTCCGAAACCAGCCGCGAGTGGTCAAGGTTCTTTTTAAGGCTCAGTAAAATCTGGTTCGGGTTTACGGGTTTTATAAGGTAATCGGCAATTTTGTTGCCTATGGCTTCTTCCATAATGTACTCTTCTTCACTTTTTGTAATCATCACCACAGGAAGATTGGCACGGCGTTCTTTAATTTCGTTCAGGGTTTCCAGACCTGTCAATCCCGGCATATTTTCGTCCAGAAATACGATGTCAAAGTTTACATCGTCAAGTATTTCAAGGGCTTCGGTGCCGCTTTTGCAGGTTGTTACTTTGTATTGCTTTTGTTCCAGAAAGAGGATATGGGGCTTTAATAAATCAATTTCGTCATCAACCCAAAGAATATGTATGTTGTTCATTATATTTGCTTAATTAAAATTTAGAATGTCTGGTCGAGCCTGCCTGCCGAATGACAGGTGCAGTCGAGACCTCTTTTATGTAAAATAAAAATATGTCCGGCAAACTCAAAATATTTAACGACCCAATTTACGGATTTATTACTATACCAAATCTGTTAGTGTTTAATTTAATTGAGCACAAATATTTTCAGCGGTTGCGCCGAATCTCTCAAATGGGCTTGTCGTATCTGGTATATCCGGGAGCGCATCACACACGGTTTCATCATGCCTTGGGCTGCATGCACTTAATGCAGAAAACGGTAGATGTGCTTCGTAATAAAGGTGTTGTGATTTCTGAAGACGAAGAAAGCGCCCTGTATATTGCCATTTTGCTGCACGATATAGGTCACGGACCGTTTAGCCACGCTATGGAGCACAGCATTGTAAATGAAGTGTCGCACGAGGCCATTTCGTTGCTTTTTATGGAACAGTTGAATGCCGAATTTAACGGAAGTTTAACGCTTGCCATAAAAATGTTTAAAGCCGAATACCATCGTCCGTTTATGTGCCAGCTTATTTCGAGCCAGCTGGATATGGACAGGGCAGATTATTTAAAGCGCGACAGTTTTTATACCGGTGTAGCCGAAGGAAACATCAACAGTGAGCGTATCATTGCAAATTTGAATGTAGTAAACGATGCCTTGGTAGTTGACGAAAAAGGTATTTACAGCGTCGAAAAATTTCTTGTGGCAAGACGCCTGATGTACTGGCAGGCATACCTTCACAAAACAAGCCTGGCAGCCGAACAATTACTGCTCAGAGTATTAAAACGCGCCAAAGAACTGTCAAAAAAAGGTGTTGAGCTCAAGGCAAGCAGAGCGTTGACCTATTTTTTGCAGAATGACATCAGCGTTGAAAATTTTGATAAAGCAACGTTAGATATATTTTCGGGATTGGATGATAACGATATTATTTCTGCAATGAAAGAATGGCAGTACCATGATGATTTTGTATTGAGAAATTTAAGCGAAATGATTATCAACCGTCAGTTATTGAAAATCAAAATAAAAAATCACAAAATTGAAAAATCACAACTTAAAGAACATACACAGCGTTTAATTGACAAATATGGCATTACCGCAAAAGAAGCAGGCTATTTTGTGTTTACCGGCGATATTTTTAATCAGGCATATCAACAAAAAACACAAAGCATCAACATATTATTAAAGTCGGGAAAGATTGAAGATATTGCCCAAGCATCCGATACTTTAAACATTAAAGCACTTTCAAAACCGGTAACTAAATATTATATATGTTATCCTAAAGACAAAATATGAGACATTTTTTTTATTTTTGCAGTTAATGAAATTTACCGCAGCACAAATAGCAGGAATTCTGGAAGGCGACATCGTAGGCAATCCCGATGTTGAAGTCTTTAAACTTTCAAAAATCGAGGAAGGAACAGAAGGGGCTTTGACCTTTTTGGCAAACCCTAAGTATAAGCCGTATATTTATTCTACCAAAGCATCTGTAACCATTGTAAACAAAACGTTTGAAGCAGAAAATGCCATCACGACAACACTCATAAAGGTAGATGATGCCTATAAGGCATTTTCAAAGCTGCTGGAGTATTACAATATGGTAAAACTCAATAAAAACGGCATAGAGCAACCCAGCTTTATAGCAGAAACAAGTGTACATGGCAGTGATGTTTATATAGGAGCATTTTCATACATAGGAGAAAACGTAAAAATAGGAAGCAACGTTAAGATTTTTCCTAATTCATATATAGGTGATAATGTTACCATAGGCGATAATACTATTTTATTTGCCGGAGCCAAAGTGTATTCAGATTGTGTGATTGGTAATAATTGCGTGGTTAACTCAGGAGCTATCATTGGTGCCGATGGTTTTGGATTTGCCCCGAATGAGCAAGGCGAGTTTACAAAAGTACCGCAAACAGGCAATGTTATTCTTGAAGATTATGTTGATATAGGTGCAGGGACAACCATTGACAGAGCGACATTGGGCTCAACCATTATAAGAAGAGGCGTAAAACTTGACAACCAGATTCAAATAGCGCATAATGTTGAAATAGGTAAAAATACCGTTATTGCCGCACAAACAGGTGTCGCAGGATCGACAAAAATAGGCGAAAACTGTATGATTGGCGGTCAGGTAGGAATCGTGGGGCACATTACAATAGGTAATAATGTAAAAATACAGGCACAATCGGGTATAGGGCGCAATGTAAAAGACAATGAAGTGCTTCAGGGTTCGCCGGCATTATCGTATGGGGATTTTAACAAATCGTACGTGTATTTTAAAAATTTACCTAAAATAGTCAAAGAAATAACAGAAATTGATAAAAAAGTAAATGGGAATAATTAAAACTGATATTAAGCAGAAAACCATACAGCAACCGGTATCTTTAACCGGTGTTGGGCTTCATACAGGAAAAGAAGTAACATTAACATTCAGGCCGGCACCGGCAGATAGCGGTTTTGTTTTTAAACGTGTCGATCTGGAAGGAAGCCCGGTTATTGAAGCAGATGCAAGTTATGTAACCAACACACAACGAGGAACATGCCTTGAAAAAAACGGAGTTGTTATTCAAACATCAGAACATGTTTTGGCGGCATTGGTAGGTATGGATCTGGACAATGTTGTCATTGAGCTCAATGCATCAGAACCGCCAATTATGGATGGCTCATCAAAGTTTTTTGTTGAAGCTGTTGAAAAAGCCGGTACTGTTGAGCAGGATGATTTCAGAGAAGAATTTGTTGTAACAGATGTTGTTTCGTACATTGATGAAGAAACCGGCAGCGAAATTATAGTCATGCCGGCAAAAGAATACCAGATTACCACTATGGTCGATTTTGGGACTAAAGTTCTCGGTACACAAAACGCCACACTTAACCACATTCCGGATTTTAAAGACGATATTTCAAATGCCCGTACATTCAGCTTTTTGCATGAACTGGAAATGCTTCTTGAACACGGATTGATAAAAGGTGGAGACTTAAACAATGCCATTGTGTATGTTGATAAGGAAATATCACCCCAAACAATGGAAAAGCTTAAAGTCGCTTTTAAAAAAGATACTATAAAAGTAAAGACAAACGGTATTTTGGATAACTTGACACTACACCATCCCAATGAAGCCGCACGCCACAAATTGTTAGATGTTCTGGGAGATTTGGCGTTGGTAGGCACACGCATCAAAGGAAAAGTTATTGCCAACAAACCCGGGCATTATATCAATACACAGTTTGCCAAAAAACTCTCAAAAATCATTAAAAACGATAAACGAAATAATGTTCCTAATATCGATTTGAATCAGGAGCCTTTAATGGATGTTAATCAAATTATGAACATGTTGCCGCACAGACAACCGTTTTTATTGATTGATAAAATATTTGAACTGACCGATTCCGGTGTGATAGGAATGAAAAACGTCACCATGAACGAGCCATTCTTTGCAGGACACTTTCCGGGCGCACCTGTAATGCCGGGAGTTTTGATTGTTGAAGCCATGGCGCAGACAGGAGGAATTCTGGTATTAAGCACCGTTCCCGATCCGGAAAACTACTTAACGTTTTTCATGAAAATTGATAATGTTAAGTTCAAACAAAAAGTAGTGCCGGGAGATACTTTAATCTTTAAATGTGATTTAATAACACCTATTCGCCGCGGTATATGCCACATGCAAGGCTACGCTTATGCCAATGGGAAACTCTGTGCAGAAGCAGAGTTAATGGCACAAATTTCTAAAGTAAAATAAATTTATGAACCAACCACTCGCATACGTTCATCCGGGCGCAAAAATAGCCAAAAATGTTGTTATAGAGCCTTTTACAACCATTCATAATAACGTTGTTATTGGCGAAGGCACCTGGATAGGAAGCAACGTAACCATTATGGAAGGCGCAAGAATCGGGAAAAACTGCAATATTTTTCCAGGAGCCGTTATATCTGCCGTTCCACAGGATTTAAAATATAATGACGAAGACACAACAGTCGAAATAGGTGATAATGTTACCATACGTGAATGTGTAACCATTAACAGAGGTACAACAGACAGAATGAAAACCGTTATTGGTAACAACTGCTTAATCATGGCATATTGCCATATTGCGCACGACTGTATTGTAGGAAACAATTGTATTTTTTCAAACAACAGCACTCTTGCAGGTCATATTACTGTAGGGGATTATGTGGTTTTGGCAGGAATGACCGCAGTACATCAGTTTTGCTCTATAGGAAATCATGCGTTTGTAACCGGAGGTTCATTAGTACGTAAAGATGTTCCGCCTTTTGTCAAAGCTGCCCGCGAACCCTTATCTTATGTAGGGATTAACTCTGTAGGATTAAGGCGAAGAGGATTTTCATCAGAAAAAATCAGGGAAATACAGGACATATACCGGATTCTTTATCAAAAAAACTACAACAATACACAAGCTTCAGAAATCATTGAAGCCGAAATGTCGGCAACACCCGAACGTGATGAAATTCTTCAGTTTATAAAAAATTCACTTCGAGGAATTATGAAAGGCTATTTCAAAGCAAATTAATTTCTTTTGAAAAGAACAGATAAACCTAAAACAATTACGTATAAATTTTTCAACAACTTAACGACTTAACAATTAAACACAATGGCAAGTACATCAGATATCAGAAACGGATTATGCATAAGATATAATAATGACATTTATAAAATTATTGAATTCCTTCACGTAAAACCCGGTAAAGGTCCGGCATTTGTAAGAACAAAAATGAAAAGTGTTACAAACGGAAAAGTGTTGGATAATACGTTTTCGGCAGGTCATAAAATTGAAGAAGTTCGCGTGGAAACACACAAATTTCAATATTTATATAATGAAGGAACATCATATAACTTTATGAATACCGAAGACTATACACAAATAGCACTTCAGGAATCTGCTTTGGATGCACCGCAATTGTTAAAAGAAGGCGAGGTTGTGACGGTTATTATTAATGTAGAAGATGGAGGCACACCATTATCAGTTGAAATGCCGGCAAGTGTCGTGCTTGAAGTAACTGCAACCGAACCGGGCGTAAGAGGAAATACTGCTACAAATGCTACAAAACCTGCAACGGTTGAAACAGGCGCAACGGTAAACGTGCCTTTGTTTATCAACGAAGGCGATAAAATTCGTATAGAAACCGAAAAAGGAACTTACAAAGAACGCGTAAAAGAGTAAGCAGTCTTAGTTAACAAATACTGAAAACTGAAAAACTGCGACTGAATACTAAATAAATGAAATTTTCAAAACCTTATACCTTAGAGCAGATAGCACAAATTATAGGTTGTACTTATGTTGGTGCAAATGATTTTCCTGTTCTGGGCATGAATGAAATTCATGTGGTTGAACCGGGCGACATTGTATTTGTAGATCATCCTAAATATTACGATAAAGCCCTGCAATCGGCAGCTACAATTGTGTTAATCAACAAAGAAGTTGAATGCCCCGAAGGAAAAGCACTGCTCATAAGCGATGACCCGTTCAGAGATTTCAACAAGTTGACATTACATTTCAAACCATTTCAAAGTTCTAACCAAAGTATTTCATCAACTGCAACCATTGGAAAAAATACCATACTACAACCCAACTGTTTTATTGGTCATAATGTAGTGATTGGTGATAATTGTATTATTCATTCCAATGTAAGTATTTATGATGATACGGTTATAGGCGATAATGTTGTTATCCATGCAGGGACTATTCTTGGAGCAAGTGCATTTTACTATAAAAACCGCCCTGAAGGTTTTGACCAGCTTATTTCCGGCGGACGTGTTGTTATAGAAAACGATGTTCATATAGGCGCCTTATGTACGATAGACAGAGGTGTAACAGGCGATACAACTATTGGTAAAGGCTCAAAACTGGATAATCAAATTCAGGTTGGGCATGATACGGTTATAGGCAAAAAATGTCTCATCGCATCACAAACAGGTATTGCAGGTTGCGTTGTTATAGAAGACGAAGTGACCATTTGGGGGCAAGTAGGGACAACAAGCGGTATTACCATTGGAAAAAAAGCAGTCATTATGGGGCAAACCGGTGTCACAAAATCCATTGAAGGTGGAAAAACCTATTTTGGAACACCTGTAGAAGAATCACGGGAAAAGCTTAAAGAATTGGCATATATCAAACAAATTCCTAATATCCTTAATAAATTAAATCAATAAAAATGTCAGCAAAAGATATTGTAAAAGCATTTTATGAATCAGACCTGGCAAATGACACATCGGCATTGTCAAGATTTTTACATCCTGATTGCATCCTGCACTGGAATAGCAGCAAAGGCTACCATAAATTTAGTTTTGACGATATACAGGCATTGTTTAATGACATCTATAAATCGTATCATTCTATACGAATCCAAATAAGCCACATGCTTCAAGACGGAAATTTTATAACAACACGTTATACCCTGCATGTAAAAACCATTGAAAACCCCGACGAAGAGCAACCCTTAGCGCACTACATCACTATATGGGAAGTTAAAGACGGTAAACTTTTTAATTGCCACGAGATAAGCCAACTTGCCGATGCAAGCGCACCGAGCATCAAATCATTTTCTGAAATAAAAGTGTAGCAAACACTTTAAAAATGCGGTCAAAAAGATTACTTTTGCAGTCCCGGGTAGCCGGAATATAAAAAAAATTAAAAAACTATAAAATGAGTGTTTTAGTAAACAAAAATTCAAAAATAATTGTTCAGGGATTCACAGGAAGCGAAGGAACATTTCATGCAACCCAAATGATTGAATACGGCACCAATGTTGTTGGCGGAGTTACACCGGGAAAAGGAGGTCAGACCCATGTAGGTAAACCGGTTTTTAATACTGTAAAAGAAGCCGTTGACGGTGTGGGAGCAGACACAACCATTATTTTTGTGCCGCCGGCTTTTGCTGCCGATGCTATCATGGAAGCTGCCGATGCCGGAATTAAAGTTATCATCACAATTACAGAAGGTATTCCTGTAAGTGATATGATTAAAGCCGCAGATTATATCAAAGATAGAGATTGCCGTTTAATAGGCCCTAATTGTCCGGGAGTTATCACACCCGATGAAGCCAAAGTAGGGATTATGCCCGGATTTGTATTCAAAAAAGGAACAGTAGGTATCGTTTCAAAATCCGGTACATTAACTTATGAAACAGCAGACCAGGTTGTAAAACAAGGCTTAGGAATCACTACAGCCATTGGTATTGGTGGTGACCCAATTATAGGAACTACAACAAAAGAAGCTGTTGAATTGTTAATAAACGATCCTGAAACAGAATGTGTTGTGATGATAGGCGAAATTGGAGGACAACTGGAAGCCGATGCAGCAAGATGGTATAAAGCAAGCGGCAGCAAAAAGCCTGTTGTAGGCTTTATTGCCGGTGAAACAGCAC
Source organism: uncultured Flavobacteriaceae bacterium (assembly GCA_964454675.1). Lineage (GTDB taxonomy): Bacteria > Bacteroidota > Bacteroidia > Flavobacteriales > Flavobacteriaceae > CAYVUB01. The sequence goes on along the minus strand of CAYVUB010000003.1, from coordinate 116,122 downwards.
CTGCCGGACGTACTATGGGACATGCCGGAGCTATTGTAGGTGGTAGTGATGATACTGCTCAGGCAAAAAAGAGAATCATGAAAGAATGTGGAATACATGTGGTAGATTCTCCTGCCGAAATAGGTAAAAAAGTAGCGCAGGTTTTAGCATAGTTGTGTTAAAATAAATATAAACACATATCGTTATCAATCCGTTGGCTGTAATTTAGTCAACGGATTTTTTTTATTAACTAACTTTTATCAATCAATGACAAAAAAACTTAAATTTTTTACGCTGTTCTTTATTGTTGTTTTAGCTGCAGGATGCAAAAACAACAAAGATGCAGAAACTTCGGCTGTGGTTACAAAAACCCATACCGATGCCAACGGTTTTACTTATGAAACCGTTACCAACGACCCAACCGGTTTACGTCTTTACACTTTAGACAACGGACTAAAAGTCTATTTAAGTCAAAACAACGACGAGCCAAAAATTCAAACCTTTATTGGTGTGCGAGCGGGTTCTAATTACGATCCTGCAGAATCAACAGGATTGGCGCATTATCTGGAGCACATGGTGTTTAAAGGTACTTCAAAGATTGGAACTGCCGATTGGGAAAAAGAAAAAGAATACCTTAAGCAAATCTCAGATTTGTACGAGCAACACAAAAATGAATCCAATCCGGAAAAGAAAAAAGCATTATATAAAAAGATAGATGAAGTATCTCTGGAAGCGTCCAATTATGCCATTGCAAACGAATATGATAAAATGGTAAGCTCTTTGGGAGCAGAATATACAAACGCTTGGACTTGGTTTGAAGAAACGGTTTACATCAATACAATTCCTGCCAATGAAATGAACAAATGGCTCACGCTTGAAGGCGAGCGTTTCAGTGAGCTGGTATTGCGTTTATTCCATACCGAGCTTGAAGCTGTTTTTGAAGAGTTTAACAGAGGTCAGGACAATGACTGGAGAAAATCGTATGCAGCAATGCTTGACGGTTTGTTCCCGAACCATCCGTATGGACAGCAAACCACTATCGGGACTGGTGATCATTTAAAAAATCCTTCAATGGTGGCAATTCATAAGTATTTCGATAAATATTATGTGCCGAATAATATGGCTGTTATTATGGTGGGCGATTTTGATTTTGACAAAGCCATCAAAGGTGTTAATGATACCTTCGGAAAATTAGAAAAGAAAGAGGTTGTACACCCAACACTTCCAAAAGAGCAACCTATTACAAGTCCGGTAATTAAAGAAGTTTACGGTCCAACTGCCGAAAATGTTTCGATAGCATTCCGTAGTCAGGGTGTTAACACAAAAGAACAAAAACTCGTGACGCTTGCCGACATGATTTTGACCAACGGCAATGCAGGTTTAATTGATTTGAATTTGAACCAAAAACAATTGGTTCAAAATGCAGGCTGTTCACCGACATTTTTGAATGATTACGGCTATCACACTTTTACAGGATCACCAAAAGAAGGACAATCACTGGATGAGGTAAAAGATTTGATATTAGGACAAATAGAAAAACTTAAAAAAGGTGAGTTTGAAGACTGGATGATTCAAGCGGTTATCAACGATTTAAAACTGAATCAAACACAACAGTATGAAGATGCGGGAGCTCTTGCTTCAGAATACATCAATGCATTTATCCATCATGAAAAATGGGAAGATAAAGTTAAATTTCTTGAAGAGCTTAAAGCCATTTCAAAACAAGAACTGGTAGATTTTGCCAATTCGTTTTACGGTAATAATTACGTTGTAACCTACAAACGTAAAGGCGAAGACAAATCAATCGTTAAAGTTGAAAACCCGGGAATTACACCAATCAACTTAAACAGAGATAAAAGCTCAGAATATATGTTGAGCTTTAACAAAATAGACGTAGAGCCTTTACAGCCGCAATATGTAGATTATGCATCGGCAATTAAAGAATCAAAAACAGATAACGGAGTTAAAGTATCGTACATTGAAAATGAAAAAAATGATTTGTTCAACCTGAATATCATTTTTGATATGGGCAGTGACCACGATAAAAAACTGGGTCTGGCAGTTGGATACCTTGAGTATTTAGGTACAGACAAGCTGTCTGCCGAAGATGTTAAGAAAGAATTTTACAAACTGGGTATCAATTACTACGTAAGCACAGGAGCCGAAAAATCGTATGTAGGTTTAAGCGGATTAAAAGAAAACCTGCCTAAAGGTTTGGAATTACTTGAAGATTTGTGGGCTAATGCCGTACCAAATCAAGAAGCTTACGACAAATACATTGACAAGATAGCCAAAGGCCGTCAGGACAACAAAACCCAAAAAGGAAGCATTCTTTGGAGTGGTTTGATGAATTACGGTAAATATGGCGAACAGTCAAGAATGCGTAACATTCTTCAAATTAACGAGATGAAATCTATCAATCCGCAAGAATTGGTGGATCTTGTTAAAGATTTAAAAAACTACCAGCAGCGTATTTTCTATTACGGTAAAGATGTCAACAATGCCGTTGCAGCATTAAACACACACCATAAACTTCCGGCAGAACTTAAACCATACCCTGAAAAAATGGTGTATAACGAAAAAGAAACCGGTGGTAACGTGTATTTTGTAGATTATGATATGGTACAGTCAGAAATGTTATTTTTAGCAAAAGGCGACGCTTTCAACCCGAAAGAAATGGCTGCGACAAGTTTATTTAACAGCTATTTTGGCAGCGGTTTATCATCAATCGTGTTTCAGGAAATCCGTGAGTCAAAATCATTGGCATACTCGGCATTTGCAGGATATAACAATCCTACAGACAAAGAAAATTCCAATTATGTTACGGCATACATAGGTACACAGGCAAACAAAATGTCACAAGCGGTTGATGCCATGATGGAATTAATGACCAATATGCCCGAAGCCGAAGAACAATTCAACGCTGCAAAAGAAGCTGCGCTTAAAAAGATAGCGTCTGAGCGTATTACAAAAACCAGTATTTTCTGGAATTATGAAAATCTTAAAAAGTTAGGGATTGAAAATGATAACAGAGAAGAGATTTACAATACCATCAAGAATATGACACTTCAGGATTTAAAAGCATTCTTTGATAAAAACATTAAAGGAGAAAGCTATAATGTGATGGTCATAGGAAACAAAAAAGAAATCGATTTTAAAGCCTTGAATAAATTAGGTGAGGTTAAAGAAATGGATATTGACTATTTGTTTAACTACGAAAAAATGGAAGATATAAAGCTGTAAAGCGAATGTTTTAAAAACCCATAAATTGTTAAAAACCTCACAACTTTGTGAGGTTTTTTTATTATCTGCAATTTGTAATTGTTATATTTGAGTTTTAGTATTCAGCATTTAGCCGAAATTATAAAAACAAACCAGCTAACACTTATTTTAATGAAACTATTACAAGGAAAAACAGCCATTATTACGGGAGCCAGCAGAGGAATAGGAAAAGGAATCGCTCAGGTTTTTGCAGAACAAGGCGCAAATGTAGCCTTTACATACAGTTCGTCTGTTGAGTCTGCACAAGCATTGGAAAATGAATTGAACGCTTTGGGAGTCAAAGCAAAAGGGTATCAAAGCAATGCCGCCAATTATGATGAAGCGCAACAACTTGCCGATGCCGTAGTTGAAGCGTTTGGAAGCATTGATATACTGGTAAATAACGCCGGTATTACAAAAGATAACCTGCTTATGCGCATCACCGAAGAAGATTTTGATAAAGTTATTGAAGTCAACTTAAAATCGGTATTTAACATGACTAAAGCCGTGCAAAAAACCATGCTCAAGCAACGTAAGGGTTCTATCATCAATATGAGTTCTGTGGTAGGCGTTAAAGGCAATGCCGGACAAACCAATTACGCCGCATCAAAAGCAGGAATTATAGGGTTTTCAAAATCAGTGGCTTTAGAGCTTGGTTCGCGTAACATACGTAGCAACGTCATTGCTCCCGGATTTATAGAAACCGAAATGACCGCCAAGCTGGATGAAGCTACCGTAAAAGGCTGGCGTGATGCCATACCTTTAAAACGTGGCGGCACACCCGAAGATATTGCAAATGTATGCGTGTTTCTCGCAAGCGACATGAGTGCATACATCACGGGACAAACCATTAATGTTGACGGCGGAATGTTGACTTAGTTTGCAGTAAGCAGTCGCAGTATTAAGTAGATACAGAAAAAATATTCATGCATCTTCCCAAAATACCGGGGATACCGAATTGTGTTTTAATAATAGCTATGTAATCCTTAATTATTCATTCTTAATTAGCAATTCGTACATCGTAAATCAAAAAATGCAGACAGAAACCGTTACATACATCATAATTGCAGGAATCATAGCGCTATTAGTAGCGCTTTTTCAGTATATGTATAAAACAAAAAAACGCTCAAAACTATATGTTTTGTTAACGTTTTTAAGGTTTCTGTCGGTGTTTTCACTATTGTTATTGTTAATCAATCCAAAGTTTGAAAAGCGAACCTATTTCAACGAAAAACCCAATCTTGTCGTAGCAGTCGATAATTCGGAATCTGTAGCATATTTAAAGCAGAACGAAAGTGCATTACAGCTTGTTAAACACCTGCAATCACACAAAGAATTGAACGAGCGTTTCAATCTGGATGTGTATGCATTTGGGAAAGACATCAAACAATCAGATTCTTTGAGTTTTGATGAGCGTCAATCAAATTTGTCACAGGTTTTTGAAGGTCTTTCTCAGGTTTACAATACGTCGATTGCGCCTACAATACTAATTTCTGACGGCAATCAAACCTACGGGAATGATTATGAGTTTACTGCAAACACATATAAGCAACCTGTTTTTTCGGTGATTTTGGGAGATACCGTTCAACATACCGATTTAAAGATAGAGCAGCTTAACGTTAATAAATATGCTTTTTTGAAAAATAAATTTCCTGTTGAAATTATTGCGGTTTACAATGGCAAATCATCAGTAAATACAGAGCTTCGCATTACATCGGGTGCTGCTGTGGTGTTCTCGCAGCCGTTACATTTTGACATCAATACCTCAAGTCGGGTAATCAATCTCGATTTGCCTGCAAACAGTGTGGGTGTGCAGACTTACAAAGCCGAATTAATCCCTTTGGAAAGCGAAAAAAACAAGGTTAACAACATCAAAAATTTTGCTGTTGAAATCATTGACCAAAAGACTAATGTGGCTATTGTTTCAGATATTTCGCATCCCGATTTGGGAGCTTTCAAAAAAGCTATTGAAAGTAATGAACAACGGCAGGCAACCATCTTAAAACCAAATGATTTTATAGTAAATTCAAATGATTTTCAAATGGTTATTATATATCAACCTAACAATAACTTTAAGTTGGTGTATGACGAAATATCCAATTTGAATCTTAATAAATTCACCGTTTTGGGTTCTAAGACAGATTGGAATGCACATAATAGTTTTGAGCCAAATTACAAACAGGAAATTACCAATCAAAAGGAAGATTTTCAACCAACGTTAAATACTAATTATTCGACATTTATTGTTGATAATCTCGACTTTGGCAGTTTTCCGCCGTTGCAAACAGAATTTGGAGCTACAGCATTCAAAATTCCGTATGAGACCATTCTATATAAAACCATTAGCGGAAGGCAGATTAACGAGCCGTTGCTGGCAACTTTTGAGCATAACGGCAGGAGGGAAGCTGTGCTGAATGGTGAAGGTATTTGGAAGTGGCGTTCACAAAGCTATCTTAATGACAAAACGTTTGAAAACTTTGATAATTTGATAGGAAAATTAGTGCAGTATCTAAGTTCGACCCAAAAGCGAAGCAGGCTCAATGTTATCTACGAATCTTTTTATAACGGCAATGATAATATCAAAATCGATGCTCAGTTTTTCAATAAAAACTATGAGTTTGATGCAACAGCCAACCTTATAATTTCGCTAAAAAACAAAGATGCTCAAACTAAAACCTATCCGTTTTTGCTTAAAAACAACGGTTATGAAGTCGATTTGAACGGTTTGCCTGCCGGTGATTACGACTTTACTGTAAGTGCTTCTTCAGAAAACATAAGCAGTTCGGGTACGTTTAAAGTTTTGGATTATAATGTTGAGCAGCAGTTTTTAAATGCCAATGTTTCAAAATTACAAAAGCTGTCGGCAAACAGCCAGGGAACGTCATATTTTATAAATGACACCGATGCACTGCTTTCCGGATTATTACAGGATAAACGTTTTGTAGCCATTCAAAAAAGCACTAAAAACTCTATGCCGTTAATTGACTGGCAATGGCTGCTGGTAATTATCGTATTAAGCCTTTCTGCCGAATGGTTTATAAGAAAATACAACGGATTGATATAGGAAGTGAAATAATTTAATCTTCAACAACGTGCAGCACAGGTTCTTTAATCCATTTACCGTTTCGGGACTCGCCGAGGATAATCACATCTTTGGTAAGTTGGTACTCTTTTGCAGTCCTAAGCATTTGCTCTCTGGAATCTCTATGAATTTTTATACCGGTATCTTTACCCTTATTGCGTAGTTCTATATAAAAGCCGTCTCTGAATTTTATTGGCTTTGTCGGTGGTCTTCCCATGGATTAACTATTGAACGATTCAACGTGCATATTAATAAAAAAATCATCAAAAAGCAAGCCTTATTTTGAATAAATCAAAGATATAACATCTATATCTTGAATAGTTGCTAATTTGATAGTAAAAAATTATTGAAGGATTGATGCCTGCTATGCTGAAAGTTTTATATTTTTAGGTAAACTTCCAAAACAAACATTTCTTATTATGAAAAAAGCAAAAAAGCAAAAAAAATCTTATAAAGTAAGAAATGTACCGCCCGGAACCATGTCATACCGCGGTAAAAAATCTCTTGAAACTACCCAATTTGAAATATTAAGCTATGATAAGGATGTCTGTACTGTTGTCAAATCGGATAGTGTAGAGGAGGTGTTGAAATCTAAAGAAAATAATAAAATTACATGGATTAATGTTAACGGACTCAATAATATATCTGAAATAGAAAAACTCAGCATGCACTATAATATGCATCCGCTTACAATGGAAGATGTTGTGAATACCAATCACAGACCAAAGCTTGATGAGTTTGATGATTACCTGTTTGTTGTGTTGAGAATGCTTCATTTTAAAGAAGATGAAACATTAATTAACGAGCACCTAAGCATTGTTACAGGTAAAAATCATGTGCTTACATTTCAGGAAGCAGACGGCGATGTTTTTGATGGTTTACGAGCGCGCATTACAACAGGAAAAGGCAAAATACGAACAATGGGTGCGGATTATTTAATGTACAGCCTTATGGATGCTGTTGTGGATAACTATCTAACCGTAGTTGAAGTTTATGGTGACAGGATAGAAGAATTGGAAGATGCCATTTTTAATGAAACTTCAGATGTTTCCGGTGTGCCGGGTAACATTCAGTTATTAAAACGGGACATTTTAAAAATAAGACGTTCGGTAGTTCCTTTGCGTGAGGTCATTAACCGCCTTGACAAATTGGAAAACCCTATTATTACCGAAAAAACCGGCAGTTATATAAGAGATTTGTACGATCATATTGTATCGGTTAATGAAAGTATTGATTTGTACAGGGAGATGATATGGAGCTTGATGGATATGTATATGAGTATCATAAGCAATAAAATGAATGAAGTCATGAAAGTACTGACTATTATTGCAACTATCTTTATTCCGCTTACGTTTATTGCAGGTATTTACGGCATGAACTTTGACAATATGCCCGAACTGCATTATGAATACGGCTATTTTATCCTGCTGATTGTTATGGCTGTTATTTTTGTGCTGATGTTACTCTATTTTAAGAAAAAGAAATGGATTTAACATTTACTGATTTCAAAAACAGTTTAAAACTATGCACTTTTAGTACATCAACTTTAGTTTCTAAAAATTTTTAACCACGGATTGTATGGATTAAACCGATTAATCTATGGAAATTTGTATAATCTGTGGCAAAAAAACATTCAACAAGTGCAGGCTTTCAGTTTTTAAACGTACATACTGTATAAACCATAAAATATACATATTATGTTACGTTGGACTATCACTTTCATTATTATCGCAATTATTGCAGGGATTTTCGGTTTTGGCGGAATAGCAGGAACCGCTGCCGGTATTGCCAAAGTATTATTCTTCATCTTTATCGTGCTTTTCGTAATATCACTGTTTCGGGGTACAGTAAAAAAATAAATCGATTACTAAAAAATGGAAATTATGAAAAAACGATGATGTAGGCGACACCATAGACGATGCAACCAAATAATCAAACAGGGCTGCCATAAAAGACAGCCTTATTTTGTATTTTTATGTCGTAAATAATTCCTTATGACAAAAGCAAGCATAGCATCAAACGTATTGGACTTCTTAAAACGTCTTGAGCAAAATAACAACAGAGAATGGTTTAACAAACATAAAAACGAATTTAAAACCATAGAAACCGAAATCAAAAAAGCATACAACGCTTTATTTGATGATTTAAAAATTCATGATGATGTTGACAGCTTAAAATTGTTCAGAATCTATAAAGACGTACGGTTTTCAAAAGACAAATCGCCTTACAAAACCCACTTTGGCGGAAGCTACCATCGCAAAAAACCTCAGCTTCGCGGCGGTTATTATTTACACATACAACCTAATGACGAATCGTTTATAGCTGTAGGATTCTGGGAACCCGAACCTCATGATTTACAAAGAATACGGAAAGAATTTGAATTGGATGCTTCCGAAATCAGGGCGATATTAAATGATACATCTTTTAAATCTGTCTGGGGAAATTTTGTTGGTGACGAGTTAAAGTCTGCACCCAAAGGATTTGATAAAAATCATCCCGATATTGACCTGATACGTAAAAAGCAATATATTTTCATTAAAAAATACAGTGATAAAAACGTTTTGTCGCACACGTTTCTTGAAGATGTAAACGCAGCGTTTAAAGCAATACGCCCGTATTTTGATTATATGAGCAGTGTGCTTACAACCAATTTAAACGGAGAATCGACTATATAACCTCTGTAATGGTAAATGTATTGTTGTTAAACGCAATAACATCACCTTTACACTTGTTGAGAAGCAAAGCACCTATTGGCGAACCCGGCGAAATTGCAAACACACCCAAGCCGTCTAAATCTATTTTACCGGCACTTATGGATATAAAAAAATGATTGGAAGTTGTTTTTACCAAACTGCCCAAAACCACATATTCGCTTGTTGCATTGGGATTTATAACCTTAAGACTATCCAGCATTTTTTGGGCATCGCTAAGATGTTGCGAGTTTTTTTCCAGATCGTTAAATAATTTTCCGTTTCCGGAATCATCATCGTCATCACTGTTTTTATCGTTGCTCTCGATAGACTCTTTAATGATGATTAACTCATTTTTGTAATTGTCAATACGTTTGCCGGCATAATCAAAGCATGCCTGTAATAAATCGGTTTTTATCTTCATAGAATAGCTGCCGTGTTTGGCTCAAATACTTGTATGTGGTCAATAAAACGCTCTTTCACAATAGCCATCATCCGTTTATTAAGGTCTGATGAGTTGCGGATATAAGCAGCATATTCTTCAACCGTAAACTGCCCGATTATCATGCCTTTTACAGAGTTTCTAAACTTCATATCCTTATGGATGGCGTTTTCTATATAATCTATTTGTTTGGGTAAAGATAATTCATAAAAAACATTTTTATGCTTTGAAACATAATTTTTAAAAACCTCTATCAATAAATCGTGCTGTAATTTGATAATAGGACGAATGGTTGTGTTTTGAAAACGCTCGTCACTGCTCATGGTGTCAAAAATCATCACCGAAGAAATAGTTGGGCGTATGTGCAATAAATGGGATGTACGGGAGCTCATAACCTAAGTTTTTATTAAAAATAGAGATTATGACGTTTTACTATTTGTTTATGTTTGATATGTTGTCAACGGTTTTATTAACATAACAGGTAAAATTCTCAATTCTTAATTCATAATTCATACTTATAAAGTATCTTTGGTACAGCATTTTTTTTCAAAATCATAACCACTATGAGATTCCACACACGCAAATGGGTTAAACCCGAAGACTTAAATGCAAGCGGTTCACTTTTTGGAGGTAAACTTTTGGCATGGATTGATGAAGAAGCTGCTTTATACACCATCATCCAGCTTGAAAACAAAAAAGTGGTTACCAAATACATGTCCGAAATTAATTTTATGAGCTCGGCACATCAGGGTGATATTGTTGAAATAGGTATTGACGTGGTAAAATTCGGGACAACATCGTTAACCTTAAAATGCGAAGTAAGAAACAAAATGACCAGAGAAACCATTATTACTGTTGATAATATTGTAATGGTTAACCTTGATGCAGATGGAAAACCCGCGCCACATAACAAAACTCAAATCGAGTTTGTTAAAGACCGGTTAAGCAAACAATAGAAGTTTGGCATTTCTTTTGAAGAAAGAACACAAATTTAATAACATCCGAAAATGTCATTTTTAACGTAATTACTACATAACTATACTATAAATCACTAAAAACAATTTTTATATGAAAAACACAGCGATTTTATTCCTTCTTACAGTAATACTTTCATCTTGTACGCTTTCAAAAGATGAAAAAACTGCCCGAAAAACCATAGACGGCACATGGAATTTAAATTCGGTTACGTATGATACCCAAGGCGTTTTTAATACCGTTTTGTTTGATGATGCCACCACATCTTGTTTTAAAAACAGCCGGTGGTTTTTTCGTTCCAATAACAGCACCGGAAGCTATGATATTTTAAATGTCGATTGTGCTACAGGCGTAAGAAACATCCGCTGGGCAGCAAATGAAGTGTCAAAAGGTTCGGGCGATTATAATTTTGACATGAAATTTACCGACGAAAAGAAAAAAGACCTTCAAAAAAACACAGGCTACCGTATGAAGTTAAGGTATTTGGATGACAATACCATGCAAATCACACAAACCCTGAATTTTGAAGGGCAACCGTTTAACATCAACTTAAATTTTACAAGAATATCTCAATAATACTTAAAAACTTAAACTTATGAAACATATATTCAACACAATGATGCTGGTAGTAATGTGCGGCATTTTAATAGTAAGCTGCGAAGCCACAAAAAATGCCAATAGCCAACAAAAAGGAACCGCCATAGGTGCCGCCGGAGGTGCCGTAATAGGCGGAATTATAGGTAATAACGTTGGCAACAAGAAAAACACTGCGCTTGGCGCCGTTATAGGTGCTGTTGTAGGTGGTGTTGCCGGTAATTATATAGGCAGCCGTATGGACAGACAAGCCGAACGGATAGAATCTGAAATTCCCGGCGCACAGGTAGAGCGAATAGGGGAAGGCATCAATGTAACGTTTGACGAAAGCAGCGGCGTGTATTTTGACACCAATAAATCCAATATCAATGCAAAATCGGCTGAGACGTTAAACAAGCTGGCAGGTATTTTTAAGGAATATGCTGATACTAATATTCTGGTTGAAGGTCATACTGACGATACAGGCTCTGATGCGTACAACATGAACTTATCAAAGCAACGTGCAGAATCTGTAACGGCTTACTTATCGTCACAGGGAATTTCGCCGGGACGTTTTACAACCAGTTGGTATGGCGAAGAGCAGCCTAAATATGACAATACCACCGTTGAAGGCAGAGCAAAAAACCGACGTGTAGAATTGGCTATTGTAGCAAGCGAAGCCTTAAAACAGGAAGCTATCGAGCAGGCTAAAAATTAGTCATTACAACATAACACAAACAAAAACGGAAAAGGGATATAGGTTTCTTTTCCGTTTTTTTTTAGTTGTTTTTGGGTTGTTCAAGGTAATGTCATCCACAAAAAAAGAATATTTTTTATGGCTTATTTGAAAAACATGCGGACATTTAGAAGTTTTATCTGAAAATTACCCAAAGAATAGCTGCTATAATCAAAACCACAAATACTACATCATAGATAGAAAACCTGAAAACAAATTCCTGCTCAAAAGGTTCTTTTGAAAAGATGTTTTTGATTAATTGGATGAGTTGTTTTATCATAGTTTGTTTTCTATTAGGTTACGTCAGATTGTAAAGTTCGTAAGTTATTTGATAATAAATTTGTTTAAATTATCAACTTCCCTTGATTTGTTTAATGACATCTGCAATTGATTTTTGCGGGCTCAATAAAAACAAACAATGAATGTGGTCGGGCATACCGTTAATAATTCTAACCGGACATCCCTGCTCACGCAATTGTGCCGAAAGATATTGACGAACCGTTTTTTCAGCAGCCTAATATACAAACCAATTACATCTTATAAACCAACGACTTATAATCCAGTTCCCTTGAAATAATATCGAGTTTTAATAAAGTGTTTTGCACATTTTCAATGGTTTTTGCGTCAATCGGCTTTTGAGACCATTCGGTTAGTGACAGCCATTCCTGTACATCGGGTAATTGCAGATTGTAACGGTTGGCAATGGTTTTATCGATGCTCGGGATGTCTTTAAAATCGGTAGTTGTGTTGTTGATGATTTCCAGAATGGTTTTTACATCGTCTTTGTTGTCTTCTAAAAATTCGTTTCTTACGGCAATTACAAAACACGGCCAAGGCGTAGGGCAGTTGGCAATATGCCGGAACGTGCCGTTATCAACCAATGGTTTTGTCATAAAACGTTCCCACATAAAATAATCGGCGGTATTGTTTGTCAAAGCTTCCACAGCGCCGTCAATATCCTGGATGACTTCAAATTTTAAATGGGCAGTAACATCCCAATCGTTATTTTCTGCATTTACGTATGCCATTAAGTGCGAACCTGAACCATAACGGCTTATGGCTGCACGCATTCCTTTTAGGTCGGAAATGGTTTTAAACGGCGAATGTGCGCCAACGTGGATGCCCCATATAAGTGGTGTTTTTACAAAGGTTTGCACAATTTTACTGGGATTGCCGTCCACAATATCCTTAACGATACCTTCGGTTAAAATTACTGCCATATCAATATTGCCATCCCGAAGTGCCTGTGTCATCGCTCCGGTACCTCCATGATAATCCTGCCAGCGTAAATTGATGTTTTGGGCTTTGTACTCGCCATTTTTTAAAGTTAAATACCAAGCAAGGTTAAAATGCTCGGGTACGCCGCCAATTTTTACTGTTTTCAATAGTTAATTGTTAATCGTTAATCAATTTTTCTAAAGTGTAAGATATTAAATTATCGGTAATTTCTTTAGGATTTTGGGTAAATTCTCCGGTAGCTCTGTTGGCAATAATGGCGTTTAACGATACTGCTTTATGTCCCAACAGTTTTGACAAACCGTATATTCCGGCGGTTTCCATTTCCATATTGGTTATAGTCATACCGTTATGGTTAAAGTTTGCCAGCTTATCATTTAAATCGTTATCCTGAAGTGCAAGCCTGAGCACGCGGCCTTGCGGACCGTAAAACCCAACGTTGGTTGCGGTAAATCCTTTATGCGTTTTTTCTGAGCTGAATCGGGCAACCAGACTTTCATCTGCCTTTACAATATAGGGTTGTGATTTTTTATCAAACCAGTTGGTGTGTTTTGCCAAAGCATCGGATATGTCGGTATGCTGAATGGCTTCACTTTGATAAAAGTGAAGTAAGCTGTCAAATCCTGCGGCATATTCGCTTATCAAAAAGGCATCAACAGGAATTTCTTTTTGTAAAGAACCCGAAGTGCCAATCCTGATAATTTCCAGTGATGTCAACTGTTTCTTGATTTCGCGTTGTTTTAAATCGATGTTTACCAAGGCATCGAGCTCGTTAAGCACAATATCAATATTATCGGTGCCTATTCCTGTAGAAATTACCGTGATACGCTTGCCTTTATAGGTTCCTGTCTGCGTATGAAACTCTCTTTTTTGGGTTTGAAACTCAACGGTGTCAAAATGTTTTGTAATACTATCCACACGTTCGGGGTCGCCCACAGTAATTACGGTAGGTGCCAAGTTTTCGGGAAGCAGATTAAGATGATAAACACTTCCATCGGGATTTAATATAAGTTCTGATGATTTTATAGGCATTTTATTACTTTTTTGAGGATATTATCCGCCAACTCGCTTAACGTTAAATCCTTTGTTTTTAAGAAACTGCATGATTTTATCGCGGTAATCGCCTTGAATGATAATGGTATCGTCTTTAAAACTTCCGCCAACACTCAACAGAGTTTTGAGTTCTTTTGCCAGTAGTTTAAAGTCTTCAGACGCACCGTTGTAACCTTCAATTATGGTTACAGGCTTTCCTTTTCGTTTTTCATATTTACAGATTACAGGTTCGTCCTGCATCCATATATTTGAAGTTTCTTTTGAATCTTTGGTAATTTCCGGTACGTAATCGGGAAACAGTTTTTTAAGCTGGTCTTGTAAATCCATTTTTTTATAAGTATTCAGTCCCGACAGCTATCGGGAACAGTTTTCATGTGGGCTACTGTTAACTGAGAGCTGAGACTGTAAACTATTTTTTTATCAATCCTAAGTCCACCAAACGCTCGTGTAAAAATTCACCGGCAGTAATATCATCATATAATTTAGGATTTTTGTCATCAACACAGCTTTCTAATACATTGAGTTTCATTTCGCTTATAGGATGCATAAAAAACGGGATAGAATATCGTGAAGTTCCCCAAAGCTCTCTCGGCGGATTCACCACTCTGTGTATGGTAGATTTCAGTTTATTATTGGTATGGCGCGACAGCATATCGCCCACATTTATCATTAATTCGTCAGGTTCGGCAATGGCGTCAATCCAATCGCCTTTATGATTTTGAACCTGCAAACCACGACCTTGTGCGCCCATAAGCAATGTAATAAGGTTGATGTCGCCATGTGCTGCTGCTCTTACGGCATCTTTAGGCTCTTCTTTAATTGGCGGATAATGGATAGGCCGTAATATCGAATTGCCGTTATGGATGTAATTATCAAAATACGTTTCTTCCAGATTTAAGTGCAATGCCAATGCCCGCAATACATATTTGGCTGTTTTTTCAAGCATACGGTAAGTTTCTTTGCCTACTGCATTAAATTCCGGTAATTCTGCAACTTCAACATTGACAGGATATTCTGCTTCCAGCGCAGGGTTATTTTCTACGTATTGACCAAAATGCCAAAACTCTTTCAAATCGCCTTCTTTTTTACCTTTGGCACTTTCTTTCCCAAAAGATACATAGCCGCGCTGACCGCCAATTCCCGGAATTTCATATTTCTGTTTTATGTCTAAAGGAAGTTCAAAGAATTTTTTAACTTCCGAGTATAAATTATCAACAAGCTGATCGTCAAGAAAATGTCCTTTAAGAGCTACAAACCCAATCTCTTCGTACGCTTTGCCTATTTCATTAATGAATTTTTGTTTTTTAACCGGATCACCGGAAATAAAATCCTGAAGATTTACACTTGGTATCACATTCATCGTTATTTATGTTTTGATTATTACTACAATAGTACAAATGTAACTAAAAAACTACTAAAAAACCACAAGATAATATCACTTAAAAAAACGTTTGAATACTGACAGGACATCTTATTTTTAATTACTTTTGGCTTTTATTTTTAACACGCAATTTATGTTGACTTCAACAAAAAATCATATTCATTTTGATAGAAAAAATCTTGACGACAAGACTTTGCTGCAATTGTACAAAAATATTCTTAAGCCAAGGCTTATAGAAGATAAAATGCTTATTTTACTACGTCAGGGCAAAGTGTCAAAATGGTTTTCGGGCATTGGCCAGGAAGCAATTTCTGTAGGTGTTACTATGGCACTTAATAAAGACGAATATATCCTGCCTATGCACCGTAATCTTGGTGTTTTTACCACGAGAGACATCCCGCTTAACCGCTTGTTCAGCCAATGGCAAGGAAAAGCCAACGGGTTTACCAAAGGCCGCGACCGCTCTTTCCATTTTGGAACGCAAGAGTATAACATCGTTGGGATGATTTCGCATTTGGGGCCGCAAATGGGTGTGGCAGACGGCATTGCACTTGCGAGTGTTCTTAAAAATAAAAATCAGGTAACGGCAGTATTTACAGGTGAAGGCGGTACGAGTGAAGGCGATTTTCACGAAGCATTAAACGTGGCA
The DNA here is from genome assembly GCA_964454675.1 of uncultured Flavobacteriaceae bacterium. Taxonomy (GTDB): domain Bacteria; phylum Bacteroidota; class Bacteroidia; order Flavobacteriales; family Flavobacteriaceae; genus CAYVUB01. The sequence goes on along the minus strand of CAYVUB010000003.1, from coordinate 100,065 downwards.
TCTGTATGGAAGCTTCCCGTGATTTTTTGTATTGAAAATAACGGCTACGGATTATCGACACCTGTAAAAGAACAATACAGTTGTAAAAATCTTGCCGATAGAGGGGAAGGTTACGGTATGGACGCTTTTATTTTAGATGGCAATAACATTCTTGAAGTCTATGAAAAGATTTCAAAACTTGCCGAAAGCATCCGTAAACGTCCAAGACCTATCTTGGTAGAGTTTAAAACCTTCAGAATGCGTGGTCATGAAGAAGCCAGTGGCACCAAGTATGTGCCAAACGAATTAATTGCCGAATGGGAAGCAAAAGATCCCGTTGTTAATTACAGAAATTACCTGCTGCAAACAGGCGTGCTCAATGCCGCAACAGATGAAGAGCTGCACACACAGATTAAAGCCGAAATAGAAGAAGGTTTGCAATTGGCTTTTGCCGAAGAACCGATTATTGCAAATGAAAGTGATGAATTAAATGATGTTTATAAACATTTTGATTATCAGCATATAGAACCAAAAGAAAACACTGAAGAACTACGATTTATTGATGCCGTATCACAAGGCTTAAAACAATCCATGCAACGCCATAAAGATTTAGTAATTATGGGCCAGGATATTGCAGAATATGGTGGTGTTTTTAAAATTACCGAAGGTTTTGTCGAAGAATTTGGAAACCACAGAGTACGTAACACGCCTATATGCGAATCTGCTATTATTGAGGCAGGCATGGGGCTTTCCATTGCAGGAATGAAAGCTGTGGTAGAGATGCAGTTTGCAGATTTTGTAAGCTCAGGGTTTAATCCTATTGTAAACTATCTTGCAAAATCACATTACCGTTGGAATCAAAATGCCGATGTGGTTGTACGTATGCCTTGTGGCGCAGGTGTTGCCGCCGGACCGTTCCATTCGCAAACCAACGAAGCCTGGTTTACAAAAACGCCGGGATTAAAAGTTGTATATCCCGCATTTCCTTATGATGCCAAAGGATTACTGGCAACAGCCATAAATGATCCTAATCCTGTGTTGTACTTTGAACACAAAGCATTGTACAGAAGCATCCGCCAGCAGGTTCCAACAGATTATTACACCATTCCGTTTGGTAAAGCAGCACTTTTAAAAGAAGGAAATCAAGTAACAGTTATTTCTTATGGCGCAGGCGTGCATTGGGCGTTGGATACATTAAGCAAGCACGAAGATATTAAAGCCGATTTGATAGATTTAAGAACCTTACAACCTCTCGATACCGAAGCTGTTTTTGCATCTGCCAAGAAAACCGGAAGAGTGATAATACTTCAGGAAGATTCGCTGTTTGGCGGTATTGCAAGCGATATTTCGGCAATGATTATGGAACAATGTTTTGAATATCTTGATGCTCCGGTAAAGCGCATTGCAAGTATGGAAACACCGATACCGTTTATCAATCAGCTGGAAGAACAATATCTTGCAAAAGGCAAATTTGAAAAAGCCCTGTTGGAGCTTCTTGCATATTAAAACAACTTTTTAGCTATCTTTAGGTTTTAATTCTTGCAGTTATGACCTCAAGATGGCTTTTTGTTTGTCTGCTTTTAACCACATTTAACTGCAAAGAAAAACCCTTTGAAGAGCACTACAACTGGACACCATTACAAGTAACGGCAACAGCCTATAATTCGGTAAAAAATCAAACAGATTCCAATCCGCATATAACCGCTTTTGGCGACAGTTTAAAACCCGGTATGAAATATATTGCCGTATCCAGAGATTTGTACAGAAAAGGCTTAAAGCATAATACACCTGTAAAAATCAAAGGTTTAAAAGATATTTATATTGTTAAAGACCGAATGCACTCACGCTGGAAAAACAAGATTGATATTTATATGGGTGTTGACATAAAAGCCGCCAGAAAATGGGGTAGAAAAAAAGTGGAAATTGAATACGGAGTACTGATAGAAGATACTATTCCGGTTGAATAATCTTTAATGCTTAATTTTTGTCTTTTAAACAAATTATCAAATCTTTTCAACAATAAGCCTGATAACCTTATAAAAACGTAATTTTGTAAAAATTTTTTTTAGACGACCATTTACTTATGTCAGTAACCGCTTTAAACGCGATTGAAGAACAAGACAAAAAAAATCTATACAATTACCAGCAGGCAGACCTGAACAGGATTTTTGAAGTTTTAAACCAATCACCGGATAATTACAATTTGCTGTACCAGCTTCCAACCGGTGGCGGAAAAACGGTTGTTTTTTCTGAAATTGTACGGCGCTACATTCAAAAACACGACAAGAAAGTTGTCATACTTACACATCGTATCGAGTTGTGTAAACAAACGTCCAAAATGCTTACCGGTTTTGAGGTCAATAATAAGATTATCAACAGTAAAGTTAAAGAACTACCGGATCAAGACCGCTACAAATGCTTTGTTGCTATGGTAGAAACCCTTAATAACCGTTTGAATGACAAAAAGTTAAAACTTGATGATATTGGATTGGTTATTATTGACGAGGCACATTATAATTCGTTTAGAAAACTCTTTAAATTCTTTGAAAAGTGCTTTATTCTCGGGGTTACGGCAACACCGTTGAGTTCTAATATAAAGCTGCCGATGAAAGACAATTACGATAAGTTGATTGTGGGCGATAATATTTCGACTTTAATTAAAAACGGATTTTTAGCAGAAGCCGAAATCTACCACTATGACGTGGCGCTCAATTCATTAAAAATAGGAATAAACGGCGATTATACCGTAAAATCATCAGAATCTTTATATGGTAACTCCGTTATGCTGGGCAAACTTGTTCATGCTTATGAAGAATTATCCCTCAACAAAAAAACCCTGATATTCAACAACGGCATCAATACGTCAAAAGAAGTACATTACGCTTTTAAACGTGCCGGTTATGACATACGCCATCTTGATAACACAAGCAATAAACAAGAGCGAAAAGACATCTTAAAATGGTTTAAAAATACCCCGAACGCCATATTGACATCGGTAAGTATTTTGACTACCGGTTTTGATGAACCTACCGTAGAATCTGTAATCCTTAACAGAGCAACACGCTCGTTAACGCTTTATTTTCAGATGATTGGCAGAGGCTCTCGGGTATTGGAAAACAAAAGCAACTTTACGGTCATAGATCTGGGAAATAATCTTGTGCGTTTTGGACCATGGAACCAAGAGGTTGACTGGCAGCATATTTTCAAATACCCCGATTTGTACCTTGAAAGCATACGCAACGATGAAGATATTGAACGTGATTTTGTGTATGTCATGCCCAACGGCTTGCGGCAACGCTTCAAAAAATCAAAAGATATCGATTTTGATATGAAAGCCGAATATGACAACGTTGTACGCGAAGGTCACAAATCTATTGTTGCCATTGAACGTTCCATAGCCCAGCACTCGCGTATTTGTATAGAAAACAGTTCAACTATTTTTGAAGCCAGGGCCATGGCAGCATTGCTGCATGATGATATAGGATACCGTATTAAACAGTATTCGTACTGTAAAATGAACAGCACTCAAAACTATAAAGACTGGCTTATGGAAGAATACATACGTAAGCTGCGTTTGAGCTTTAATGGTAAGTTTTAACGTTTTATTTAAAATGAAAGTCGTAAATATTTGTTAGTTTCGTGATAAGGTACGGTTTTTGATACCTGTGATTTTGTAAAATGCTGATACCAATAATGACAAAAATTATTACATACATACTTATATTTTTTGCAGGCTTATCACTTTCGGCACAGTCAGATACTCCTAAAAAAACTATTGCCATACCTGCGGTAGAAAGCAAAGACGATAAAAAAGAACCAATACCTACGCCTGTAAAAATAGAACCCAAAAAAGACGATAAAAAAGATAATTCCTATGTAATTGTCAAAAAGAAAGAAACCGAATTTTCAATGATTGATAACAGCACATTGATGAATCCGGGGCAGATTTTTGAAAAAAAATGGAACAGCAAAGCCATTGAACAAGGTTTTAAACCGGAAACGATGGAAGATGTATTTTTTGGAGACTTTAAAATTACCGGTGATCATGCAACTATCGTTTGCCGTGACCACGAATATCCCGACGGTGACCGTGTGCGTGTATTTGTAAACGACGAAATTTTTATTCCGGATTTACTGTTGACAGGTAATTACAAAAGTTTTAAAGTACCATTGGTACAAGGCATCAATAAAATTGTGTTTCATGCACTTAATCAGGGAGAATCGGGGCCTAATACTGCCGAGTTTCAAGTGTATGATGATAATAAGGTTCAAATATCTTCCAAAAAATGGAATCTGTTAACGGGAGTTAACGCTACTATAATTGTGGTTAAGGAGGAATGATTTATGAAATGTCATCTTCCTTCTTCAATTCAGTTTCTTTAAGATACATCCTGTTAAAAACCTGACAGGTAACCAAATCGCCCATAACGTTTACCGATGTACGAAACATTCCTAAAAGCCTGTCCACGCCAATAATAAGCGCAATGGCTGTTACCGGTATGCCTATAGTTGCCAGTACCGAACCCAGAACAATAACGCCGGCACCCGGAGCCGAAGGCGTACCAATAGACGCCAGAATGGTGGTTACAATCACAATAAGTATCGTTAATGTATCGAGTTCCAATCCATACACCTGTGCCAAAAATAATGTAGCAATAGCTTGAAATACCGCCGTACCATCCATATTAATCGACACACCTATAGGAATAATAAACCGGCTTACCGAAGGATTAATTCCCATTTTTTCTTCGGCGGTTTTTAAGGTTAACGGCATTACCGCAGCAGAACTCGCCATCGAAAACCCTAATAGCAGCACATCTCTTGCAGCAACAAAAAACTGTTTGAGATTGACTTTTGCAACAACGATTAATATGGTGCTATAGACAACCACAACAATGAGCAGCCCTAAGATTACGGTAAGCATAAACATCGATAATCCCATAATGGTTTCGATACCTACTTTTGAAGTTACCTGACACATCAATCCAAAAACGGCAACAGGAGCAAGTTTCATCGCCCAGCGTGTTATAGCCATTGTTATTTCCTGTACAGAATACAATACTTTAAGTAATGGTACTGCTGTATCCTGAGGAATATTTGCCAATGAAACACCAATGATAATTGCAAAAATCACAATACTCAGCATATCTCCCGAGACCAATGCTTCCAACGGATTTGCAGGAAGCAAGCTCACAATCATTTCCGGAATGTTTCCCAAACTAAATGACGAACCTGAATTGGTGATAGTTTCTGTATTTATAGCCATCTCGCCGGTAATAAGGCTTGAAGCATCCATATAATTTCCCGGTTGAATAATGTTTGTAATGATTACCGCAAGAATAAGCACGGTGGTGGTTGTCATGGTATAATACAGCAGTAATTTGGGACCGGATTTTTTCAGGTATTCAGTGTTATTTCCTCCTGCAATTCCTTGTACGACAGAACTGAACATCAAAGGAATCATAATCATTTGCACAACTCTTATAAAAAGATTTCCCGGAAACGCTATCCAGCTAATAACGGTTTCCATCGAGCGTTCACCTATCCATAAAGGTTTTGTGGCAAAGTAAGCACCAAGCAAAATCCCCAGAATCATCCCAATCAAAACTTTGAGCCAAAGCCGTTTTTGAACCAGATTCTGCAAGTAAGAATATAAATCCTTTATCGGGCGTATGTGCTCAGACATACTACTTTGTTCTGAATGTTCCATAGGAAAAAGAATGATACTGCAAAAATACTTTATTCAAAACTTATTTTGAAGCGAATTTCAGCAATAAAATTTTAGATTGTATTTTGCAGTAAAATTTATAGTATGAAGACACTATCCCAAGAAAAAACCGAAACATTGCTCGATAGTTTGCGCAATCGTTTTGAAAAGAATATGAGCCGGCACAAAACGCTTAATTGGAACCATATAGAAACAAAACTCAGAGCAAATCCTAAGAAGCTATGGGCACTTAACCAAATGGAAGAGACAGGAGGCGAACCCGATGTTATAGGTTTTGACGCAGAAAACAATCAGTATCTGTTTTGTGATTGTTCAACAGAAAGTCCAAAAGGACGAAGAAGTATTTGCTACGATCCGGAAGCCTTGGCATCAAGAAAAGAGCATAAACCAAAACATAGTGCCGTAGGTATGGCTGCACAAATGGGTATTGAACTATTGACAGAACAGCAATATTTTGAGTTGCAGCAATTAGGATCTTTTGATACAAAAACATCCAGCTGGATTGTAACTCCCGCAGATGTAAGGAAACTTGGAGGCGCAATTTTTGGAGATTATCGTTATGGGCGGGTGTTTATCTATCATAACGGTGCCGAATCTTATTATGGAGCGAGAGGTTTTCGTGGTCTGTTAAAACTGTAAAACCTCCCGCCTGCAAATAAACCAATTTACTCCTAACTTATTTATTATCTGCCAAATCCCGAGTTAACCAGCCTCTTCTGGCAGCAGTAGCAATAGCATAAGGTGTAATCCAGAACAACCCGAAAGCATATAAAATACTGTATGGAAATGCCCATAGAGATTCGGTTATGTTTTTATATCTTTTGGAATAAAACAACACAGGAAAACTTGATATAATCAAAATACTCAAAAGGGTAGAGCTCAAAAACAATAACGGATGTGTTACGACAAAAATCAGCATAAACAACATAAAAGGGTAGCTCATAATGATTTTTACTGCCTGATTTAAGAATAATAACCGTGTCCCTGTTTTTGATTCTTCTCTGAACGATTTAAACACAAATTTTGACATCATGATATTTTCCCGAACATTGCTGCGTCCCCAACGTATGAACATTTTGTACAGTCCTTTGTATTTTTCCGGTACATTGGTATAAGCATAAGCGTTTTTTTGAAACAACACATGATACCCTTGTTTTAAAATCATATTTGTCATGGCACGATCTTCTCCTATATCAGACGGTTTTCCCATAAATGTCTGGTTAATCCAATCCTGTAAACAGGCAAAAACTGCTGTTTTACGATATGCTGCCAATGCACCGGGTGTGCAAAGTACAGAGTCCAGGGTGCTTTCGGCAGAACGTACAAATTCAAAACTCAGCACAAAACTCACGTTGAGCATTTTTGGCAATACAGATTTTTCGTTGTTAAGTACTCTTATGTTTCCGGCAACAGCACCACATTTTTCATTAACTACAAAAGGGCTTACGAGATTTCTTAAAGTATCTGCCTTAACGATAGAATCACTATCTACAGTTACAAAAACATCGCCTGTACCAAGATTGAATCCGCGGTATAGCGCATGACGCTTACCTTTGTTTACAGGCTGCTGGTAAATACTCAATCTGTCGCCAAGTGTTTTTTTGGCTTCCAGCATCCAGTACCAGGTATCATCTTTACTGCCGTCATCAATAGCAAGAAGCTGTAATTTCCCTTTAGGATAATTGCTTTCCGCCAGGCTCATCAACGTTGCCCAAACCTGTTTTCCTTCGTTATACGCAGGAACAATCACGGTGCAGGCAGGCAAAAACTCATCTGTAACGGATGCTATTGGCTTGTATTTAAAATATAGATATAATTTGTATATAAAAAATCCTGCTTTAAAAACAAACAGCGAAGTCGTAATGATAATAAGTGTTAATCCCCATACCGAATTTAATCTTTCTGTTCTGATCTGTGCAAAATCATTATAAAACAGATATGCCGAAAAAATACCGCCAATCATCAGTAAAAATGTACCCGTAAGTATAACACTATTTAAAAGATTTGATGTTTCTTTTGGTGTCTTTGTACGAAAAACAGAATGGTTTAAATGCGTTCTGTTATGGTTATTTCCTGATGTAAATAGTGATTCAGATGCTATGGTTTCAATTTTCATATTAAAATTTATTATACATTGTTGGCTAATAAAAGAGCAATGCCTGTACCACTGCTATTATATCCTTGTTTGCAATGATTTACATATTGTTTGATACAAAAAAACGTGTAAATTTTACACACTATGCTTCAATTGATGTATAATAGTTACACATTTTGCTATGGTAATTAAACAGATAGCCTATTTAATCTGAAATTGACTTTTAAATTTCTTTTAGTTTGGAAGGTTAGGGAAAACCTTTAAACGTTTTGCCTGCTGAACCAAAAAAAAAGTATCTTTGGTTAAAGCACAAAAAAGAAAAGCTATGTCCAATATTTCCCTGATTATTGAAGAACGTGCCGCCAGTATCGGCAATTTTATGGTAGGACGATTACTGCCGTTTCGTCAAAAACGGGCTGTGGGTCCGTTTGTATTCATTGACCACATGGGACCTGCACAACTTAAAGATTATGAAAACCTTGATGTGCCGCCGCATCCGCATATTGGGCTGTCAACATTAACCTATCTTTTTGAAGGATCTATTATGCATAAAGACAGTACAGGTGCCAATATGGAAATTCAACCCGGAGCTGTTAACTGGATGACTGCCGGAAAAGGTGTTGTACATTCCGAAAGAACACCTCAATATTTAAGAACTTCTGATAAAAGTCTTCATGGATTGCAAATATGGGTAGCGCTTCCAAAATCATTAGAAGAAACCGAGCCTTCATTTACTCATATTGAAGCCGGTGATATTCCGCAGTGGGAACAAAATAATGTAAGTATAAAACTCATTGCCGGTAAAGCTTTTGGCAGACAGTCACCCGTGCCGGTACACAGCGATTTGTATTTTATTGAAATTAAAAGCACGACAGCACAAAAACTGAATATTGGCAACGATTTGTTTGGAGAAAGTGCCTTGTATATTTTGGAAGGCCATATTAAAAGCGGAAACAATATCTATCAACCTAAGCAAATATTGATAGCCAATGATACAAAACTGTGCGAATTTGAAATAGGGGCAGAGACGACCGTTTATATTTTTGGAGGCACACCGTTTCCAGAAGAACGGTTTATTGACTGGAATTTTGTATCGTCAAGTAAAGAACGTTTGGCACAAGCCAAAGATGACTGGAAGCAGCAACGCTTCCCTAAAGTGCCCGGAGAAAAAGATTTCGTACCGTATCCTGAGTTGAAAAAGTAAAGATAAAACCATACTGCCTATGCAGATTTTAAGAAAATATATTCCGGTATTTCTGGTATTATGCCCAATATAGTAAAGCCATACGGGAGCGGCTGGTGTAATGCGTCATCGTTTCCCTGAAAATAAACGGTCAAAAAAGAATTTCAATTCACCAAAAAGATTAACTTTTGGTGAGTTTATTCACCAAAAAGCATTACTTTTGATGAATAAATAAATTTGTTATGATTGACAGGATTATCAAAAGCACAATTTCAAACCAGTTATTTAAAGGTAAAACCATTATTGTCATAGGTGCAAGACAGGTAGGAAAAACAACGCTCATCAAGGAAGTTTTAAAAGAAAAGGATTTTTTATTTCTTGACGGCGATGACCCTCTGGTAAGAGAAACCCTGACGAATCCAAATACAAAAGAGATTGAGACCATTATCGGAAATCATCGGATTGTTTTTATAGATGAAGCACAACGAATAGAAAATATGGGTATGACCGCAAAAATAATCCACGACCAGTTCAAAGAGGTACAGTTGATTATGAGCGGCTCATCGGCTTTTGAACTCAGAAATCAAACTAACGAACCGCTTACAGGAAGAAAATTTGAGTATTTTCTTTTTCCGATTTCGTATGAGGAATACGAAAAATCCCAAGGATATTTAGATGCGGTAAGCGATTTGGAAAATCGTCTTATTTACGGGTTTTATCCTGATGTTATCAATAACAGGGGTGAAGAACAGGGGATTTTGAATGAGATTACCCAAAGTTACCTGTTCAAAGATATTTTGGCTTTCGGGAACATAAAAAAGCCTGAAGTTTTGGAGAAAATCCTTCGTGCATTGGCTTTCCATGTAGGGAACGAGGTTAGTTACAACGAAATTGCACAGTTTACGGGAGTTGACAAGAATACGGTTTCCAATTACATTCATTTATTGGAGCTTTCATATATTATTTATCCGCTTACTTCGTTTAGTCGTAATCTTCGCAACGAAATCAAAACCAACCGCAAAATTTACTTTTATGACAATGGTGTTCGTAATGCACTCATTCAGAATTTTAACCCTTTGGAACTCAGAAATGATATTGGAGCATTATGGGAAAATTTTTTGATGTCCGAAAGATTAAAGCACAATCATTATCACAAAAAATATTGCAACCGTTATTTCTGGAGGACCAAACAACAACAGGAAATTGATTATGTGGAAGAAACCGACGGAAAAATAAGTGGTTTTAAGTTCAAATGGAATCCTAAAGCAAAAGCAAATATACCCGATAATTTTGTAAAAGCATACAATGCTGAAGTTACCATTGTTTCTAAAGAAAATTTCAGAACGTTTGTAGGAATGTAAAGCGAATCATCATACCGATTTGTCATACTTATGTTAGCTGTCGAAACCGTCAGACCCACATCAAACGCATCTACGAAAAGCTGCACGTACATTAGTTTTTGTTTTTTATAGTTCAAATTGTATTGTTTCCACGTTTATTTTGTCATATTCTTTGTGAGTTACGAACCAAATGGTATAACACGCTTTTCTCTTGAAATTTATTGAAACAACCAATCTGAAATCATTTCCTTTAATATTGAATACCACTCTTTGACAACTCTGCATTCCCTACAAAGTTGTACCCTAAAAAAGCAAAGGTATTTTTGATGTAAACAAGCTACCTAAAAGAATATTTTCACACAACATACAAAAATCAATTACTATGACATATCTTTGTAAGGGTTTAGGAATTTTGCTGAAAATTCCCTAATTTCATATCCATTGTTTCCACTAGATTGATCGTTTGAGTCTTCAATTTAAAAAATTGCCCACCTTAATCATTCGTTTAGCAGTACAATATCCTATTAATTAATATTTTAAAAAACGAATGGCAAAGTCACATCAGACATTTAACAAAATTGAAAAAGAAAAGGCACGTTTAAAAAAGCGTGACGAGAAATTAAAGAAAAAAGAAGCAAAAAAAACAGAGTCCAAAGAACATAAAGGTATTCAGTTTGCTTATGTAGATCAGTACGGAAATCTTACCGATACACCACCAAATCCCGATGATAAAATAGTGGTTGATGCCGGTAGTATTGAGATTGGTATTCCTAAACGAGAAGACCTTCCGGAAGAAGATCCTGTACGTAAGGGAAAAGTTTCCTTTTTTGACAACTCAAAAGGCTTCGGGTTTATCATTGATGCAGAGAACAGCGAAAAATACTTTTGTCACGTAAGCGGATTGCTGGACACTATTGCCGAAAATGATAAAGTAACTTTTGAACTGGAACGCGGTATGAAAGGGATGAATGCCGTAAAAGTAAAAAAGGTTTAATACACGGTTTTTAGCTCTGTAACTTCGCCCGGCTGTAAATTTCCCAAATGAACATTGCCAATCCGTACGCGCAGTAGCCGTAATGTAGGATAACCAACGGCAGACGTCATTTTACGCACCTGCCTGAATTTCCCCTCGTGTAAAGTTATGGAAATCCATGAGGTAGGGCCGTGGCGGTCATCGCGAATTTTACGCTTACGTTCGGGAAATTTCGGGATGTTTTTTAAAATCTTCACGTCACAAGGTAACGTATCGTATTTTATACCTTTAAAACCTATTTCGACACCTTTCTGCATTTGCAACACAGCCTCATTGGTAATTAATCCGTCAACCTGCGCATAATATTCCTTTTCAAGCAAGCCTTTGCAAATAGCATCCGATAATTTACCGTCGGTTGTTAACAACAACAAACCTTCGGAATCTTCATCCAGACGGCCTGCAGGCATTGTTCCTTCAGGAAAATCATATAAATCACTTAAAAACTGCTTTTTACGTTCATGTTTTGCATTGCTTTTAAACTGGCTCAACATTCCGTAAGGTTTGTAAAGCGCAAAATGCCTGTGCAAAACAGTGTTTTTGGACTGCATTTTTAAGACTGTTTAGTTTCCGGTTTCTTTTTCGGGAATTAGAACAGAGGCTACAACACCTCCGGCTAAGGCAAAGAAAATCACACTTAGCGATAACCATTCGGGCATTTCGTACCCATGATGACTTTTAAGGTAGTGTCCAAACAACATTTTTAATCCTACAAATGTCAAAATAACAACAAGACTGTAGTTGATATAACGGAATTTTGACAGCATATTTGAAATGAGGAAATACATTGAACGCAATCCCAAGATAGCAAAAATATTAGAACTGAACACAATAAAAGGATCGGCAGTGATGGCAAGAATTGCCGGAATACTGTCTAAAGCAAATAAAATATCGGTAAGCTCAATAACAATAAGCGCCACAAAAAGTGGGGTAGCGGCTTTTATACCCATACGGCGGATGAAAAATTTATCGCCATCCATTTTACTGGTAATCGGCATGATTTTTTTCAAGTTTCTGAATACAAAGGATTTTTTCGGGTTAAATTCGCCTTCATCTTTATGCATCAGCATTTTGTATGCCGTGTACAGTAAAAACACGCCAAATACATAAATTATCCAGTCAAATTTGTTGATGAGAGCCACACCAAAAAATATCATCAATGCCCTGAATACGATAGCACCGAGAATACCCCAGAATAACACTTCGTGCTGGTATTTTTGAGGAATTGCAAATGATGAAAAAATAACGGCTATCACAAATACGTTATCGATACTCAAAGACAATTCAATGAGATACCCTGTAATGTATTTTAAAACAGCGTTATCGGGTGTCAATTGCGTAGGATTATCAATCAATTCGTTGGAAAATAACCAGTAAATAACCCCCGAAAAACATAATGCAATAGTTACCCAAATGCTGGTCCATACGGTTGCTTCCTTGGTTTTTATAATGTGCGGCGTTCTGTTAAAAACACCCAAATCCAATGCTAAACAGATGATGATAAATGCTATAAATATTCCCCAAACTAACATAGTTGTATTTTTTTGCCAAATGTAATAAAATTTAATCCGCTGTAACTTGTGAAGTTAATATTTGGTAACTTTTTATTGACGAAATTTTGATAAGTTTGTGCACAAAACTTCCGAGCCGTTGTATGAAACCTGTTTTTATAGCTTTAGTCGTCATTTTATTAATTTCTTCATGTTCATCATCAAAAAAACTGATGACCACCAAACCTGCAAAAGGCACAGATGTTGAGCAGGTTGTTACCAAACAAGAACCGTCATTTATAAACATTCCTGTAACCATTCAATTAAAGGATATTGAAACCTTGACAAACAATACATTAACCGGATTGATTTATGAAGATGCCGATTTTGAAGATGATAATCTGAAAATGAAAATATGGAAAGAAGCACCTATAAAAATCACTTATGAAAAAGGCAAAATTAAAACCGTTTTTCCTCTAAAAGCACAACTGTTTTACAGAATCGGCACCCGAAAATTAGGCTTTGATTTATTTGATACCCGAGAGTTTAACCTTAATGGCACGGTAACGATGCTTAGTGATGTAGGATTGAGCAACTGGAATTTAAAAACCAATACCACCTTAATATCTTTGGTCTGGAAAGAGCATCCAACCATGAAACTTTTAGGGCAGAATGTGGTTATTACCAATTTGATTATTCCGGCAATAGCGTTGTTTAAAGACGATATTGTAAACAGTATTGATAATGCACTTGCCAAATCTATGAATTTTAAGCCACAGGTTTTGAATGCTTTGGAACTAATATGCAAGCCTTTCCAAATGAGCAGTACCTATGACAGCTGGCTGCGTATAATTCCTGACGAACTTTACACAACCGATGCCACACTTACCAAGGAAGAAATACATTTTACCATGGGAATGAAATGTTTTATGGAAACCATTGTAGGAGTGGAGCCTAAGGCGAAATTTGACCGTAACAAAATTGTTTTAAAACCCGTAAAAACTATTCCAAACCGAGTAACGACAACTATTGCGGCCATTTCAACTTATGAACACGCATCACAATTAATGACCGCAAATTTTAAAGGACAGGAATTTGGTTCCGGAAGCAAAAAAGTAACAGTCCAGGATGTTGAGCTATGGCAAAATAATAAAAAATTAGTCATAGGGCTTACCATGAAAGGTACCGTAAACGGAACCATTTATCTTACAGGTTATCCGCAGTATAATGCTGTAACACAAGAAGTTTATCTTGACCAACTGGATTATGTGCTTGATACCAAAAGCGTGATGGCAAAAACAGCAAACTGGCTGGCGTCAAAAAGTATTTTACTACAATTACAGCAATATTGCCGGTATTCTATAAAACCTAATCTTGACGAAGGGAAATCAAACATCAGCACATACTTAAATAATTATGTCGCGATGCCTGGCGTATTTATAAACGGTAAACTTGGTGAGATTTCGTTTAAAGAAATACAACTTACAAATGATGCAATTGTAGCATTTATAGAAATTGACGGTACGGTTGCATTATCAATAAAGGGGATAGAATAGTTTATAATTTAGTAAATATATGTTTTTCAATTTGTTAAAAATATTCTATTTTACATAATATAAATTATAGTTCAAATGATTGAATTTAAAACGCTAATAGCGTGAGTAATATGTTTAAAAGAACGACGAAATACAATACTAAAATTTTTGTATGTATATATCCGGTTTTTTTATCGAGCCTAACAATCTCTTTAAAAATTCTTTTAAAATTTTCCTGATTTTTATCTTTAGGTATAAAAGTCATGTTATTTATCTTTTGAGCTACCTAACAAATCAAGTTTGTCGCAATTGACGGTCAAATTTAAATAATCTTTGCCGTCTGATTTCGTTACTTTCATCGTTGGACTACCTTGTACAAAAACTCTTGAGCCCTTTTTTAAGTAAGGTAGAATATTCTTTGCCTGTTTCCGTCTTAGAAAGACCGAAAACCAATCGGTTTCCGAAATTTCAACGCCTTCAGAATCTTTATACTTTGTTGATACAGCTAAATTGAAATTGATAACGTAAGAATCATTTTTTTTTGTCGCATTGGCATCTTTTCCGAGATGTCCAATAAGTTGTATTTGCTTCATTTTTTTTCGAGGTTTTAAACCCCTAAAACTTTCATATTGTCAAAGAACTATTGCAATGATAATTTAATAAAATTTAACAACAAAAAAAAATAGATAAAAGCCCTGTTTTAATCGTTTTTGGTGATGTTTTTTAACTTATTGAAAATGAAAGAATTAAATAATTTAACAAAAATTTAACAAAAAATGATTTTTTGAAAAATGTAATTTTTTCGGCTTAATTATTGAAAATGAGAGTTATATAAAAAATTGAGGTTTCAAAAGTGAAACGTGGCAGTACGTGTTACTATGGGCGTACTGCACTCGTTTTTTTTCGTTTGGGGAAACAAATAAGTTTGAATGAATCCCTTGTTATAGCCTGTCGCTTCATTCAAACACATTTGCCGGGCTTTCGGCTGTACATGGTACTTGCCTCTATCCCTTTTCCTTTTGAGCCGTTAAAACGCATGTTTTTTTAATAATATTTTATTTTTTAAAATCAAAAAAATGCGTTCAAACGGGAAGCGGAAAGCTTCTCAAAGTTCATTGATTTTTCTGGTTAATAAATTTTTCGGCGGTATCCTCTTAATAATTTTTGAACGGCTGCCCTATTGACGATTTTTTAACGGCGGAAAACAAAGATTCTTTTGCGAACCAATACTTTATTTTCCGCCTAAAATCGCCAACAGATTCGGCAGCACGCCCTACGGGTTGCCTTTGTCAAGTTTTTTATTAAATGAAGTGTTTACGAAGTTTTACAACGGCTACGCCTGTAAAACTAAGCGTAAACATTAAATTAAAAAAAACTTAACCCCTTGAAATTCAAGCAAAGCCACTACGTTATTTTGCTGAATTTACTACGGGGGACTAAAGGCAATTACAAAAATTAGATGCACAAGTGCAGGGAGAAACTGTATGCGAGGCATACCGCCGAGCAAAATTTATTAACCTAAAAAAGTAAAAAATGAAAAATTATTATTTGAAACTCAAAGAATTAATTGAGGACCCGTACACACAGAAAAAAGACCTTGTTAATATAACTATTGAACTGTTAGATAATGGCAATACTAACCAAGAAATTGAACTAATTTATCAATCCTATAAACCTCAGAAGAGGGCTTAAAATGCAGTTATTTATTATGAAGATTTTAAAAAGTCCAAACGCAGTAATTTACGACACTACTAATATTGATAGTAGAAATTTCAATCCATACAAAGGATTTGGTAATCCAATTCCTTTGCATCTAACTCACGAAAAGACAGATTTTGAATTTCTGTCTGAACACTTTCCCAAAGAGCATCCAATTTTTGATAATTTCAGTCAGTCTTACTATTACAGGTTGTCAGGATAATTGCCGCAGGTTTAACGTTTTCGGGCTTTGCGTTCGGCGGGTCTTGATAGCACAAACTTGATTTGAAAAACTTAATTTTAATTATATGACAAAAGTAAATTTGAATAACGAAACCCCTGCTGACGCAAAACCCGTGTTAGCAGAAGTGATTTGGGAGGATTCTAAAGCAAACGACAAGGTGTTTTTAAAAAAGTGGTATCAATACCGATATGAACTTTGGACATCAAGACCTGAACATATAGGAGGTAAAGTAGCGGCACACTACAAAAAAGCAGTAGAGGAGTTGTCTTAGCATTTCTGCTAACGTGATTTATGGCCAAAAAAAATCCTCTAAAATATTTAGAGGATTTTTTTTATCTACACATGTACGGTACTATTTCAAAATCACCGTCAGAATAATATTCTTTATAACTAAGTATAGCCGGGTACTCTGATTCTGATAACAAAATTGTCATCGCTTCATTTAAATACCATTCACCTTCAAATTCCCAAACTTCAACCGGATTTTCCGGATGTACATTTTCATTGCCGGGGGCGCAGCCATCTTCCGCTAAATTAGCTAAATAATACATTAATTGAGATTCTGGAAGTTCGGGCTTAGCGCCTTCTACTCGTATCGACCATCCATAAAATAAAAATGAAACCTCAGCATCTAAAGTGTCGAACAATATATCTTTAACCCCATATTTTTCAATATCAAGTGATTGACCTTCAAAATAAAAACCCAAATTGTTATACTCATTTGACTGTATATTCCCGAAAAACCAAGAAACTATTACACCTTTGTCTAAATATAAGGGATTATTAAAATCGTTAATGTCAGAGCTAACCATTTCCTCAACGATAAATTTGTATTCGGGGAATTTGCGCTTAAGCCCGCCTAAAATCGTGCTTAGCATGTTCGGGTGTTTGTTGTTGCATTTACACATGTCTATTTATTTTTTATTCATTTGTATTTTTTCGTAAGTTCTATAGCCGCCAAAACCAAGCATAGCTATTAAAATAGTACTTAACTGTTCGAGTTCAAGGCTCGGTAACTCAAATTCGGGCTTCCAAATGTTCACAATCGCAATTATAAACGGCTGAATAACAAAATTGTATGCCATAGCAAGCGAACAAACCCAACCAATGGACGGTCTCCAGCCGGCAACAAAAATACTCTTGTGTGAAGCTTCAATTTTATTTACCTCTATTTGAGATTTATTTTGCTCAGATAATTCCTTAATTAAAGCCAGTTCAAAATCTCTCAATTTGGCTTCTTTACCCTTGAAAAGTTCGCCTAAATCAAGAGAGGATATAATAGAAGATACTATTTTACTTATTTCTAACATTTAAAAACCTCTTTGAAATACCCATTTAGAACCAACTTTTTTAAAAATGCTAACGCTTGAGCCTTCCATAGACTTTCTCCATGCAAATTTCGTGGCTTCAACATAAGTTTTGAAGTATCTTACTCCGTCAGTATAAAAAAAACTATCGATAAAAGAATCGGGCGAATATTTAACTTTAAATCTCATTTTTTGTCGAAAAATTTCTTAATATTCAAAGCAACAGACGTTATGCCTACAGCTATAACTACTATTGTATGCCAGTCGCTTAAAGCTATCAATAATGATAAACACGTTATCATATTTGTTATTTTCAAATCCATCATTTTAAAATGGTAAATAAGGACACAAACTTTTTAACTCTGTTTTTTCACCGGATGACAACTCGTAATTTAGTGCTTGTATTAACGTTACCGGTACTCCTACTGAAAATAAACCGCCTGATGAAAAAGAACCTAAACCATTTATATAGTTTGGCGTGCCAAACGCATAAGATACTTTATTATAGTCAGATTCTGTTAATGGGGATAATACGCTTTTAATCGTTTGATAGTCGGTTCCCAGGCCGTCCATGGCTTCAAAAAGCATATCAGCCTTTACCTGTGCTTCATCGTTGCTTAAAGTTGATCCGACAGAATTTAAAGAGGAAACGCCCCAATTAAAAAATGCTGCTATATGTTTTTTGAAGAAAATAAACGCAACTATCAAAACCACTATTAAAACTGAATAATTTAACGGTTTAGCCACCATTTTTTTTCCTAACGTTTTTACTCCTATCATGCTTTTAATTTTTTAAATATCCGAGGTTTCCAAAAAAACAATGCCATTGAAACTAAAGCGATCGCCCACATTCCGAACACAATTTTTTTTTTGTAGGCAACGGCAAATCTCGCCCTAAAATAAAATACGCATCTTCATAATCTGATGCCGTAATGTAATTGTCAAAATTTTGTCCGTTTTCAACTCTTACAATAGCTTTTGAAAGTCTAAATAAAAAATCTTTGTCAAAATTGGTAATAACCGCATTTATACCTATTCCGACAATGTTACTAACTATATTAATGTAGTTAGAGGTGTTATTTTCAAATGCCGGTGCCCACCTTGATATTATTTTTGAAACCGTGTTTAATCCATGATTTGTGTAATAACTCATTAGGTTTATATACATTGCTCTTATCCCATATCGTAACTCAGTAAACTGTTCAAAACGGCTATCTGTGTTTCCGCTCAAAGGTACTTTGCCCTGCCATGCAGTAGATGACTGAACTATGTTGCCAGGGTTGTTATTTCTCAAACCTCTTGGTAAACTCATTTGACCTAAATACGATTTTGACATACTAAATAAATTTAAATTTATTGCGATTTCGCAACATTAAAAAACCGACAATAATAGCAATCAAATAGCCTATTCCTATCGTTGCTTTATACACGTCAACGACTTCAAGCGATGAATCTAAATTTAAGGTGATAACAGAGCCGTTAATGTGAGATAATCCTAAAATTTTCTTTTTTTCACCGATGTAAGACACTTCAAAAAATGGATGTGTATTTATTTTCGGTAAATTAAAATAACCGTTTACATCTGCTGTTACTATAGTATTTGTATCTGGATATTTAACATTTGCACCGTGTAAAGGGTTGCCGTATTCATCTACTATTTTACCGGAATAATAAACCGCAGCACCGGGCAATAAGTCGGACGGTGGTAATAAATCTGACGGAGAAGATACATTTACGCCCCCAAAAATAGGCGTAGTTACTTTTATACCGCTCTCATGAATCAATGTATTTTTTTCTATAATCATAACGATTTATTTTTTTTTCTGTCAATAGGACCAGGGACTACGTCCCTGGATTATATTTTAACGTTAAAATTTAAACCGGTATCCTGGTTCCAGGACACGTTTTAACGTGATTTTGTTTGTGAGCTGCGCCGGGACCGCAGCTGCAGACAAAAATTTTAACGTGATTTAAATGTTTCTACCTTATACAGGTATTGCAAATAATTCGCATCCTGTTTTAATTTAGCCTCTAATTTTAAAGCATCCCGATGCTTTTGTATCTCTGTTTCGCCTTTCTGCATGAAAATCTCTGATAACTGATAAGCTACAAAACAAATCGTTGCAAATGGCAACGCTATTATTATCAGAACTATAACTATTGGTATCAAGATTATTATCAGCAAA
This sequence comes from uncultured Flavobacteriaceae bacterium, assembly GCA_964454675.1. Taxonomy (GTDB): domain Bacteria; phylum Bacteroidota; class Bacteroidia; order Flavobacteriales; family Flavobacteriaceae; genus CAYVUB01. Next base: position 80,250 of record CAYVUB010000003.1, on the reverse strand, counting down.
AAAATTGGTAAATACATCCAACTTTTTATACTTTGCGGGTTTTTATCTGTTTTAATATTCGACATAAAATTTAAATCTTAATAAAATGAACAAAAAAGCAACTTTTAAAAAAGGCAAGTGGCTCGAAGATTTTTTTAAAAAAAATCTAAATACACAATTTGTAATATTAAGAAATCCGCCGGAAGAATATTCCAAGGAAAGCTATCAACCCGATTTTCTTGTTAAACATATATCTTCAAAAATCATATTCAACATAGAATGCAAGTACAGAACTTATGTTAATAATCAAAATCATGATTACGATTTTAACGAAGATCAACTGCTTAGATTCGACAACGAATGTAAAGAATCCGTACTATATCTAATTGGATTTGGTATAAATGGTAATAAAGAAATAAAACTAAAAGATTTATTTTTAGTACCATTAATAGAATTAAACCCGTTAATGAGTTCATTAGAATTACAACATTACAAAATGGAAATGAACGAGTTTGAAAAATCTTTTATCACTCATTATTATGAATAGATTTTTTACTTATAGAGTGTGATAGCAATAAATTTGCTATCACACCCGCAATTAAACTAACGACTAAATTAGTCATAAATGGATTTTTAGCAGCCACATTCGCAATCCGTTTCTTTGCTCTCATTATTTTCAGATTCTAAATAGACATATTCTTTTACAATTTGCGCTTTTACTTTGAACGGATTTATCAGAGCAAAAAAAAGCATTGCCAAAAAGGCTATTTTTAACTTATCGTCCACTATTAACGTTTTATTCTTTTAGCAAATGATACCCTTTTCTTAGCAATGGCCACTAACTCCCCGGCCAAGCCGATTTGACCTCTATAACCCGCACTTCTCGCCATAGCCCAAATCCGAGCAACAGAACCCTTACCTTTAGAGCCCAAAGCCCTTTGTTTCACTCTTTCTGCCGAAGCAAAAGAAGTTCTATTTAATTTTCTCGTTTTACGACCTTTGCCGTAACGTCTTCTTGATATTGCCATTATCTAAAATTTAAAAATTCGACTTAATTGTTTTTGGAATAATAATCCCAAAGCAACAGCGACCAGTATAAAACCGCCTGCTATTGATTGCGTGCCGGTCCCGGCGCTGTAATCACTTAAATACCCGTCAGTATTCCCTGCACCTGAAAAATGCCATTCTTTCCAAGAATAAGGACCGGTATAGGAAGTAGTTACATTATTCTCATGTGGTGTCAGTTGCCCGGCTATATTACCGCTCTTTGTATCTGTTGACAGTATTGTATATTCGGAACTTTGCGCCAAGGATTCAACTTGATTTTTTAAGTTTTCAGCCCAAGAAATGTACATATCAAACCCTTTTTTACTACAGCTACTCCAAGTACTTTTGCTTGCTTTTCTTACAGAAAAATAAGCGTGGATAAACGATGCACGCTCAGACAACTTATTTAAATTTTGTTGAAAAGACGATAAAGACGTACCACTATTAGCGCCTGAAATGTATTGCTGTAGTTTCGGCATAACAATAGTTTGTATTATCCCGGGTACATTTTTAGGCTGTAAATGTTCAGTGCTATTTATACAGCTTAAATTAAAATCGTTGCCGAATAAATCGCCTAAAATACTTATAGGGTTTATATTAAGACCTGCTGCGACAGAAGAAACTGTACCTGCTGTGATAACCATAGTTTTAATTGTCTAAAAAGTTATCGTCTGACGGATTTTGTAAATCTCTTACCCATTTCAACAGAAAAAAGTAAAGGAACGGTGTAAGCAATCTAAGTAATACGCCTTTATGCAACTTTGCATAAAGTGCTTTTAACTTATCGTCAGAAGTTTCAACGCAGGTTGCCTCCCACTCTTTTACATCGACAGTTAACTGATTATAACTATCTTGACCGGTCAAACTTAACGTTTGTATTAGTTTTAAAATAACTTGAAATAAATTCACTTAATTGTATTTTTTTTGGTTAAACATTTTGCATTTTGGTTAGAATAGTAGCGTTACGCTACTATTCTACGAATAACCAAAATAGAAGCATCGGCATCGGCTGCCTTTGACAACTTTCCACGTAACTTCACATTGTTGAGGGGTGAAGCATTATTGTATAAATACAGATTTTTAATATCTGATACCAAGCCGCCATAGGCTTTTTGTATATCGATATTTTCCTGCCATAACAGATCATCTGAAACCGCTTTTTTGAACGTGTCAGAAACAAGGTCTAAATCCAAAACCCTGCTTTTATCGTGCTCAATAAAATTGTCAGAACCTGTTACAACATTTGAAAAATACATCGCTGAAACAACACCGCTTTTCAAATCTAAATCCATGGTGGTTTCTGAATTTCCAACCGGTATCACTTCGTACTGGTTAAATTCATTTGAAATACCAATGCTTGGTACTGTTTCAAATGAAATATCACTACTTCCCACCGACAACGATGTAAACGCCGTTGGTTGTGCGTTTACACGCACTTCCAAACGGTCACGACCTACTAAGGCTAATGAACCGCCGAAACTGAAACCTAAAAATTTCTCTTCGGTTTCGCCAGATACAAACTCTGCATTTTTATCTGAATTACCGTTTTGAATCGCCAATAATTTATGCAGATAGCTCTGAAACAAATAAACAGGCGATTTGCTGTTTTGTCTATGCAACACAACATCTACCGATATTTTACTTAAGTCTGCAATAGCTGCAACAGCCGGAACGGATGTAAGCGCTTTAATTTTCAATATGAAGCCTGAAATTGTTTCATTTCTGACCTCAATAGTTTCCTTTGAGTTAAACTGTATAACTTTTTTCATACCACCTAAAATTATTGGTTTTTAGTTTCGGGGAAAATCATAGGTCCTATCATAGGAATTTTCCCAATCCATGTTTTAATTTCGCTCTGGAACTTCACGGCTACAACCGCAACGCCTACAAATGTTAAGACTGTCCACAGCATTGATTTCTTTCTATACGCCATTTTAATGGTTTTTACATTGTTAATTTCGACAAATGTAATATCGTTTTTAGCCTATCTGAATTTTGGGACAATTGTTAAAAAAATGTTGAAGGAATTTTTAAAGGCGTTTTCACGTTAAAATTTTTGTCTGCAGCTGCGGACCCGGCGCAGCTCACAAACAAAATCACGTTAAAATGTGTCCAGGAACCAGGAGGACGGTTTGAATTTTAACGTGAAAAAATATTATTCTATTTTAATTAATGCCTTTTTTTTATCTAAAACCGATAAATGATAATTTATTATAATTTCCTCGAGAGCATCCGAAAAAGAAATACCCGATAAAATAGCGTAGTTATCAACATAGGTAAATACATCTTGACTCAAACGACATCTAAACCTAATTTTTTCATTATTCTTTTTATTACCCATACCTTAAATGATTTTTATTGTTAAACATTGATTCTTGAAATTTTAAAGAGTTTGTAAACCAGTAGTAATCTCTGAAATCTATTCTTACATCTATATCTTTTTCTATTGCCAACGAGTTCTCAAAAATTCCAAACATTTCTAAGTCTTTTTTGTACCGGTAAAAGGTGCTTTTATTTATACCGGCCTTGCGCCTGTATTGTTCAAGGCTGATGCCTTGTTCCAATTGATGCAAGAGCATTAGTAAGATATTTGCATTTACTGTTTTTAACTTTAAATTGCGCTTTTCTGTTTGTGTCAGTAATTCGGATGCTTTTAATACAGGTTTACCATTCTTTTTTAAAACATTACCGAAATTGTCCAAACGCCTTAAATTATTATCTTCATCCCATGCCTTTAACCTGTCTTTTACTTCTGAATTATATTGCGCTATTTTAGCGGACAAGTCCTCAAAAAGCGATAATTTTTGTATCTGATGCTTTTTTATTAAATCCACGAAGTGTTTAAAACAAAGTTTTAAAAAATATTCAGAGAATAATCCCACATCTTTATTTGCCAGCAGTGTTTTTTTATAAATAGACGAGGATATTTTATAACGACCTGTTTGTTTGTCGAAATCCGTAGAACTGTTTTTTTCAAACATACTAATAACTGCGTTATTATTTAGCAATAGTCCGACAGACCGATTTAAATAACCGTGCATCATTTTGTAATCCCTTAAATCGTCCTTGGTTAGTCTTGGTCTATTCGGGTTTTTGCTTTTATCATTAGCTTTTACATTCCGGTAAATTTCCATGAAATACTGATGCATCCTATCTTTGCGTCTAAAAACTTTGTTTTTATACGCATACTTGAAGAAATCACCGTACAATGATACTTCGTATCTCAATACTTTATCCATTTCGTTTTTTAAAAATACAACATCGTAAGGCATGTTTTCTTTTAAAAATTTTGATGCTTTAGATAACTCGTGCTTTTTTACGTCATCCAGTAGTATCGGTTCACCTTTGCCGTATTGCTCAAAAATATTTATCAATAAATCTTTATTGTTAAACAAGACACTTTCGTTTACGGATTTTACGGCTTTGGTTTTTATTGCATTACAAATCTTATCCAAATACTCTTTATTAATTGCCATGTGTTTTTTTAAATCGCCGTCCGATTTTGAGTATTCAGTGCCTTTATGGTAAATTTTAAAGTAGCTGCCAAAACTGGTAGATAGTGCATAAGTAGTCCCGAAATTTTTGGTTTCTTTTTTTGACTTGTAGTTTTTTTCGTTTTTAAGCTTCTTTTGGTTTTCAAGATATATTAAAGCATCTTGCTTGTTTTCAAACCATTGATTATAACATAAATCTATACGTCTAACTTCTACGTAATTCATGTCCGGATACGTGTCTAATTCAAAAAAAAACAGCAAATCAGTAAAAAATTTTTCTACGAATTTCAATAAACGGCTGTAAATTAAATCTACTTGACGTTTCCAATCGTTTAAATTAAATTGCTCTTTAGCATAAGTCATTGAATGAACCTGAGGTACAAATAAAGCTAAATTGTGTCCGAACAAATATTTAGGTATAGAGAACTCAAAATCTATAAATGAACCGTTTTCATTTATTGAATAATGTATGTCCGGGGTAGATGATTTTATACGATAATTGCCGGATATACTCATTTTTTTATCTACTGTTTGTTTAGCATCCACAAAACGTATTATATTCCGGTTCTGATAGTATTCAGTTATTTTTTGACTGTTTTCCATGATCAAAAAATCATCTTCATCTACCTGTTCTAATGCTTTTATTTCACGGTTGTAAATCATTCTAAACGCATGGTTTTTACCTCGCTTTTTTAAAATAGCTTTATAAAGCTCTTGATGCGCCGGTACTAATAAATTTGAAATACCCTGCTCTTTATGAATAATACTCATTACGTCATCTTTTACATCTAAAATTCCATGTAAACGGATTTTAATAGTATCTATCATTCATTTAAGCAAAATTTAAATTGACGGTAATATTTAACACATTCCAGTAGTATATCTGAATATTGTGCAGGTGAACGCCTGCCAGTATATAATTCATGGTCAATAACTGTTATCTGTGTTTTAGCATCTTCTATAGGTAGCGATAGCCTTAAAGCTATCGTTTGCCAAAATAAATGAGTTATTAAATTATGCATCTTTTTTACGTTTTAATATGTGTAAATACCCTGTATGCTTGTTGTGGTGCATTAAAACGTTAGCTTCGCCACCGCAACAAGGGCATAAGTAACCCTTGTTTCGTGCCTTTCTATCAGCATTCTTTTGGTTACGAGCGTATATCACATTTTGCCCGTAAAAATATTCGTTAACACCTTGCTTTTTAAGTCGCTCTATTCGCTTATTTTCCGCAATGGCTTTTAACTTTTCTTTTTCTTCATCAGTTAATTCACGGTATTCGCTTCTTTCTGAATATCCAGTATCACGCTTTGCCGCCATTGCATCACGCTCTGCCGCCATTGCTGCGAACATTGCGAATAACCCTAATTTGCTTTTAATTCCACTCATATTTTTACTATTTTTTGGTCAATAAATCGGGCTACTCATAGCCCCGAACCGTTTACGGTCGGTGTTACCTCTATGTAAACGACAGATAAATATTTTAGCACTTTATCCGGTGCTATATCAAAAATTGTCATTTGATAATTATTATTTGTTTCCATTGGTTATTTCTTTTGTCTTATTAAATTCCGCTATGTCGTAAACATGGCTAAATATCATTATATCCAGCATGTCATCATCTTTAGGTATTCTGTGTAATGATTCTATTTTATTATGTATTTCTACCGTACAATCATTATTTAATAGCGTTAAATCATCTGTTAACTGGCTGCGTTCTATTGTTCGTTTACTTATAAGTACAGCGATGATTAAAATTTCCTGCGTGTAATAATCTTCAAATGCATAGCTATTGCCTACTATAAATTTCCCTGATGCTATTTCTATTTGTAAAAATGTATTGGAACGGAATTTGGTACGGTATTTTGCTCTGATAGGTATCATTGAAATTTGTAGTTTATAATAGTCTTGTCTATATCTTCGTAAGTCCGGGATACCTTTAAATCTCGTTTGTTAACTTCATAAACGTTAAGCATGTCAGCAAGTAATTTGAGATACGCAGATGTTTGAGAATTTAATGCGTAATGCTTCTTTTTCTGCGCATAGGCTTTTAGAATTTCGCAAATCTTTATAGACTGGCTAAAAATCCTTTCTATGCTGTCAAAGACAAATTTGCCGTTACCCTCTGAAAATTGGGTAAACACCAAGCTAAATCTTTTGTTAATGTCATTAAACTCTGATACTATTAGATTATCAATATAAGGGCTGTCAATTTCAAAATAGAAATTACGATAGAGCAGATAAATATTTCCGACAGTGTTATTTAATATTTTAACATTATCATTTATCAGTTTTTTATACTCTGTTACGAATTTATCAGCAAACGCCTTGTTTTCGAGATGTAGCCATTCGCAATAATCAATATGGATACTGTGCTTTTTCCTTTCAGAAAAAGACACTTCAATTTTTATCTGTTTCATTCTGTGAGGTTTAAGAAATTCCTTACAAAATAAAAGTTTTAGGGGTGTAGATTAATTTTTTGGTTAAAGTAATGATTTATAAATAATTGATATTTAACATACTATAAATTATAGTTCAAATGCTTCAGGGTTTTATTTCTAATGGTCTCAGCATTTACTCACGCTATTTTTATTTGTTTTTTATAGGTGTTCGTGAATACTCCGTATTTGAAGGCTATAATAATATTCGGAATATTGAAACTATCCATAGTTAATAATGCAACAAAATATTTTTATAATTATATCTGGCTGTGTGTATGAGTAGTACGGCCATTAGGAAGTGTTTTATACACGATGTTGTCCGTGGTTTTTTCTTTTTTAAACCTGATTGGGTCGTAACCTTCAATTTTTGGTTGAATTAAATTATCACTAAAAAAAAGAATTTCTTTTCCAATTCTACTTTCATATGCAGTATGCTTAAATGAAAATTCTTTTTTCTGACACTCTTTATACAAATTTTTAATTTCAGGGACATTATCGTAAGAAACAATCCATTTTATATTTTTAATAGACTTTATTTTGTCACTTACGTTTTTATGGTTTTTATCTTCGTAATAGCTCATATAAAGAGTACTTGCTTTTAGATAATATGGTGGATCAAAATAAAATACCACATTATCATTTTGGGCTTCTTTTTGAATTTTGTCAATCAACTTTATAGCATCTTTCTTATATAGCCGAATTTGTTTTTTCTTATCGGCAATTTTTCTAATTCTTTCAATCAAATCTTCTTTATTGAATCTACAATCTATCAGATAATTTCCTGTTTGCTCATTTCCGCCCATAACTCCAGCGTTAATGATTCCCGACCTATTAGTTCTGTTCAAATAAAAAGTAGAAAAGCCTAAAGTCAACAAGTCTTCTTTCTTTTTACTTAATTGAATAGATTTTTGTTTTTTCCATTCATCAATTGTTAGTTCTGCTTTTTCAATCATTTCACACAATTGGTCAGTCCTGTTTAAAACGGAATGCCAAAAAGCATAAATTGACCTATCTCTATCATTGATTGTAATTTTATCAACAAACCCTTCCATTAAAAGAAAAAGGGCAACGGAAGCCCCTCCAGAATAAGGTTCTACATAGTGTCCATTGATTTTGTTATCTATACAGATTTTTGCTATAAAAGCAGAAAGCTTGTTTTTTCCTCCGGGGTATCTTAATGGCGAGTAAAACATATTTTATAATTTGGACATATCAATTGAACTTATTAAATCGGATTCTTCTTGAAGCATAAACTCCAATAAATCAATTAAATTATCACAAAGAGACTTTGCATTTGCCGGAACGGCAGCCACACGATAATTATGAATTATTTGATGAGGATTTTGTAGGTCAAAGTTCTCAAATGCTTTTTTGATGCTTACATCAATGATTAACTCTGTAAATTTTGATTTTAGTGTATCAAAATTAGTGTAGGATAAAGGTTTACCTTTACTATTTTTATAAGCTAAAGAAAAGTGATTTGATGTTTTTATAGCTTTCCCATTTGTTTTGTTTGTATTCTCAACGATATATTTTAGTGTACATTCAAAAGCTACACGGGTAAGGGCTGTTTTTGCATTTGCAAAGTTATTTTGGTCCAATTTATAGCATTCATCTATTAACTTTTTTAATGCACTCGGGATTTGTTTTCTTTTTAAAGACGGTTTGTTTTTAACACTATGCCTTGTTCCAGACGTATTGGAATTTCCCGAAGTGTTTGAACTTCCAGAGGAATTCACTGTTCCTGATGCGTTTGAACTACTTGCACTTGATGAATTATTATCAGAATTTACACCTGAATTAGAAGTGTTCGCATCATTATCATTACTCGTTTCTTCATTATCCTTTTCAGGTGGAAAGCCGAAAGGTTTTAATTTATTTAAAAATTCATCAGTTCCAATATCATCTATAATTCTTGAAGTTGTGTCAGGATTTTGAATTAAGTAAGGAACAATTGCATTAATATAGGACTCAAATAATTCTTTGTCCTTAATGATAATTTCACTTGTATTTCTTTTAAAATTATAGCCACATATCGCTCTTGACTTAAAAAGTCTTTCAAAAATAATCGTTTTTCCACCGGTTTTTCCTCTGCCTTCACGAACTAACTTTTTAAAATCTTCGCCTTTAATTTCCGAAGCCTTATGATAGAATGTTGCAGTTTTGATGAATTCTTTTGGGGAGGAGTCTATTTCAGTTAGTGAATCTAAAGAAGAACCTGATGAAAACAACCTATATATTTCTAATGCTTTAGCGATTCTACCCCATTTCTTAAACAGGTTGCTATTATGTTCTATTCTTATTCTTGTTTCTAAATCTGCTAAGTTTTTATATTCTAATACCGGTAATTTATCAATCTCAAATTTCTTAATTTCCAATCCATATTTATTTGGAAGTTGCAACGCTTTTACTGCTGAACATCTTCTGTTCCCATCTTTTACAATGTAATTGTCTTCATCCTTATAGACCCAGAGAGGTCTATCTTCATAAAACTCTTCTGCTTTACTAATAGCCTCGGCAATTTCATCAGCAGATTCTGTATAGAGAAGATACTCAATTATATCACTTTCCTTTTCACTACCATTATATAGTTCGGCAAATCTTGGATTATCTTTATCCAATATTAGTTTATCAAGTTCTACAGTTTTTGAAATGTATTTTTTATTCATTTTTTATAATGATTTAAAAGTCTCTGCTATAATTCTATTTCAGAATTTTCCGTAGGAAATATAATCAAGCTTAATTTCATATTTGTAATAAATCAGCAATGGATTAAGCCATTGTTGTACAACGTTCTTCAATTAAAGAATGGAATAATTTCTGTTTCCAAAACTTTTTGATAGTCAACAGCTTTTATTCTATATGTTTTTGCATCATTCCATCGTTCCTTACTAATTCTGTTCCAAAAAAATGAAATGTTTATTTCCTCAGTTTCATTAATCAAATCCACGTGAGATATTATATCAGGATATTTGGATTTAAACAATTCCGTTAGTTGCTTTTCTTTTTGTTTAGCTTCTTGGTTAGTCATAAAATTATGATTTTTAATAGCCTATTTTTTATCAAAAATACTGTTTTTCACTTTACAATTTGTTTTTTTTTAACATTCAGTGAAATCTCTTGATAGTTTAAGGTTGCCACTCCACACACATTGCCCTTCTCTCCTACCGTCGTTCCGGGCAAACCTCATAATCTTTTCTTAATTACAGGCTTTCTTCAATGATAATTTAGTACATTACTTAACATTCTAATCCTAAAAAAAGCAATTATGAGCATAGTAAGTAATTTCAAAGCGCTGCACCAAAACGACATGCCATTATTATTAGCCAATGTATGGGATGCGCATACAGCAAAATTAGCACAGGAAGCCGGCTACACCGCATTGGGAACTTCCAGCCACGCCATTGCTAACACTTTAGGATTTGAAGATGGAGAAAAGATTAGCTTTGAAGCATTATTTTTTGTGGTGAAGCACATTGTAGCTGTTGCGAAAGTTCCCGTATCGGTTGATTTTGAAGCAGGATATGCAACCGACCCGCAGCAAGTGGCAAAATATGTGAAGCAGCTTGCAGAGATTGGTGTAGCCGGAATTAACCTCGAAGATGGCATTGTAGAGAACGGTAAACGTATTTTGGGAAATGCGGAAGTATTGGCAGCAAAAATTAAAGCCGTTAAAGAAACTACAACTATTTTTATAAATGCACGGATAGACACCTACACGACCAAACATCCCGATAGCCTTAACGAATCAATTTCCAGAGCTTTGGCATACAAAACGGCAGGCACAGACGGCATATTTTTACCGTTGATAGAAAAAGAAACGGATATTAAATCATTTATAGCGAAAGTAGATCTGCCGCTAAATGTATTTACCACACCCAACTTACCGGATTATGAAACATTGGGAAAACTGGGAGTGAAACGTATAAGCCATGGTGCCAAGCAATATGATCTGCTGATGAAAAAATCTGAAGAGATATTTAAAAATTTTCAGCAGACAAAAGATTATAAATTATTATTGGGTTCATAGTCCCTACGCTTTTTAATTATAATTTTGTTAATAACAGCCGCTACAATTATATATTATTCTAATTTTGCATGGTATATATTAAACATATCATTTTAAGTTTACGCTACCATGAACAAAACTCTTCTTTTAGCCTTATCACTTTTTACATTATTTAGTTGTGGTGCGGGAAAAGATTCCAGTATAGCATTATACAGCTCAACATGGGAGCTGGATTACATATCCGGTACCAGAATTGCTTTTGAAGGCTTGTTTCCTGATAAAAAACCACGAATAACCTTTAATCCCGTAAGCAATGACGTTTCGGGTAATGCCGGCTGTAACGGTTATGGCAGCACATATACCATAAACGGCAGCAGTATTATATTTGGCGAACCAAACCCAACAACCATGATGTTTTGTGAAGGCGGCGGCGAAGCGGCATTTTTGCAGATGATTCAAAAAGTAACTGCTTACAATATTGATACCGACGGAAAACTCAATTTACTCTCAGATGATGAGGTTACTTTAATGCGGTTTAAGCCTGTTAAAATCAGCTATTGATTCAGACGTGAATTTCACTGAGTATCCACAAATTTAATTGTGTCTTTACTACTTTTTGAACCGGGAAAAAACCATCACGGTACGTTTTGTATTGATAAAATACACGCCGGTAAGCAGTATAATTGCGGCTACTACAGACTGTTCTGTGATTTGCTCATTCAAAAAATACCATCCTAACAGCAACGCAACTATCGGGTTTACATAGGTTGATGTCGCTACTTTTTCGGGTGAAACGGCTTTGAGTAAATAATTAAACGATGTAAAGGCTACAATACTCCCAAAAATCACCAATAAAAGCATTGAAATACTCACATCTGAATTCCAACTGTCGGGTGCTATCCACATTTCGCCAAAACACAAACTCGCTATCATAAGCATCAAACCGCCAAAAACCATTTGGTATGCGGTATTTACAAAGTAATTGGGTGGCAAATCGGCTTTTGAAACAAAAATACTGCCAACCGCCCAGCTTATCATACAGGCAAAAATCATCAGCATTCCAACTATCGAGCCTTCTTTGGTTAAAAATTCTTTTTGGCTTACCAGAAGATAAATTCCTATAATTCCAAGTGCTACACCTATAAGTGACATCATCTTGATTTTTTTACCTTGTAATATCCGCATCAATATCAGAATTACCAATGGTTGCGCCGAAATTTCCAATGCCGCAAAACCACTGTCCACATATTTTAATGCCCATACCACTACTCCATTTCCAAAGGTTAAAAACAAAAACCCTACAATGACCGTATTACGTAGCTGAATTTTGGTGATATTTAAAGGAATACGCATCACTTTTGCTATGATAAATATAAGAATTCCGGCGGTTAAAAACCTTACAGATGCCAGCATAAACGGTGGTAATTGATTGACCGCTATTTTATTGAGCAAATACGTTGAACCCCAAATAACATAAATTGAGAAAAACGCCAGAATAATCAAGGTTTTGTTAGATGTCACATTCATTATAAGCTAATAACAGTTTACGGTTTTCAAAATTACGGATAAACACGTATCAATATTTTAAATGAATCACATATTTTGGTTTTTTTTAACAGTAATTCTCATGGCTTTTGACTTATATTTGAAACTTAACTTTTTAATTCAATTTTTTATGAAGTCCTTAAAAACTTATGCATTCCTTTTTGTATTTCTGATTTCTTTATCAACCATAGCTCAAGACAAGGCTCAATTTATCGACAATGTCATGAAAGAAGCTTATGAAAACTCTCAAGTAGAAACACTGGCGCATGAGTTACTTGACCAGATTGGCCCAAGATTAGTAGGCACTCCTCAAATGCAGGAGGCACATGATTGGGCTGTGGCAAAATTCAAATCCTGGGGTATTACCGCCGCCAATGAACAGTTTGGCGAATGGCGTGCATGGCAGCGGGGCATCACACATGTTGATATGCTCTCTCCCCGGTTAAAATCACTCGAAGCAACACAACTGGCATGGAGTCCTTCAACCAAAAAAGGCGGTATCACCGCAGAAGTTATCCTGCTTCCTGAAACCATAAAAGACTCTTTAAGTTTTAATGCATGGCTTAAAAATGTAAAAGGAAAACTGGTAATGGTATCAATGCCTCAACCTACAGGAAGACCCGATTATAACTGGGAAGAATTTGCAACTCCCGAATCTTTTGAAAAGATGAAAAAAGACAGAGATGCACAAACAAAGGCATGGAATGACAATATAAGTAAATCCGGTTATACTCCCCGAAATATATCGGCAGCGTTAGAAAAAGCCGGTGCCGCAGGTATCTTACAAAGTTACTGGTCAAGAGGATTTGGTGCCAACAAAATTTTTGGTGCAAATACAAAAACGATTCCTGTAATAGATATATCTCTTGAAGATTACGGACTGGTTTACAGACTGGCGCAAAGCGGTAAAAAACCTTCATTAAAGATTGTTTCAGAATCAAAAGAGCTTGGCACCGCACCTACGTTTAATACCATTGCCCGTATAGAAGGCACCGAAAAACCTGAAGAGTACATTGTACTGTCGGCACATTTTGATTCCTGGGATGGTGCCAGCGGTGCTACAGATAACGGTACAGGAAATATTACAATGATGGAAGTTGCACGAATTCTTAAAAAATACTATCCAAATCCGAAACGTACAATTATTGTAGGGCTTTGGGGTAGCGAAGAACAGGGTTTAAACGGTTCACGCTCGTTTGTAAAGGATAATCCGGAAATTGTTGATAATATACAAGCCTTATTCAATCAGGATAACGGTACGGGTCGTGTTGTAGAAATAACAGGCCAGGGCTTTTTACATGCTTATGATTATTTAGGGCGCTGGCTGAACGATGTACCGCAATCTGTAAAAAAACATATTGAGACCAAATTTCCGGGAACTCCAAGCCGTGGCGGTTCAGATTTTGCAGCATTTGTAGCAGCAGGTGCCCCGGCATTCAGTATGAGCTCTTTAGGATGGTCGTATGGCAGCTATACCTGGCATACCAATAAAGATACGTATGATAAGATTGTATTTGACGATATAAAAAACAACGTTGCATTAATTGCTATCATGACATATCTGGCAAGTGAAGATACCCAAAGAACTTCAAGAGAAAAAAGCGTATTGCCTGTCAATTCACGCACAGGAAACCAAATGGAATGGCCGACTCCGGTAGATGGCAATCGCCGAGGCGGATTGGATTAATTATATTTCAGGGAACGTTTCTTAAAAAGTTCACAAAATCTGCTTTAATAACAAAAGCTGTGGTATTTTTGCAAAAAATAAATACTTAGAGCCTATTTAAATTTTATTTATTGGCTCTCTTATGATGATTTTTGGCTACAACTTCGTTAAATTTTTATACAATAACTCTGCTATTCTATAAAAATTTGTTTCGTTTAGTTCATAAAATATTTATTTTTAGTGGTATTCACTGAATATTCATTTCGCTCAAAAATCCTTTAATAATAAATCTCAAAAATAAAATTTAAATAGGCTCTTATGTTTTCGTTATTAAATATTTTCAGAGTGGTCGCTTTTTTGGAGGGTGTTTCTTACATTTTATTGCTGGGGATTGCCGTTCCTGTTAAATACGGGTTAGACAATCCTGCATACGTGAAATTGTTGGGAATGCCACATGGTTTATTGTTTGTTGCCTATATTTTTATGGCGTTTATGGTATCTTCAGAGTTAAAATGGAATACCAAAACATTATTTACCGTATTGATTGCTTCTGTTATTCCTTTCGGAACTTTTTATATTGAAAAAAAGTATCTGAAACCTGATAATACACAGGCTTAACAACGCATTAATCAATTAACACACAGCTGTTTGTATATATTTTAGATTGTTTTCAACTTGTGAGGTAGGAATTTTGACACCTTAACTGTTGTATTGTGAAATTGTTAAGAAATTAAGTTTTTTTTAAGAAATTTCATCATAACTTGTTATTTATCAAAAAATTAATTTACATTTGTAAATACCAAATCGCTTAAGTTGAACTTAACATAACCTAAAAGATATATGATTTTGACAATTACTCTAATTATTGCTTCTTTAGTTGCCCTTAATTTTTTGTTACTTACATTCAGTTGTAACAAAACCCCAAAAAGAGAAAAAGCAGAGCAACCATATATTATAAAACAGACCAAACCTGCGGCTGTTACCACTCAATTGACATCCCGTCAGCTTGCTCCAACCGGAAGTTAGTTTTACTGAAATGTTTATTGCCAAACCATAAACCTCTGTTGGCACTCAATGGAGATGGGTGTCCCGTAGTTAAAATGGTATGTTTGGACACATCAATCAGTTTAGCTTTTTGTTTTGCATAATTACCCCAAAGTAAAAAAACCACATTCTTTTTTTCGTTGCTTATTATGTTGATGACGGCATCTGTTAATGTTTCCCAACCTTTATTTTGATGACTTCCTGCCTGGTTTGCTCTTACAGTTAATGTTGCGTTAAGCATAAGCACACCTTGTTTTGCCCAGCGTTCCAGATTTCCCGATACCGGATACGGTATGCCCAAATCCTGTTCTATTTCCTTAAAAATATTGACAAGCGACGGTGGATGCGCTATACCGTCATTGACCGAAAAACACAATCCGTTGGCCTGGTCATAGCCATGATATGGGTCTTGGCCTATAATGACCACTTTTACCTTATCAAACGGGCAGCAATCAAACGCATTAAATATTTTTGAACCCGGCGGATAACAGGTATTGGCCCTGTATTCATGCTTTACAAAAGCGGTCAAAGCTTTAAAGTATGGCTTACTGAATTCGTCTTTAAGGTGTTGTTTCCAACTGTCATGAATGGTCACGTTCATTGTAAAAATTTTAAATTTTAATCAAGGTATAAAAATACTGCGAAAGGTCGTAAATTTGTAATACCATGAACAATTAAAATTAATTGTCAATAAACCGAATGATTCATATTCACGAAAAAACATTAAAAGATATTGAGTTTTACACTGTGTTACAGCAAGTTTCAGAACTTTGTGAAACACAACTTGGTGCTCAGCAAGTCTTAAATATTACGCCGTATCCGGATAAAGAAACCCTTATCCTCGCATTGCTTTATACCAACGAATATTTATCATCGCTGCAAAATGACAACCGCATTCCTAATCACGGTTTTGAACCTGTAAACAAAGAAATCCAACTGCTTTCAATTGATAATTCATTCTTGGAAACCTCAAGTTTCAGGAAAATTGCAGGCATTTCAGCAACCAGTAACGAGATTATCCTTTTCCTTAAAAAGTTTGAAGATTACTATCCTAATTTGCAGGTACTTTCGTCATCTGTTGAAGTTACTAAATTTATTATTAGTCAGATAGATACAATTATAGACCGATTTGGTGGTGTAAAAGATACCGCTTCCGAGGCACTAAAACAGATTCGGGCGGACATTAACAGTATAAGAGGAAAAATTAACCAAAGTTTTATAAGTGCTTTGAACAGCTACCACAGTTTGGATTATCTTGATGATATACGTGAATCTGTGGTTGAAAACCGTCGTGTTCTGGCAGTAAAAGCCATGTACAGGCGTAAGGTTAAGGGTTCAGCGTTAGGAAGCAGTAAAACCGGAAGCATTGTATATATTGAGCCCGAAACGACATTTAGATACAACCGCGAACTTAACGATTTGGTATTTGACGAGCAGGAAGAAATCGCCCGTATTTTAAAAATGCTGACAGAATATATACGGCCATACACGCCGCTTTTACAGCAATATCAAGCATTTTTAACACAACTGGACGTAATTTATGCAAAAGCCGGATATGCACAATCCATAAATGCCATTCTGCCGGATATCAACGATAACAAAGTTTCTGAGTTTAAAGAGGCGTTTCATCCTCTACTCTATGTGTCCAATCAAAAATCAAAACTAAAAACCTATCCGCAGACCATTATTTTAAATAATGAACAGCGTATCATTGTGATTTCGGGACCTAATGCCGGCGGAAAAAGCATCACTTTAAAAACCGTAGGACTGCTTCAGGTAATGTTGCAAAGCGGATTTTTGATTCCGGTACATGAAAAAAGCACGGTTTGTTTGTTTGACCGGATTATCACAGATATAGGTGACAATCAATCTATTGAAAATCATTTAAGCACCTATAGTTACCGCTTAAAGCAGATGAACTATTTCCTTAAAAAATGTAACAAAAACACCTTGTTTTTAATTGATGAATTTGGCACAGGCAGTGATCCCGAACTTGGTGGCGCACTGGCAGAAACGTTTCTGGAAGAGTTTTATCATCGTGAAGCCTATGGTATTATCACAACACACTATTCTAATTTAAAGGTTTTGGCAAACGAGTTGCCTTTTATGCAAAATGCTAATATGATGTTTGACGAAAAAAGTCTGGAACCTATGTATAAACTGGCTCTTGGTCAAGCCGGAAGCTCGTTTACCTTTGAAGTTGCCCAAAAAAACGGGATTCCGTACAGTTTGATTAACCGGGCCAAAAAGAAAATTGAAAAAGGCAAAGTGCGGTTTGACGCTACCATTGCAAAGCTTCAAAAAGAACGCTCTAAGCTTGAAAAAACCGAACAATCACTCAAAGAAAACAGTCAAAAAACCCGAAGCGAAGCCGAAAAATTTGAAAAAATAAACGAGAAAATCCGGAAAAAACTTGAAAGCTATCAGGAATTATACGATAGCAACCAGCGGTTGATATATCTCGGGCAGCGTGTAAGTGATTTATCTGAAAAGTATTTCAACAACAAACAAAAACGGGAATTACTATCTGAATTATTTAAGATTGTTCAGGTTGAAAATTCCAAGCGAAAGAAAGTTTCCGTCAAAGAGCAAAACATCATCAAAGCAAAAGAACAGCAGGTTATAAAAGAAGCCGAAAAGGTAGTTGAAGTTATCAGAAAACAAAAAAAAGAAGCCAAACAAAAACCTGCCGAAGTTGTTAAACCTAAGCCTGTTTTAAAAATTGGCGACCGTGTGCGTATGCACGACGGCAAAGCCGTTGGAAGCATTGATGCGCTCGAAAAAAATAAAGCTGTTGTGAATTACGGTATCTTTACGACTAATGTAAATGTGGATTTGCTGGAACTGGTGGAAGCAGCTAAGAAGTAAACAGTTTACAGTCGCAGTTTTCAGTTCTTTTTGTCCTGCGATGTCTCGCTTTACATTAGATTATATTCTTAAGAAATGATAGAAAAATTAGAACATAACAAGCAATTGATTCTTTTTGACGGTGTTTGCAATTTGTGTAATTCGTCTGTGCAATTTGTAATAAAACGCGATAAAAAAGACATGTTCCGGTATGCTGCGTTGCAAAGTGAGATAGGACAGCAAATTATTAAAAAATTCAACATTGATACTTCAAAAACCGATTCCATTATTTTGTATTCCAATGAAAAAGGTGTTTTCTATAAATCGACAGCTGCTTTAAAAATTGCCTCAAAACTGGGGTTTCCAACAAATATATTAGGCTTGTTTTTGATAATTCCCGGAGCTATACGCAATATCGTGTATGATTTTATTGCCCGAAACCGATACAAATGGTATGGTAAAAAAGAACACTGCATGATTCCCACCCCCGAATTAAAATCAAAATTTTTGGAATAAAAAAAAGCCCTTTGGCGAAGGGCTTTTAAAACTTAACAACTAAATTAATATAAAAAAACTTACTTTATTGATTAATAGCACATTATTTTGATATAGTAAATATAGTTGATGCTTATTAATTACATCAAAAAACTCGTCATAAAGCATAAAAAAATTGATTATGTTATCAAAAATGCTAAAAACATCTGTAAACTACACACTTATACTGATGAGTTTAAAGTACAGCAATTTCATAAAAATATAACAGAATTTGACAACAGCCGATATGAATTTGAGATACATTTGTACTTGTTTTTTAATCGCAATTAATGCAGTATAAATACTACCTGTCGGTCATTACGGCGTTTACCATTTGGGGCTTTTTCAGCTTGGTTTTAAAATCACTGGACACCTATCCTGCTTTTGA
Organism: uncultured Flavobacteriaceae bacterium; assembly: GCA_964454675.1. Lineage (GTDB taxonomy): Bacteria > Bacteroidota > Bacteroidia > Flavobacteriales > Flavobacteriaceae > CAYVUB01. Next base: position 61,256 of record CAYVUB010000003.1, on the reverse strand, counting down.
CATCTTAAGTTACCGCTCGGTATTGTCGGTATTTATCATGTTGATTGTTTCCTTAGTACTTAGACCAAAAGTGTTAAAGAAAAACATCGGTTTATATAAATCGTTATCGATAAAAAACAAACGTAAAATATGGGTAATCAACATTTTAAGCGGTTTGTTTTTAGCACTTAACTGGTTTATTTTCATTTATGTAATGAACTCGGTAAGTGTCAGCGCAACATCATTAGCATATCTCATCTGCCCTATTCTGACCATGGTTTTGGCATATCTTATTTTGAAAGAAAAACTGTTTAAAATTCAATGGTTTTCGGTAGCTCTTAGTTTGTTTAGCTGCTTATTGCTATCATTAGGAAGTTTTACTGATTTGTTTTACAGTATGATTATAGCATTTACGTATGCTGTGTATTTGGTGCTGCAAAGAAAAAATCAGGACTTAGACCGCTTTTTGATTTTGACCGTTCAAGTGGGTGTTGCTGTTATTTTGTTGTTTCCTTTCTTCCCTGCGTATGTTTCAGATATTGAAAAAACACCATTTTTCTACGGAATGGTAACCATTATTGCCGTAGTATTTACCATTATTCCAATGTTTTTGAATATTTATGCTTTAAAAGGGCTCAACTCTTCGGTGGTTGGCGTGTTTATTTATTTGAATCCTATTATAAATTTTTTGCTGGCCATATTTTATTTTAAAGAACATATCACCTTTTTACAAGGTTTGGGTTATGGTCTTATCGGAATATCGGTCGTCATCTTCAATATTCCGAATTTTAAAAACCGGATGAAAAAGCGTAAAGCGATTCATGTGAAAATTTAAACGTTTTTCTCAGGAATCTAAATCAAAGGTATCCGAAGGATTGCTTTTTTCCTGGTAATGAAGCATTCCCTCTCCTTTTGCCACAATAGAAGCTACCACGGCATCACCTGAAACATTAACTACGGTTCTAAACATATCCAAAATTCTATCTACAGGAAAAATAATAGCAATCCAGGCCGGGTTAAGCCCTACAGATTCCATCACAATAATAAGCATTACCAATCCTGCACTTGGTACAGGCGCAGCTCCTATAGATGCTAATGTTGCCGTTACAACGATGATAAGTTGCTGCGTAAACGTGAGGTCAATCATGTGCAGTTGAGCTAAAAAAACTACAGCAATTGCTTGATACAAACTCGTTCCGTCCATATTGATTGTTGCACCAATAGGAAGTGTAAAACTGGATACTTTTTTATCTACTCCCAGATTGTTTTCTACACACTCCATAGTTACCGGCAATGTGGCTGCGCTGCTGGAGGTAGAAAAAGCCAGAGTCTGTGCCGGTGCCATTGCTTTAAAAAATCCGGTATAAGGTATTTTTCTGACAAAAATTTTCATTAGCAAAGGATATATAGCAAAAATTACAAGAAGCAATCCTAATAAAACCGTTAATGTGTACCAGCTTAATCCTTTGAATATTTCTACTACTTTACCTACATCATTACCCGCCATTTTACTTACCACACCGGCAAGCAATGCAAAAACAAAAAATGGCGCTGCCTGCATAACTACATCTATCATTTTAAGAAAAATTTCCAACGCACTATCTACAAACTTAATCACAGGCTTTGTTTTTTTCTTGGGAAGAAACAATATGCAAATACTAAAAAACAAGGCAAAGAAAATGATTTGCAACATTAAGCTATTATTAGAAAGTGAAAAAAAGAAATTATCGGGAACAACATCAACCAAAGGTTGCAGAGGCGATTTTTCCTGAAGTTTATGTGCCGAAGCAATTTTATCAGATACAGATGCTTTTTCCAATTCTACTTGTGTAAGTGTGGATATTTGCTTAGCCCGCTCAAAAAATTCAGGGTCTTGCAGGTAATTCTTTCCGTCTTTAATTTCATGTCCTTGTGAGTTTGCCCAAATTTCATAGCTAATACGATTGTCAATAAGGCTTTGATCATCAATTAACTTTCCGGGCTTAATGGTGTTGACCAATAAAAGTCCTAAAGAGATTGCTATAACACTATTAATCATTATAATAATTATTGTCTTCCCTCCCATTTTGCCCAAACTTGCCGGATCTCCAAGATTTGCAACACCGCTAATAATTGAAAATAATACTAACGGAACAGCTATGAGCTTCAGTAAATTGATAAATATAGTCCCAAAAGGGTCAATCCAATTGATGGTAAATTCACTCCAGCCCAGCCAGCTTGACAGTAAAGCCCAGATGACTCCAAGTACCATTCCTATAATAATTTTCCAGTGTAATGCGAGTTTTTTCATAAGCTAAATTCCTGCGAAGACAGGAATCTCATTTTAATTATTTGAATTTGTCTAAAAAAAATTAAGTTTCATCTATTCATTGATGAGACTCCTGCTTTCGCAGGAGTGTAAAATCTGCCAGTACCAATGCCGCCATAGCTTCCACAATAGGAACCGCTCTTGGCACTACACAGGGGTCGTGCCTGCCTTTACCCTGCATTTCAACAATGTCTCCCCGATTGTTTAATGTATCTTGTTTTTGTATGATGGTTGCCACAGGTTTAAACGCTACCCTGAAATAGATGTCCATACCATTACTGATACCGCCTTGAATACCTCCCGAAAGATTGGTTTTTGTTGTGCCGTCACTGTTAAACAAATCGTTATGCTCAGAACCTTTCATCCTTGCACCGCAAAAACCGCTGCCGTATTCAAATCCTTTTACGGCATTGATGGACAGCATGGCTTTACCAAGTTCTGCGTGAAGCTTATCAAAAACCGGCTCACCCAATCCTGCGGGAACGTTCTGTATAAAACATGTTACAGTGCCGCCTATGGTATCGCCTTCTTTTCTTATGGCTTTTATTTTATCAATCATTTGCTGCGCCACGGCATCATCCGGGCAGCGCACATCGTTGGTTTCAATTTTTGAAATATCAATATCCTGATACGGCTTTTCCAGAAAAATATCTCCTACAGATGATGTGTAAGCAAAAATCTTGACATCTTTCAGCAACTGCTTTGCAATAGCGCCGGCAACCACACGCGATGCTGTTTCACGTGCCGAACTGCGCCCGCCACCGCGATAATCCCTTATACCGTATTTTTTATCATAGGTATAATCGGCGTGGCTTGGACGGTACACATCTTTTATATGCGAATAGTCATTGGATTTTTGGTTGGTATTTTGAATGGTAAACCCTATTGGTGTTCCTGTGGTTTGTCCTTCAAAAATTCCCGATAAAAACTGAACAGTATCGGGTTCTTTTCGTTGGGTAACAATTTCCGATTGCCCCGGTTTACGACGGTTTAACTCGTTTTGAATGGCTTCAAAATCAAGATGCAATCCGGAAGGACAACCATCAATGATACCGCCTATGGCATCACCGTGCGATTCACCAAACGTGGTAAGCGTAAATAATTTCCCATAGGAATTTCCTGCCATATACAATGTATTTGTTGCTAATGTAATTGGAAAATTAGAGAAACAAAAATACAAATGCCAAAGATTGTGTATTTTTTACTTATTTCTTATTTTAACAATTCTGTCGGTGTTAGTCCGAATTGTTTTTTGAAAGCGTAAGAGAAATGCGATAAGTTTTCAAATCCTGTTTCTAAATATACTTCAACGGGTTTTTTGTTTTTTTCTGTCAGCTGATAGTGGGCAAGTTCCAACCGTTTTTGTGTCAGCCAACGCTGTGGCGTTATGTTGTAAAGTTTATGAAAATCTCGTTTGAAAGTTGTCAAACTGCGACCTGTCAAGTAACCGAATTTTTCCAACGGCATATTGAACATAAAATTCTTTTCCATAAAATTTGACAAGTCAATTTTATACGGTTCTTCAAAGTTGGCTAAAATGTTGTCAATGCTTTTGTCAATCGTTCTTAGAATTGAAATTGCTTCTGTAATTTTTAATGAAGCAATGTTTTCGGGAAATTTTTCCTGCACGTCAAAATAAGGTATCAACGAAGCAAGACAGCTTTCTAACAATGGGTGTTTGTCAAAACTTCGGATTTTTTGTGTTGCGGAAACTTTTGGCTTTATATTAAGATTGGCGTAAAATTCTCGTAGTCTGTCAATGGAAAGGTGCATTACCACCGACTTATGCGGCTCTCCGTCTTTCGGATAATTGATGATTGTCGCTAACTGATTTCTTGGAATAAGAAAAATGTCGCCTGTCTTAAACAAATAGTTTTGGTCGGCTTGAATGATTTTTGTTTCGCCCGAAATGAACCACACAAGCATATGGTGGTCAAACACAACTTCTGTCTTAAATAACTTGTCTTCGTAGCAAGAAAGTTTAATGTCGTCTGTTATGTATTTTAATTGAAAATCCATTTGCTTGTGTGGTTACAAAGTTACAATTATCAATTAAGTTGAAATGTTATTCCTGTCAATTTTTCGCTTAATTGCCACAAGTTTTTTGCGTTGGCTTCGTCCAACGAATACGGTTTTACACCTGCATAAACTTCTTGTGTCAAAGATAATTCGGCAATGTCGGTGTCTTCGCAATACACACCGCCAATGTTGTCTAATAGCGGACTTGTTGCACACCAAATTGTTGTAGATGCACCTTGCGGAATTGTTTTGAGTGAAGCGGCAACTTCGGGCAACATATTTCCTTTGTCATCACAAAAGCCCATTTTTATAAACAATTCTAATGGTGCTTCTCTTGCTAATTCTGTTCCGCCAATAGAACCCGGGTGTAATGAATATACTCTCACGTCAAACTCTTTTGCACGATTGTCTAATTCAAGTGAAAACAAATTGACAGCGGTTTTTGATTGTCCGTAACCTTGCAAGGTTTCGTATTCCCGATTTTCAAAATTCGGGTCGTCAAAATTGAAAGGTGCAAATTGATGTCCTTGCGAAGAAACATTTACAACTCTTGCTCCGTTGGCTTTTTTTAATGCAGTCCATAGTTTGGCTGTGAGTTGAAATTGTGCCAAATAATTTACGGCTAATTGCGATTCAATTCCCCGATTGTCCCTGCGTAACGGAACCCACATAATACCTGCGTTGTTAATAAGCAGATGAAGAGGCCTGCCCGAAGACAAAAACTTTTTGGCAAAGGCATCAATAGAATCAGGATTCATTAAATCCATTGCTTCAAGCTCTACATTATTAATGCCTTGCAGGTTTTTCTTTGCTTTTTCAACATCTCTTGCAGGAACTATCACTGTTGCTCCTGCGGCTGCAAGTGTTTTGGTGGTTTCCAAACCGATACCTGTGTTACCGCCTGTTATGATGGCAATTTTTCCTGTAAGGTTAATGCCTTTGATGACTTCTGTTGAAGTTGATGTTGCGTTGAAGCCCGAACCTATTGGTTTCTGTAATGCTCCGTTGTAATTTGTTTGTCCCATTTTTAAATTATTTTGTTGGGACAAAAGTAGAGTGTGTTTTGTCGGGCAACTTTGTTCAAACGGTCTAATTTGCTTTGTTTAAAAGGTCATACTGTCGAAAATGTACCGGTCGTAGGCTTTAACAATTACTTAACAAAATGCTTATAAAGACTTAATTGGAGTTTTAACTTCAGGTAATGTTAAATGTTGTTATTTGTATCATAATTGTCCTGCTACATTGAAAATAAAACGAAAAGTTGAAATTGCCGTCATCTCAGATGTTCATCTGGGAACTTACGGTTGTCACGCCAAACCATTACTTATGTATCTTAACAGTATTGAACCTAAAAAATTGATCCTTAATGGTGATATAGTTGATATCTGGCAATTCAGTAAGCGGTATTTCCCAAAATCACATTTAAAAGTCATCAAGAAAATCATTGATATGGCTGCTGATGGTGTTGAAGTGATTTATATTACCGGAAACCATGATGAAATGTTGCGGAAATTTACCAATACAACTATCGGAAACATTAAGATTGTCAACAAAGCCGTGTTGGAACTCGACGGAAAAAAAGCCTGGTTTTTTCACGGTGACGTGTTTGATGTGTCCATCCAAAATGCCAAATGGCTGGCAAAATTGGGCGGTTACGGTTATGATTTATTAATCGTCATTAACAGAATGGTCAATTGGTTTCTGGAAAAACTCGGAAAAGAAAAATACTCTCTTTCAAAACGCATCAAAAACAGTGTCAAGAGTGCCGTGAAATATATCAATGACTTTGAAAATGTCATATCAGAGCTGGCAATAGAAAATGGCTATGATTATGTAGTGTGCGGCCATATACACCAGCCAAAAATGCTCATTAAAGAAAATAAGACCGGTAAAACCACGTATCTTAATTCCGGTGATTGGGTTGAAAATTTCACGGCTTTGGAATATCAGTTTAAGCGTTGGAAAATCTACAACTTTAATTTTGACAAGTTGTCCCCGTTTTTTGCCGATGAAGACATTAAAGATATGGATTTCAAAGAATTGATAGCAGCCATCACCATTGTGGACCAATTTGAAAAAGGCGAACCTTCAAAAAAATAATCATTCTTTTAAAAAGCCGCATTTCATAACAAAGCTTCCCGTAATATTGAAACAGGATGTTTGGCATGGCGCTGAGTTCCATCTTTAATCTGATGCCTGCAACTGGTACCGTTTGCTGAAATTATCACATCGTCAGAGGCGTTTCTGATTGCCGGAAAAAGTGTTTGCCCGCCTATTTGCATGCTTACATCATAATGCTCTTTTTCATACCCAAAACTTCCCGCCATACCGCAACAGCCGCTTGGAATAATGGTTACTTTGTAATTTACAGGCAAATTCAACACAGCAAAGCTTGAAGCTTGATTACTTAATGCTTTTTGATGACAATGTCCGTGGAATTTAATGGTTTTTGATTCTTTAGTAAACTGTTCAGAAGTTATATTGCCGGTTGAAATTTCTTGCTGAATGAATTCTTCAATTAAAAAGGTATGTTTTGCTACACTTTGAGCGGCTTCCTTATCATCTGCCAATTTTAAATATTCGTCTTTAAACGTTAAAATTGCCGAAGGTTCAATACCTATCAAAGGTGTTTCCGGTGAAATCAAATCTTTAAAAACGGATACGTTTTCGTTGGCTAATTTTTTGGCATGCTCCAACAAGCCTTTTGACAGAAAAGCCCGTCCGGATTCCGGGTGATTGATAATAATCACTTTGTAGTTTAATGTCTGTAAAAGTGTGATGGCATCAATACCTGTTTCTGTATCCAGATGGTTTGTAAACTCGTCATTAAACAAATAAACCGCTTTAATATATTTTTTATCAATATTTTGTTTTTCAGCTTCTTGAAAATACTTACTTAAACTTTTATTTGAAATTAGAGGTAAGCTTCTTTTTTGTGCAATTCCTAAAGATTTTTTTAAAATTCCGGAACTTAAACCGTTAGAAAAAACAGTATTTGTAAGTTTTGGAAATTTGCTTCCAAAAGCATTCAACCGGTTGTTATATGCAAACAATTTTGTACGTAAGCTCACACCATTCGCTTTTTGATATTGGTACTGAAATTCGGCTTTTAAACTTGCTACGTCCACACTGCTCGGGCATTCGCCGGCACAAGCTTTACAGCTCAGGCACAAGTCAAATACTTCTTTTAACTCTTCATGATCAAACTTATTCTCTTTATCAGAATGTGTTAAAAACTCACGTAAGGCATTGGCTCTTGCACGAGTCGTATCTTTTTCGTTGCGTGTGGCTCTATAGCTTGGACACATGGTACCACCAAATTCGGGCAGTTTCCTGCAATCTCCCGAACCGTTGCATTTTTCGGCTTCACGCAATATGCCCTGAGATGCCGAAAAATCCAAAAGTGTTTTTACTTCCGGTTCTGTTCTGTCAGGTTGGTAGCGTAAATTTTCATCCATTGGAAGCGCATCGACAATTTTTCCCGGATTGAAAATAGCATCAGCATCGAAAGCCAATTTAATCCGCTTTAACAGATTATAATTCTCATTACCTATCATCATCGGAATAAATTCTGCCCTTACAATGCCGTCACCGTGTTCGCCACTTAACGAACCTTGGTATTTTTTTACCAAATGCGCCACATCGGTAGTAATTCTTCTGAAAAAATCAACACCGGCCTGCGTTTTCAAATTGAGAATAGGCCGTAAATGCAACTCGCCCGCACCGGCGTGTGCGTAGTAAATAGCCTGTTGGTTATGGCTTTCCATCAATGCGGTAAACTCATTGATGTAATTTGCCAAATCGGGCAAAGCTACTGCCGTATCTTCAATACATGGTGCCGATTTTACATCACCTGTCATATTGCCCAATAAGCCCAAACCTGCCTGACGCAAGGTTACCGCTTTGCTGATATCATCACCTTTTAATACAGGAAACGCATAACTTAATTGTGATTGTTCAATATCTGCAATCAACCGCTCGGCTTGTTGTTGTGCCTCATCCATAGTTGTCGCACGCACTTCGCACATCAATACCGCCTTTGGATCGCCCTGAATAAAACTGCGGTTTTCCTGCTGGGTTTTATTGTGTTTGGTGCAATCCAAAATGGTTTTATCCATCATTTCGCAGGTGTATAAATGATGTTTCATAACCGGTTCAACACTTTGCAAACATTGCTCAATAGTTGTAAAATGAGCAGCAACCATTACGGAATGTTCAGGTTGTAAATCGTCAAGCTGTAAGGTGATTTCTGTGGTAAATGCCAGCGTGCCTTCACTTCCCGACAGTAGCTTACACATATTAAAATCCTCAGAATTATCAGAAAACACATTGGTTTGTATCAGCTCATCAACAGCGTATCCTGTATTTCGGCGATGGATTTCGGGTTTTGGAAACTGCGACACAATGCGGTTTTGTACGTCTTTCGGCTCAAGTTCGGTATAAATAGTTCTGTAAATATGACCTTCAAGTGATTGTAATTGTGTTTTTTGAATAAATTCTTCTTTGGTAAGTGATTTGAAAGTTACCGTGCTTCCATCGCTCAAAATGGTTTGTAACTGCAATACTTTATCACGTGTTACACCATATCGTATAGACGTTGTTCCCGATGAGTTATTACCAACCATACCGCCTATCATACATCGGTTGGATGTAGAAGTATTCGGGCTAAAAAACAATCCGAAAGGTTTTAAATAATTGTTTAATGCATCTCTCACAACACCCGGTTGTACTTTAACCGTTTTTGCTTTTTCATTAACCTCAATGATTCTTGTAAAATATTTTGACACATCTACAACAATTCCTTTGCCTACACATTGACCGGCTAATGATGTACCTGCCGTTCTGGGAATTAACGACGTATGATGCTCTTTTGCAAACCGAATCAACAATTGTATGTCGGCTGTCGTTTTCGGGTACGCCACAGCAAGAGGCAGTTGCCTGTACACTGAAGCATCTGTTGCATACAACGATTTTAACAGGTCATCATAATGAAGTTCTCCTGATAATTTTGATTTTAAGATTTCTAATAGTGGTACCTGTGACATTCTGTAAAATAATTACCATAAATCTATAAAGAATTGTGATATGATGCGCACTTTGGTCTTATATTTGCACATGAGAGATAATTATATGTAATCCGGTTTTAACGACCAGACGTATATATGACAATGTAACTTATAAAAAACTAAAAGATTTATGAAAAAATTATTTTTAATGGCTATTGCCGGTATCGGATTTACAACATTGGTTAACGCACAAGACATTGCAGATAATGCAATAGGACTTCGTCTTGGGGACAGCGATGGCTTTGGTGCTGAAATATCCTATCAAAGAGGTTTGGGTGACAACAACCGTCTGGAAGTTGACCTGGGCTGGAGAAACGGAAAAAATTACGACGGCTTTAAACTTACAGGTTTATACCAATGGGTATGGAATATTGACGGCGGTTTTAACTGGTATGCCGGTGCCGGTGCAGGTTTAGGCTCATACAGCTATGATTTTCCGGGTGGAAGTGAAAGCGATACGTTTGTGTTTGCTGCCGGTGATGTTGGTATTGAATACATTTTTGATATTCCGTTGATGATATCATTAGATTTCAGACCGGAATTTGGATTTGGAAATCATCGTGACGATTTAGATTTTGATATCGCTCTTGGTATAAGATACCGATTCTAATAACAATAACTCAAAATATAAAAACCGCCATTTTCATTGAAATTTGGCGGTTTTTTGTTTTAAGTTACCATACATTTTTGTAGCGTACGCTCATAAATGGCTTCGTATTGCGGTACAATGTTGTGTATGTCAAATTTTTGCGATTCGAGCTTTGCGTTTTGCTTAAAGCCTTTAAGAATACTTTTATCTTTTAAAATGTGAAGTGCATTTTTGGTCATATCGTCAATATCGCTCACATTGCTTAAAAATCCCGAAACGCCGTGTATGTTTACCTCCGGAATTCCACCGGTATTGCTTGAAATTACCGGAACGCCAAATGCCATGGCTTCAAGAGCTGCCAGACCAAAACTTTCGGTTATTGACGGCAGTAAAAACAAATCACTGAAGCATAAAATTTTATCAATCTCGTTACTGTTCCCAAAGAATATCACTTTGTCTGATATTCCCAGTTCATCACAAAGTCTTTCGGCTTTAATTTTTTCAGGGCCTTCGCCAACCATCATCAGTCTTGCAGGGATTTCTTTTTGGATATTATAAAATAGTTTCACAACATCCTGAATTTGTTTTACAGGACGAAAATTACTTATATGTGTCACGATTTTCTCGCCTTCATTTGCCATAAATGTCCGCTGGCAGTCTGTAAATTCGTTTTTATGTTTTGAGATGTCAATAAAATTCGGCACAACATCAATCTCATTATTGATATTGAACAAACGCAGGGTATCATCTTTTAAACTTTGTGATACCGATGTTACCGCATCCGATTTATTGATGCTGAACGTTACCGCGGTTTTATAAAACGGATGGCTGCCTACAAGCGTGATATCTGTACCGTGAAGCGTTGTAACTATCGGTACATAAATACCTTCTTCCTGCAGCATCTTTTTTGCCATATAGGCAGCATACGCATGCGGAATAGCATAATGAACGTGTAAAATTTCAAGCTTGTGAAGTTTTACCATATCCACAAGTTTGCTTGAAAGCGCCAGCTCATACGGCTGATATAAAAACAACGGATATTCGGGTACGGTAACTTCATGAAAATGGACATTATTGCCCAACAACTCCAATCGTACCGGCTGGCTGTATGTGATAAAATGAATTTCGTGGCCTCGTTTTGACAATGCCAGACCAAGCTCTGTGGCTACAACACCGCTGCCGCCAAATGTAGGATAACATACAATACCTATTTTCATGCTGTAATGTATATGATATTAATCAATGATTGCTTCATAAATTAAGCGTTGTATTTCGGTTCTTACACCTTCTTTAAGCAACAGGTTATTCTCGGCATTTGGAAACGTTCTGTTAGACAAAAATACGTAAACTATTTCTTCTTCAGGGTCTGCCCAGGCTAAAGTTCCTGTAAATCCGGTATGACCAAAACTTTCCATTGATACGCAGCCGCAGGTTGGGCCGTCTTTACCCAGCTGCGGTTTGTCAAAGCCCATACCTCGCCTGTTTCCGTTTGCACAATAGTAACACGTGTTAAATTTTTCTATCGTTTCGGTTTTAAAATACCGCTTGCCACCGTAATACCCTTTTTGCAAGTACATCTGCATAATTTTTGCCACATCATTTGCATTACTGAAAATTCCCGCATGTCCGCCAACACCATTTTGCATGGCTGCACCCATATCGTGCACATATCCGTGAACCGTCTGATAGCGGTAGTAATTATCAACTTCTGTTGGGATAATCTGCGAATTGCTGAATATTGACGACGGATTATATGTAGTGAAATTTGCACCTAAAGCTTCGTAAAAATGGTCTTGCACCAAGGCATCCAATCCTTTATCGTAATGCTTTTCAATATATTCTTTTAAGATGAAATATGCTAAATCACTGTATTTATATCCGTTACTTTTTAATAAATCGCTTTCGCGGATGATTTTCTGAATCGTATCGGGATAATCGTTTCTTAAATATAAACCTTCGGCAACCTTAATGCTGAATTTCTCATTCGGGGTTTTCCTGTAATATTTTGCCGATGGCTTTTTTACCGAATCCAGCGTAGCTGTATAAAACGGAATCCATGCTTTTAACCTGCCGGTATGCGCAAGTATCTGCTTGACCGTGATATCTTTTTTGTTTGAATGTCTGTATTCGGGAAGCAATTGTGAGAGTTTTGAGTCTAAAGAAATGATACCATCTTCTTCCAATTCCATTACTAACGGCAAGGTTGCAATAATTTTTGTCAATGATGCTACATCATACAAATCTTCATGCTTAACGAGGTCTTTTCCGCTGTAAGTATGCTTACCAAATACTTTGTTGTAAACCACTTTTCCTTTTCTGGCAACCAGCAATTGTATTCCGGGTGTTGTTTTTTTCTTGATGGCAGATAATGCTATGGAATCTAATTTTTTCAGTTTTTCCGAACTCATACCGACACTTTCGGGTAAACCATAACTTAATAATTGTATGGCGTTGTATGTTTTGCCGTCGCCAACGTTAAAATTTTCACCTGTTGATACCGGCAAACTTCCTTTTGCAGCAATAGCGCCAAACAGTAATTGTGCTGATTTTTGCTGTGCAATCGTACTGTTTTGATAACTCATAACAACGGCCTCTATATTTTCAACAGAGCGTAAATCGTTCAACGCATACGGACGCGCAAAAACATCAAGAATTACGGTATTTGTCCGTGCAATTTCATAAAGCCATGTTAATTCCTGATTTGTGAATTTATAATCTTTCCATGGCGTAGTATTGGATTTATGCAAACCTACAATGACCACATTATAATTTTTTAGCTGCCGTAATAATGAATCCAGTTTTGGTGCTTTGATTTCGTGGACTTTCGTATATTTTTTTAATTCCGAAAGAAAATCGCTATGGCTGTCATCACCCATTTTTACATAAGCAATCTTCTTGGTTTCAAGGTTTCTAAGTGGTAATATTTCTTTCTGATTGCGTACTACGGTTATGGCATTTTCCATTAGTTTTTCATAAAGCAGATCATCTTCCAAACGATTCAAATCGGCAACAATATTCTTGGTTTCAATAGGTTGGTACTTATGAAGCCCTGCTTTGTATTTTGCCATTAAAATCTTTTTCACCGAATGTGCCAATCGTTCTTCGGTAATTTCTTTTGCCTCGTAAGCTGCTACAATTTTGTCGATTCCTTTCTGGACATTCTCAGAAATCAATAACACATCATTTCCAGCCATAAAAGCCGCCAAGTCCACATCGGCAGAATTGCTGAAATTTGACGCACCTTTCATATTGAGCGCATCGGTAAAAATTAGCCCTTGAAACTGTAAACGCTCTTTCAATATATTGGTAACGATATTTTTTGATAACGATGAAGGATAGCCGGGTCTTGGTTCCAAACTCGGAACGTTTAAATGTGCTACCATCACACTCGACAACCCTTCTGCAATTAATTTTTTATAAGGATACAGCTCCACTTCATCAATACGTTTTTCATCAAAACTTATGGTCGGCAAGGTTTTGTGTGAATCGCTGTCGGTATCGCCATGACCCGGAAAATGCTTGGCATTTGCCAAAACACCAACGCTTTGCATACCTTTCATAAATGCCAGTGCTTTTGCCGTAACGTTATCTCTGTCTTCGCCAAAAGAACGATTACCTATAATCGGGTTGTTAGGATTTGTATTAATATCAACCGCCGGTGCAAAATTAAAATGTACACCAATACGTTTGGAATGTTCGCCAATGTGTTTACCTGCTTTTTCAACTAATGCATCATCTTTAATCGCGCCAAGCGTCATATTCCACGGAAACGCATAGGTAGAATCCAGACGCATGCTCAAGCCCCATTCGGCATCCATACCTATCAATAAAGGTACCTTTGAAACGGCTTGCAATTCATTGTTCAATTTTGCCTGTCTAACCGGACCGCCTTTTGAATAGATGATGCCTCCAATTTTCTGCTCGGTAATCTGCTTTATGACTTTAGCTTTGTTTAATGCATCCTGACTTGAAAACACCTGAATCATATACAATTGCCCAACTTTTTCCTGAACAGTCATACTATCATAAATGCTGTCAACCCATTTTTGCTGTGCCAGAACATCATTGGCAAGCAACGGATTTGTTTGTGCCTGAAAAGAAATTGTAAAAAAATATAATGCTATAAGGGAACTAATGGACTTCATTTAAACCGGTTTCTGTTTTATGATTAAAAACTGTGCCAAAATACCATTTTTGCAATGAAGGTTAAACAACTTTAAGATAGATTTATCAAGAAGGTTATTAAGAATTTTGAAGTTGAAGTTGAAATAGAAATTTAATTTAGTTTAAAAACCTTGAATGCCAGCTTTCACTTGCCGGAACTTCCCAATTATCGTTGAACTCGGCAATATTGGTCACTAAATTATTGAACACAATGGTGTTTTTGGAAACTGCTTTTTCCTTTGCCATCTTTTTAAAATCCAATAAGGTTTTATAAGCGATAAAATCGCCTTGTTTGTAGGACACATTCATTTTATCCATTAAATCCACTTGGTAATCTTTTTCCAATTGCTGGATAAAATGCACTGAAGCATCAATGGAACATCCTGTCGCTTTATTCAAGTTTTGATTTAAAGCTACAATTATAAAACGTTTGTATTTAATAAGATAACCTGATTGCAAATCACTGCCATGAGCCGTCCAATTTTCTATAAACGTATCCAGTTTTGTTTCTATTTCAGAGATTTCTTCATCTGTAAAGGAACGATTGGCCTGGTATATCCAGATTCGGGATTCTTCGGGAAGTGTGTTAAAATCGACTAACATAGTAATTCCTTATTTAATATTTTAATTATTCTAAATCGATATGCCTGTCGTGGTATCCTAATAAATATAAAATACCGTCCAGTCCAATACTTGAAATAGAGCTTTGTGTGTTATTTTTTACGGCAGGTTTTGCATGAAACGCAATGCCTAACCCTGCTAAATTAAGCATAGGCAAATCGTTGGCACCATCACCAACAGCAATGGTTTGATTAATATTAATTTTCTCTTTAATTGCAATTTCCTGAAGGTATTCTGCTTTTTTGTTACCGTCAACAATTTCGCCAAGATATCCGCCGGTTAAAACACCGTTTTTAACCTCCAGTTGGTTTGCATAAACGTAGTCGATACCCAATTCTTTTTGAAGATAGTTTCCAAAATAAGTAAACCCACCCGAAAGAATGGCTGTTTTGAATCCGTATTTTTTTAAAGTATCGATAAGTCGTTTAGCACCTTTGGTAATGGGCAAATTGACCGCGACATCCTGTAATGCATCTTCACTCAACCCTTTTAAAAGTTGCATACGCTGTATAAAACTTTGCTTAAAATCAATGTCGCCTTGCATTGCTGCTTCTGTAATGGCTTTTACTTCATTACCAACTCCGGCGAGTTCTGCCAGTTCGTCTATGACTTCGGTTTGTATTAAGGTTGAATCCATATCAAAACAAACCAAACGCCTGTTTCTTCTGTAAATATTATCTTCCTGAAAAGCGATGTCAACATTCAATTCCTGTGAAATTTGCATAAGCTTTTCGGTAAATTCCAGTTTATTATCAATTCTTCCTCTGATGGATAGTTCTATACAGGCTCTCGGGTATTCGTCTTCTTTTGATAACGAAATACGGCCTGTAAGCCTTTTTATCGCATCTATATTCAGGTTTATATCTGAAATAATTTTTGTGACTTCAGATATTTGTTTGGCACTGAGTTTTTCGCCTAAAATGGTCACTATATACCGGTCTTTTCCTTGAAGATTCACCCATTTTTCATAATTTTCTATAGTAATTGGTGAAAATTTTGCGGTTATTCCAAGTTCATAGGCTTTAAAAAGCAAGTCTTTTAATACACCTGCTGTTTTGGTTTTTGAGCTGATTTCAAATAAAATTCCTAAGGATAAGGTGTCATGAATATTTGCCTGACCAATATCCAGCACTTTAGCATTATACTCTGCCAATACATCTGTTAAACTTGAGGTTAATCCCGGTTTGTCTTGCCCCGAAATGTTAAGTAGGAAAATTTCCTTTGTCATAATTTGCTCTACGGCTTATAAATTTTGAGTTGTTGCTATTAATTCGGCAATATCAAAAACTTTTATGTTGTTTTCTTTTTCTTTAACTTTTACGCCATCGGTCATCATGGTATTGCAATAAGGGCAACCTGTGGCTATTATATCGGGCCGGGTTTCCAAGGCATCTTCCGTGCGCAACACATTGATGTCCTTATCTCCTTTTTCGGGTTCTTTAAACATTTGTGCGCCACCGGCTCCACAACATAGGGCTGTTCTTTGGTTGCGCTTCATTTCAACAAGCTCTACCCCTAAGGTTTTTAATAAATTTCTCGGCGCTTCATAAACATCATTGGCACGCCCTAAATAACACGGGTCGTGAAACGTAATGCGTTTTCCTTTTAATGTAGAATTGGTTTCTATCTTCAGCTTACCTGCTGTTAATAGTTCTTCAATATATTCGGTATGGTGCTGTACATGATACACGCCGCCTAATTGCGGATATTCGTTTTTCAATGTGTTGTATGAATGAGGACAAGCTGTTACAATGCGCTTTACTTCATAAGCATTTAAAATCTCAATATTCATCATAGCCTGCATCTGGAACAAAAACTCATTGCCTGCACGTTTGGCAACATCGCCTGTGCAGCTTTCTTCAGTTCCTAAAACGGCAAATTCAACCCGGGCTTTGTTCAATAACTTAACAAAAGCTCTTGTTATTTTTTTTGCTCTATCGTCATAACTACCGGCAGAACCTACCCA
Organism: uncultured Flavobacteriaceae bacterium; assembly: GCA_964454675.1. Lineage (GTDB taxonomy): Bacteria > Bacteroidota > Bacteroidia > Flavobacteriales > Flavobacteriaceae > CAYVUB01. The sequence goes on along the minus strand of CAYVUB010000003.1, from coordinate 44,544 downwards.
AAACAGGATTTCGGGCTGCTTGCCTTGTGCCATAAAGTCTGCCATGGTGGGCACTATTAATGTTTCGCTCATAATTGAAAATAGTTTCAAAAGATTCCTGCATACGCAGAAATTTATTACTCATTTACCCAGTTTAATCTGTCCATTTGATTGTATGGCCATGGCGCACCGTTGTTTTCTATATTTGCCATCATATTGTTCAGCTCTGTTGGCGCAGCACTTTGCTCCATCACTAAATAACGACGCATATCCAGAATAATTGATAACGGGTTGATGCTTACAGGGCACGCTTCTACACAGGCATTACAAGTGGTGCAAGCCCAAAGTTCTTCGCGAGTTATGTAATCGCCAAGCAATTGCTTGCCATCGTCTTTAAACTCCCCGTTATTGGCATCTATATTTTTGCCAACTTCTTCCAGCCGGTCGCGAGTATCCATCATGATTTTACGCGGCGATAGTTTTTTTCCTGTCAGGTTTGCAGGACATTCACTGGTACAGCGCCCACATTCGGTACAGGTATAGGCATTGAGCAGTTGTATCCAGCTTAAATCCTGCACATCGCTGGCGCCAAATTTTGCCGGCGCATCGGTACTTTCGGGTTGTGCTGCAAACGGATCGGCATTTGGATCCATCATAAGCTTTACCTCTTTGGTAACCGATTCCAGATTGTTAAACTGTCCTTTAGGTTTTATACTTGCAAAATACGTATTTGGGAATGCCAGTAAAATATGTAAATGCTTTGAAAAATAGAGATAGTTTAAGAATACTAAAATCCCTAAAATATGCAGCCACCAAGCACTACGCTCTATTATGTGTAATGTTGATTCGGAAAAAGCACTAAATAATGGAGTGATAAATTGGCTAACTACATTTCCATTATTCATAGCTTGAAATGAAACATCGGCAGCATTCATCACCAAAAACAAGGTCATCAATACCATTTCAAAATAAAGAATGACATTGGCATCATTTTTTGGCCAGCCTTTCATTTCAGGTTTTATAAAACGTTTGATTTTGATGATGTTTCTTCGCAACCAAAAAATAATGACCGCAATAAATACCAAAGCGGCCAAGACTTCAAAAGTGCCAATTAAAAACCCGTAAAAACCTCCTAAAGAGGAAAATATACGATGTGTACCGAACAAACCATCAATAATGATTTCTAAAACTTCGATATTGATGATGACAAAACCAACATATACAATGATGTGTAAAAATCCTGAAACAGGACGACGCACCATTTTACTTTGCCCCAAAGCAATCATCGCCATGTTTTTCCAGCGTTGTGACTTATCTCCACTTACATCGGCAGATTGACCAAGTTTGATGTTTCTAATGAGTTTTTTGACATTTCGGGCAAAATAACCAATGCCTGAAATTAGCGCAATAGCAAAGAGTATGTTTGGAATATATGTCATAGCGGTCAATTAGTCTTCCGGGTTTTCTTTTATCTCATTACCCTTAGCATCATATTGTGGCGGTTTTTTTCCGAATAAGGAAAAATGCACATAACGCTTAGGATTGAGCTTCATATCTTGTAATAATTGTTCTAATTGTTTGGATGCACCTTCCAGATTGGCATACAGTTGTTCGTCTTTAAGCAATTTGCCTACAGAACCATTTCCGTTTTCAATATTTGCCATAATTGCATTGACACTTGCCAATGTTTTATCAAGTTCGGCAACGGTTTCAGAAAACTTTACATTTTTTAAATCTGAACTAATGACGGCTAAATTACCGGAAATAGAATCAAAATTTGTAATTACAGAACTCAGTTTCTGGTCGTTTTTTGCAATGAGCGAATTGAATGACTGCGAGGTATTTTTAAACGATACAATGGTAGCATTCAATTCGGCAATGGCATTTTTTAATCCTTTGTCTGAATCGTCAACAACTAATTTGTTAAGGCTTATCATCAGGGAATCGGCAGATTTTATGGTTGTGTCCAAATGGTCGCTTATTCCTGAAAAGTTTTTTGACAAATTTGTAATCAATCCAAATTCAACTTCAGAAGCTATAACATCGCCGGGTTTTGCCATTTCGGTGCTTTGCCCTTCAATGATTGACAATCCGTTTCCGCTCATAAAACCTACTTCATACATGCGTATTTTACTGTCTTTTGAAAATTTTAAATCCTGATTAACGGTAAATGCTACACGGGTTTTTCCGGTTTTGTAATCATAAGAAATGTTTTCTATTTTTCCCACAACATTGCCTTTAATGGTCACAGGTGATGCCGAGTTAAGGGCGTTGTAATCAAATTCTGTGAAGTAACTGTCTTTTGGTACAAGTAAGTTATTCCCTTTTAAATAATTGAATAAAAAAACAAGAAGTAATATTCCTGATATGACAACTATGGCAGTTTTAATTTCTCTTGAAAGTTTCAATGTTTTTGATATTTAGGTGCACACAAAATTAAAAATAATTAATTAAGAATGGTTTTTAATTTGAAGCAGATTTTAATACGTCTGCGAGGTTTATGCGTTTACCATCTTTAAATGCTGCAATAAAACAATCTTTATAGCCTTTTTTCTTTGCGGCTTCTTCAAAATTTTTCGCTTTACTGTAATCGGAAGTATAGCCGTAATAGTATTTAAAAATATTGCCGTCTTTTTCTCTTGAAATATCATTAAGCCCGTTAAAATTGTATGGTTTTGGCTCTAATTTATTGGAACTTGCCGCAATTTGCACTTTAAAAACAATACCTGCATATACATTTTCATTTGTAGCAGTTTTTTCTTCTGTGGCTATTGGTGTAACAACATTTGTACCTGTACCGGGTTTTGTGTCTGCAAATACTTGCCCTGCTACATTATAGTTCAACGCTTTTTTATAATCAACAATAGCATTATAGATAGACGTTGCCATTTCTGTTTGTCCTTTTGCAGAGTTAAGATAAGCACCTTCATTTTGATACGTTAAAAATCCGGTTTCAATCAAAACGCTTGGCATAGCTGTATTGTGAAGTACCCAAAAACCGGCTTGCTTTACACCTCTGTTTTTTCGGTTTAATTTATAGGTAAAATTATCCTGTATTTTTTTTGCAAGCAAGGTACTTTGGTCTAAATAATCTTCCTGCATCAGGGTCAATCCTATCAAAGATTCGGGTGATTTCGGGTCAAAACCTCCGTAATGAATTTCATAATCATCTTCAAGATAAATCACTTCATTCTCCTTTTTTGCGACTTCAAAGTTTTGCTGGTTGGCATGTAAGCCCAGTACAAAAGTTTCCGTACCGTTTGCTTCAGAATGGTGGGCATTGCAATGTACAGACACAAACAAATCGGCATCGGCATCATTGGCAATTTTTGCACGACCTCTCAAGGTTACAAATACATCGGTTTTACGGGTATAAATCACTTTTATTTCCGGAATTTTCTCAAGTTCCTTTCCTACTTGCAGCACAATATTGAGAGCAATGTCTTTCTCTTTAAAACCACTGCCTTTTTTTCCCATATTCCCGGGATCGTCACCTCCATGACCTGCATCCAAAACAACTACAAACTTGTCGTTATTTTTGTTAGAAACCTGTGCCGATGTTAAAAATGTTGTAAATATTAAAGCTGTTAATACGAATTTATATTGAAGATACGTTTTCATAGGGTTTTAAAACGGATAATTAATTCAGTTTATTTTATCTTTTGATTGCCAATGAATCCAAAAAAAATTGTGTAGTTTTGGCATTTCAAAAACCGAGCCACACTTTTACAAAAATACATTTAAAAGCCTTGCAAACAAAAAGCTGTCATATACTTTTTTTTCTGAGTTTTACAGTGCTTATTAACACTTTTGCTTGGGCTCAGGAAATTCAAAAAGATAAGCCTGTTATTCCTGTTTCTCCTACCAAAGATACAACAACCGTAAGCATTGATTCGCTTTTGGGCAAGCCTGTCAACATTAAAGAAACTGATTCTGTCTCAAAGGATTCCATACCAAAGAAAAAAGAACTTTTGGAAGATATCGTGAAGTACAAAGCCAAAGATTACGTATCATTAAACCAGCGTTTGCAAAAAATATTTTTATACAATGAAGCGCAGGTTAATTATCAGGATATGGAAATTACCGCCGGAACCATTGTCATTGATTACACAAAAAAATTGGTATATGCCGGCAGAATTAAAGACACGGCAGGCGTTTACATACAGCATCCTGTTTTTAAACAAGGTGCCAATGTGGTTGAACCCGATTCGATTATTTTTAATACCGATACAAAAAAAGCCCTTATTTTTAATTCCCGTACCGAACAAAGCGGCGGCTATATTATTGCAGACATTACCAAAAAAGAAAACGATTCGGTTTACTTTATAAACCGCGGAAAATACACAACATCCGAAGACCGTGACGATCCCGAATATTACTTTTTAATGCGAAAAGCAAAAATCGTTCCCGGTAAAAAAGTGGTTACAGGTTTGACCAATATGTTTATTTACAACGTGCCCACGCCTATCGGGCTGCCGTTTGCGTATTTCCCTATGTCGCAAAAACGCACTTCGGGAGTTATTTTTCCGTCATTTGGCGAACAAAACAACCGTGGTTACTTTTTACAAAACGGCGGTTATTATTTTGCAATTAACGATTATGTAGATTTGACAGTTTTGGGTGATTATTTTACCAACGGCAGTTATGGGATGCGTATAGAATCAAACTATGCATGGAGATACAAATTCAGGGGAAATTTAAGTTTCAGGTTTGAAAACCTTATACAAAGTGAGCGTGGTTTTTCTGATTATTCAAAATCTTCCATTTACAATTTACGCTGGTCACACAATCAGGATGCAAAATCCAACCCTAATTCACGGTTTTCGGCATCGGTCAACTTAGGAAGCAGCCGTTATTACCAGCAATCCATCAACCAGCTTAACGCTTCAAATTTTTTAAATAATACCTTATCATCATCTGTTTCATATTCAAAATCTTTTCAGGGCGAGCCTCAGGTAAATATGAGCGTTACCGCAACACACTCACAAAATACGCAAACACAGCGTATTGATATGACATTACCTACGTTTCAAGGAAGTGTGAGCCGTATTTTTCCGTTTGAACCCAAAACCGGTATAAAAAAAGGAATTATACAAAATATCAACTTTCAGTATAACGTAAGAGCCGAAAACAGGATTCAAACTACCGATTCGTTATTTTTTAAAAAAGAAATGTTTGATGATGCACGTATAGGCATGCGGCACAGTATTCCTATTTCGACCAATTTTAAGTTGTTTAAATATTTCAGTTTGAGTGCCAGCACAAATTTTGATGAGGTCTGGACAATGAATACCATCCGCAAATATTTTGATGAAGGGTTAAACACAAGGGTTACGCAGGAACAAAACGGTTTTGACAGCTACAGGACTTATAATTTCAGTACAAGTATAGGAACTACGGTTTACGGGATGTTTGATTTAAGAAAAGAAGGCAAAGATCCCAAAATTCAAGCTATACGGCACGTTATGCGCCCATCAATAAGCTACAATATCAATCCTGCTTTTGATCAATACTACGATACGTTTGATATAATTACTGCCGATGGAGATATAACCCGTGAATCGTACAGCCGGTTTGAACAGTCTATTTACGGGCAGCCTAACCGGGCATTTTCAAGTTCTATGGGATTTTCGTTAGGTAATAATTTTGAAGCAAAAGTGCGTGATAAAGATTCGACAGCAACCGAACCCAAAAAAATTATTCTGTTAAACAACCTTAATTTCTCTACGTCATATAATTTTGCAGGCGATTCACTGCAATGGAGTCCCGTGAGAGTGTCCGGAGGCACGCAGATTTTTAATAATAAAATGAGCATCAATTTTGGTGCTACTTTAGACCCTTATGCTCTGGATAATAATAACCGTCGTATTGATAAATTTAATATTGATAACGGTGGAAGTCTGTTCCGGTTAACGTCTGCAAATATCAACATGAGTTATTCTATTAACAGCCAGTCGTTTTCAGGAAAAACAACACCCGATAGCGCTGCCGAACGCGAATCTATGCGGAGTGGCGGACGTGCAGATGACCTTTTTGGCGTACCTCAGGATTATGCAGACCAACGCCTTGATGACACTGACAGAAATAAGGAAGAAGAAGAACCGTCTGAACTTTATAATTATAAAATACCGTGGAGCTTAAGGTTGGCGTATGCCGTAAATTACAGTAACAGTGCAAGGCAAAACGAAATATCGTCGCACTCGCTTATGTTTTCGGGCGATATAGAAATTTCTCCGCGCTGGTCTGTAGGCGCTTCTTCGGGTTATGATTTTAAAAATGCAGGATTTACCTATACCCAGTTAAGATTTGAGCGCGATTTGTTAAGCTGGCGGATGAATTTTAGCTGGATACCTTTTAGCAACCGAAGCTCGTGGAATTTCTTTATCGGTATTAAATCGAGCTTGTTAAAAGACATCAAATACGATAAACGCCTTCAGCCCGATCAACAACTATAATAGTATTATAACAATGAAAACCATTATCAATACACCAAAAGCCCCGGCACCTATAGGCCCATATAATCAGGCAGTATTAACAGGAAATATGCTTTTTACTTCGGGACAGATTGCAATACACCCTATTACAAACAAACTGGTTCTGGATACTATTCAAGCCGAGACCAAACAAGTCATGGAAAACCTAAAAGCTGTACTTGAAGCTGCCGGTATGACGTTTGATAATGTTATAAAATCGACTATTTTTATAAGTGATATGCACAATTTTGGGCAAATCAACGAGGTTTACGCCCACTATTTTAATGCTGATACTGCTCCTGCCCGTGAAACCGTAGAAGTTGCCAATCTTCCTAAATTTGTTAATGTGGAAATCAGCGTTGTTGCAGTTAAATAAATTTTGAACAAATTCTGTGCTTTCGTTATTTCAATCAATTCTAAATTTACAACTATAGATTTTATCTATTGAAAAATCTGTTTCCATACATTTTTTTGTGATACTTTTATGCAATCAGCAAAACACAAAAAAATATATATTTTATGGAAAACAATTTAAGTAACGAAAGTAAATGCCCTTTTTCAGGAAATTCAAAGCCAAACCAGGCTGTTGGCGGTAGAGGTACCGGCAATCGGGATTGGTGGCCAAATTTATTAAATGTAAGCATCCTTAGGCAGAACTCTTCACTGTCTGACCCGATGGATGCTAATTTTGATTATGCCGAAGCTTTTAAAAGTTTGGATTTTAAAGCCCTCAAACAAGATTTAGCAAATCTCATGACCGATTCTCAGGATTGGTGGCCGGCAGATTTTGGTCATTATGGCCCATTATTTATACGTATGGCATGGCATAGTGCCGGTACTTACAGGATTCAGGACGGTCGTGGCGGCGGCGGTACAGGACAGCAACGTTTTGCACCTCTTAACAGTTGGCCCGATAACGGAAACTTAGATAAGGCACGCCGGCTGCTTTGGCCTATAAAACAAAAATACGGCAATAAAATTTCATGGGCAGACTTATTAATTTTAACAGGAAATGTTGCTCTGGAAACCATGGGCTTTAAAACCTTTGGTTTTGCAGGTGGCCGTAAAGATGTTTGGGAACCGGAAACCGATGTATATTGGGGTTCTGAAAAAGAGTGGCTTGCAACCAGTGATAAACCTCACAGCAGATATTCGGGCGACAGAGATTTAGAAAATCCGCTGGCAGCAGTTCAAATGGGATTGATTTATGTAAATCCCGAAGGCCCCGATGGAAATCCCGACCCGATTGCGGCAGCTAAAGACATTCGTGAAACATTTAAACGCATGGCGATGAACGACGAAGAAACCGTTGCATTAATAGCCGGCGGGCATACATTTGGTAAAACTCACGGTGCCGGAGATGCCGCTTTGGTAGGTGCAGACCCCGAATCTGCCGGTATAGAACAACAAGGATTGGGTTGGAAAAGCAGTCATCAAAGTGGTTTGGCAGGCGATACCATAACCAGTGGTTTAGAAGTAATCTGGACAAGTTCTCCTACACGGTGGAGCAACAACTTTTTGTGGAATTTATTTGGGTATGAATGGGAATTAGAAAAAAGTCCTGCAGGTGCTCATCAATGGAAACCCAAATACGGTATGGGAGCTACCTCGGTACCCGATGCCTTTGATCCGGATAAAAAACATCCACCAAAAATGCTGACTACTGATTTGTCACTTCGTTTTGACCCCGAATACGAAAAGATAGCCCGTAGATTTTTAGAAAACCCCGATGAGTTTGCCGATGCATTTGCCCGTGCATGGTTCAAATTGACGCACAGAGATATGGGGCCAAAATCATTGTATCTGGGAGAAGAAATCCCAGCCGAAGAATTACTATGGCAAGATCCTGTTCCTGTAGTTGACCATAAATTGATAGATGCCCAAGATATTGCAGAACTCAAAACAAAAATTTTGAACACAGAATTTTCTGTAGGGCAACTGGTTAATACGGCTTGGGCTTCGGCTTCAACATTCAGAGGTTCAGACAAGCGCGGTGGTGCCAATGGCTCCCGTTTAAGACTTGCGCCTCAAAAATATTGGGAATCAAACGATCCTGTACAATTGGGCAATGTATTAAGTGCTTTAGAAACTATTCAAAAAGAATTTAATGCCTCGGCAAATGATGGTAAAAAAGTGTCTATTGCAGATTTAATAGTACTATCGGGAGTTGCCGGTATAGAAAAAGCTTCCCGGGCTGCCGGGATTTCTGTTGAAGTGCCTTTTACGCCGGGACGTACAGATGCCTCACAAGAACAGACAGATATTGAGGTTTTTTCATATTTAGAGCCAAAAGCAGATGGTTTCAGAAACTACTTGAAACAAAAATATGCTGCTTCTACCGAAGAGCTGCTGATTGATAAAGCCAATTTGCTAACCCTTACAGCACCGGAAATGACAGCATTAATAGGTGGCATGCGGGTTTTAAATGCCAATTATAATCAATCTAAACATGGTGTATTAACAAATAATCCGGAAGTGCTAACCAATGATTTCTTTGTTAATTTACTGGATATAAATACCGTATGGAAACCTGTTGACAGCCATAACGAAGTATATGAAGGCCACGACCGTAAAACCGGAATATTACAGTGGACAGCTACACGTGCCGACTTGATTTTTGGATCCAATTCTGAACTGAGAGCGATAGCAGAAGTTTATGCACAAGATGATGCAAAGGAAAAATTTGTAAAAGATTTTGTAAAAGCATGGAATAAGGTGATGATGCTTGACCGTTTTGATATAGCATAATAGCAACCTTCTTTAATAAAAAAGGTTCTTCTTCTATTTTGAAAAAGAACCTTTTTTTATACATAAATTATAAGATTACATCTAAAGCTTTCTTCGCTTTTTCTCTGTTTTTAATAAGTTCAGTTCTCTGCTGGTTTGTCCTGCAACGGATGTGTTTTCTTCTGCACGGCGTATTAAGTACGGCATTACATCTTTCACAGGTCCAAAAGGCACATATTTTGCCACATTATAACCTTCGGCTGCAAGATTGAAACTTATATGGTCACTCATGCCGTACAATTGTCCAAACCAAATGCGGTTGTCATCTTTTGAAATTTGCAGCGCTTTCATCAAATCCATCGCCAGATAACAACTATCTTCATTATGAGTTCCCGAAAATAACGAAATATCATTCAGGTTTCTTAATATATAATCGAGCGTGCTGTTAAAATTGTCGTCTGTAGCTTCTTTTGAAACGCATATTGGCGATTGATAACCTTTTTCTTCTGCCCGTTCCCGCTCTTTTTCCATATAGGCACCACGCACTATTTTTACTCCTATTGTAAAATTATCACGTTTGGCACGTTCATGAAGCTGTTTTAAATAATCCAACCTATCCCAACGGTACAATTGCAATGTATTATAAACTATTGGTCTTTCGGTATTGTACAAGCGCATCATATCTTCACACAACTCGTCGGCAGCATCCTGCATCCAGCTTTCTTCGGCATCAATCAATATTTCTACATCTTTTTCTTTTGCAAGCTTGCACACTGTATTAAATCGCTCCACTACTCTATTCCATTCGGTTTGTTCTTCGTCTGTAAATAGTTTGCCTTCACCTTTTTTCTGATACAAATGAAACCTTCCAAATCCCGTTGGCTTAAAAACAGCTATCGGCATGGCTTCTTTTTCTTGAGAAAAATTAATGATTTTTATGGTTTTTTGCAAGGCATCATCAAAACTCGCTTCGTCTTCCTTGGCTTCTACCGAATAGTCCAAAACAGAACAAACACCTTTAGTGTACATCTTGTCTATCACCGGCAAGCAATCATCTTCATTGATGCCGCCGCAAAAATGATCAAAAACCGTAGAACGTATTAAACCTTCAACCGGCAGATGTGCTTTTAAAGCAAAATTTGTAGCCGCAGTACCTATACGCACCAACGGCTGGTGTGATATCATCTTAAACAGAAAATAAGCGCGTTCAAGCTCTGAATCGCTTTTTAATTGAAACGCAACCTGCGTATTGTCAAAAAGTTTGGATGTTGCCATTTTTTATAAAATAATATTCAATACACGACAAAAAATCACACCTGTAAATTATTCGTCTGCATTACAATACAGTATAATATTTACGTTCTGTGCAACTATATTTTTCTTTCGCAATCCCGAAAACTTCGGGAGTCAAGACGCTAAGAAATCGCTTTGCGACTCTGCGGCTTTGCGAGAAATTTAAATTTACTTCTGTGAGAGACCGTATTTTTTTGTTATGTACTAAAAAATAATCACAAAAATATGCATTCATTGGCTATTATTTTATTAAAAACTGCTTATTTTGATACACTCATAAAAAGACCTTGGCACACATGAACCCTATAAGCACAGATAATTGCATAATCTATTTTAATTCAAATGCTTATGAACAGTTGAATATATACCTAAAGAACAATCGCTTTTCCAAAATTTTTATTCTGACTGATACACATACGCACGAAAGCTGCCTGCCCGGATTTTTGGCGCGTATAGAAACCGAAACACCCATTGAAATCATTGAAATTGAAGCCGGCGAACAGTATAAAACCATTGATACGTGCGTTGGTGTTTGGAATGCGCTGTCTGAACTTGGCGCCGACCGTAAAAGCCTGATGATTAATCTCGGTGGCGGTGTTGTGACCGATTTGGGCGGATTTACAGCCTGTACTTTCAAGCGCGGCATCAAATACATTAATGTACCTACATCGTTACTGGCAATGGTTGATGCATCTGTAGGCGGAAAAACAGGTGTGGATTTGGGCGCACTCAAAAATCAAATTGGTGTTATAAACTCAGGTGATTTAGTGTTGATAGACACTCAGTTTTTGGATACACTTCTGCCGAACCACCTCAAATCGGGATATGCCGAAATGCTCAAGCATGGTTTGATTTATGATAGAAACTATTGGGATAAACTGACCGATTTATCGAAATTAACTTTGAATGATTTAGATGCTTTGATTTACGAATCGGTTGAAATCAAAAAAGCCATTGTCACGCAAGACCCGTTTGAAAACGGACTGCGAAAAACACTGAATTTTGGACATACTTTGGGTCACGCTATAGAATCTTATTTTTTGAGCCATCCGGAAAAAGAAGCGCTGCTTCACGGCGAGGCGATTGCTATCGGGATGATTATGGAATGTTACATTTCTTCAAAATTGCTCAACTTCCCAAAAACCGGTTTGGAACAGATTACAAAAGTGCTTAACGGCATGTTTCCTAAGGTCGTTATTGATGCTTCAGATTATGATGCCATCATTGAATTATTAAAATATGATAAGAAAAATGAGCACGGCAATATCAATTTTGTACTATTGGAAGCTATTGGCAAACCAAAAATTGATTGCTTAGTAAGCAACGAACTGATTATCGAATCGTTTGAATATTATAAATAACGCTCTTTTATCACGTTGCAATGGTGGTTTTCATGCCCGATAGTGATAAAACCCAAAGCTCTTACGGATATTGGGCAATTGTTTGCTACGCCTATTTGCATCAGCATCGTATCTGTAAAACTGTCAAACAGGCTTATGGTGGCTTGACGAACAGCCTTATAATCTGCTAAAAGTTCTGCTATGTTCCTATTGTTTGCAAAACTTACCGGCACGTAATCATTTTGTTCAAAACCAGGCAAAGGCGTTGGGTCTTGCCTCGCAATACGCAATGCTCTGTAAGCAAAAATACGCTCGGTATCAATTATATGCTGAATGACTTCTTTAATAGTCCATTTGTCATCGGCGTATCTGTATTCTAATTTACTTTCCGGAATCGTATTCAAAAACTCATAAATCTTTTCAAAATTTTGACGCAAACCTTCTTTCAGGTCAAGGTTTTGAGCCTTATCAATATATGGCCGGTAAAATGAAGCGTATTCTTCAGAAATTAAATCGTTTGTGGTCATGATATAAAATTATAAAAAAACCCTTTAACGAGCATCATTAAAGGGTTTTCGGTTTATGGTAATAAGGTTACATTTCGTTAAAAATGGTGTGCATCAATCGTTTTTTATCATTGATGCTTTCTTCAAGAGAAATCATTGTCTCGGTTCTGTAAACGCCTTCAATATCATCCAGCATAAAAATAATATCTTTTGCATGAGTTGTGTTTTTTGCTCTTATTTTGCAGAAAATATTGAATTTTCCGGTGGTAATATGTGCTACGGTTACAAACGGAATATGATTAATGCGTTCCAGTACAAATTTGGTTTGCGACGTGTTATTCAAAAATATTCCTACGTAAGCGATAAAAGAATAGCCCAGTTTTTTATAATCCAGCGTCAATGACGAGCCTTGAATAATACCTGCATCTTCCATTTTTTTCACTCTTACGTGAACAGTTCCTGCCGAAATAACCAGTTTTTTTGCAATATCTGTGAATGGAACACGTGTATTATCAATTAACATGTCTAAAATTTGATGATCAATTTCATCTAATTTGAACTTACTCATTTTTATAATTTATTATATTTTCAGCAAAAATAACAGAATTTCATTGAAAATAAACTACTAAATATCACATTTTTTTAGGTTTTAATGTTAATTTTTCATCATTTATTGAAACGAAAACGATTTCGCCAACACCTTTACCGGCATCATTTTTTTGCAAAATTACCTTTTTACCTTTTGCATCAATTTCTCTATGCCCAAAAAACGATTCGGCATCATCTGAAAGCTGCTCTTCTATAGGAATAAACTCAACAACATTTGCAATTAACCGTTCCCGGTATTGGATAGCCACATCAATTATTTTTCCGTCAATAGCAGCATTTCTGATGAGTATGTCGTAAAAAAGCTTTTCATTTTGCGGAATTTCAAAATACGGCTCATAATTATTTCCCGTTACACCGTTAACCGCTATATAATGAACAGCAACAAACAGTGACTGAAATATATATTCACGCACACGTTCTCTTGCATAATCATCTTGATAATGCCCGGCTTCAAAAAGAATTGTCGGGACGTTCAGGCTTTGAAACATATCGCCTACACAGTTGATATTAAAGGTATCATCATAAATCCCTATCTGATTCGGGATTTGATGTTGTAAGTTTTCATTCATCACCACAATAATTTCCATAGCTTTTTTTCGGGGTTCTGTAACCGAACGAACTTCGTCTTGTGCCGGCGCCAAAAAAGATACGGTTGCCGGATTGTTGGTGTTACCGGCACTAAAAATGGTACGCTGCCCATGAAGATTAAAACAAAAATCGGGGTTAAAAGTGTCAAAATACTGTCTTAACACTTTACTTTCGGGTTGCGTAAGATGTTGCGCATCACGATTTAAATCGACATCATTGGCATTTACACGTGTGTAGGCTTTGGCACCATCCGGATTAAGTATTGGAATGACAGCAATCGTGCATTGTTTTAAAATAAACTGAATATCATCATTATTTTCATCAGCAAATACATTACAAAGATCAAAAACCGCTTTGGTCGTGGTGCTTTCATTACCGTGCATTTGCGACCACATCAAAATTTTTACAGTTCCGGAACCTATTTGAATAACCGGAATTGGCTCGCCCAAAACAGACATTCCTATAGTTTCTACTTTGAAATGTTTTCTGTGCTTTTCTATTAAAAGCCGGATATGTTTACTGTAAATATAACGATGATAAAGATGGCTTTCTTTATAATTTTTGAAGAGTGTTTGAAGTGTATCTGAAGTCATTTAAAAAAGATGAGTTACAAAGGTAAACATTTACTAATTTACAATTGTAAACGAATAATTTGGACGATTATGACTAAAAACATATACAGTTGTAAACAAAATTTGAGGAAAATACGATTGTTCTTTGCACTTAAAATATATCGTTTCTCTTATTTAATTTAATTAATTAAATTTCAGTAATTTAAATTATTTTATATAAAGCTTTAATTTATAACAAATGGCTATATATAAAGATTTAACACAGATACTCTAATACTATTTATTACATTTGTAACGTTATAATCCAACAACTTGAAGTTTACAATGATAAACAGTGATGATTTTGCAAAACGGCTCCAAAAAGTCATTGATTTTTACAGTGAAACGGCTTCTTCTTTTGCTGAAAAAATTGGTGTGCAGCGTTCGAGCATTTCACATATTTTATCGGGCAGAAATAAACCGAGTCTGGATTTTGTTTTAAAAATACTTACGGTATATCCCGAAGTTGAACTGTATTGGTTGTTAAATGGCAAAGGCGAATTTCCTTCAGAGCAAAAAAATGAAAATTTAAAGCCAACTCCTATTCCACCCGTTTCTAATATCGTTTTGCCAAAAGAAACCGTTTCAACAAAAAAAACCGACAAATCCATTGAACGTATCGTGATTTTTTATACCGACGGCACTTTTAAGAATTTTGAAGCTTAAATAATTTATTTCACAAAGTCACACAGAGTCATTTCTTAAAATAAAAAACTAATCTGTTTATTCTGCACTTTATTAAACTCATTTCTTTTGCTAATTTTACGTACTAATCCAACACCATGAGATATTTTTTAATTTTTATTCTTTCTGTTTCATTAACAAGCTGTTACAACTACGAGCGTAATTGTACCGATTTTAAAACCGGAATATTTGAATTTACATACATAATAGACGGCGAAGAAAAAACCGGAAGATTTACACGAACAGATTCCTTAAACATCGATTATTTTGAAGGTAAAACTGATACGGCTTCTGTAAGATGGATAAACGACTGCGAGTTTGTGATGAAAAAACTGCATCCAAAAAACAAAAGCGAAGAAAAAGCCATCCACATGAAAATCTTATCGACAACCAGTGATTCTTACACGTTTGAATACAGCTTAGTTGTAAAAGAACTAAACAAAAAACGCCGTGTTGAAAAAGGTGTGGCAAGAAAAGTAAATTGATTTATAATTGCTAAAAGTTTTTGGTCATCAAAAAGAAGTAATTTGTCTGATTTTTAGCAACCACTTTTAAAAATTATTTACATTTGGTAAAATTTCCCCACAAAATTTTATGTAATAATTTAAAACATGAATCTATTCAAATCGATGATTACTATGCGTTTTTCATTTTTGAATTGAAATATGTAAAGATTTTTCAAATAAAAAAACTATGAAAGAGTTTGTAAAAAAGTATGAGGTTTGGGTATTTTTGGTTCTTGGACCTATTGCCAATTTATTTTTTGTTTATGGCAGATCCCAAGATATTATACCCAGTTATATATACAGTACCGGACGATTTTGTGTTCTTTTTTTAGTGCTGGCTGTCATCATAATTTATACAAGAGGCTTCGGCGGCATTAAAGATTTGTTTAAACCAATGTCAAACTGGAAAGTTCAGCCCAAATGGTTTATTTTGAGTCTATTATTTGCATTAACAATAGTTATTATTACATTGTTACTAAAGGGTATTTATAACGGTACCGAAGATATTACTACGTATATTCAATTCCGTCAAATAACTACCAGAGGCTATTTTGCCTTATTAATTTGGGCTTTTTTAGGCGAAGTGGTATGGGTCAGTTACAGCATTCGCGAATTATTAAAAATCACTAAACCTTTTTATGCAAGTCAAATTGTCGGGCTTTTTTGGACTCTATGGTTTATTCCCATAGCCATTTTGGGCGAAGGCATTTTTCCTAATATTCCTATTCCGTCGTTATTTATATTCATAATGGCAATGGCAGGAATGTGTACTTTTGTTTATGAGAAAACTAAAAGCGGTTTGTGTGTATTGGCATTACAATATATGCTGAATTTAGCTCTGGCCTGGTTGCCGGCTACGCCAACTAACGGCGGAGTTGCCACATTTACAGCATTTTCCATCATTTATTATCTTGTTATGTTAGGCTTCGTGTATTTTTCGGGCCAAACAAAAAAACTTAATCTGATTAAAGTGTCCAACAGGTAGAGCCTTAATTTTTATTGATGATTTTCAAAACCATTTTATAAGGAATGTTATAATAAATTGAAGTTGAAGATAATTCTACCTTTGATGTTTAGTGTAATGTATTTTAAAATTTCAAACAGAGTTAATTGAATATTTGAACTTATGAAATCTTTCATTGTTAAATTTTTAGCAGTTACCGCAGGTAATATACTTATATTTCTTAGACCCGAAAAAGCCCGGCAATTATCAGAAAACAGAATGACTTTAGTACATAAGAATAAAAATAAGATGAGCATACAAGAGCGGTTAATGCGTTATGCACTTATAAGAAATCTTCAAAAGATACAAGACCATGATGCCATAGCCGAATCGAACAAAAAATTTTGGGCTAACAATAAAGCTGCTGAGTTTTTCACAGAAAATGAAGACACCTTTAATACTGATTTTTTGCCAAACTGCACTTTTATATTTGACCTGCTAAAAAAAGAATTATCAAATCAAGCAGAAGAATTTACCACTTTAGTAGAAATTGGAACCGGAAATGGCGACGTGCTCAATTATCTTAGTTCAGAGTTTCCTCATATTAATAGCTTTATAGGCATCGACCTTAGCCACCATCAGGTTGATTTAAATAATATAAAATTCAAAGAAGACCCCAAACTCGAGTTCGTGGCTGCAGATGCTTATGACTGGGTTAAAGAACACGGTCGTGGCAATACTATTTTTGTATCATCAAGAGGTGTATTGGAATATTTTAAAGAGCAACACTTACAGGATTTTTTAATCGAAATAAATCGATTGGGCAAAACTATTTTTATAGCCATTGAACCTAATGCTGCTGATCACGATTTTGAAAAAAATCCAGGCACTCAGCTTTATGGATTTGAACCTTCATTTTCGCATAACTACCCTAAACTGTTCAAAAATGCAGGGTTTAGCTTATGGCATTTTTCACAAAAACCTTGGTATAAAGGCGGTAATATCCAAACTTTTATTGGTGCTAAAAGTTAAAATCACTTTTTTAAAGTGTTGATTTTAACTGCTGTTTGATGTGTTAAAAAAAAGAAAATATATTTTTTTAAAGAAATCATTCAAAACCATTTAATTGGTTTTAACGATTAAAAAAACTATTTATCTAATTTTTAATCTCTAAATTCTTTTTTTTTTTTACTTTTCACTAAAATTTCCCCTCAAAATTTTATCTATATAACTAAATCTATGCTTTATAGCAAGCCATCGATTTATATAGAAATAATGCAGATATACGGTTATCATGCTTTAGGCGTAAAATTCAATTTTAAGCCTGACCCCAAAATTATGAACTTATTATTATGTATGATCAAATGGAAACAAATCAAGAAAAAATAATAGAACACTATCGTAAACTTAACGATACTGCTGTGGAGTACCCAAAGATGACGTTACATGATTTGGTTAGCAAACAAGCTATAATCAATCCTAACAGGACAGCAGTAGAATTTCATGACGAAAAAATTTCATATAAAGAATTTGACGACAGATCCAACCAAATAGCTAACTATCTTATAGAGCAAGGCACAAAACCCGGTGATCTTGTTGCGGTTTGTTTACCACGCTCGGCAGATGTTTTAATCACTTTTGTTGCAATAATGAAGTGTGGTGCTACTTATGTACCGCTAGATTCGGCACATCCATCTCACCGGTTAGAATTTATGTTAGAGGATTCCGAAGCAAAATTTCTTATAACCACAACCGAATTATCAGGTATTTTCTCTTCAAACCATAAAAAAATCCTTAGTGATAAACTGGTTGATACAATTGCAAAATTCCCAACCAACAGCCCGCAAATACAAGTTTCTATGGATGCGTTGGTGTATATGATATATACTTCGGGCTCTACCGGTCAACCAAAAGGAGTGCCTATTTCGCATAAAAACCTGGTAAATGTTTTATTCAGCATGATAGACAAGCCGGGAATAACAGAAGAAGACCGGGTATTTGCTATCAATATTTTTTCATTTGACATGTGTATTGTTGAACTTTACGCTCCACTTGTCAAAGGTGCCTGCATTGTCATGGCCGATAATGATATGGTATTGGACAACCAAGTATTACTCAATATCATTATAGATAAAAAAATTACATTCATGCAATCCACGCCCACCAGATGGCAATTAATTTTAAATGCCGGGTGGGAGCAACCTGTAAATCTAAAAGCGATTATTGGAGGTGAACCAACATCTAAAAAATTAGCAAACGAATTAATGGCAAGATGCGCATCGCTTTGGAATATGTATGGCCCTACAGAAACCACTGTATGGTCTTCCTTTAAAAAATTAGATACAAATGATGACATTATAACTGTAGGACAATCAATTGCCAATACGGCTATTTACATAATAGGAGAAAATGAAGAACTCCTTCCGCAGGAAGTTATAGGAGAAATAGCTATTGCCGGAGACGGAACTGCAAAGGGATATTGGAAACGCCCCGACCTTACAAAAGAAAAATTTATTCAAAACAATTTTGAACCTGAAAAAGGAAAAACGCTATACAAAACCGGAGATTTAGGCAAACTATTACCCAATGGAGAAATCCAATGCCTTGGGCGTATAGATCAACAGGTAAAAGTTAGAGGACATCGTATAGAACTTGGAGAAATAGAAGCTGTAATAGATAAGTTTCCTCACATACAAAAGTCTATAACAGTTGTAAATACGTCAATGACCGGCGAACCTCAACTGGTATGCTATATTAAATCGGACAAAAAAATAAAGGATATTCCGGATTTTCATAAAAAGGTTAAAGACAGCCTTCCTGATTATATGATACCATCCTTTTATATACAAGTAGATGATTTCTCTAAGACAGCCAGCGGAAAAATAGACAGGAATGCCTTACCTGAGCCAAAATACGAACGTCCCGAATTTTTACCGGTATTAGTCAAACCTACAACCAAACATCAAAAATTAATTGCAGAAATATGGACTGAGGTGCTACGCATACCGGCTATTGGAATAGATGATAATTTTTTTGAAATTGGAGGCACTTCTATATTAGGGCAAAAAGCGATGGTAAGTTTACAAAAAAAACTAAACACCTATATTCCAATCACCAAGCTATATCAGTTTCCTACCATCAGAAAACTTTCTGCTACCATAGAGTTGCCAACAAAATCAGAATCTGAAAAGAAATTCAAGAGTAACAAAAACAACCGCAATAATAGAGACATAGCAGTTATAGGAATGGCAGGAAGATTTCCCGGTGCGCAATCAGTATCAGAATTATGGGATGTGCTTATAAACGGAAAAGAAACCATTTCATTCTTCTCAAAAGAAGAACTTGACATACATATTCCCGAATCTATGCGCAACGATCCTTTATATGTTGGAGCGCGAGGCATAGTACCTTCGGCAAAAGAGTTTGATCCAATCTTTTTTGGTCTTAGTCCAAAATTAGCACTTGCTATGGATCCCCAACAAAGACTTTTAATCGAAATCGCCTGGGAAGTATTGGAGCAAAACGGTTATTTACCAAAACACTATGACGGCAGTATTGGCGTTTATACAGGTTGTGGCACCAACACTTACTATGTTAATAATGTCATACCAAATACAGAGTTGGTAGATGAAGTTGGCGAATTTCAAACTACTACCGTAAATGATAAAGACTATACAGCTACCCGGATTGCTTACCATCTTAATCTAAAAGGCCCGGCTGTTAGTGTACATTCGGCATGTTCAACTTCATTATTGGCTATTGCCGAAGCCGTCGAAGCTTTAAGAAATGAACAATGTGATATTGCTTTAGCTGGAGCTGCCAGTGTAACAGCACCTATGAATAGCGGACATCTTTATCAGGAAGGATCAATGAAAACACCCGACGGTCATTGCAGCCCATTTGACGTGAATGCAAAAGGCACTGTTTTTAGTGATGGTGCCGGCATAGTTTTACTAAAAAGTTTAGAACATGCAGAAAGAGACGGCGACACTATATATGGAATAATAAAAGGCGTTGGATTAAACAATGACGGAGGTGACAAAGGAAGTTTTACAGCTCCAAGTGCTGAAGGACAATCAATTGCTATCAAAAATGCTTTTGAAGATGCTCAAATTTCACCTTCAGAAATTAGTTATATAGAAACACACGGAACCGCCACGCCTGTGGGTGATCCTATTGAAATACAGGGGCTTGAATTAGCTTTTGGTACTCAAGAAAACAAAAATTATTGTGCTATAGGCTCCATAAAAAGTAATCTTGGACATCTTACATCTGCAGCAGGTGTAGCCGGTTTTATAAAAACCATACTGTCATTGCACCATAAGCAGATTCCTCCATCGTTAGGCTACACAAAACCTAATCCTTTAATCGATTTTGACAATAACCCGTTTTTTGTAAATAATATCCTTAGAAATTGGGAATCAGAAAAAACCAGAAAAGCCGGTATAAGTTCTTTTGGAGTTGGCGGCACTAATGTTCATGTGGTTGTTGAAGAATATGAAAATAAAGTAAAAACCACAGATATTGGAAGACCTGTACAACTACTTGTATGGTCTGCAAAATCGCAAAACAGCTTAGACGGCTATCAAAAGGCATTAGGAAATTACCTGAATGATTCAACTTCTGCCAATTTGGCCGATGTAGCTTACTCTCTAAATATCACAAGAGATGTTTTTAATAAAAGAAGCTTTTTAGTAAGTAATAGCACACAAGAAGCAAGTACTGTTTTATTGTCAAATGAAAATAAAATAGCCTCTAATTCTCTAAGGGCTATTCCTGATGAATTAGTATTTGTTTTTCCCGGACAAGGTTCGCAATACCTTCAAATGGGTAAAGAACTTTATGAAAATGAAATAGTATTCAGGGAAGCCGTTGATTATTGTGCCGAATTTTTAAAAGAAGAATTTAAGTTTGATATACGTGAAATAATTTATCCGAAATCAAATTCTGCAGATTCCGAAGATAAATTAAAAGACACCCGATATACACAACCCGCCTTATTTATAATTGAATATGCACTCGCCCAGCTTTTGTTAAGCTGGTCTATACAACCTACTACATTATGTGGTCATAGCATTGGTGAATTTGTTGCGGCACATCTCGCAGGAGTTTTCACACTACCGGATGCTTTGCGTTTAATAACACTAAGAGGAAAACTTGTGAGTGAGCTACCGGGTGGCAGTATGCTGTCTGTTCGCGAAGCTGTTGATAATATAGCAGATTTACTACCGCAAACACTTTCAATAGCTGCAATTAACTCTGATAAATTATGTGTTATATCAGGTCCTGATGATGACATTGAAAAATTTGCTCAGCAATTAAATGATGTCGGCATTCTTAACAAACTATTGTTTACAAGTCATGCCTTCCATTCCACTATGATGGATCCTATCTTAGGAATTTTTGAAGCAGAAGTAAGAAAAGCTGCTTTAAACACCCCAAAATTACCTATAATTTCTACAGTAACAGGTGCTTTGCTAAGTGATACTGATGCAACAGACCCAATGTATTGGACAAATCATTTACGAGCTACCGTTCGGTTTTCTGATGCTATGGATACCGTTTCGCAAATAGATAAAGATGCTGTGTTATTAGAAATTGGTCCCGGTCAGGCACTTACCACATTAGCACTGCAAAAAAAGTTAAGTGCCGTATCAAGTTTATCTATTCCTAAAACCAATGAAGGTTCGTATCATACGGTTTTAACTGCTTTAGGTCAATTGTGGTTAAAAGGAATAGAACCGGACTGGAAAGCGTTTTACAGAGAGCAATCAAGACAAAAAGTGCTTCTGCCCTCTTATGTTTACGATAAAAAACCTTGTTGGATAGATCCACCTATCCATACTCCATATTATAATACCTCAACCCCTATCAATTCAACCATAGAAACTATTTTAAATCAAGACAGTCCGAAAGAGACTGAGAACAACCAATCTAACGCGTTTATGAGAAAAGACATTATACTTCAAAAAATTTCAGATATAATAGCTAAAACTTCTGGAATAGAAATAGAGTCAAGTGATACTGACTATAGCTTTTTAGAATTGGGATTAGACTCCTTAGCGCTTACCCAAATGGCTACAACATGTAAAAAAGATTTTGAAATACCGGTAACTTTCCGCTTATTGAGTGACGAACTTAATACTCCGGAACTTTTAGCCAGCTACCTCGATCAGAATTTACCTAAAGACAGTTTTATGCCGGAACCAGCACCGGCACCGGTTGTTGAGCAGCCTAAAGTTAACCATGTAGTTCATCAACAAGTGCAGCAACAAGTACAACAGCATAATCTAACTTACAATAGTAATGATACCGATGCATTGAGCCTTATTGCCCAGCAAATTCAGTTATTAGGCAAACAAATTGAGTTATTAAAAGGAAACGGAATTACCCAAAATTCTCAAAGCCAAAACGGTGTTGCATTACCATCAAAACCGGTTCAACAAGTTAATACAGTAATGACTTCAAAGCCTTTAGTGTACGCGCAAGACGACTCATTAACAGAAGAAGAAAAGAAAGAATTTAAAAAACCTTTTGGTGCTTCGCCAAAAATTGAAAAGCAGGCAACAGAAATAAATTCGTCACAACATGACTATTTACAGCAATTAATAATTAGTTACAATAAAAAAACGTCAGGCAGTAAAGCATATTCTCAAAAACACCGTGCTTACATGGCCGACCCAAGAGTGGTTTCGGGATTTAAACCATTAACAAAAGAACTTGTTTATCCTATAGTTATAGAAAAATCTTCTGGTACTAGACTTTGGGATGTGGACGGTAACGAATATATAGATGCCCTTAACGGCTTTGGCGCCGGACTATTTGGTCACCAACCCGATTTTATAAAAGAAGCGTTACATAAACAGATTGAAACAGGCTTTGAGGTTGGCCCTCAACATCCGTTAGCAGGTGACGTATGTCAACTGCTTTGTGAATTTACAGGTCATGACCGCGCTGCACTTTGTAACACAGGTTCAGAAGCCGTGTTGGGAGCTGTTCGTATAGCAAGAACGGTAACTGGTCGTTCACTTATCGTATCATTTTCAGGTTCTTATCATGGAATTAACGATGAAGCTTTAGTGAGAGGCTCTAAAAAATTCAAGACCTTTTCTGCTGCGGCAGGAATATTACAGGAATCGGTACAAAACATATTAGTTTTAGAATATGGTACCGAAGAAAGTTTAAATATCCTTAAAGAACGGGCACATGAATTGGCAGCAGTCCTTGTAGAGCCTGTTCAAAGTCGAAGACCGGAATTTCAACCTATAGAGTTTCTGAAAAAAGTAAGAGAAATTACCGAACAATCAGAAACAGCATTAATTTTTGACGAAATTATAACAGGCTTCAGAATGCACCCTGGTGGTGCTCAGGCACTATTTGGCATTAAAGCAGATATTGCAACTTATGGTAAAGTTATTGGTGGCGGTGTTTCAATCGGGGCAATTTTAGGAAAAAAGAAATTCATGGATGCTCTTGACGGTGGATTCTGGCAATATGGAGACGATTCGTTCCCTGAGGTTGGCGTAACTTACTTTGCCGGTACCTTTGTTCGTCACCCATTAGCACTTGCTGCCTGCAAAGCATCATTAACATTCATGAAAGAACAAGGTCCCGAGTTGCAAAAAGGACTTTCAAAAATGACAGAAGAACTTGCAATTGAACTAAATACAGAATTTCAAAAGCGAAAATTACCGATTCAGGTAAACTATTATGGTTCATTATGGCGGGTTAAGATTATGGAAGATATACCATATTCTGAACTTTTATTCGTATTGTTACGTCAAAAAGGAATTCACATTATGGACGGATTTCCTTGCTATATGACCATAGCTTACAAAAAAGAAGATATCAGAAAGATTATTAATACAATCTTAGAAAGTATTGATGAGCTAATAGCTGTTGGTATTTTTAAATCGGATATACAAGTAAAATCTAATAATACCGGTGAAAACAAATCACTTATAGAAACATTAAACACGCCTCCATTAGAAGGTGCTATACTTGGAATGGATGCTTCAGGAAATCCTGCCTGGTTTGTTAAGGATGCAACAGAAGAAGACTCTTATGTTAAAATTGAAATATAAAATCAACCAAAAAACACTGTTAAACTTATAACCCGGTTTAACTAAATATACCAGCCATAATATGCAAAATAAAGTTTTGTTCAATCCTTTTTCAGGTCCTGCAATTGAAAAGTTAATTCCAATTATCCAATCTCAGGCAGAAGTTTGGATTGCATGTACATTAGGAGGAGAAGATGCAAATAGAGCCTACAATGAGTCTGTTTCACTTATTTTAAAGGGAAACTTAAACAGAGAAGCGCTGACGGAAGCTATAAAAAAATTAGTTAAACGGCATGAAGCTCTACGCTCAACGTTTAGTCCTGACGGTCGCCACATGATTGTTTTTAAAGAAGTTTCTATTGAACCTGTTTATAAAGACCTTACCCAACTTGATGCTACAGATAAAAGTAAAGCCGTATCAGATTATTTGTCCGGTGATGCTCATTATATCTTTGATATAGTTAAAGGGCCATTACTTAAAGTGGGTTTACTTCAACTTTCTGACCTTGAACATCAGTTAGTATTGACTGCACATCATATTATTTGCGACGGATGGTCCACCGGTATCATACTTGAAGAGTTAGGCAGTTTTTATTCTGCACATATTCTCGGAATCACACCAGAAGTACCTCAACCTGAAAGCTTTTCTTCCTTTGCCCAAGAAGAACTTGAGTTTATTGGAAGCGAAGAGTATTTGAATACACAAAATTATTGGCTCAAGCAATATGAATCATCAGTTCCAACGGTTACAATTCCTACAGATTTTCCAAGACCACAGCTTAGAACTTTTAAAAGTAATCGCTTAGATTTTGAATTTGACTACACTTTAGCATCTCAGCTTAAAAAAGTTGGAATACAATCAGGAACAAGTTTTGTAACTACCTTAATGGCTGCTTTTGAGGTATTTCTTTATTTTCAAACAGGTCAGGATGACTTGGTTTTAGGGTTGCCGGCAGCGGGTCAATCATTAAGCGGCAAAACCCAATTGGTCGGGCATTGTGTAAACTTATTGCCTTTACGCAGTAAAATAGACTCAAATATTCCATTCAATGACTATTTAAAGCAAAGAAAAACTGCAGTTTTTGATGCTTACGAATACCAACGATATAGTTTTGGTCAATTAATACAAAAACTTAACATAGCAAGAGACCCGTCACGGGTGCCGTTGGTTCCTATAATTTTCAATATTGATATGGGAATGTCAAAGGCCGTCTCATTCAACGGTTTAAGCTTTAAATTAAAAAGTAATCCAAGAGCTTTTGAAGCTTTTGAAATTTTCTTGAATATCACAGGATCAGAGGATGAGATTATTTTAGAATGGTCCTACAATTCCAATTTGTTTAAGCCGGAAACCATACAACAGATGATGGCATCATTTGTGGAAATGATAGAGACCATAGTTGCCAATCCAAGTGTTGAGATAGGTGATGTTTTAAAAGTAGATGCTTCCGCCTATTCAACATTGAACAACACTAAAATCTCTTACCCGCAATTACCTCTGCATGAATTACTTTTTAAGCAAGCTCAAACCAATCCTTTAAAAAAAGCTTTAAAATTTAAAGATTCTGAAATCTCTTATGGGGATTTAGAAAAACAAGTACATCAAGTAGCACATTATTTAAAATCAAAAGGAGTGGTCAATGGCGATTATGTTGCGGTTTCATTACCCCGCTCAATTGAACTGATTGCAACACTCATTGCAATTATGGAATGCGGATGTGCTTTTTTGCCTTTAGATCCCAGTTATCCCGGTAAACGATTGGAATTTATGTTAGAAGATTCGGGAGCTAAATTTCTTATTACAACAAAAACATTTTCATCGGCATTACAATCAACCACCTCTGTATTGCTTTTAGAAGATATTTTTTCCGAATTACCAAAATACCCCACTACTCCTCTTTCAGAAAATATTGATTTTCAAAACGCTGTTTATTTGCTTTACACATCCGGTTCTACCGGAAAACCTAAAGGTGTACCCATAACACATCATAACCTGGTCAATTTATTATACGGTGTATTAGAAAAACCGGGCATAAAAGAAACAGACGTATTAATTTCAATTACTACAATTTCATTTGATATTGCAATGGCAGAGTTGTTTGCTCCGCTTTTAGTTGGTGCAAAGTTGATATTAACTACTGAAGAAACAGCCAAAGACACCAGATTGTTACTAAATATGATGAAGGATGAAGCAATAACCTTTATGCAGGCAACACCTGCAACATGGCAAATGTTGCTTTATTCGGGCTGGGAAAAACCTTTACCCATCAGAGTCATATCAACCGGGGAGGCACTACCTATAGTGCTGGCAAAAAGTATATTGGACAGAGTTGATGAGCTTTGGAATATGTATGGCCCTACAGAAACCACTATATGGTCTGCCATAAAACAAATATCAAAAACAGACGACTTGATTACCATAGGTCAACCAATGGCAAATACACAGCTTTATATTGTAGATGAGCAACTAAGGCTGGTACAACCGGGAAATTCAGGTGAACTTTGCATTGCAGGTGATGGTGTGGCAAAAGGCTATTGGAAACGGGAAGATTTGACGGCTGAAAAATTTATAAAAAATCCATTTGAAACAAATTCAGGTACGTTTTTATATCGTACAGGGGATTTAGCCAAACTATTACCTTCTGGAGATGTACAATGTTTAGGACGAATTGACCAACAGGTAAAAATCAGAGGACATCGTATTGAATTAGGTGAAATAGAAAAAGTATTGGATGCGTTGGATGGAATACATTCATCTGTAGTATTGCTCCATGAAGATGCTTTGATTGCAACTGTAATCACATCCAATACAGATTATCAAAATGTAAATCAGGTAAATAACTGGAAAGACCTTTTAAAAGCTCAGCTTCCGGCTCACATGATGCCTCAACAGTTTATTTTAGTTAAAGAATTTCCTAAAACTTTAAGTGGTAAAATAGACAGAAAAGCATTACTTCAATTTTTACCAAATAAAACAGTCAATCATACTTTTACCGAGCCTTCTACACCTTCTGAAAAAATTATTGCGGCTATATGGCAAGATTGCCTCGGCATAGATAAAATAGATGTGATGAGCGACTTTTTTGAGCTTGGAGGACATTCTGTTGTTGGTGTTCAAGTAATGGCCCGTATTGAAAAAGAAACCGGTAACAGATTACCTTTGGTTGCACTACTCAAACATCCTACAGTAAAACAATTGGCTGCTTATATGGATAAAGAGTTTATTATCTGGGATTCATTAGTACCATTAAAACCTGAAGGCACAAAACCACCTTTGTACCTTGTACACGGAGCCAATCACAATGTTTTGAATTTTAATGAATTAGCCCACAAATTAGATAAAGACCAACCGGTTTATGGTTTACAATCCAGAGGGTTAAATGGTGTCACAGAACCCCATGATTCAATCCATCAAATGGCGGCAGATTATATTTCTGAGATTGTTGCATCAAATCCAACCGGACCTTATTCATTAGGAGGTTTTTCTTATGGAGGAATTGTCGCCTATGAAATGGCAAGACAATTAATTGCACAAGGAAAAGAAGTTAGAATTATGGCGCAATTTGACACTTATGTTTTTCCGCCTTATTATTATACAAATCCTATAATAAAAAAGATGTTAATGACTTTATACCTAATAGGCAAAATAGGGTATTTAAGTTTTGATATGTTTAGCAGCAAAAAACACTTTATACGAAGAAAAGAATTGTTAAAAATTCAAATTTCGGGATGGTTTTTAAGGTTAAAACACGGGAAAGAAAAACAGTATGAAATGCAATTTAATGTTCCTTACAAAATGCATCAAAATCACGAAGCAGCTACAGCAGCCTATACAATAGAGCCTCAAGATATTGTAATTGATTTATTTAGGGCACAGGAAGAAGTTAATTTTGTACATGATTATGATTTGTTAGGATGGAAAAAAATGGGTCAAAGAGGAATTAGAAAACATACGGTTCCCGGTAATCATGTTGATATGTTTGAAAAGCCAAATGTTGACATTTTAGCAGAAAAACTTCAATATGTTTTGGACAACAATAACATAAAACATGTATAGTAGTTTATTTTGTGAAACATTAGTAATCTCTACTCAAGATAACTATCAGAAAAAGCAGGAAAATCTTGATGTAAAACTTTATGAGATTGAGCTTTTAAAATTTTATAATTTAGTTTCCGGCACAAAAGATTTTTTATCAGATTCTGAACGTGACCAGGCCAATAGATACCATTTCATAAAAGACAAAAACAGATTTATAATTTGCCGAACACTATTAAAATTTCTTTTAGCAGAGCATACGGGCTTAACGATTGATAAAATAATCATTAGTAATGACTCTAATAAAAAACCTTTTTTAGCTTTTCATCCATCAATTTTTTTTAATGTTACGCACGCCGGAGATTATGCCATTATTGCAATAGCCAAAAGTCCCGTAGGAGTTGATATAGAACATATTAATAAGGAATTTGACTATAAAGAAATTTTACCAACTGTTTTTAATCAGGTTGAAATAAATGAAATTGCCAACAGTAACGATAAACATCTCGTTTTTTACACATTCTGGACAAGAAAAGAAGCCATTGTAAAAGCCACAGGAAAAGGTATTGAAGATACTATTACTCAAATCCCTGCAACTAACGGGTTACATTCTGTACCATCAACATTGTTGTCGGGCTTTAATAATATTAACGTTTTCAGCTTCAATATAAATCCGGATTATGTTGGAGCCATAGCAGTTACCAAAAACGTAAATAACCCTAATCAAATTCAATTTTATCCAATTCCTGAATTTGATGTATTGAATGACTTTTAATAGTACAGCTGTAAAAACTCTCAATCAATACTATACCACACTATTATTCAGGATATTCTATCCTAAGATGAAAAATATTGGATAGTTTTCCCTTCAATACTTTTTTGATGGATTCTATCTCTTTAAACGTTATATCGGCATTCAAAAATTGCCCGTCATCCATTTGTTTATTGACGATGTTTTCTACAAACACATCAATTTTTGACGATGATGGTTCTTTTAAACTTTTTGATGCGGCTTCTACACTATCGCACATCATTAAAATAGCTGTTTCTTTGCTAAAAGGTTTTGGCCCGGGATAACGATAGCTCGATTCACTTACACCTGCATTTGCTTCTTTTTCTTTTTTATAAAAATAATACACCAGACTTGTACCGTGATGCGTTCTGATAAAATCAATCACCCTGTCGGGCAGATTATATTTTTTTGCAATCTCAATACCGTCAATAATATGCCCTGTGATAATTCTGGTGCTTTCTCTTGATGACAGCTCGTCATGCGGGTTAATTCCTGTAGATTGATTTTCTGTAAAATAGGTAGGGTTTTTCATCTTTCCTACATCGTGATACAATGCTCCTACCCTTACCAGCATTGCATTTGCGCCTATTTCATTTGCCGATGCTTCTGCCAGATTTGCAACATTTAGTGAATGATGAAATGTTCCCGGTGCTTTGTTTGAAAGTTCTTTCAGTAATTTTGTATTGGTATCAGAAAGTTCCAGCAAAGACACATCAGATACCAACCCGAAAAGTTTTTCGTAGATATAGATAAGCGGCTGTACAAAAAGTGTTGCCAATCCGCATAAAATAAACATCCCGAAGGTTGTAATGTCTATATTGTTGATATTTCCTTCATGAATAACGATAAACGCAAAGTAAGCAATG
Source organism: uncultured Flavobacteriaceae bacterium (assembly GCA_964454675.1). Taxonomy (GTDB): domain Bacteria; phylum Bacteroidota; class Bacteroidia; order Flavobacteriales; family Flavobacteriaceae; genus CAYVUB01. Next base: position 14,527 of record CAYVUB010000003.1, on the reverse strand, counting down.
ATATAAATTAATGTAATCTGCCCGACAGATATGAACAGGTTTGCCCGTTTGTACAATTCTGAAACCGTTAATATGGTTACAATTCCGGCAATGATTTGTAAAAACATATACTCATAACTGTTAGGAACTATAAATCCCAACAATAATACCGTGAGCATGTGTGCAAACAAACCTAACCTGGCATCAAAAAACGCTTTCAGAATTAATGGCAATACGCATAACGGCACTATGTAAACATATTTTGAATCGTAATTAATGATGAGCGTTGTAAGCAAAATCATTAAAAACATATTAAAAAATATGAACGTTACTTTTGTATTGTTTAAAAACACTTCGAGCCTGTATTTTCTAAGAAACAGTAACAGCATCAATAAAGTAATGGCCACAAGCAATGCATACGCAAAAACAACCCAGTTATAATTGGATGCAGTCCATACATTGGATACGTATTCAGATTCTAAAGATTTTAAGATATTGTATTTTTGAGTATCTACAATTTCCTTTTTTGAAATAATCAACAAGCCCTTTTCAACATAACCATATACAGGCGATATGCTTTTGAGCTGCTCTTGTAAAGACTGCTCAGAAATTGATTTATTAAAACTTACGTTAGGTTGTATCGATTCATTAAATAACGTGGTAATTGCAGCTGTATATTTTGAATAGTTTTTTGCCTGTAATTTTCTGTTTAATTCTTGTGTAAAGCTGTTGGTTCTGGCAAGTTTTGAAAATGTTGTCGTAGAGATTTGCCGGTTGTTTTCGATAAGAATAACAAATTTATCTTCCGAAAAATCATGAATTTCGTCCAAAACCCCATAAAGGTACAACTGCTGTAAAACAGACTTACTTATGTCAAAAAGTTCGGGTTTATTACTTACAATCGAATCCGAAAATGTCATTTTGAATTTTTGTTCAAAATAATCTAACACACTTTGAGTTACAGCTGTATTTACGTCAAAATATACCGGATTGTTTTTTATGATTTCGCGTTTTTCGGCTTCAATCTCATCAGCAGTCTTTTTTATGGCAAAATCTATCGGTGCATACAAATTTTCAGACTGCCATGGTTTGTCTTTATCAAAATCATACTTAAACTTTCCGCTTTTAGGAAACAGATATACTATCAAAAATGTGGTAGCAAAAAACAAAATCACTTTGTAAATAAGTGAATGATTCCTGTACCATTTATTTATAAAACTATTCATTTTTAACATTCAATAGGCTTTCAAAAGTAATAAAATAATAAGGACTTATGAGTATTCATTTAAAAATCATTAATTTTGCAGCAGTTAAAATAAAACCCGTTAAAAATGAGTAAAGAAGTCGTTATTGTATCAGCCGTTAGAACACCAATAGGAAGTTTTTTAGGAGCTTTATCAACCGTTCCTGCACCAAAACTGGGTGCGGCAGCTATTAAGGGAGCTTTAGAAAAAATCAATTTAAACCCCGAGCTGGTACAAGAAGTTTTAATGGGCAATGTTGTTCAAGCCGGAACCGGTCAAGCACCGGCAAGACAAGCTGCTATATTTGGAGGGTTGCCAAACACCGTACCTTGCACAACAGTAAATAAAGTTTGTGCATCGGGTATGAAAGCCGTAATGCAGGCATCACAATCTATTGCACTTGGTGATGCCGATATTATTGTAGCCGGCGGTATGGAAAACATGAGCTTGATTCCGCATTATTACCATGCTCGCTCTGCAACAAAATTCGGACCCGCAACCTTAGAAGACGGTATGCAGCGTGATGGTCTTGTTGATGCGTACGACCAAAATGCTATGGGAGTTTTTGCCGATACCTGTGCAACAACATACAATATAAGCCGTGAAGCGCAAGATGCGTTTGCTGTTCAATCTTACAAACGTTCGGCAGCAGCCTGGGACGCAGGAAAATTTGACAATGAAATTGTTCCTGTCGAAGTGCCTCAGCGCCGTGGTGATGCCGTTGTTGTAACCAAAGACGAAGAATATACAAATGTGATGATAGACAAAATAGCATCACTAAGACCTGCATTTACAAAAGAAGGCACCGTTACAGCGGCAAACGCCTCTACAATCAATGACGGTGCGGCAGCTTTGGTATTAATGAGCAGAGAAAAAGCAGAATCTTTAGGATTAAAAATATTGGCTACAATTAAAGGTTATGCCGATGCAGCTCATGAACCACAATGGTTTACCACAGCACCGGCAAAAGCATTGCCAAAAGCATTGGCAAAAGCCGGACTCTCTATTGAAGATGTAGATTTCTTTGAATTTAACGAAGCTTTTTCTGTGGTTGGATTGGCAAATGCAAAACTTCTTAACTTAGACGAAAGTAAAATTAATGTTAACGGCGGTGCGGTATCATTGGGGCATCCACTTGGATGTTCGGGTGCGAGAATTATTGTAACTCTGCTTAATGTATTAGAACAAAATAATGCAAAAATTGGTGCAGCAGCTATTTGTAATGGCGGCGGCGGAGCTTCGGCAATAGTTATTGAAAGAAATTAACTTTCCAATACGGGATTAATGCAGTACGGAATTTCCAGTTTAAGTATAGTACCTTTACGTATAGAGCCTGATGACAGAAGCGAACTTGTGTCTCAAGTGCTGTATGGCGATTTTTTTAAGGTATTGGAAAAACGGAAAAACTGGAGTAAAATTCGCATAGCTTTTGATAATTATGAAGGCTGGATTGACAACAAACAGTTTTTAGAAATTGCCGAAGACAATTATTTGAAAATAAACAGCGAGCCTCTTAAACTTTCAACCGATGTATTGGAGTTTGTCCAGAATGCTGAAACGCAATTACAAACCATTCCGTTAGGTTCTGTATTAAACGGTTTATCACTTTTAAATCATAGTTTTGACGGAAATTTTACAGACACCGTTCAACCAAAAGAAAACCTCATAACTACAGCCTATTCATATCTCAACGCACCATACTTATGGGGCGGAAAAACACCGTTTGGCATTGACTGTTCGGGGTTTACCCAAATGGTTTACAAACTAAACGGTTACAAACTTCTTCGTGATGCTTCGCAACAGGCAACACAAGGTGAAGCATTGAGCTTTATTGAAGAAAGTGAACCCGGAGATTTAGCGTTTTTTGATAACAACGAAGGTAAAATTATTCATGTAGGCATCATTATGAACGATAATTACATTATTCATGCTCACGGAAAAGTACGTGTTGACAGATTGGATCATTCGGGAATTTATAATACCGAACGAAAACTTCACACACACAAATTGAGAGTTATCAAAAAAATAATATAAAAAAAGCCACTTTATATTTAAGTGGCTTTTTTATTGTGTTTTGACCTTGTTAGTTTCCTGCTTCAAGCGCTTGCACTTTGGCTTTCAACGCTTGATATTTATCTGTATCGTCAGATGCGTTGTAAATATTCATTAAGGTTTTTGCAGCATTCAAATTATTAGGCTGTAATTTTAGAGCTTTTTCCAAGTAAGGAATAGCTTCTTTATATACATTTAGTATATCGGCTTTTAATTGGTCATACTTTTTATTATCGGCAGCAGAAGTTCCTAAAGCATTCATTTGTTCAATAATACCTTGTTCATTTGATAATGCCAGTACAGCCATATTAATATAAACATCTACATAATCGGGTTTTATTTCTACCGCTTTGTCATAATATGTTTTTGCAGATTCTTTTTCGCCTGCTTCTGCCGCAAGAATTCCCAGATTGAATAATAATTCGGCATTATTAGGGTCTTTACTTAAAGCTTCTTGTACTAAAGACTTAAACTCCTCTTTGTTACCCATTTGCAATTGCACATTAGCTTCAGAGATAATCAAACTTACATCATCGGGATTCACTTTTCTTGCATCTTTCATAGCTGCAATAGCTTTTTCATTTTGTCCTTTATTGATGTATATCAAGCCAATATTTTTAGCAATTTCTGCTTTTTTTGAAGGTGTTTTTTTATCTTTTGGTGTCGTATGTGAGCCTGCACGCACCGAAGCATCTCTTAAAGGCTTGTTACCAAAAACTTCTTCTTGTCCCGTTGCTTTTGATGTTGCCACGTATTCTGTTTCAATACCACTGTAATTAAGGTTTTTAAGCTCTTCATAATGTCTTAGAGCTTTATCATAATCTTCACTTTGCACTGCTGTTACTGCTGCATAATACAGGAACGTTGTATCTCTTGGCGATAATTTGTAAACTCTTTCAAAACCGCTTGATGATACTGCATAGTTTTTGTTTTCTAATGCCGAGTTGGCTTTCGCCAAAGCATCATTAAACATTGATTGCCTTGTTTCAGAAATAAGAGATGTGTATTTTCCTTTTCCGCCTTCTAATTGTTCTGCTTTATCAAAGTTTTCAACAGCTGCATCCGCATCTGTGCTCGATGCTTTTCCATTGGCATATAATGCTTGCCCTTTAAGATAATAGAATTGTACTTTTGTTTTATCATCTGCAGAATCTATTAAAGGCTCGGCAGCACTTATTGCTTTTTTAGCATCGGCGTAGTTTCCTTCTTTAATTGCTTTTTCTGCCGCTTTCAACTCATTTTTTTGAGCAAATGAAAACGTACTGACTAAAATTGCCAAAGCAAGAATTGTTTGTTTTTTCATTTTAGGTAATTTTTAATAGTTGTTAATTGTTATCGTCATTTGGGTTATCAAGAGTTGTGCCATGTTCATCAGAAGTTTCATTATCAATGTTTTCTGAATCGATATCGCTTTCTTCTTCTTTCATTACTTTGGCAACTGCTGCAATTGAGTCGTTGTTTCTTAAATTGATAAGCCGTACGCCTTGAGTTGCACGCCCCATAATTCTTAAATCACTAACTGCCATTCTGATAGCTATTCCAGATTTGTTTATAATCATTAAATCGTCATCATCAACCACGCTTTTTATGGCTACCAGATGTCCTGTTTTTTCTGTAATTGAAATGGTTTTCACCCCTTTTCCGCCTCTGTTGGTAATTCGGTAAACAGGTTCGCCGTCTTCAGGGTCATCAATATAGCTTCGTTTTCCGTAACCGTTTTCAGAAACTACAAGTACCGATTCTTCCTGCGGATTTTCAATGGCAATCATGCCTATAACTTCGTCTTTGTCGTCGGCGAGTGAAATTCCTCTTACACCCGATGCGCTTCGTCCCATTGGTCGCGTTTTGGCTTCTTCAAAACGTATAGCTTTACCGGACTTTAATGCCAGCATTACCTGACTTTGCCCTGTAGTTAAACGTGCTTCAAGCAATTCATCATCTTCTTTAATGGTGATTGCATTAATACCATTTGCCCGCGGACGCGAATATTGCTCCAACGATGTTTTTTTAACCTGGCCTTGCTTGGTTGCCATAATGACATAATGGCTGTTTATGTAGGCTTCATCTTTTAAATCCTGAGTACAGATAAAAGCTTTTACCTTATCATCCTGCTCAATATTTATAAGGTTTTGAATAGCTCTTCCTTTTGAAGTTTTGCTTCCTTCGGGAATTTCATACACACGCATCCAGAAACATTTTCCTTTTTGGGTAAAGAACAGCATGTATTGATGGTTGGTACCTACAAATAGATGCTCTAAGAAATCTTCGTTACGGGTTGTGGATGCTTTTTGGCCTACTCCGCCTCTGTTTTGGGTTTTGTATTCGGTTAATGAGGTTCTTTTGATATATCCTGCATGCGAAATGGTAATAACTACCTGCTCGTCTGCAATCATATCTTCAATACTTAAATCGCCTCCGGAATATTCTATTGAAGAACGGCGTGCATCACCATATTTTTCTTTAACATGAAGCGTTTCGTCTTTTATGATTTGCATACGACGTTCTTTTTTGGCTAAAATGTCTTTCAAATCTTCAATGGTCAATAACAATTCTTCATATTCCGAACGTAATTTGTCCTGCTCCAGCCCTGTCAATTGACGCAAACGCATTTCTACAATCGCTTTTGCCTGAATTTCTGAAAGCTTAAAGCGTTCCATCAATTTTTCACGGGCTTCATCGGCATTTGATGATGCTCTGATGATAGCAATTACTTCATCTATATTATCTGAAGCGATAATTAATCCTTCCAAAATATGAGCACGCTCTTCGGCTTTACGCAATTCGTAAGTAGTGCGTCTTACAACAACATCGTGGCGATGCTCCACAAAATGAAGGATTAAATCTCTGAGATTCAATAATAACGGACGACCGTTAACCAACGCAATGTTATTAACACTAAAAGATGATTGCAGTGCTGTGTATTTATATAAGGTGTTTAAAACGATATTTGGAATAGCATCGCGCTTTAAAACATATACAATACGCATTCCGTTTCTGTCAGATTCGTCTCTGATGTTTGCAATGCCTTCAATTTTCTTTTCGTTGACCAAATCGGCAGTTTTTTTAATCATTTCTGCCTTGTTAACCTGATAAGGGATTTCGGTAACAATTATTGATTCGCGTCCTTGCACTTCTTCAAAGTTTGCTTTTCCTCTTATAACGATACGTCCGCGACCTGTTCTGAAGGCTTCTTTTACTCCATCATAGCCATAAATGGTTCCGCCTGTCGGAAAATCCGGAGCTTTAACGTGTGTAATGAGTTCGTCAACTTCAATATCAGGATTATCAATATATGCAATAATGCCATCGCACACTTCACTTATATTGTGTGGCGGCATATTGGTTGCCATACCTACGGCAATACCGGAAGCACCGTTTACCAATAACCCCGGAATACGTGTAGGCAATACCGTTGGTTCTTGTAAGGTGTCGTCAAAATTAAGTTTATGGTCAACCGTTTCTTTGTCGATATCTGCGAGCATATCTTCAGATATTTTACGCATACGTGCTTCGGTATAACGCATTGCTGCCGGACTGTCGCCGTCAATAGATCCAAAATTTCCCTGACCATCTATAAGCATATACCGTAAGCTCCATTCTTGAGCCATACGTACCATTGCATCATAAACTGATGTATCACCATGCGGATGGTACTTACCTAATACTTCTCCTACGATTCTTGCTGATTTTTTGTGTGCGGTATTTGATCTTACCCCCAATTCGTGCATTCCGTAAAGTACACGTCTGTGTACGGGTTTTAAACCATCTCTTACATCCGGTAATGCACGTGACACAATGACCGACATTGAATAGTCAATGTAAGCCGATTTCATTTCATCTTCAATGTTAATTGGAATAAGTTTTTCTCCTTCTGCCATATTATATTTTAAATTAGTTTTTTTGTCGGTTTTTATCCCTAAACTTCGGGTGTGCCAAGATACGCATTTTGATAGTTGTGGCAGTATTTTTATCTGTATTTTTTGGTCTTTTTTATTAACAAAACAGACCTCAAAACATTTGATAAATATCGTCTTTATTTCTTTGATATTGATAAGTTTTTTATTCAATTAGCAACACAAAAAAGAAATAAGGTATAGTTTTTGACTTTATATCCTTGTTTTTATTATTTTTATGCAGAAAGGATATTACTATGGACGATAATTTTTCCCCAAGAGTTAAAGATGTGATAGCGTTTAGCAAAGAAGAAGCGCTGCGCTTAGGTCATGATTTTATAGGTACAGAGCATTTAATGCTTGGTCTTTTACGTGACGGCAATGGTAAAGCTATTGATATTTTGAGCGCTTTAGATGTTGATTTAAACCATTTAAGGCGTAAAGTAGAAATACTAAGCCCTGCAAATTCAAATGTTTCTATGGCTTCAACCGAAAAGAAAAACCTGCATCTTACAAGACAAGCAGAACGTGCTTTAAAAACCACGTTTCTGGAAGCCAAGTTGTTTCAAAGCACTTCTATAAACACAGCGCATTTATTACTGTGTATTTTAAGAAATGAAAATGACCCGACTACCAAGCTGTTAAACAAGCTTAAAGTGGATTATGACAATGTAAAAGAACAATTCAAATTTATGACAACAAAAGACGACGATTATACAGAACCACCAAAAGCAGAATCTTTTTCTGATGATGACATCAATGAAGATGATGATGCAAAACAAAACCCGTTCAGCCAGTCGGCTTCAAAAACTGCCAAAAAGTCAAAAACACCTGTTCTGGACAATTTTGGGCGTGATTTGACCGTACTTGCCGAAGAAGGTAAACTTGACCCTGTTGTGGGCAGAGAAAAAGAAATACAACGTGTTTCACAAATTTTAAGCCGCCGTAAAAAGAACAATCCGTTACTTATAGGCGAGCCGGGCGTTGGAAAATCGGCTATTGCCGAAGGTTTGGCACTGCGTATCATCAAAAAGAAAGTATCCCGCATTCTTTTCAACAAGCGTGTTGTAACACTCGATTTGGCAAGCCTTGTTGCCGGAACCAAATACAGAGGCCAGTTTGAAGAACGTATGAAAGCCGTAATGAATGAGCTTGAAAAAAATGATGATATTATCCTTTTTATTGATGAAATCCATACCATTGTTGGTGCCGGAGGCGCAACCGGAAGCCTGGATGCTTCCAATATGTTCAAACCTGCGCTGGCAAGAGGCGAAATTCAATGTATTGGGGCTACAACACTTGATGAATACAGACAATATATCGAAAAAGACGGCGCATTAGAACGTCGTTTTCAAAAAGTAATTGTAGAGCCGACAACCGTTGAGGAAACCATACAAATCTTGAATAACATCAAAGATAAATATGAAGAACACCACAATGTTGAATATACACCGGAAGCCATAGAAGCCTGTGTAAAACTGACAAGCCGCTACATGACCGAACGGTTTTTACCGGATAAAGCCATTGATGCATTGGATGAAGCCGGCTCACGTGTACACATTACAAATATTGAAGTGCCAAAACAAATACTGGAACTTGAAAAGCAGCTGGAAGATGTAAGAGAAACCAAAAATAATGTTGTTAAAAAACAAAAATATGAAGAAGCCGCAAAACTTCGCGATGATGAAAAACGCATAGAAAAGGATTTAGCTTTAGCCCAGGAAAAATGGGAAGAAGAAACCAAGTTACACCGTGAAATCGTGACAGAAGACAACGTCGCCGATGTTGTATCGATGATGACAGGCATTCCTGTAAACAGAATTGCCCAAACCGAAAGCAATAAACTGGCAAAATTACCGGATTTAATTAAAGGTAAAGTCATTGGTCAAGACGAAGCGGTTTCAAAGGTTGTAAAAGCCATTCAGCGTAATCGTGCAGGGCTTAAAGACCCGAATAAACCTATCGGCTCATTTATATTCCTGGGGCAAACAGGCGTTGGCAAAACGCAGTTGGCAAAAGTACTTGCTAAACAGCTGTTTGACAGTGAAGATGCTTTGATACGAATTGATATGAGTGAGTATATGGAAAAATTTTCTATATCACGATTGGTCGGTGCACCTCCGGGATACGTAGGGTATGAAGAAGGCGGTCAATTAACCGAAAAAATAAGACGCAAACCTTATGCCGTGGTATTGCTTGACGAAATTGAAAAAGCACACCCCGATGTATTTAATATGCTTTTACAAGTGCTTGATGACGGATTTTTGACAGACAGCTTAGGTCGTAAAATTGATTTTAGAAATACCATTATCATCATGACATCAAATATAGGTGCCAGAAGGCTCAAAGACTTTGGTCAGGGTGTCGGATTTGGCACAGCTGCAAAAACAGCTCAGGCAGACGACAACTCAAAAAGCATCATAGAAAATGCTCTTAAAAAGGCATTTGCACCCGAATTTTTAAACCGTATAGACGATGTGATGGTTTTCAATGCTTTGGAAAAAGAAGACATTGATAAGATTATTGATATTGAACTGGAAAAACTCATTTTGCGTATTAAAGATTTAGGATATGAACTTATTTTGAGCGACAACGCAAAAGATTATATTGCCGAAAAAGGATTTGATAAAGACTATGGAGCAAGACCTTTAAAGCGTGCCATACAAAAGTATGTTGAAGATACCATTGCCGAAGAAATAATTACAACGCATATTCATGAAGGCGATAAAATCAAATTGGATTTGGACTCAAATACAAACGAGCTGGTAATTACAATTGAAAAATCAAAAAAACAAACGGAATCATAGATAATTAATCTATTAACAATAAAACGTCTTTTTTATACAAAAAGGCGTTTTTTTTTGCTTAAACAAGCGTTTCTCCGTAAATTTAATTTATGACAGATGTATTAAAATTTGATTTTTGTGAAATGCACATTTATGATAACTATCTGATCAATATCATAAATGAAGGTGTTACCATTACCCCTGAACATAATCAAATTTTACTGAACATTGTTGATACGTACTTCAAAAACAAAAAATTTGTTTATATCACGCACAGGTTAAAATCATACTCTGTAAATCCAAAAGTTTATTTTGAAACTTCCAAAATTCCTAATTTAAAAGGTTTTGCAGTAGTATCAAAAGATTACAAAGCAAAAACCAATGCCGAGATTGAAAAGCTTTTCTTCAATAAACCTTTTGAAATTTTTGATACTCTAAACGATGCTATACGATGGGCAAAAACCATAACAAATATTGAGCTTAAGTAATATTTATTCACTACCTGCCACCTTTACATTCCTTTTCAATCATTCTCAAGTACAGGCTATTCCACAAAATAAAGAAAAGCAGTTAACTGTTTTTCTGTTTTAATCGAAAAGCAATTCATTTTCAATGCAAAAATCATTGATAAAATGTATAGATTTTTTTATCAGATAATATAAAGTTTCATCTTTTTTTACAAAATTCACATCTGATCTATAACTTGTTAAGAACGATTCAATAAACGAAGATGACGGTATAGGCCTTCTAAACTCCATAGCCTGAGACGCATTTAACAATTCTATTGCCAAAATACGCTCTACATTATATACCAAAGAGTACGCCTGTGTTGCTGCATTTGCTCCCATGCTTACATGATCTTCTTGCCCGTTTGAGGACACGATAGAATCTATGCTTGCCGGTGTTGCCAGTTGTTTATTGGCACTCACAATGCTTGCTGCCGTATATTGCGGAATCATAAATCCTGAGTTGAGCCCGGGATCATCAACCAAAAACGCAGGCAATCCTCTTTGTCCCGAAATTAACTGATATGTGCGGCGTTCTGAAATATTGCCAAGCTCTGCCATGGCAATTTTTAAATAATCCAGTGCCAGCGCCAGTGGTTGTCCGTGAAAATTACCTCCCGAAATAATTTCGTCCTCTTTTGAAAATATATTGGGATTATCAGTAACAGAATTAATTTCGGTTTTGAATGTTTTATGAACAAACTCAATAGTATCCTTTGATGCGCCGTGAACCTGTGGTATGCACCGGAATGAATATGGATCTTGAACATGCTGTTTTTGCTGTTTAATCAACTCGCTACCGTCCATAAATTCCCGGATACGCTCTGCCGTTTTTAGTTGTCCCTTATGAGGCCGTACCAAATGTACCAATTCGTTAAACGGTTCTATACGGCCATCAAAAGCATCTAATGAAATGCTTCCTATTAAATCTGCCAGATAAGACAGTTTGTAAGATTTTAACAGCAAATGAATTCCGTAAGCACTCATAAATTGTGTTCCGTTTAATAATGCCAATCCTTCTTTTGACAATAATGTGACAGGCTGCCAGTTAAACTTGTTTAAAACAGTTGCCGCATCAACAATTTCCCCTTTATAAACAACCTCGCCTTTACCTATAAGCGGCAGCGATAAATGTGCCAATGGTGCCAAATCGCCCGAAGCACCAAGTGAACCTTGTGTGTAAACCACAGGCAGTATATCGTGATTATAAAAATCAATCAGCCTGTTGACCGTTGCAACCTGCACACCACTATGACCGTAGCTTAACGATTGTATCTTTAAAAGCAGCATCAGCTTTACAACAGCATCAGGTACTTTATCGCCTGTACCGCAAGCGTGAGACATTACCAGATTTTCCTGAAGCCGGGTAAGCTTATCTTTTGATATTTTTACGTTATACAAAGAACCAAAACCTGTGTTGATTCCGTAAATGGGCGCGTCCTGCTGCTGCATCCTGCGATCGAGGTAATCCCTGCAATCTTGTATTTTTTTTACCGAATCTTCAGATAATTGCAGTTTTTTATCTTGAATGATAATATCATTAATTGTAGATAATTCAAGTGTTTGAGAAGAAATATGATGTATTGAATCCATTAGGTTGATAAATTTGACCAAAATTCAACATTAGGATATAATTATGCAACTTATGTTAATAATTAATAAAATATTGATTGCTCCCTTATAAACTGTTACTTTTGAAAAAAATTTAATTAAAATATGAAATACATACTTATACTACTGGCTGCCATAGCTATAGTGAGCTGCCAGAAAGAGCCGAAAGATTACGTTACCTTATCAGGAAAAATCACCAATAAAAACAGTGATTCGTTACTTGTTGTTACCAGAACATTTTCAAAAACCATAAAAGTAGATGAAGACGGTACTTTTAAAGACACCTTAAAAGTTGAACCCGGTATATATAATTTGTTTGACGGTACCGAAGCTACTGCCGTTTTTCTGAGAAACGGTTATGAACTGGATGTAACCGTTGATGCCAAAGAATTTGACGAAACCGTTAAATACTCCGGATTTGGTGCTGAGCACAGTACGTTTTTAGCAAAAAAAGCATTGCTTGAAGAACAACTTTTTGATCAGGATAGACTAAGCAGTTTAAGTTCTGAAGGATTAAAAAATGAAATGAACAGCATACGAAGCAAACTTTCGGAATTTTATAATTCTTCAAAAGATGTTGATTCTTTAATTACCACACAAGCCAACAACGAGTTGGAACCTTTGCTTAATATGTTCAATAACTATTTTGCAGGCGCTATCGCTTTAAGAGAAGCATTCCCGAAAGGTATGGCATCGCCAACTTTTGAAAATTATGAAAACTATAAAGGAGGCACAACATCTATAAGCGATTTTAAAGGAAAATATGTGTATTTTGATATTTGGGCAACCTGGTGCGGTCCATGTAAAGCTGAAATTCCATTTTTAAAAGAAGTTGAGAAAAAATACCATGGTAAAAACATTGAATTTGTAAGCATTTCTGTTGATGATGGCCGCGGATACAAAGCAGCTACACAAGAAGAAGCCGCAGCAGCTGCAAAAGATGGCTGGAAACAAATGATTGCTGACAGGGAACTTGGAGGAGTTCAGTTATTTTCTGATAAGGCATGGCAATCAGATTTTATACAAAATTATAAAATAAACGGTATCCCGAGATTTATTCTTATTGATCCCAATGGTAACATAGTATCGGCAGATGCGCCAAGACCTTCAAGCGATAAACTGATTGAACTGTTCAACGAGCTTAAAATTTAACCGCATTTAATAATTTAGGTTAAACCTCACAAGTATAAAAACCTGTGAGGTTTTTTTATTACTTTACCTTTTCACCACTTTCTTCGTCTCTTTCAAACCGTTTTCTGTTTCTATGATAACAAGATACACCCCATTTTTCAACCCCGATATATCTGTTTGACTGCTGTTGTTTTGAGTGGAAAGTACTTTGCCTGTAAGGTCTGTTAGGGTTATTTTATGGATTTCTTGGCTGAAATGCAATATGTCTTTTACAGGATTGGGATAAACCGTTACCTCACTGAACGCATTATCTTCCATACTCAAAGAACACGCATTTAATACCGCTTGCTCACTGATACAATCTCCTGCGTTATCGTATATATCTCTTGGGTGTGTATCGGGGTCATTAGCCAGATATGCACAGAAATTAGGCAGGTTGCAAACTTCAAGTAGAGAGTTATTCCAAATAAATAAACCAGACCACCATTCTTCATTCACATTTGCAAGGTTTACATTCTGCAAGGCAGATATATCGGTTAATTGGGAATTTCCATAAATATCGAGTATCCACCCTACATAATTCAGATTATTCAACCCTGAAAGTGAGGTTAATTGAGGATTAAGATAAATTGAAAGCCCTCCCACAGAAGTCAGATTATCTAATGCCGTTAGTGAAGTTAAGACATTATTTTCAAAAATAACAAGATTACCTGTTGTTGTTATGGTAGTCAAGTTGTTTAATCCTGAAAGTGAGATTAAAGCATTATTTCCAACAATATTCAATTCTCCTACCCAAATCAGGCTCTCTAACCCTGAAAGTGAGGTTAATTGAGAATTAAAAATTTCAAGCCCTCCTGCATAAATTTCAAAACCTCCCACAGAAGTCAGATTGCTTAAAGGCAATAAGTTTGTTATATCACTTGGATTTTCATAATCCCCGATAAGCAAACCGCCTTCAATCTCTGTACAATTTGGGTAGTTAATTATAAACGCATCTACTTCTGCCTGAGAGCTTAAGTAAACGTATCCATCAGAGTTTGGTGTAGGACATTGGGCTTGGGCTTTTCCGCATACTAATAACAGGGCAAAAGCGATACTGAATTGTAAAGTTTTTTTCATAGCGGTTTGGGTTTTAGGATTAGTTGTGGCAAAGTTGCAGGAAAAGGCAAAACAAGCCAAGAAATGACTATCACGAAAGTATAACGACCTGTTAATTTATTTTATAAATACCTTATTGTAAATAAATTACATTTCGTCAAGCCATTGGTAAATATCAACATCGTTGCGGATGTTGAGCTTTTTTTTGATAAGATATTTTTTGTTTT
>CAYVUB010000002.1:155953-164232 GCA_964454675.1 uncultured Flavobacteriaceae bacterium | reverse complement strand
GCAAAACGTTATACGCAATATGAAAAACGCACTATGCTTAATTTTAATACTGATATTTTCAAATTGTTCAAATACAAAGAAAATGACACAGGAAAAGTACTTAGAACACGGAAAAAATATTTGGCAGGATTTTGTCCCTAAGTCTGGACAAGCGGAATTTGTACAAGGAGAATTATTAAGAGCAATAGAAAAACTTCGTGACGAAGCGCATCGAAACGGAAACGGAAACTTTAACGAAAATTGTCACGGAATATTGATTCAATACTTGAGGACAAAACTATCGGACAAACAAGTATTCGAAGACAAAACAATTGAACAAATTAATAGAGATTTAGACAGATTGAGTATTGAAGACCAACCATATACAGATGATGATATTTTTGACGAAATAGATGATCGAATAGTTGATTGGTATTTATATTATGGAGCCGAAATTCGACACGAAAAAAATACTGAATTAAACTGTTAGCGAAAAACATACTGCGTACAACTGCGGTTTTATCTAATCGCTGGTTTTGTGTTTATAGAACTCTTTTTTTCATAACTTCGTTTTTCCTAATGGGAAAATTAATTTCCATTAGTCGCCACTGCGCCAAGCCGTAAACCGTAGCCAATTTTATGAACGATACACTTAACGACTTTAAAGTAACGGACAGAGAATCTTTCATTAAGTTTCTTGACTTATTACGCAAGGACTTTTTGGACAATCCCGAAAGTTGGGAAAACAAATCATTACCCGACTTTTTAGAAGCCTTGAGTGCTTATACGGAAGACATACAAGGTTATTACGACAATATGGAGCAAAATGTAAACGCTGACAAAGCGGACTGGTCAACATTCGCAGACATTTTTAAAGGTGCGAAAATTTATGAGTAACGGAAAAAATCCAACATATAGACTTCGCTTCTTTTTCGACTATGGTTGTGGTGGTTGTCTGTGGTGTGACAACGAAGCTGCATATAAAAAATATGACGTAGGAACTTTAGACGCAGAAATTTACGACCTAAATGGAAAAGTTAGTCAGGAAGCAAGAATTAAATTACCAGATTCGACAAAACAAAAAGTATTGGCATTAGACAAATTGTATAGTGAAAGTCTGAATTGGGAAGACCCGGCAGGAGATTCAATGTGGAACAAATCACAATGGGACAATTTTCATTCACAGACGGGAGAACTGCATAAAGAAATATCAATTATACTTGGTGACGACTTTGAAATTATATACAAACAGGAATAAAAAAACCGGCTATAACAGCGGTAATCGTTGCACAACCCTTATTTTTTCAAAATAAGATTCCAAAATCATAAAACCGACCTCTTTAAAAGCGATTTTAGAGTGGTTTACACCCGTTTTTCAACTCAAATGAAGCAAACGGTTTTTTCTGAAAGGGTTTTGCGCTATGCTTAAAACAATTATATTTATCAAAAAAACAGTTCGTTTTGAATCCGAAATGAGGTTTTTAGATGAACTGACGTTACAAGCAACCGTAGGGCGACCCCTATAACTAATAAACAGACAATGAAATTTACATTAAAATTAACAATAGTAACATTAGGACTTTTATTAGCTATTTCTTGTAGTGTTAAAAAAACGGTTTCAGATAAAAAAACAGTATTTTCAGAATCTCAGTTTTTAACAGACTCTATTTATAGTGAATATTTGAAAGAATATCGAAAACATAATATCTATTTACCTAAAGGATTTGATAAAAACAAAAAATACCCAATTATATACGCAACAGATGGGGATACCGAAATAACGAATATAAAATCATTATTGGATTCATTAATTGTTTCTAATAACATTAAACCATTAATATTTGTTGCGAGTTTTTCAAATGATAAAATTGCAGACAGTACAAGTGCCACATACGGAAATGGAGATAAATTATATCTAAATTTTAGAAATTTTGAGTATGTAAATAATATGTCAGATGACACTCTACTTATGAAACGTTTTCCAAATCATATGTCTTATTTTATCAAAGAATTTATCCCCGAAGTAGAAAAACAGTATAATCAAAATCTTAATAAAAATGACAGATATTTTTACGGAGTTTCAAATGGTGCAGGTTTTGGGTTAAGTTTACTAAATAACAAACCCAATTTAATCGGAACATATATTTGTTTTTCAACTTTTGGAGGAGATATTCAATCGAATAATTGGGATACCAACACAAAATATCCAATTTTATATTTGAGATATGGAACTGAAGAACCGTTTTTTCTCAAAGATGATGCTGAATTTTTAAAATCTAAGTATGGAGAGTTAAATTCACTTGTAGAAATAAAAGAGTACGAAGGTGGTCATAATAACAAATATTGGAGAAAGGAGTTCATTGAAGTTACGGGTAAAATACTAAAAACAGAATAAAGTACTGCACACAACAGCGGTAACCGTTGCACAACCTCTTTAAAAGCAATTTCAGAGCGGTTTATTTTTTAGTTACAGTTCAAAACCATAAAATTATACGGAGTTTATTCTTGGTTAGAGGCATTTGTAAATGCAAGGAAATGGATTGATAAAAAAATCAATACTATAAATCCTCAAAAAAGAAGGAATTATTTTACCGATAGTTCCTTTTTTTATACCATAATTTGAAAATCTTATTTTATTTACTACTTTGCAAGCATAACTAAGTTCCTCAGCTCATGACAGAAATTACCAGACTTTTTGATTTTCCGTATTATCAACTTGAAAACCATAATCTTGATGCTGCATTTGTGACAAAATATAATGGCGAATGGGCTAAAACTTCCACCAAAGAGTATGTTGATAAAGCCAATGCCGTAAGCAGGGCTCTTGTCAAATTGGGCGTAAACAAAAACGACAAAATAGCTGTTATTTCAAGTACAAACAGAACCGAATGGAACATTATGGATATTGGTGTTTTGCAAGTAGGCGCACAAAATGTTCCTATATATCCAACCATAAGTGCTGAAGATTATGAGTACATCATCAACCACAGCGAATCTGTTTACTGTTTTGTGTCTGACGAAGAAGTACTCAACAAAGTTTTGGCAATCAAGGACAAAACCAAATTAAAAGACATCTATTCATTTGACCATATTAAAGGCTGCAAGCATTATTCCGAATTATTTGAGATTGGTAACGACGAGAGCTTCCAGCCGGAAGTTGAAGCCCGAAAAAATGATGTCAAATCCACCGATTTGGCAACCATTATCTACACATCGGGCACCACAGGAAAACCAAAAGGCGTGATGCTCTCACATTGGAACATTACCAGCAATGCACTTGACTCTTCAAAACGTTTGCCTATTACTCAGGGAGAAACCAGAGTGCTGAGCTTCCTGCCTATATGCCACATTTTTGAACGCGTACTCATCTATATTTATCAGTATGCAGGAACTTCTGTTTACTATGCCGAAGGTTTAGACAAAATAGGTGATAATGCCAAAGAAATAAAACCTCATTTAATGAGTGTTGTTCCAAGATTACTTGAAAAAGTATATGATAAAATCATGGCAAAAGCCGAAGACCTTTCCGGTATTAAGCAAAAACTGTTTTTCTGGGCAGTATCACTTGGCGAAATATGGGAGCCTTACGGAAAAAACGGCTGGTGGTATGAATTTCAGTTAAAAATTGCCCGCAAGCTTATTTTTAGCAAATGGCAGGAAGCACTCGGCGGAAACCTTTCTACTATGGTTTCGGGAAGCGCGGCTCTGCAACCGCGTTTATCCAGAATTTTTGGAGCCGCCAATATGCAGGTCATGGAAGGCTACGGACTTACCGAAACATCGCCCGTAGTATCCGTAGGCATGTATGCCAACAACATGTACAAAGTAGGCACCGTAGGTATTGCCATTGATAATGTTGAAATTAAAATTGCCGACGATGGAGAGATTCTCATAAAGGGACCAAACGTGATGATGGGCTATTACAAAGACCCGGAACGTACCGCCGAAGTCATGACCGGCGATTATTTTCATACCGGCGACAAAGGCGAAATTGACAGTGAAGGTTTCTTGAAAATCACAGGACGTAAAAAAGAAATGTTCAAAACATCGGGCGGAAAATACGTTATTCCGACACTGCTTGAAAATGATCTTAAACAATCCCGCTTCATAGAACAGGTAATGGTTATTGGCGAAGGCGAAAAAATGCCTGCTGCTTTTATTCAGCCTAATTTTGAATTTATAAAAGAATGGATAAAGCGGAAAGAATTAAAAACAGGCACTACCGAAACCGAAATAAGCGCCGCACCGGAAGTCATAGCCCGTATTCAAAAAGAAATAGATACCTGCAATGAACAATTTGGAAAATGGGAACAAATAAAACGTTTTGAACTTACACCCGACGTTTGGAGTATTGACGGCGGACATTTAACACCAACAATGAAAATGAAACGTGATGTTATAAAAGATATTTATAAAGACTTATACAACAAGATATACTCATAACTACAACTACTCAAAACTCATATTCTTAGAAATCGTTTAAAGTTGTTTTGTACGGAATTGTATAGGCTATTTTTGAGCGAAACGAGGCAAATTATTAAAGGATAGCAGAGTTATCGTTTAATAATTTTTAACGGAGTTGCAGCCAATAAAGAGACACAAAAAACGTGTCTTAAATAATTTCAAACAGTTTTTTAAACCCTAAGGATATTTTTTTTACATAAATTTTACATAAATTTATTATGCATGCATAATAAATTTATGTATCTTTGGGTTTATTAAATATGATGTATGAAAGACAAAACTATTGATTACGTCCTTAGAACCACATGGTTAGCTGTTACCAAGATGTACAATGAAGAAGCCGCAAAATTTGAAAGCACTATGGCTACCGGATTTGCGCTATTAAGCATTGACCCCGAAAATGGCACACCTTCTACATCATTAGGCCCGAAAATGGGCATGGAAGCAACAAGCTTGTCACGCACTTTAAAATCTATGGAAGAAAAAGGGCTTATCACAAGGCACCCAAACCCCGAAGATGGTCGCAGTGTGCTTATCCATCTTACCGATTTCGGAAAAGAAAAACGAGCTTATTCCCGTGATAAAGTATTGACTTTCAATGATACCGTACGGCAAAATGTTTCAAACGAAAAACTTCAGCATTTTTATGAAGTAGCAGAACTCATTAACAACATGATTTCCAACAAAACCATATACAATCAAAAAAACATACACACAAATAAAAATGAGTAAACGTAGAATTAAAAAAATAGCGGTCATTGGTTCCGGAATTATGGGCAGCGGCATTGCGTGCCATTTTGCCAATATTGGTGTGGACGTGCTCCTACTCGACATTGTCCCGAGAGAACTTAATGACGTCGAAAAAGCTAAAGGTTTAACCCTCGAAAATAAACAGGTACGCAACCGTATTGTAAATGATTCGCTTGCTGCTGCTTTAAAATCGAAGCCTTCGCCAATTTACCATCAAAGTTTTGCAAAACGTATCACTACAGGAAATCTGGAAGATGATATTGCAAAAATTGCCAAAGTTGATTGGATTATTGAAGTGGTTGTAGAACGCTTGGACATCAAAAAACAAGTATTTGAAAACCTTGAAAAACACAGAACTCCGGGAACACTTATTACTTCAAATACGTCCGGTATTCCTATCCATTTTATGAGTGAAGGCAGAAGCGACGATTTTCAAAAGCATTTCTGCGGAACACACTTCTTTAATCCGGCACGTTACTTAAAATTGTTTGAAATCATTCCGGGACCAAAAACATCTCCCGAAGTTTTAGATTTTTTAAATGGTTATGGTGAGCAATTCCTCGGAAAAACTTCTGTCGTAGCCAAAGATACGCCCGCATTTATTGGCAACCGCATAGGTATTTTCAGCATTATGAGCTTATTCCACATGGTGAAAGATATGGATATGACTATTGAAGAAGTTGATAAATTAACAGGTCCGGTTATTGGCCGGCCAAAATCGGCTACGTTCAGAACAGTTGATGTTGTAGGCTTGGACACATTGGTACATGTTGCAAACGGAATTGCAGACAATTGTCCTGATGATGAACGCCATGACCTTTTCAAATTACCTGATTTTATCAGTAAAATGGTTGAAAACAAATGGCTTGGCAGCAAAACCGGTCAAGGATTCTACAAAAAAGAAGGCAAGGATATTCTGTCATTAGACCTAAACACTTTAGAATACCGCCCAAATAAAAAAGCCAATTTTGCAACCTTAGAGCTCACAAAAACCATTGATAAAGTCATTGACCGTTTCCCTGTTTTAATTTCCGGAAAAGACAAGGCAGGCGAATTTTACCGTAAAAATCTCACGGCTCTTTTTGCTTATGTTTCCAATCGTATTCCCGAAATAACCGACCAGCTTTACAAAATTGATGATGCTATGAAAGCCGGTTTTGGATGGGAACACGGACCTTTTCAAATTTGGGATGCTATTGGCGTTACCAAAGGTATCGAGCTTATGAAAGCCGAAGGTTACGAGCCTGCGGCTTGGGTAAATGATATGATTGCTTCAGGAAATGATTCATTTTACACTGTAAAAAATGGTACAACCCACGCTTATGATATTCAAAAAAAATCACAAGAGAAAATTCCGGGGCAAGATGCATTCATCATTCTTGATAACATTAGAAAATCTAATGAAGTTTGGAAAAATTCAGGCGTTGTCATTGAAGATTTAGGCGATGGCATTTTAAATGTGGAATTCCAGTCAAAAATGAATACCATTGGCGGTGATGTGTTAGCAGGATTAAACAAAGCTGTTGACCTTGCCGAAAAAGATTTTCAAGGTTTGGTTGTTGGCAATCAAGCGGCTAATTTCTCTGTTGGTGCTAATATTGGGATGATTTTTATGATGGCAGCCGAGCAGGAATACGATGAGCTTAACATGGCTATCAAGTATTTCCAGGATACGATGATGCGTATGCGTTATTCATCAATACCAACTATTGCTGCGCCACACGGTATGGCTCTTGGTGGTGGATGCGAATTATCAATGCACGCCGATAAGGTGGTCGCTGCTGCAGAAACGTATATTGGTTTGGTAGAGTTTGGCGTTGGCGTAATTCCCGGTGGCGGTGGTTCTAAAGAAATGACCTTGAGAGCTTCCGATACCTTCCGTAAAAATGATGTGGAGTTAAATGTTCTTCAAGAGTATTTCTTAACTATCGGGATGGCAAAAGTAGCAACATCGGCTTATGAAGCGTTTGATTTAGGGATTCTTCAAAAAGGGAAAGATATTGTAGTGGTCAATAAAGACCGGCAAATAGCAACAGCAAAAGCTTATGCAAAACTGATGGCAGAGCAAGGTTACACCCAACCTGTAAAAAGAAAAAATATTAAAGTTTTAGGAAAACAGGCATTAGGAATGTTCCTTGTTGGAACAGATTCTATGGAAAAAGCACATTATATCAGTGAACATGATAAGAAAATTGCCAATAAATTAGCTTACGTTATGGCTGGTGGTGATTTATCTGAACCAACACTGGTAAGTGAACAGTATCTGTTGGATATTGAACGTGAAGCATTTCTTTCATTATGTACGGAAAGAAAAACACTTGAAAGAATTCAGCACATGTTGAAAACAGGGAAACCATTGCGTAATTAAAGCCCCTAACCCCAAAGGGAAAATTAAAATTTAAGGATGCATATTCGAGAATTGTACAAAAGAGTTTTAAAGATAGATATATTAATAAAAAACCTATTGACCCCTGATAGGAAAATTCCCCTTTTGGGGGTTAGGGGGCTAATATGAAACAAGCATATATAGTAAAAGCATACAGAACAGCCGTTGGTAAAGCACCAAAAGGCGTGTTCCGTTTTAAAAGACCTGACGAGTTAGCAGCAGAAACCATTCAGTTCATGATGGAAAAAGTGCCGCAATTGGACAAAACCAGAATTGACGACGTGATTGTTGGTAATGCCATGCCCGAAGCTGAACAAGGATTGAACGTTGCCCGATTAATTTCCCTAATGGGATTAAAAATCGAAGATGTTCCAGGTGTAACCGTAAACCGGTATTGTGCTTCCGGTATTGAAACCATTGGCATTGCAACTGCAAAAATTCAAGCCGGAATGGCAGATTGTATCATTGCAGGTGGCGCAGAAAGCATGAGTTTTATACCTATGGGTGGCTACAAACCTGTACCGGATTACGCTGCCGCAAAAGCCGGTAATGAAGACTATTATTGGGGAATGGGATTAACGGCAGAAGCTGTCGCCAACCAATTTAAAGTGTCACGTGAAGATCAGGATGAGTTTGCTTACAACTCGCATATAAAAGCTTTAAAAGCGCAAGCCGAAGGCAAATTTGACGAGCAAATTGT
>CAYVUB010000002.1:0-155853 GCA_964454675.1 uncultured Flavobacteriaceae bacterium | reverse complement strand
CGCATATAAAAGCTTTAAAAGCGCAAGCCGAAGGCAAATTTGACGAGCAAATTGTACCAATCACTATTGAGCAAACTTACATTGATGAGAACGGTAAAAAAGCAACCAAATCTTATACCGTTAGTAAAGATGAAGGTCCACGCGCAGGAACAAGCAAAGAAGCGTTGGCCAAGTTACCTGCCGTTTTTGCAGCCGGTGGTAGCGTAACTGCCGGAAATTCATCACAAATGAGTGATGGCGCAGCATTTGTGTTAATTATGAGCGAAGCTATGGTAAAAGAATTAAACCTCGAGCCTATTGCACGTTTAGTCAATTATGCTGCTGCCGGTGTAGAGCCTCGCATTATGGGGATTGGCCCTATAAAAGCCATTCCGAAAGCATTGAAACAAGCCGGATTAAAACAGGACGATTTAGCACTAATCGAATTGAACGAAGCCTTTGCTTCACAGTCTTTGGCTGTTATTCGTGAGTTAGGATTAAACCCTGATATCATCAACGTCAATGGTGGTGCCATTGCGCTTGGGCATCCGTTAGGTTGTACCGGAGCAAAATTATCGGTACAATTATTTGACGAAATGCGCAAACGCAATATGCAAGGTAAGTATGGAGCAGTAACTATGTGTGTAGGTACCGGACAAGGTGCTTGCGGGATTTTTGAATTTCTCTCCTGAGAGAATAGAAAAAAGAGAATAGAAAATAGACTTCTGTGAAATGAGTTTTAGACCACGTCATAATTACAAGAATTTAAAAATTTGGCAACTTGGTTTGGAAATAGCAAATGATGTTTCAGACCTATTAATAGATTTTCCAAAACACGAACGTTATGATCTTTCATCTCAATTAAGTAGATGTTCCGTTTCAATACCAAGCAACATTGCTGAAGGTTCTGCCAAAACAGACAAGTCTTTTAGTAACTATCTTGATATTTCATTGGGTTCTTCATTTGAATTAGGAACTCAGTTATTAATAGCTAAACATAGAAAATATATAAACGAACAAAATTTAAAACAATTCGAAGAAAAAATAGAAGAATTCCAACGAATGACGATGGGTTTTCAAAATGGACTAAGTAAATAGTCTTTTTTCTATTATCTATTTTCTCTTTTCTTATACAAAAAACAATGGAAACACAAGAAAAAGACATTTTAAGAGGCGGTCAGTTCCTCGTTAAAGAAACAAACTGCGAAGACGTATTTACACCTGAAGATTTTTCAGAAGAACAAAAAATGATGAAAGAAGCGGTCATGGAATTTAACGACCGCGAAATTATCCCGAACAAACCACGCTTTGAAGCAAAAGATTATGCGCTTACCGAAGAGTGTATGCGTAAAGCCGGTGATCTTGGATTTTTGGGTGTCTCAGTACCCGAAGAATATGGCGGACTCAATATGGGCTTTGTCTCAACGATGTTGGTTTGTGATTACATTTCCAGTGGAACGGGTTCGTTTAGTACCGCTTTTGGTGCGCACACCGGAATTGGAACTATGCCAATCACGCTTTACGGCACCGAAGAACAAAAACAAAAATATGTGCCGCTTTTAGCAACAGGCGAATGGTTTGGTGCCTATTGTTTAACAGAGCCGGGAGCCGGGAGTGATGCTAATTCCGGAAAAACAACTGCTGAGTTGTCTGCCGATGGAAAATCATACAAAATCAACGGGCAAAAAATGTGGATTTCAAATGCAGGTTTCTGTAAGTTATTTATCGTTTTTGCTCGAATAGAAAATGATAAAAATATTACAGGTTTTATTGTAGAAAATGACCCAAAGAATGGTATTACCCTTGGTGAAGAAGAGCACAAATTAGGTATTCGTGCATCATCAACCCGTCAGGTGTTTTTTAACGATACCGTAGTACCGGTTGAAAATATGCTGGCTGGTCGTGGCGAAGGTTTTAAAATAGCCATGAACGCTTTGAATGTTGGTCGTATCAAATTGGCTGCGGCTTGTTTAGATTCGCAACGCCGTATTACAACTACTGCGGTACAATATGCCAACGAGCGTAAACAATTCAACACACCAATTTCAGAATTTGGTGCTATCAAATACAAATTGGCGGAAATGGCAACCAATGCCTATGCCGGAGAATCTGCAAGTTACAGAGCTGCTAAAAATATTGAAGACCGAATTGCTATGCGTCAAGCTGCAGGCAACACGCATCAAGAAGCCGAATTAAAAGGTGTTGAAGAATACGCTATTGAATGCTCTATCTTGAAAGTTGCGGTATCTGAAGATGTCCAGAATTGTGCCGACGAAGGCATCCAGATTTTTGGCGGTATGGGCTTTTCTGAAGAAACACCTATGGAAGCTGCCTGGAGAGATGCGCGTATTGCCCGAATTTATGAAGGTACTAACGAAATCAACCGTATGCTTTCGGTAGGAATGTTGGTAAAAAAAGCTATGAAAGGTCACGTAGATTTATTGGCACCTGCTATGAAAGTTCAGGAAGAGTTGATGGGCATTCCGTCATTTGACACGCCTGACTATTCAGAATTGTTTTCGGAAGAAAAAGAAATGATTGCCAAACTTAAAAAAGTATTCCTGATGGTTGCCGGAGCAGCCGTTCAAAAATTTGGTCCGGAATTGGATGGTCATCAACAATTATTATTGGCCGCATCCAACATTCTGATTGAAATTTATATGGCGGAATCTACCATTTTAAGAACGGAGAAAAACGCCAAACGTTTTGGTGAAGATGCTCAAACCGTTCAAATTGCTATGGCAAAATTATACCTTTACAATGCAGTATCAATCATTGAACAAAACGGAAAAGAAAGCATTATTTCTTTTGCCGAAGGCGATGAACAGCGTATGATGCTTATGGGCTTAAAACGTTTTACCAAATACAACAACTATCCGGATATTGTAGATTTACGTAAAGCCATTGCCGAAAAAGTAAAAACTGAAAACAAGTATTGCTTCTAAAATTTTAGGCTAATTCAAATTAATTTTAGACGTGAAAAGTCAATTCATTAAGTTGAATTGGCTTTTTTTATTTACTATATTTATGAAAAATATTTTTTCTACTGATGAAAACATCCCTATTACTTGCGCTTTTATGTTGTCCACTACTCTATTTTTCCCAACCAAATACAGAAGTTTTTCTGTTCGATTTAAATCAAGAACAAAATACATTCCGGCTTTCCAATTTTCAAAATATTTCCAATAATGACGGTTATGACAACCAACCTTCATTTTTAGATGACAACACAATTTTGTTTTCCTCTACCAGAAATAATCAAACCGATATTTTGAAATACACCATTAATAGTGGGTTAAAAGAATGGCTTTCAAACACCGAAGGCAGTGAATATTCGCCGTTAAAAATTCCGAATAAAAATGCTGTTTCTGCGGTTCGTTTAGAAACCGATGGTGTTCAAAAGTTTTATGAATATGATATGAAAACCGGCGATTCAAAAATTCTTATTGATGATATTATTGTCGGGTATTACATTTGGTTTGATAAAAACACTGTGGTGTCGTCTGCTTTAGAGAATGATTTTTTGTCACTGTATCTTTCAACGATTGATAAAAGTAAACATTCCAAAATTGAGGAAAACACAGGACGTTCTTTGCATCCTGTTCCAAACTCAAAATTGATAAGTTATATATCTAAAACAAACACTGATTGGGAAATAAAATCTTTAAATCCAAAAACCGGTGAAATAAAATTCATTGCTAAAACATTACCGCAGACAGAAGATATGTGCTGGCTTCCTGATGGACAAATGTTGATGGCAAAAGACGGTATTTTATATCGATACAATCCAAAAACAAATGGTGAGTGGCAAGAAGTTTTTTCATTAAAATCTCAAGGTATCACAAATATTACACGCCTTACCATAAGCCCGGATGGAAAAAAATTGGCGATCGTTGGTGAACTACAAACACCTTGGCCTGAAAAAAAAGAAACACAATTAATTGAGGTTATAAAAACACAAGAAACACTTAATATTGATGGCATAGCTGATGAATCCATTTGGAGTAGGGCAACTTGGCATCCGATAAATGAATTATGGCTTGGTCAACCTTATACTGCTGAAGATTTTGAAGGTCAATATAAGCTTTGTTGGTCTGAAGACGCGCTTTATGTTTTAGTAGAAATAACCGATGATGTGCTTTATGACCAATATGAAGACCCTTTAAAATTATGGTGGGATGATGATTGTGTTGAAATTTTTATTGATGAAGACAATAGTGGCGGCGAACATCAATACAATCATAATGCGTTTGCGTACCATATAGCTTTAGATGGCAATGTTGTTGATATGTCCACTGATAAAACCGGTAAATTGTACAATAGTCACGTGATATCAAAAAATGTAACTTCCGGAAATACAACTATCTGGGAATTGAAAATTTCCATTTATGATGACACTTATAAAGACGATAGGGAAAACATTCCCGTAAAATTGACAGCAAATAAAAAATTAGGCTTTGCCATTGCTTATTGTGATAATGATTCAAGCCTTGAACGTGAAAATTTTATCGGCTCAATTCCTGTGGAAGGCGAAGACAAAAACAGAGGTTGGATTGACGCTAATATTTTTGGAACTATTCAACTTAAAAATTAACAGCTATGAGACCATTATTCATTATCCTCTTACTTTTTACTTTTAATATTACAAAAGCGCAAACCAACGAAAAAATATACGACATTATTGATGCTGTTTCGGCTGAACGTATTGCTAAGGATATAGAAACACTTGCCAATTTTGGCACACGAAACACCTTTAGTGATACCGTTTCAAATACCAGAGGCATTGGTGCTGCCAGACGTTGGATAAAACAGGAATTTGAGACCATCTCAAAAAACTGCAACAACTGTCTTGAGGTGTTTTATCAAAAAGATTTTGTAACCAAAGAAGGTAATAACCGTGTGCCACATGATGCTTGGGTTGTAAATGTGGTAGCCATTCAAAAAGGCAGCAAATACCCAAATCGTTATATCATCATGAGTGGCGATATTGACTCAAGAGCCAGTAATACCATGGATTTCACTACAGATGCACCTGGTGCAAACGACAACGCTTCTGGTATGGCCGGAACTATTGAAGCAGCAAGAGTTTTATCAAAATACACATTTGAAAGCAGCATTATTTACGTGGGACTTTCTGGTGAAGAACAAGGACTTTTTGGTGGCGCTGGATTAGCAGCTTACTCCAAAGAAAAAGGTTGGGACATTTATGGCGTTTTTAACAATGATATGATAGGAAATATCGAAGGTGTTGATGGTGTGATTGACAACCGCACCTTCCGGATTTTTTCTGAACCGGTACCACCAACAGAAACTGAGCGTGAACGCCAAATGCGTCGTTTTTATGGCGGTGAAGTTGATGGTATTTCGCGTCAATTGGCCCGTTATGTTTATAAAACTACCAAAACTTACATGCCTGAAATGAACCCAATGATGGTTTACAGATTAGACCGTTTTGGTCGTGGTGGTCATCATCGTCCGTTTAATGATTTAGGTTTTGCAGGCATCCGAATCATGGAAGCCCATGAAAATTACACACAACAACATCAAGACATTCGTACAGAAAATGGAATTAATTACGGTGATGTTTTAGAACACGTCAACTTTGAATATGCAAAAAAACTGACTGCTGTTAATGCCATCAACATGGCAAGTTTGGCATCCGCGCCAGTGCAACCAACAAACGTTGGCATTGGCGGTATCGTTGAAGCTTCGGCAAAATTAAAATGGGATAAGGTTGAAGGTGCAAAAGGCTACAAAGTTTACTGGCGAGATACCACCTCACCTACTTGGGACAACAGCAGATATGTTGGTGATGTGAGTGAGTTTACTTTAGAAGGCATTGTGATTGACAATTATTATTTTGGAGTGGCATCGGTTGGTGCTGATAATTTTGAAAGTGTTGTGGTGTTTCCAAATCAAATTATAAGGAATTAATTTTATGTCTGAATTAGAAGAACACTATTTTAAATCGGATGCCGAATGGCGGGAATGGCTGCACGACAACCACCAAAACTCAAAAGGTGTATATTTGATTTTTTATAAAGTGGAGCACGAGAATGATTCGATGCGTTGGGAAGAAGCCGTAAAAGTAGCGTTGTGCTATGGCTGGATTGATTCTACCGTTAAAAGTTTGGGTGATGGCAAACGCCGTCAATATTTCACGCCACGCAACCCAAAAAGTGTTTGGAGTGCTTTGAACAAACGCTATATTGAGCAGCTTATCAATGATAATTTATTGCACGAAAGTGGCAAGAAAATCGTTAATATTGGCAAGCAAAATGGCAGTTGGACAGCTTTGGACAACGTTGAAAAAGGCATCATTCCCGAAGATTTACAAATGGCGTTTGACCAAAACCCGGCTGCTTTTGAAAACTATCAGGGTTTTGCACCATCTTACAGAAAAAGTTATTTGTATTGGTTGAATCAAGCCAAACGTGAAGACACCCGACAAAAACGCATTCAAGAAATAATCGATTTGTGTCAAAACAATATAAAATCGAGAAACAGCCGGTAATTAAACGTACTATTCGGATTGGTTGAAAACCAAAAAAGATGGAAAACCTTAGATTAAAAATCCTGAATAAAGCAAAAGCTACCGCACCCGTTTTAAGCCTTCAAGGTTGCTAATGATGATTTTCTTACCATCGGCAGAAATCAATCCGTCTTTTTTAAACTGGGACAATATCCTGATGGCAGATTCCAGCGCAGTACCTACAATACTGGCATAATCTTCGCGCGATAATACAAGATTCAATGTACCATCCGGTTCGGTACCAAAATTTTTATGAATATAAATTAACGCTTCTGCCATACGCTGGCTCACAGATTTTTGAGCCATATTGATTAAGTCTTCTTCGGCTTCTTTTAAATCCTGTGCCAAATGCTGCAACACATCAAAAGAAAATTCTTTGTTCGATTTGATACTGGCGATTATCTGTTCTTTCGGAACAAAACACAACTCGACATCATTAAGCGCAACCGCACTCAAATTTGTACGTTCATTACTTATAATGGAACGCTGTCCTATAAGCTCGCCTTTCCCGAGAAGTTTAACCGTTTGGTCTTTACCGTTATCATTAAGTTTCAGTAGCTTACAAATTCCATCTCTCACACAATACACACCGTTAAGTGATTCGCCTTCATCAAAAATAATATCCCCTTTTTTATAAAACTTGGTTGTTTTACATTCAGAAACATTTTTCAACTCTTCCTTTGTCATTGACTTCATGGAATTAAGCTGCCTTGCGATACAATGCTCACATCTGCTCATAACCTAAAATTGAGATGTGTAAAGATACTTATTATATGATAAATATCATATTTTAAATTGAGTTTGTTTATGACTTTTGTTACAGGTAAAAATGAGCAAATTTTATGCAAAAGTCTTTCTGTTTTCATTGCGGTGACGCTTGTACAACAACTATTGTGCTTCATGAAAAATCTTTTTGCTGTCATGGTTGTAAGACGGTTTATGAGATTTTATCAGACAACGAACTTACATGCTATTACGACTTACAGTCGTCACCGGGCGCAATCCCAAAGGATATTAAAGGAAAATATGACTTTTTGAGTCAGCAGAAAATCATTGACAAGCTTGTAGAGTTTACCGATGAAGACACCCAGATTACCACATTGTACATTCCGCATATACATTGCAGCTCGTGTATCTGGATATTGGAAAACCTCAATAAACTTCAGCCTTCGGTTTATACATCACAGGTAAACTTCGGAAAAAAGACAGTACGTGTTACTTACAATCCCAAGACATTTTCACTCAAAGAATTGGTGTTACTGCTAAGCTCTATCGGGTATGAACCTTATATAAGTCTGGAAGATTTTAATGCCGGAAAAAAACATATTGACCGAAGCCTTATTTACAAACTTGGCGTTGCGGGTTTTGCGTTTGGCAATGTGATGTTTTTATCATTTCCCGAATATTTTGAAGTTAACGAATACTGGATAGAACAATACAAACCCTTTTTCAGATGGTTAATGTTTACGTTTTCGCTACCGGTTGTTTTTTATTCGTCACAAGGTTATTACAGTTCGGCTTACAAAGGCTTGCGTGCAGGAATTTTAAATATTGATGTGCCTATTGCTTTGGGAATTATCGTGCTGTTTTTAAGAAGCACCGTAGATATTATCCTCGATACGGGTTCGGGATTTTTTGACAGCCTTACCGGATTGCTGTTTTTCTTGTTGCTGGGCAAATTCTTTCAGCATAAAACCTATGCCTTTTTATCGTTTGAACGTGATTACAAATCCTATTTTCCTATTGCCGTTACCACGATTTCAAAAGATAAAACCGAATCTTCCATACAGGTTTACGACATCAAAAAAGGCGACAGATTGCTCATTCGCAATGAAGAACTAATTCCGGTGGATGCCATTTTAATATCGGGAAATGCTTCTATCGATTACAGTTTTGTTACAGGCGAATCAAAAAAGGTACGCAAAGAATCGGGCGACAAACTTTTTGCAGGCGGCAAGCAGACTTCGGGCATTATTGAAGTTGAAGCCATAAAATCTGTTGAGCAAAGCTACCTTACACAACTTTGGAGCAATGATGTGTTTAAGAAAGATAAACAAGATGTGTTTACCAATATTACCAATGCCATAAGCAAGCGTTTTACAATTGCGGTATTGTCTATTGCGTTTATTGCCACAACCTATTGGATTATTGTTGATGCATCAAAAGCCATCAACGTTTTTACAGCCGTACTCATCATTGCATGTCCGTGTGCCATTGCTCTGGCTGCGCCTTTTACACTTGGAAACCTGCTGCGTATTTTCGGAAGAAAAAAATTCTATCTCAAAAATGCAGGCGTTATCGAGCAACTTGCAGCTATAAACACCGTAATTTTTGATAAAACCGGCACCATTACCTCAAACCAAAAAAGTACAGTAAGTTATGAAGGTGTTACATTATCTGCCGATGAAGAAGCTTTGCTGAAAAATACCTTGCGAGGCTCTAACCATCCGTTAAGCCGGACACTTTATGACATTTTGAAAGATAATAATATTGTCACTTTAGATTCATTTCAGGAATATGTAGGCAAAGGACTTGAAGCATCACACAAGCAAAATCACATTAAAGTAGGCTCGTCAAGTTTTGTAGGCAAACCCGATAGTGCAAATCTTCTGAACACATCAGTACACATTAGCACAAACAACACGTATAAAGGTCATTACACATTTTATAATAGTTATAGAAAAGGACTTTCAAAACTGTTCAACCTGTTAAAAAAGCATTATGATTTGGTTATTTTGTCCGGTGATAATGAAGGTGAACTCGATAATTTAAAAAAACTTCTGCCTGCAAGAACAAAACTTCTTTTTAATCAAAAACCCGAAGATAAATTAGAGTATATCAAATACCATCAAACCGAAAGCGCAAAAATTCTGATGATTGGTGACGGACTTAACGATGCCGGAGCGTTAGCACAAAGTGATGTAGGTATTGCCATATCAGAAAATGTAAATGTGTTTTCGCCTGCTTGTGATGCGATACTGGATGCTACAAAGTTTGAAAACCTGTACGATTATATAAGAGCAACCAATACGGCTGTAAAAATCATTAAATGGAGTTTTGTTTTATCGCTTTTCTACAATGTTATAGGATTATCATTTGCCGTAAGCGGCAGACTGGAACCGGTGATAGCAGCTATTTTGATGCCATTAAGCTCGATAAGCATCGTTACGTTTACCACAATAGCCACAAATATTTTGGGTAAAAAACTAAAGTAAACAAAAAATCAAAGTATGACAAATATCATATTTCAAAAAAGAACACAAACGTATTTTTGACAATAACTTAAAAACAGGTATGAGTGCTATTTATATTTTACTAACTATAAGTATCGTGGTTGCTGTAATTTTTTTTGCAGCATTTATCATTGCTGTAAGACGAGGACAATTTGATGATGGCTACACGCCGTCTGTACGGATGCTTTTTGAAGACGAACTCGTAAAAGAACCATCAAAAAACAACACAAAAACTAACAATAAAATAACTAAAGACTAATCATTACAATTATGGAAATGCAGCAATTTTATTACGATAATAAAATCGTTAAAAAATTTATCTACGCCACCATTTTCTGGGGAGCTATAGGCATGGCGGTAGGTTTACTTCTTGCCTTTATGTTTATATTCCCTAATTTGACCGATGGTATATCGTGGCTCAGCTTCGGGCGTTTACGACCATTACACACCAATGCTGTTATCTTTGCATTTGTGGGTAATGCCATTTTTGCCGGAGTTTACTATTCTACCCAGCGATTACTCAAAACACGTATGGCAAGTGATGCTTTGAGCAACATTAACTTTTGGGGATGGCAGTTTATCATTGTTGCAGCTGCCATTACATTACCGCTTGGTATTACCACATCAAAAGAATATGCCGAGCTGGAATGGCCTATTGACATCGCCATTGCAGTGGTTTGGGTAACCTTTGGCTGGAACCTCATCGCAACTATTTTTAAAAGACGCCAACGTCACTTATATGTTGCCATCTGGTTTTACATTGCCACATTTGTAACCGTTGCCGTACTGCATATTTTTAACAGTTTGGCGTTGCCTGTATCTGCATTAAAAAGTTATTCGGTTTATGCCGGTGTGCAGGATGCATTGGTACAATGGTGGTATGGGCATAATGCTGTGGCGTTTTTCCTGACAACACCATTTCTTGGGTTAATGTATTATTTTATACCAAAAGCTGCCGACAGACCTGTATATTCCTATCGTTTATCTATCGTGCATTTCTGGTCGTTGATATTTATTTATATCTGGGCAGGGCCGCATCATTTGTTATATACTGCACTACCCGAATGGGCTCAAAATCTTGGTGTTGCATTTTCTGTAATGCTGTTAATGCCTTCCTGGGGTGGTATGATAAACGGTTTGCTGACACTTCGAGGTGTTTGGGATAAAGTACGTACAGATCCTGTTTTAAAATTTATGGTGGTAGCTATCACCGGTTATGGTATGGCAACTTTTGAAGGTCCAATGCTATCGTTAAAAAATGTCAATGCCATTGCGCATTATACAGACTGGATTATTGCTCACGTACATGTAGGCGCACTTGCATGGAACGGATTCTTGACCTTTGGTATGATTTACTGGTTAGTCCCAAGGTTATTCAAAACAAAATTAAAATCTGTCGCTCTGGCAAATACGCATTTTTGGTTAGGTACATTAGGTATTATCATTTATGCGCTGCCTATGTACGTTGCCGGATTTGTACAGGCAAGTATGTGGAAGCAATTTAACCCTGACGGAACCTTAGTTTACGGTAACTTTTTGGAAACCGTTTCAGAAATTATCCCAATGTACTGGATGCGTGCCATAGGCGGAAGCCTTTATATTGTAGGGATGTTTATCATGATTTACAATATTTACGCTACGGTAAAATCGGGCAGTAAAGTAACCGACGAGCTTGCCGAAGCACCGGCACTGGAACGTGTTTCAAAAAGACGTTTGGCTGGTGAAGGCTGGCACAGCTGGTTAGAAAGACGACCTGTACAACTTACTATTCTGGCTACCGTTGCTATCCTCATAGGAGGTATTATTCAAATTGTGCCAACCATTATGGTAAAATCAAATGTGCCAACCATAACAAGCGTAAAACCATACACACCATTGGAGCTTGAAGGACGTGATATTTACATACGTGAAGGCTGCGTAGGGTGCCATTCGCAAATGGTAAGACCTTTTAGAAGTGAAGTAGAACGCTACGGCGAGTTTTCAAAAGCAGGCGAATTTGTTTACGACCATCCGTTTTTATGGGGAAGCAAACGTACCGGTCCGGATTTACACAGGCTTGGCGGTAAATATTCAGACAACTGGCACTTAAACCACATGTACGACCCGCAAAGCACCTCAAGCGGTTCTATCATGCCGGGCTACAAATGGCTTATCCGTAATGAACTTGACAAATCACAAACAGAAGCCAAAATGAGAGTTATGATGCAGCTGGGCGTTCCTTATACCGATGAAGACGTTGCCAATGCTCAAAAACAAATGTTAGAACAAGGTACCCAAATAGAGAAAAACCTGTATAGCGACCCTGATTTTGTAAAAATTTATGAAGCAGACAAAAAAGCTGCCGAAGAACAAAACAGAGCATTTATTGAAATGCGCAACAGAGAGATTGTGGCACTCATAGCCTATATGCAACGCTTAGGTACCGATATAAAAGTTGAAACCGTTCAAGAATAAATTATAGAAATTATGTTGAAATTTGTTAAAGGCCACATGGAAAGTATTTCAGATATTGAAATCTATCCTATCATATCATTACTCATTTTCTTCATCTTTTTTGTTGCCCTGTTTTGGTGGGTTGCAACTGCAAAAAAAGACTATATAACCAAAATGAGCAACATACCATTAGACACTGATAATAACCAAAACGATTCACAGTTATGAGACATTTTTTTCCATCATACGTTAGAGTTCCCTTAGTATTCTTTACCATTTTTGGTTTGATTGAATATTTTGTTGATTCGGGTGACGAGCCGGCTTTCTTGAAATACCCTGTTATCATGCTGTTTTTGGTACTGGTATTCCTTGTTATTGTTGCTATTGAAGCCATTGTGGGTGCGCTTGAAAATGTGCTTTTTCAAAGTCTTGATGAAGCTGCAAAAGCAAAATATCTGGCTGCAAAACACAAAACACCGCAGTTTACCAAAATCAAAAGCATTTACAACAAACTTCTTGGTTCAAAACCTATTGAAAATGAAGGCGAAATTGTGTTAGACCATAATTATGACGGTATAAGAGAATTAGACAACTCACTACCGCCGTGGTGGCTATACGGTTTCTATATTTCTATCATCTTTGGCGCGGTATATTTACTTAGATACCATGTATTTAACGGTGAAAACCAATATGACGAACTCAATAAAGAACTTGCACAAGCCAAAATAGATATTGAAGAATACAAAAAAACAGCTAAAGATTTAGTTGATTTTAATACCGTAGAGCTACTTACCGATGCAGCCGATTTAAGTAAAGGTAAAACCATTTATGATGTAAATTGTGTAGCTTGTCATGCGGCAGACGGCGGCGGCGGAATTGGCCCGAATCTCACCGATAACTATTGGATTTTAGGCGGAGGCATTAAAAACGTTTTTAAAACCGTTGCTGAAGGTGGACGAGCCGGAAAAGGTATGATTCCATGGAAGACAAGCTTAAAACCTGTCGAAATGGCTCAGGTTTCAAGTTACTTACTAACATTTCAAGGCAAAGAATCTGCAAATCCCAAAGCACCCGAAGGCGACCTTTGGGTTGACGAAGCTTCAGCTAAAGACAATGGCAGTACGGCACCGGAAGCAGAAAATGCAACAACAGAAAATAATTCCGAAAGCGGAACAAATTAAATAATTGCTTTGGCAACTCAGGACAACGAACACGAACAGTTTAGAGATTCTATAAGTACGGTTACAAAAGAAGGCAAACGTGCATGGGTTTTCCCTAAAAAACCTTCAGGAAAATTCTATCGTTACCGGAAAACTGTGAGTTATATACTCATACTATTTCTCTTTGCAGCCCCATTTGTAAAGATAAACGGAAATCAGTTTTTAATGTTCAATGTACTGGAACGCAGGTTCAATATTTTCGGATTACCGTTTTGGCCGCAAGATTTTCATTTATTTGTTATTTCAATGATAATTGGAGTACTATTTATCACGCTCTTTACGGTGGCTTTCGGACGGCTTTTCTGCGGATGGATTTGTCCGCAAACCATATTTCTCGAAATGGTTTTCAGACGTATCGAGTTTTGGATTGACGGAGACAGAAACAAACAAATGAAGCTTGACAAACAACCTTGGGATGCTGAAAAAATAAAAAAACGGTTGCTAAAATGGAGTATGTTTTTAGTTATCTCATTTATTATCGCCAATGTATTTTTGGCATATATTATAAGTGGCGACAAGGTTATTCAATACATTGTTGAAGGTCCCGGAAGTCATCTTAGCACGTTCTTTTCATTACTCATTTTTACGGCAGTATTCTACTTTGTATTTGCCTGGTTCAGAGAACAGGTATGTATTATTGCTTGTCCTTACGGAAGATTGCAAGGCGTGCTTCTGGACACAAAATCAATAGTTGTAGCTTACGACCACAAACGGGGCGAAAACACCAACGGGCGAAAAAAATGGCGAAAAAACGAAGACAGACAAACCTTGGGACACGGCGATTGTATTGACTGTTTTCAGTGTGTTCATGTATGCCCTACCGGTATCGACATACGAAACGGCACACAGCTTGAATGTGTTAACTGTACCGCATGTATTGACGAGTGCGATACTGTTATGGAAAAAATAGGATTTCCTAAAGGTCTTATACGGTATGCCAGTGAAGATGAAATAACAAAAAAAGAACCGTTCAAGATTACCGCTAGAATGAAAGGATACATTGCCGTGCTTATCATTCTTACCGGGTTGCTTTCAGGCATGTTACTTTTAAGAAATGATGTTGAAGCCAGAATTTTAAGATTGCCGGGGCAATTGTATGAGCACAAGGAAAATAACATTATAAGTAATGTATTTACCTATAAACTCATAAACAAAACGACCAAACAGATTGACCATGTGAGCTTTAAGCTCAAAAAGCATAAAGGCACCATCAAACTGGTTTCGACAGGAAAAGAATTTCATGTACCTCAACAAGGTTTTGCAGAAGGCACACTTTTTATTGAAATAAATGAGAGCAATTTAAATAGTGACAAAAACAAATTGACAATTGATGTATATAGCGGAGACAAGATTATTGAAACCACAACTGTTAATTTCTTAGCGCCGCGAAGCTATCAATAATATAAAAAAAACAACTATGAAATTTAATTGGCCCACAGGAATTATACTGGCATTTATAGGCTTTATAAGCTTTATAATGTATTTCATTATCACAATGAACGTTAATAAAAAATACGACCATGATTTGGTTATAGAAAATTATTACCAGCAAGAGTTGGCGTTTCAAAACGAAATGGAAAAAGAAACCAATGCAAATACACTGGAAGAAAACCTGTCGTGGTCAAAAACCGATGAAGGCATTATCATTAAATTTCCGGAAAAACTCGAACAAACATTAATCACAGGAAAAGTGTTCCTATATAGACCATCTAACAAACAATTTGACTTTGAAACGCCAATTTCTTTGTCAAATCATTCTTTGCTCATACCTAAACACCGTTTGTTGGATGGTCGCTGGAACATTAAAGTAGATTGGGAATACGAAAATAACGCTTATATGTACAAAAAAGAAATTGTGTATTAATTATGTTGCTATCGGCGGTTGCATTGGGATTTTTGGGAAGCTTTCACTGTGTGGGCATGTGCGGTCCTATTGCATTTATGTTGCCGGTAAGTCAGGACAATTCATTTAAAAAAATTTCGCAAATAATTGCTTACCATACAGGAAGATTACTGGCATATAGCCTTATAGGACTGTGCTTTGGGCTGATAGGAAAAAGCCTGAACATCTTTGGACTGCAACAACAATTGTCTATTGCTATTGGTGTTTTGATGATTATTGCCATTGTAATTCCCATACACACATTTAACAAGTACAATTTTTCAAAACCTGTTTTTATTCTTATTTCAAAAGTAAAAAGAGAATTGGGTGCTGCCTTGAAAAAAAAATCGGCAGATACGTTTTTAACCATCGGGTTTTTAAACGGATTTTTACCCTGCGGATTGGTCTATATGGCAGTGTTTGCATCGATAGCTATTGGAAATGCATGGTATAGCAGTCTGTACATGATACTATTTGGCATTGGTACTATCCCGTTAATGACAACTGCTGTTTACCTTGGTAAATTTTTAAATTCGGGCATAAAAAAACATCTTCAAAAGGCAATTCCCGTGTTTGTGATACTTATTGGGGTGTTGTTTATTTTAAGAGGTCTGGAACTTGGAATACCTTACATTTCGCCGGTAAATATGCAGCATACGGCAAGCAGCCAAATAGAATGTCATTAAAAAAAAGGGAATCAAATTTCTTTAATTCCCTTTTCTCAACCTAATTTTAATTTAACCTTTTAACCCATTATTCTAAAGGTTATAACAGGTAAATCTGCGTGATTTGCGATATCTTCAGAAATACTTCCTTCAAAAAAATGAGCTAATCCTTTTCTGCCGTGTGTTGCTACTGCTACTGCATCGGCATTTATTTTTTTAGCAAAATTTAAAACGCCGCTTTCTACCGAATAGTCGCATATATAATTAACTTCGCCAAACATGTTTAAGTTTCCGTCGGCAGTCATCAAAAACTCTTGTACGGTTTCTTCCATTTGTGATGAACTTTTAAACGATTCGCCCGGAAGATTAACGTAAAGCAATTTTAATTTTGCACCAAGGTTGTGCAATAACTTGGAGGCATTGATGTAGGATACCACAGATTTTCTTGAAAAATCTGAAGCAAATACCACGTTATCCAGGTTAAAGTTGTTTGGTTTGTTTTTTACTACCAGCACAGGAACTTCTGAGTTTCTTACAACACGTTCTGTATTTGACCCTACAAAAATTTCTGTAAGCCCGCTTGCACCGTGTGACCCCATAACGATTAAATCGACACTATGGTCAACCGCTACTTCGCTTATTTCGTCAAATACTTTAAAACGTTTAACGATTGGGGTAACTTCTACATCTTTTAAATATGGTGTATCCAAAAATTCCTGAAAACGTTTTTCTGCAAGTTTTACAAAAAACACTATTTTTTCGTGCTGCAAAGTATCTGAATTTGTTAAAAGCGTATCCGGCATTTCGAGCATGTGCAATGCTATTATTTCTGCATTATTCTTTTTTGCTATGATGGCAGCTGTTTCCATAGCATAATTGGAATGTTCTGAAAAATCTACCGGGACTATTATTTTTTTCATAATTTGGTTTTTTATGGGGTTATTAATAAACTTTTCGGGTGTATTAAATTAATGAATTTTTGGCACTTTTCAAAGCTTTTTCACTATTTATATTGTCATTGAAAACAATGGAATCTCAGGTTTATTTCTATTCAATAACAAATCAAAAGCCATACAAACATTTCGCACAAAAGGTTTTCCTGCTTGTGTTATCTTGATGGTGTTATCTTGAATCACAATCAAACCGTCTTCCTGCATAATAGCTAACTGCTCCAAAACATCGGGCAATTCATCAAAATACAACTCTTTTGCAGCCCAAGACGTTTCAAACCTGCACATCAAATTCAAAATATGCTGCCTGATAATTAAATCTTCGGTATTTAAAATATGCCCTTTGAAAACGGGGATGATTTTTTCTTCTATTAAATGATAATATTCTTCAATGTTTTTAACGTTTTGAGCAAAGCCATACCAACTGTCACTTATGGATGATACGCCCAAACCTACCATAAGTTTGGTTTTTGATGCGGTATAGCCCATAAAATTCCTGTGAAGTTTACCGCAAGTCATTGCTTTGTACAAATTGTCTGCGGGTAATGCAAAATGATCCATACCAATATCGTGATAGCCTGCCTGTACGAGCATCTTTTTGCCTGTTTCGTATTGTCGTTTTTTACTTTCGGGTGTTGGCAAATTGTCATCTTTAAAACCACGCTGCCCGTTACCTTTTATCCACGGTACGTGCGCATAGCTGTAAAATGCTATTCTGTCGGGATTTAATTCTTTCGTTTTATTTATGGTTTCTTCAACATGCGCTTCTGTTTGAAACGGCAACCCAAAAATAATATCGTGCCCCACAGATGTATAACCTATTTCTCTGGCTGTATCTGTTACAAACTTTACATTTTCAAAAGGTTGCATCCTGTTGATTGCTTTTTGTATGTCATAATTATAATCCTGAACACCAAAACTTACCCGTCTAAAACCTAAATCATAAAACGTTTTTAAATGTTCGTGAGTGGTATTGTTAGGATGCCCTTCAAAACTAAACTCGTGGTTGGGTGCAACAACAGCTTTTCGTAAAATACTGTTTACCAAAAGACTCAAGTGATTTGGCGCAAAAAAAGTAGGCGTGCCGCCACCAATATGCATTTCTTTAATTACAGGTTTTGACGGCAGCAGGTTACAGTATAATTCCCATTCTTTAATAATGGCATCGATATAAGGTATTTCTACATCATGCCGTTTTGTGATGCGCTTGTGACAACCGCAAAAAGTACATAAACTTTCACAAAACGGCAGGTGGATGTATAGACTGATTCCTTCTTCAGAATTACTCTGCTCAAAGGCTTTTACCATTGATTCTTTCCATCTCTTTAATGAAAATGTATCATTATCCCAGTAAGGCACTGTCGGATAACTGGTGTATCTCGGACCCGGAATATGATATTTTGTTACCAATGAGTTTTCCATAAATCAATTGTAAAACCCAAAAGTATGACAAGATGCAAACTTAAAATATGATAAAAATCATACATTGAGTCTTTATAAATAAACCCATATATTTTTGAGAATACTCAAATATTTACCTACTTTTAAACCTTGATTTAAAACCTGTTTAAAATGAAAAAATCAATTTTTGCTCTTGCCATCATAGGGTTAGCTTTTATGACATCTTGTAAAAAAGACCAAAAAGAAACCGAAGATATTAAAGAAGATACCGAAATAACATCTAAACCTCGTGAAATAAAAAAAGTACAAGTAACTCTGGAATCTAAGAGTGATAGTAATGCCAAGGGTAATGCCATTTTTACCGAAAAAGACGGCATCGTAACGCTTATTGCCGTAATAGGCGGATTGACTGAAGGAGAACATGCCATTCATTTACACGAAAAAGCAGATTGCTCATCACCTGACGGAACCTCAACCGGAGGTCACTGGAATCCAACCAAGCAGCCACACGGCAAATGGGGAAGCACCGAAGGCTATCATAAAGGAGATATAGGAAACTTTAAAGCCAATGCAAACGGCAACGGTACCGTAACCATGACAACCGATCAATGGTGTATAGGCTGTGGCGACGAGACCAAAGACATTATTGGCAAAGCCATTATAGTTCATGCGGGTGTTGACGATTTTAAAACCCAACCAACAGGTGATGCAGGCGGACGCATAAGTTGTGGCGGGATTATTCAATAAGCCAAAACATAACTCAAAAAGCTACCTCCCGTAGCTTTTTTTATTAAACAGTAATTTTAAAATATCTTTACAGAAAATTTTTAAACAATGAATCCTTCTGCTTCCGGCTGGATAAAAAAACTACTCAAAGACATTGATTCGCAAGAAACACTTGCAAATATTGATGAACAATCGTTTTACGACCACTTAAAAACCAGCGGATTTATATATGGAAGCAATGTATCTGTGGTTTTAAATTTATATTACGAAAATGATTATTCTGATGAAGAATTATGCAAAATCAATTTACTCTTAGCCTTTTATCACAGATACCGTATCAATACACCTGCCGATAAATTTGTTGAAAGTGTGGTACAGTTTTATAGCTTAATCAATAAGAGTAAAACATCTATTTTTGACACTATTTTAGGTAATAAAAAATCAACCGCCTTATTAGAAAACATCATCAATAAACGCATTCATATTGATGATAATGTCTTTTCAAAAAACTTCAATTACTTTATCACAAATGCACTCATGTACA
Source organism: uncultured Flavobacteriaceae bacterium (assembly GCA_964454675.1). GTDB lineage: Bacteria > Bacteroidota > Bacteroidia > Flavobacteriales > Flavobacteriaceae > CAYVUB01. Next base: position 136,288 of record CAYVUB010000002.1, on the reverse strand, counting down.
TTGATGTTTTGGCCTACGACCTGTATTTAAAAGAACAAACCATAACCGAAACCTACTTAAAAAAACTTGAAGCCGTTATTGAAACCATTGCCATAGAAGTATTTGAATCTAAACAAGAAAAAAGCACTTATGACAACAGCTTGATACGCCTTTTTGAAGCTTCAAAACGTTACAATAAGTTTGACACCTTCTGTTATGATGATGTTATTCATGATATCCATAACCCTTTAGAAAAACAATACATTCTGGATGTCGCCTGCATGACTTCCTGGAGCGATAAAATTATTGAACCCGGCGAACAGAAATTCCTGATTAAAATGGGAGAAGATTTACACATCAACACCAATACCATTATGAAATGTATTGATGATGTAAACCTGTTTTATAAAACAAACCATGGCAATATTCCTTTACTAAGTTCAAAAAATATGGTGCAAACCTTTTATGATAACTCCGGTAAAATGGTTGTAAAACTCATAAGCAGAAACAGTAAACGATTACTCAAAGAGTTGAAAGAAAGCAAAGAACTGGTAAAACTCATATCAAAATCTGCGGTAAAAGAATTGTCCAAAGAAGAGCAAAAAAAAATGAACGAACAGCTTATGGATGTTTTTAAAGCAGTACCAAGTTTGGCTATTTTTATACTTCCGGGCGGTGCAATATTACTACCGTTATTTGTCAAGTTTATACCAAAACTATTGCCATCGGCATTTGATGACAATAGAATTGAAGAGTAAACTAATTTTTTGAATTGATATAATTCAAGACCGCTTCTTTGGTAGTCACCCAATTTCTACCTTCTTTATGAGCGTCTATCTTACCTTGCCTTGCCAGCAAGCTTACATACTCTTGCCCATAAGGAATACTTGGTTCTTCAACAATATCTGTAATGGATTTATACTCATAATCTGTAGCAGGCAACGCACTCAAATAAATATTAAGAGTACGCTCACAAGCCTGACACATAAGCAACATTAATTTATGATAACTACCGGTATTTGCCTGATTTAATGCCTCATAATATTTCTTACGGTCATTTTTAAGAATAATTGCCGGCGGATACCCAAACTTCATGAGCAGTAAATTCATGGCAAGCCTCACAGTACGGCCATTACCGTCAAAAAACGGATGTATCCATACAAACTTATGATGAAATACAGCCGCCAGCTCTACAACGTGCAGCTGTTGCGGATTTTCATTCACATAAACAATCAATTCTTCCAGCATATCTGAAACTTTTGATGCGTTGGGCGGAATAAAATTTGCTCCGGAAATCCTTACGCCCGCATTACGCAGCCTGCCTGCAAAATCGTCTTCTATGGTACGTAATACCAACGCATGAAGCGAAAGCACATCTTTACTGTTCAAAACATAGTTTTCATCAACTAATGTATATAAATAGTCAATAGCCTTTTCGTGGTTTTTGGCTTCAAAATGCTCACGAAGCGACTTACCTTTGATAGTGATACCTTCCTGAAGTACCAGTTGCGTTTCACGAAGTGTCAAGGTATTGCCTTCAATACTGTTGGAATTGTAAGTCCATTCGAGCATTAAAGATTCTTTGATTTTCTCTAAGGCCATTTTAGGCAATGGACGCACAGCATTCAAAACCTTTAACTTATCGGTTAAACGTTCAAATGTTGATTGAAGTTCTTGTCTATATGTTATATCTACATTCCACACACCACAAAATTACAAAAATCGGATTGGTTTAAAAAACTTTTTATCCGATTTTTTCAATTTAACCAATCTTTAAACTCTTTTACGCGTTCTCTGGCTACAATTATTTCCTGCTCGTTGTAGGTTTTGAGTTTTATCTGAAGCCGTGAATTGGTATAGCTGATGATGTCTTTGATGGCTTTGATATTGACAAAAAACTTCCGGCTTATCCTAAAAAACGTTTGAGGCTCCAACTCATTATCCAGTTGGTCGAGTGTGGTATCCAGCAGGTAATTTCTTCCGTCTGATGTGTAAGCGTAAGTCCCTTTGTTTTCACTGTAAAAACATTCGATATCTTCAATATTGACAAGTTTTAAATGCTGACCAACTTTTACAGAAAAACGCTTTTTGTAGTCTCTTTCAATAGGGTTGACCAAAAGTTTCTTTATATCATTAAAATCCAAAACAACATTTTGCTGTTTTGGGAAACGTTCTTGATACTTGTCAACAGCTCTTTTTAAATCATCTTCGTCAATGGGTTTTAAAAGATAATCGATACTGTTTAGCTGAAACGCTTTTAAAGCATACTCATCAAAAGCAGTCGTAAAAATCACAGCCGATTTGATATCCAAAGTTTCAAAAATCTCAAACGACAAGCCGTCACTTAACTGAATGTCCAAAAAAATCAAATCGGGATGCTCGTTTTTTTGAAACCATTCAATAGCTTCTTGTACAGAATGCAGCATGATTTGAGTATCAATATTGAGTATACTCAACATACGCTGCAAGCGACGTGCAGATGGTTTTTCGTCTTCTATAATGATTACTTTCATTGATGTTGGCTATTTTGTTGTAATTTGTTTTTTATAAATCGTTAAGTTATAATTTTTTAGCAGTCAAACTGAAAACTGCGACTGAAAACTTATTCCCAACGACGGTTCTTGTCCTTTTCTATTAACTCTTTGATTTTCTTTTCTTCCCATTGTTTTCCCAGCACCAAATAAGGTACAAAAACCGATGCCGCATGAGCCAAAAGCCCAATGCCCCAAAAGAATAAAGTAGTAAAATTTTGCCATTGAAAATACGATTCGCCTTTATCTAAATTATGGACATTCAAAACCACAATCATCAAATTTACAACCACATATACCAATGCATGTGTATAAAATCCTTTGATATCTTTAACACGCTTTTTAGCACGTTCATATCTGTCCTGTTCTAAATATTTATTTTCCATTAGTTCCATTTATTTTGCTGCTGTTGTTCTTTTTCCAATAATTCCTTTATTTTTCGCTCTTCCCATGATTTTCCGTAACCAAACACACCAAAAGCGTGAAATATCAAGCCCATTCCCCAACCCAACATTGGGAACCAAAACCATTGAAAATGCCAGTAAGTATAATAATTAACGAGTATTAATGCCGGAATAACCAAACAGTATGACAGCAAGTTTCCGTAAAATCCCTTGATGTCTTCAACACGTTTTTTTGCTTTATAATAAGCTTCTTGTTCGTTATATGAATATTTTGTTTCCATGATTGAAATTTGTTTTGTTAATATGGGTATTTTAACATCGAAATGATGTTGGGTCTCATCAACCAAAACAGGTCGTTTTGTGAGAATAGCATAACGATTGACAATATTTTGAAGACCAACGCCTTTTCGGGATTGCAATACCTCTTTTTTCTGTAAATTGTTTGTTACCACTAAATAGTTATCCTCAACAGTTATGCTAATCTGTAAAGGTTTTTGTTCACTTACGCTATTGTGTTTTATAGTATTTTCTAATAATAATTGCAATGACAACGGCACGACCTTAGCGTCGGGATTATCAAAATTTTCCGGAATTTGAAATGTGATACTGTTTTCAAAGCGCATTTTTAAAAGGTTCATATAGGTTTTGGCAAAATCCAGCTCTTCTGCAACAGATACCAGTTCTTTATCTTTTTGTTCCAGAACATAGCGGTAAATTTTTGACAATGATACCGTAAAACGCTGTGCATTATCAGGATTTTCTTCTATCAAAGAGCTTAACACATTCAAACTGTTAAAGAGAAAATGCGGGTCGATCTGGTTTTTTAAACTTTCAAACTGCGCACTTGCCGTACCTGCGATAACTTTTTGCTCTTTTAGTTTTTTCTGCTGATAGGCGTTGTAATAATGTATAAAGTGATAGATGATTACAATGTTGAATGTTATCCAAAACCCGAACTTATAATTCCCGATATGCTCATTTGAAATAAACGCTTCAAATGTTCTGCCTTGGTAAAAAACCTCTGTTATCAAACGCAGCAGCATCAACCCCAAAATTGTAATAACTGCCGATATTAAAAGTCCTATGACAATTTTAGCAAGCCTGTCTTCTTTATTCCAATTGCGTTTTTGCAGATAGTCAAAAAACGCCATGTTGGAAAACGCCAGTACAAAAGCATATAATTGATAAAACACAAAATCAATTAAAAAGTCGTTGACATTACTGTAATTAAATCCACCGGATTTAAAATTCCCGATAAGATATACCACACAACCTATGATAAACGTTACAAGACAATTTTTTGCTGATTTGGACATATATTTTTGTTAAAAAACAGTATTAAGATTTACAGGATTCAAGCACTTGCTTTGTTCGTTCAATTCCCCAATTGGGATGAAAAGCGGTTTCCGGTTTAAAGTTAGCAAAAAGTTCGATGGCTCGTTCCAAATCTTTACAAAACGGCGTTGTGTCCTGTCCGAAATAACGTGCACTGCCCATATTCCAATCGGCTTTACACATGACAACCATAGGATTATCTGGTGCCAGCGTATATGCTTTGTTGTACAGTTCATTCACTTTTGCAGAATATTTCATACCATAAGTCATTCCGTCAATTACAATCCAATTGGTATAAATTTGAGCCTGCATTACCAGCAAATCGGGGTTATCTTTACTTATTGCCGTTGCAGCATTAAGATATTCCTGAGCTTTACCAAGTTGCGCTTTTAATTTCTCCATGTCTTTTTCTTCCCATGATTTTAAGCTGTTCATTTGGGCAATGTAATAGTTGGGCAACCATTGTTCGGGTTCGGCAGCAGCTATGCGTTCAAATAATTGCTCGGCTTCTGCCCAGTTGTTGGCTTGCCAAAGCTCAAAGGCTTTTTGCATTCCTTTTTCATAATTGGTTTGCGCCGTTGCAATTGACGACACCAAAATTGCCGTGATGATGATAAGATGTTTCATTGTAATAGTGTTTATAAATTTAATATTGAAGCAAATGTCTGTGCTTTTATAAAGATTGAAAAAACCGAATTACCCAATTGTAATTTTTAACGGATGAATTGTCACAAATAGACCGTTACAAATTATCCAATTGATTATCGGTGCCTTTTTCGCTAATAGTCCAGAAGAAACCAACAAAAAAGAACTGGTCTGCAGCCGGTTTTAAAGCACGCCTGCCAAAATCACCATTGATATCAGGTGTATTCGCATATTGATACCCGTTGATGTTTTTAAAACCTAAGGCGTTATTCACAGACAGATACAGTATTTTTTGCGGACTCATCAAATATGCCCAATTCAAACTCAGGTTATTGTAAGATTTGGTTTTGTCATTCAAAAAACCATCTTTATTAGGATTGGTAAAGTTTCTGCCGGAAGCGAAAGCATAACTTAGCCCAACCTGACTACGCAAATCATTAATCCAGTATTTTCCAACAACAGACACATTGTGCTTGTTTACAAAATTTGGCTGTGCCATTGCAGGGTAATTTTTGTAATCACGTTGTGTATCCAGATACGAATAGCTAATCCAATAATCCACGTTTTTGATACTCCTGCTATCTCTCCAAAACATATCTATACCTTTTGAATAACCACTGCCGGAGTTATCATAATCACTGTCAAACGTTGCAAAATCTGTAGTGTATTTTACCAAATTATCATAGGTTTTATAATACGCTTCGGCTCTGAAAATTTTACCTTCGGTATTGTATTGGTAATTGAAAATATAATGCGAGGTGTTTTGAGATTCCAAATCCTGAGTAAATTTCAAAATATCACTGTTAGGCTGCTGATAAAAATTTCCATAAGCCAACGACACCTGACTTTTTGCCGATGTTTTGTATGCCACCGAAAGTCTTGGCGAAAGTGTAAACTGTTCAAAAATATCACTATACTCACCTCTTATACCGGCTTTGAGCGCAAGGTTTTTTGAAAAAATAATATCGGCTTCGGTAAATACCGCACTTATAATATTGTCATAACCATAAGTTGCATTCAAAATCTCGGTACCGGCATAATTTTCAGTAAAATGGGTCGAAAAATAGTCTGCACCAAAATTGAATTTCAACAGATTATTAAACTTATAGTTGAATGTCATTTTACCGTGAAGCGAATTTTCTTTGTTTGAAATATCGCTATCCATAACAACCACCTTGTTATTGGCATGCGTAAAACTTATACCACCAAGAAATGACCATCCGGCAGAAAGCGCTCCTTTGTACGAACCATTAAAATAAAGATTGTCATTATTCAATTTAAAATGAACACCTTCGGGCACGTTGATATCTTCCTGGGTTAATTCAAAATTCGCAGTATCAAATGCCGAATACAATTTCAATAATCCCGAGTCAAATTTTTGACGAAAAACCATTTCACCCGAAGCGCCTTCAAATGGTTTTTCCCAATCATTTCTATCGGGAAACAATGCTATATACGGTGCCAGGTTAATATATGACGCATTAACGCTCAAGGAACTATTTTCCCATTTTTGAGTATTTCCCAAACTACCACCAACACTCATAATCCCTATATCGGTTTTATTTTGATCGGGTTCGTCAATGGTATTCAGCAATAACACGCTTGATAATGCCTGACCAAATTCTGCCGAATATCCTCCGGTTGAAAATGTGATGCCATCAAACAAAAATGGTGAATAGCGTCCGCGTGTCGGGATGTTATTGGTTGTCGGGCTATAAGGCGTAAACACTCTGATACCGTCAATAAAAATCTGTGTTTCATCGGCTTCACCACCACGTACAAACAATCTGCCGTCTTCGGCAACGGTTGTTGTGCCCGGCAGTGTTTGCAAAGCTCCAACAAAATCACCCAAAGCGCTCGCGGTGGTTACAACATCCAATGCTGTTAAAACAGATACTTTGCTATTATCGCCTGCCGAAAAAGTCCCGGCAGACAATACCACTGCATCCAAAACATTGGCATCTTCACGAAGTTTAATTTGCAAAGCATTCATACGGAAGACATCATCTGCCAAAGTATAAGTCTGGAATGATAACAACGAAACTATCAAAATTTGCGTTCCTGTTTCTGTAGTTGTGAATGAAAACATGCCATTTTCATCTGTTGAGCTGCCGTCATAAGTGCCTTGCAGATACACATTGGCACCCGTAACAGGCAAGCCTTTATTATCTGTAACTTTACCCGTAACAGTTGTTTGCGCTATGGTTAGTGATGTTATTAATACAAGCGCGAATGTCAATAATTGTTTCATTGTGTTTAATTGATTGGTTTTGATGAAGCAAAATTGCATGAGTTTAAAGGCAATAAGAATTATAAATTACCGGGTTGTTAAAATTGAAGGATGAAATGTGATTCTGATTGTGTAATTTTATTCCGATAAAAAACTAACCATAGTATGCTTTCACCATCCGAAAAGGGATTCAGCCTTCTGTTTTTTGTAATTGTCGTGCTTGAGCTTATCTGCGGAAGCATCGAGAGTTTATCAGGCTGCCATTACATTACAAAACCCGCGATTCTTACGGCATTAATCATATTCTTCATAAAACAAATCACGGCACTTTCTAAAAACATCAGGAATTTAACCTTGCTTGCACTATTATTTTCATTGCTTGGTGATATTTTATTGATGTTTGTTAAATGGTCTCCCGGCTATTTTATGTTTGGGTTGGTAGCATTTTTAATTGCCCATCTGTTTTACATTGGTGTATTTTTAAAACAAAGAGATACACATAAAAAACCATATCTGTTTATTCTGATTTTAATGGTTTATGCTTTTGGGTTGTTTTACATCTTAAAAGACGGTTTGGCAGACATGCTTATTCCTGTAATTATATACATGCTGGTCATTTTGAGCATGACTACAAGTGCGTTTTTAAGAACTTCCCAAACAGGTAAATTGAGTTATGATTTTGTATTTCTTGGTGCTGTTTTTTTTATGATTTCCGATAGCCTTTTAGCCATTAATAAATTTCACACAGCAATCCCTTTTTCAAATGTAAGCATCATGCTCACGTATGCTTTGGCTCAGTATTTAATTGTTTTCGGGGTGCTAAAATCACGATAGACAAAATCTATTGTAAAAATTTAAACTATTAAAAACCAGAAATATAAACTAAGTTATATAAATTTTTAATTTAACCGGTATTTTATCTATATTAAGTTAAAAAAATACTTGGGATTTTATGTAACATAATCAAAAAAATAACTACTAATTGTTTTAACTAACCATCAACATTGAACAAAGAACTCGAACATAGTTTTGTGGCACTGCTTGAAGAGCATCAAAACATTGTGCATAAAGTTTGCAGGTTATACACCAACAATCAGGAAGCGCACAATGATTTGTTTCAGGAAATCACCATACAATTATGGAAAGCATATCCTAAGTTTCGGGGCGATGCAAAATTCAGCACCTGGATGTACAGGGTAGGATTAAATACCGCCATTACCCTGTACCGAAAATCCAAGCGCATCATAAACACACAAGAGATAGAGAGTTTTCAGTTCAAATTAAAAGCAGAAGACTATGATGATACCGAAGAGCAACAGCTCAAACTGTTGTATGAGGCGGTACACCAACTTAATGATATTGAAAAAGCACTGGTGTTTTTATACTTAGAGGATAAAGATTACGGTGAAATAAGTAAAACCCTTGGTATTAGTGAAGTCAATGCCCGAGTGAAAATGAATAGGGTGAAAACAAAATTAAAAGCCATATTAAATCCGTAAGATTATGGATGAATTAGATTTATTAAAAAAAGACTGGAATAAAGCCGATACCGAATATCCTAAGCTTTCGTATAACGAAATCTACAAGATGATTCTTAAACGGTCATCTTCAATCGTAAAATGGATATTTATCATCAGTTTGCTGGAATTTGTATTCTGGGCATTTATTGCATTTGCATTAAAAGATGCCAAAAGCGTAAGAAGCATTGATGATTTAGATGCCAATGCCATCATTATACCGCTTAGCATTGCCGGATATATTATACTTGGTTATTTCTTCTATATGTTCTTTAAGAATTACCGTACCATCTCGGTTACAGACAATGCAAAAAACCTTATGGAAAACATCCTGAAAACCAGACGCACCGTAAGGCATTATGTAGCTTTCAATATCATCTACCTGGTAATTTCCACATTTGTGATATTAGCCATAGAACTCAACCAAAATGAACTGTTTATTACAGGTGCTCAAAATGCAGCAACCAATGGTGGCGTATTTTTATACTACTCAAAAATCATTTTAACCATAATGGTTTTCCTTGCCATTGTCATTGCCATACTGTTGTTCTTCTATTGGCTCATTTACGGTGTATTACTTAAAAAATTAAACCGCAATTATAAAGAATTGAGAAAACTGGAATTTTAAGCTTCCGGTTTCCATTTGCGCTGTTTGTTTAATTCTTCTTTGGCAAGCAGATCTTCTTTAGGAATCACTTTTAAAAATGACGGATGTTGCTCAATGGCATATTCTATTTTTTCAACAATCTGGTCAATGGTTTCGTTCTCATAATCTATATATAACGGCTCTTTAATTTCCATAGATTGAAGAATGTTTTTCTTTTTAATGCGGATGCCTTTCTTATCAAACGAACGTCTGAAACCGTCTATCACAATTGGCACAACCACAGGTTTATAATATTTAATGATATGCGCCGTACCTTTTCTGATAGGCTTAAAAGGTGTCGTGGTACCCTGCGGAAACGTAATAACCCAGCCGTCTTTTAACGCTGTTGAAATTGCGGTAATATCACTCATTTTCACTTGCCGGTTAACATCTTTTCCTTCGGCGCGCCACGTGCGCTCAATACTTATAGAACCGGCATAAGCCAGAATTTTTGGCAGCAAACCCGATTTCATGGTTTCTTTGGCGGCAACATAATAGATATTTAGCTTAGGATTCCATAGGTAGCCTATGTTTTTAATATTGTCATCTCTTTTTTTTAAACTTGCATTAAACACATGAAACATAGCAACTACATCGGCAAAGTAGGTTTGATGATTAGAAATAAACAGGACATTATTTTCCGGCAGATTCCTAATAACTTCCGAACCTTCTATTTGAAGCTCATTAAACCCTCTAAAACGCTGATGCGTCATGGCTCCCATAATCCTAATGAGCCATTTTTTCAAAAATAATATATGTCCAAAAGGATTTCTTTTAAATAATCCCATTTTTTGATTTACGATTTAAAATTACGATTTTTAACAATTCAAGATAACCAAACGGCAACCGGACAAAGTTAGCAAAAACTGTCACTTACAACGCTGTTTTCAATAAGTCTTTTATTTCACTCAACATCATTGCAGTAGCGCCCCAAACCAAATATTCCCTTAACATAAAAGCAGGCACTTCTACCTCAACGGTATAAGAAGTCATAACCCGCTCAAGAATCTCGTTTTTGTCATCAAACAACTCTTGCAGCGGCATTTCTATCACAGCATCCACCTCTTCATCTTGCTTTACAAATACCGGCGTTACTTCTGTAAAACCCATAAAAGGATATACCGTAAAATTACTTGGCGGAATATACACTTCTGTCATCGCTTTGATTACTTTGACAGTATTGACCGGCACCCCTATTTCTTCATGCGTTTCACGCAAAGCCGTATATTTTATAGAATCATCACTTTCTTCAAGTTTACCACCGGGAAATCCTACTTGTGCAGAATGCACGCCTTTATAAGTTTTTCTTAAAATCAACACCAAATGTGTAACACCTTTTTCATTTGGATAAAACAATGCCATAACACCTGCTTTTTTTGAATGTTTCATCAGTTCTTTTTGCTGCTCCATTAATTCCAACCGGAACGGCGGCGACATCCTAAACTGAGATTCCATTCCCGGCAATGGCAGCTGCTCTATTTTTGAGATTGATTTTAAAAAAGCGTCAAAGGTCATTGATTGTATGCTTATACATTGCAATTTGTGAAGATAGTAATTATTTTGTTTGATATAAAAGAAGATAGTCTGTAATTTTATAACACCCAAATTATTAACCGAAATAGCCAATTATACATTCTGAATACTTATCATCACAAATACACACTTAATAATTTTAAAGTTGATTTTTTATCATACTTTAGTGCTGTAATCATTTTATAAATATAAATGTCAATAAAAAAAATATCATTTATAATATTTAATTTTTTATACTGCATTATAGGCTTTGCTCAAAATCAAAGCATATTAGGTAATGATTATTTTGTAAGAGAATCTATTAAGTACAAAAACACCGAGTATCTTTTTGCTACAAAACAAAAACAATTTGGTTACCTTTTAAAAATATCCGAAAACCTGCAAGTTGATACAATTGCAACCTTTAAAACCAATACATCGTTAAGTGGATTTAATAAAATCTTTATTCATAAAAACAAGATATACATAAACTTAGATAAAGTAAAAGAACTTTATATTAATGACTCTGTAAAATTCATATATCCAAAAAGTGTTTATAATATTCTCTGTTTTAATCTGAAAGGAAAATTACTTTGGCAAAACCACTTTGAAACAACGTATCCCTTTGGAGTAAATAATTTTAAAATAATTCCAACAAACAAAAAAGGGATTCGGTTAGGCTTCAACACCCATGACCAAATTATTATAAACAAGGATACCATTGGAACTAAAAAAAGCATGCGTAAATCCTTTTTTGTAGAGCTAAATAAAAAAGGAAATCTTATTGAAGCCTTTGATTGCTCAGATTTATACAACTCTTCATTACTATATAGCTTTAAGAAATATCGTTCCAATCAATTAGCGTTAATGCTAAATCATCCCGAAAATGTATCTGTTTCAAATAAAGAAGTTTTTAATATTAAAAACAATTTGTTTGAAAAATATATCAACACAAACTCTTTGAACATCGATAATGTTTATGTTTTTGACAAATCTTTATACATCTTAACAATTGAGCATCAGTTAATAAAGTATAATGGACGTAAGCTTAAAAACCAAATACAAATCGAGAATAATTTCACTCCGGAATCATCAAAAAAATCAGAAATAACAGAACGTGCAGTTTTTGATAACGGAAAGTATTTAACTTATGTATGCACATACGAAATTAGAGACAAGGATAAACGCTGGAATGATACAGACAGCTTAGAAAAAGTTCATTTTGAAATCCGGCATATAAACAAAAAAGATATGACTGTATATAAAAGTTATACAAAAATACTGGATGCAAAAAACTGGACAACAGTTACTAATTGTGGAGAAAAAGAAATGAAAGTTATTATAGACGGAAATTATTATAATATAAATCTTTAACTATAGTCTGCTGTTTGATAAAAAAGTCCTCCTTTGCATTTTTCCTATCTGCTTTTCTATCAAAATTTTAAATAAAGCCTTCAATTTAAGACTTTGTTATGACACTGTTTTCATCAAAATTTAATACCTTAGACGTTCGTTTAAAACTTCCTATAAAAATGAAAAAACCAACAATTTCACGCATTAACATCTTGTTAATTTGCACATTATTCACCTTAACAGGATGCAAAAAAAAAGAAGATGAAACTAAAAAAGAAGACATTAACATGCCGGCAAATGTCTTATTAAGAGAATGGACAGGACCGTACGGCGGTGTTCCTGCGTTTGACCAAATGAAAGTAACCGACGTAAAAGAAGCCGTAGAAACAGGAATGGAGCTGGGCTTAAAAGACATCGACTCGATTGCTAATAATCCTGCTCCGCCAACTTTTGAAAACACGATAGCAGCACTCGAACGTTCGGGCAAAGTACTTAACAGAGTATTCAAATATTACGGCATCCTGGGCAGCAATGTATCAACACCCGAATTCAGGGATATTCAAACCGAGCTTGCTCCAAAAATATCCGAATACAATTCAAAAATCCTGCAAAACGAAAAGCTGTTCCGGCGCATCAAAGCCGTTTATGACGCATCACAAATAGTACCGTTAAGAATAGACCGCCAACGTGTTGTAGAACTGATATATGTAAATTACGTAATGGAAGGCGCAGGTCTTGACAGCATAAAAAAACAACGCTATGCCGAAATCAACAAAGAACTGTCGTCACTGTACACCAAGTTTTCAAACAACGTATTGCATGATGAGGAAAACTATGTTACGTATTTAACAGAAGACCAATTGGGCGGACTATCGGAATCTTTTATAAAATCTGCCGCAAAAATAGCTGCAGATAAAGGTAACGAAGGTAAATATGCCATTACCAACACACGCTCATCCATGGATCCTTTCCTTACCTATTCTACCGAGCGTGAATTGCGTAAAAAGGTCTGGACCAACTACTATTCCCGTGGCGATAACGGCGATGAGTATGACAACAACCGGATTATAGCTCAAATTTTAAAACTGCGCAAAGAACGTGTGGCATTAATGGACTATAACAACTATGCCGAATGGCGTTTACAAGACCGCATGGCAAGAATTCCCGAGAATGCCATGGGCTTAATGATGGCCGTTTGGCCGGCTGCCACTGCCCGCGTAAAAGAAGAAGTAGCAGATATGCAGGCTGTTGCCGATGCCAATGGAGATAAGATTAAAATTGAACCTTGGGATTACAGGTTCTATGCCGAAAAAGTACGCAAGAAAACCTACGATTTAGATAGTGATGAAGTAAAACAATATTTACAGCTCGACAAGCTTACCGACGCTATGTTTTATGTAGCAGGGCGTTTGTTCAACTACAACTTTACACCTCTCGAAAAAGGAAAAGTTCCCGTATTTCATGAAGATGTAAATGTCTGGGAAGTAACCGATAAAACTACAGGCAAACACATTGGACTATGGTATCTTGACCCATTTGCACGTGAAGGAAAACGATCCGGTGCCTGGGCAAGCATGTACAGAAGCCATACTACTTTTGACGGAAAAGAAACGGTTTTGGCATCCAATAACTCAAACTTTGTAAAGCCTGCACCCGGAGAAGCTGTATTGGTTTCCTGGGATGATGCCACAACATTTTTTCATGAGTTTGGCCATGCGCTGCATTTCTTTTCTTCAAATGTAAATTATCCAACCCTTAATGGCGGCGTGAGAGATTATACCGAGTTTCAATCTCAGCTTTTGGAACGATGGTTATCAACAGATGAAGTGATTAATAAATTTTTGGTACATCACAAAACAGGCGAACCGATTCCGGCTGCTTTGGTCGAAAAAATCAAAAAAGCCTCCACATTCAATCAAGGATTTGAAACTACAGAATATCTGGCATCCGCTTTAATAGATATGAAACTGCATCTGGCAGACCCAACCAATATTGATGTTGACGCTTTTGAACGAAATACTTTAAAGGAGCTTAACATGCCTAAAGAATTGGTAATGCGCCACCGCACACCGCATTTCAGCCACGTATTTTCGGGCGAAGGTTATGCCACGGCTTATTACGGTTATATGTGGGCCGATGTATTGACCAGCGATGCCGCCGAAGCATTTGCAGAGGCTCCCGGCGGATTTTACGATACGGTCTTAGCCAAAAAGCTGGTTACTTATTTATTTGCACCCCGCAATTCGATGGATCCGGCAGAAGCATATAAACTATTCAGAGGCCGTAGTGCATCTATAAATGCATTGATGCGTGACAGAGGTTTTCCTGTTCCTGAAAGATAAAAACCTAACATTCTTAAAAAACCCTTTTCAGTTCCGAAATCTCGGAATAATTCTGAAAAGGGTTTTTTATTTTTACATTATTCGTCTTTGTACAAACTCGGCAGGCTTATTTTGAATTTTACCGCTGCCAGCCGGATACTTATTACAACCGCACCCGCTATAACAAATACAAAGTTGTTATCCAAAGGTAATTGGCGTAAAGCAAAATAAGACAAACCTCCTACAATACATGCCGTAGCATAAATTTCCTTTCTGAAAATCACCGGAATTTCATTACACAAAATATCTCTCAGCACACCACCAAAACACGCAGACATTGTTCCCAGCGCTATACAGCTTATGGGATGCAACCCGATGTTCAACCCTTTTTCTACCCCAATAACAGTATAAAGTCCTATCCCAATGGTATCAAATAAAAACAAAGAGATTCGTAAATAATCCAGTTTATTTCTAAAAACAATGCCTACTACTGTCGATATGACAATAATATACGTGTACTTCATATCTACCAGCCAGAACACAGGCGTATGCCCTATGATAATGTCACGCAAAGTACCACCACCAACAGCGGTCACAAAAGCAATAATCAACACGCCAAACACATCCATACGTTTGTGCAATGCTATAAGCACTCCCGAAATGGCAAAAGCAATGGTTCCTAATATGCCTATAATTTCAAAAAACATTTTCTTAGTATCAAAAAATTAATTAATCGTTCAACAGATGCTTTACTTCGCAAAATTCTACATTTAAGCGACTCACACCGTTTTTGCTTCTCAAAAACGGGTTCGCTGCTTACATGTTTTGGGTATAATAATTATAGTCTTTTAAAATGGTATCTATAAATTTCACATCGCTGCTTTCATCTTGCTTAACCTCAATAACTTGGATGATTTTTTTACGAAGCTTTGCCAAAGTCTGATAATCGCCCGACTTTTTAGCCGTTTGAAATGTATCTTTTATAATACGTGCATCATTATCTGACAGCTTAATAACATTTGGATAGACAGGTATATATGTAGCGTCAATATGTTCAAGAATTGTATGGTTTATACTGATGTTATTTTTTAACGTAATTACCGAAGTTCCGGCTGCCATATCGCCCAACCGCTGGCTTTTTTTACTTATTATAATCGTTATGAGTGCTACAACGCCTGTCATCATATTCAAATCGACAATACGCATTAACCAGCGCATCACAAAATCTGACAGCGATGCCTGATAACCGTCTATTTTTACGACTTTTATACGCATGATGCGCTTACCAACAGTCTGTCCGTCGAGCAAGGTTTCAAAAATAAGCGAGTAAAAAACAACCGGCAGATAAAGTGATACTATAATAGCTATTTGAGACCATTGATCCATATCTCTGACAAGCTCATTTACAGAAAACAATTTAAACGCTATTTGATACACTACAATAATATAGGCTATTTTAATAATCCAATCAATAGCATACGCCAATATGCGCTCGCCTACGCTTGCCGCAATGAAATTTATATTAACATTTTGAGTGGTGTTTATTTGTAACTCTACCATTAATTGCTTTAATTTGGATGCTTATGAGAGAAGTCGCATTTATAAAACAAAATAAAGAAAAATGGCTCGATTTTGAATCGGCAATTTTCAGCAAAAACCTAAAAAATCCCGATGAGCTGGCTTCTCTTTATATTCAGTTAGTAAATGATTTGGCTTACGCACAAACATATTATCCCAAAAGTAAAACAATTCTTTATTTAAACAACTTAGCCGCCAAAGCTTTTCAGAAAATATACAAAACCAAACGTGAAGACACCAACAGGTTTGTGCATTTCTGGAAAACCGAAGTGCCGCTTATCGTACATCAATACAGGCGTTATGTGTTGTATGCTTTTATTATTTTCGGGACGTTTACAGCCATTGGTGCTTTATCGGCAGCGCACGACGATACGTTTGTAAGGCTGATTTTGGGCGACAATTATGTAAACATGTCGTTGGAAAATATTAAAAGCGGTGATCCCGTTGCGGTTTATAAAAGCGGGAGCAACTGGGGCAGCTTTATTGGCATCACGCTCAACAATCTGTATGTGGGTATCCGCTCGTTTATTTATGGTATTTTTGGCGGTTTGGGTACCGGATTGATTTTATTGTACAACGGCATCATGCTGGGTTCTTTCCAGTATTTTTTTTACAAAGAACATGTATTTTGGGAAAGCGTAAGAGGCATCTGGATACACGGTGCGATGGAAATTTTTGCCATTGTTATTGAAGCTGCCGCCGGATTAATGCTTGGTGCCAGCATCTTGTTTCCTAAAACCTACTCAAGATTTACATCGTTTAAAATGGGAATGCGTGATGGTTTTAAAATTTTAATCAGCACCTTTCCGTTTACAATCGCCGCGGGATTTCTGGAAGGTTATGTTACACGGTATTCCAACGTCATGCCCAACTGGCTGTCTGTAGGTATTATTTTATCGACATTAAGTTTAATATCTTTTTACTATTTAATATATCCGTTTATCGTTCACAAAAAATTAAAAGCACATCAAAACGCAATAATAAATAACTTAGCATTAACTTAAAAAAGATTCCTGCCTTCGCAGGAATGAACACTATGCAACTATATAAATCAAGAGGTTTTAACGAATTTTTTCAGGATACGTTTTCATTTTTAAAATTAAACGGAACGCATCTGTTCAAACATTTTTTTATCATCAACGGTATTTTTTTGATTATCCTGATGACTTTGGGCTACTTTTTTACAAAGTTTTATTCTGAAATTGTTTTGAGCAGTTTTGACAGTCCTTTATACAGCAACGGTATTGACAGTTATATGGATGAAAATCTTGGGCTTTTCATTTTGCTCTTTGTCGTATTTGTAATCGTGGCATTGGTTGCCGGCGTTATATCGTATGCTTACGTTCCTATTTATTTAAAGCTTTACAATAAAACCAACAGCACAGATTTTGACACAAAAGACATCATAAATGCGTATAAAGAAAATGCCGGCAAACTCATCATATTTCTCCTGTGCAGTATCCTTATAGCCATTCCGGTTATAATCATCATGTTTATCTTGCTGTTTTTACTTATCATTACTATTATAGGTATCCTGGCGACACCATTGGTTATTGCGTTTGTCATGCTCTTTTACATTATGACACTTATGGAATATATGGAAAACAAAAGAGGTATCTGGGACAGCTTTGGCTATGCATGGACACTTATTTTTTCTAAATTTTGGGCTGCCATAGGCTGTGCCGGGATTTTTGTTTTGATTTCGTATATCATCCAAAATGTCATAGCGATGATTCCGTATATTTTTGGGATGGCAACTTTGTTTACAACCATTGACCGGCCTGACAATACTGTAAACCCCGAAGAAATTGCCGCATCCATGACTATTATGATGCTGCTTGTTTTCTTTTTAACTTTTGTGGTAAGCACTGTACTTAATGTGGTCATACAACTTAATCAAGGTGTTATATATTATGGCTTAAAAGAAAATACCGAAAATACCGGCACAAAAAGTATTATTGACCAAATAGGTTCCGGTGAATAACAAAAACGTTGTATATATCATTCTTTTTTTCATCGGAATTAATATCCGGATGCTTGCCTATACCAATGATTCTATTGCTGTTACGATAGATTCCCTCAAGATAGAATCGCTTAAAACAGATACAGACAGCATCCATGCAAAACATTTTGAACATCTGAAAAACAAATATGACGGCGATGATTTTATCTATGAACGCACCGCCGAAAAATCGGGCGCGTGGTCACGCTTTAAGCAATGGCTGAGTGATAAAATCAAAAACTTATTTGAAATAAACAGTGATGCTCAAGCGTCTGACGTTACTAATATTTCACTCAAAATTGCCGGAGCTATTATTTTCCTGTTAGTCATTTATTTTATCTTCAAAGCGGTTATAAATGATGAAGGCACGTGGATTTTTGGCAAATCATCAGACAAAAGCATCATTCCCGTTGCAGACATCGAAGCCAACCTGCAAACAACCGATTTTAAACAGCTTGTTGCCACCGCCGAAAAAGATAACAACTACCGCCTGGCAATACGCTATTACTATTTGTGGCTGCTTAAAACCTTATCAAACAAAGAAATCATCACTTACGATATTGAAAAAACCAACAGCGATTATTTTAACGAAATAAGCAGCAAAACCGTAAAAGATGAATTTGCTTATACCTCCTACCTTTACAATTATATATGGTATGGCGAATTTGATGTTAACGAAGCGCAGTTTCAAAAAGCAAGAGAGGCATTTACAACCTTTTTAAAATCTGCAAAAGCATGAACAAAACCGTAAAAATATATGTGGTTTTGCTCATCTTGCTGTTTGCGGGATTATTTGCTATTGAATTTACTAAGGAAAACCCCATAAACTGGGAAAGAACCTACAACGAAAGGCATAAAATCCCGTATGGAACATTTATTTTATACAACGAATTGGAAACCTTATTTCCCGGTAACAATATAAAAAAAGTAACCGTTACACCGTTTGAGTTTTTTATTGATTACTATGACTGGACAGACAGTACTTATTACAATTCGGGCAATTATCTGTATATTAACGATTACGGTATTACTGATGAGTATTCTGCACAGGAGTTACTGGATTTTGCTTCTCACGGCAACACCGTTTTTATATCGAGCTCTTATCCGGGTCAACGGTTTTATGATTCGCTGCATTTTGACACAGATAACGATTTCAATTTTAAAGGCAGCACGCATTTAACATTTACAAATGAAGCGTTTTCAAAAAATTCCATATCGGTCGATAAAGGTTTGAGCAATATTTATTTTTCAAAAATTGATACGGTTACCACTACCGTTTTGGGATTTCAGGAATTTAACGGTAAAAAGCGGGTTAATTTTATAAAAGTGCAGCACGGCGACGGCAATTTGTATTTTCATACGCAACCCATACTGTTTACTAATTACCATCTGCTAAAAAATGAACATCGCAAACATGCTGCGGCAGCATTGTCCTATCTGGATGATGATATGATACTTTTTGATTCGCCCAACAAAGACACTCTAAATATGGGTAATTCGCCATTGCGTTTTATCTTGCGGCAGCCGCCGTTAAAGAGCGCATGGTACCTGGCATTGATAACCTTGCTGCTGTTTTTGATTTTTAATGCAAAACGCAGACAGCGCATTATAAAAATCATCAAACCTCTCGAAAACACGACCGTCGCATTTACAAAAACCATTGGCAATTTGTACTACGAAACCAAAGATCACAACACGATTATTGATAAAAAAATTACCTATTTCTTGGAATACATAAGACGTATGTATTATATAGACACACAAATTATGGACGATAAATTCATAAAATCATTAACTTTAAAATCGGGTAAAGATGCCGGAAGCATCAAAAAGCTCATAACACTCATAACACATTTAAAAGCAAAACCGGTTTGTAACGAAACCGATTTATTAACATTAAACACCGCAATCGAAGATTTTCACACCACATAACATTATGGACAATTTACAAAACCCACAACCCGACGACTCTCAAAACATCCCCGAAAACATTCAGGACAATGCCGTTCAAGAAACAGAAACCAACGTCAATTTTAAAAACCGGATTGATTTAAGCGAGCTTCAGCAAGGCATCGCATTGATAAAAGACGAAATAAGCAAAGTGATTGTAGGTCAAAAATCAATGGTCGATATGCTTATCGCATCTATCCTGGCAAACGGGCATTCGCTTATTGAAGGCGTTCCGGGCGTTGCAAAAACCATTTCGGCAAAATTGCTGGCAAAATCGTTGGATATTGGTTTCAGCCGGATTCAGTTTACACCCGATTTAATGCCGAGCGATATTCTGGGAACATCGATTTTCGATTTAAAAACTTCAGAATTTCAATTTAAAAAAGGACCGGTATTTTCAAATATGATACTCATTGACGAGATAAACCGTGCGCCGGCAAAAACGCAGGCGGCTTTGTTTGAAGTGATGGAAGAACGCCAGATTACCATTGATGGTCATCAATACACTATGGACTTGCCGTTTATTGTCCTGGCAACGCAAAACCCTGTAGAGCAAGAAGGTACTTACCGGCTTCCCGAAGCACAATTAGACCGGTTTTTGTTTAAAATAGATATTGATTATCCTAATCTTGAAGAAGAAATTGAAATCATCAACCGTGAACAGGAGTTAAAAGGCGGTTCAAAAATTGCAAAAGTGACAGCACATTTAACTAAAGAACAAATTGCAAAATTTCAGGAACTGGTAAATCAAATTCTTATTGAGTCTCATTTGGTAAAATACATTGCCGATATCATTGTCAATACCCGCAACAATCCGTTTTTGTATCTGGGTGCATCACCAAGAGCGTCTATTGCTATTTTGCGTGCCAGCAAAGCTTTTGCAGCCATGAATGGAAGAGATTTTGTAACACCCGAAGATATTAAGCAAGCCGCCATTCCTGTATTACAACATAGAGTTATTGTAACTCCGGAGCGCGAAATGGAAGGTATCACCACCAAACAGATTATCAAACAAATTATTGAAGCTGTAGAAATACCGAGGTAATCTCAGTTTTCAGTCGCAGTCTCAGTGAACAGTTAAATCGTGACCTGTTTATTTGTTGAATCAGAATAACAAATTAACCCATTAATTAACAACTAATTAATTCTATTTACAACATTTTAATAAAAAGATTCCTGCCTTCGCAGGAATGACGTATGAAAAGATTAAAACCATTCTACATACAAAACCGTTTATTTTATGCCTGTATCGGCATCATGATTTTGTTTGTTATAAGTTTTGTGTTTCCGCGTTGGTTTGAAATCACAAAATTACTACTCTTATTGCTGGTTGCTTTAACATTTCTGGACACACTTTTGTTGTTTAACACCAAAACGGGCATCAAAGGGAAACGCATTGTGCCTGAAAAATTTTCAAACGGCGATGAAAACGATGTGTTTCTTAAAATCGAAAATTACTATACGTTTCCCGTTTTTGTACGGATTATTGATGAATTACCCGAACAGTTTCAAGTGCGGAATTTTAAAATTGACCGAAAACTTAGAGCATCGAGCAGTAACGAATTTCGCTACCAACTTCGTCCTGTTGAACGTGGCGAGTACCATTTCGGGAAGTTAAACATTTATGCAACCTCTGTTTTTGGACTTGTGACACGACGGTTCACTACTGACAATCATACAATGGTGCCTACCTACCCGAGTTTTATCCAGTTACGCAAATACGATTTGCTTGCCATAAGCAACAACCTGCATCAATACGGCATCAAAAAAATACGCCGCATCGGGCATACGATGGAATTTGAACAAATTAAAGAATACGTATTGGGTGATGACATGCGCACCGTTAACTGGAAAGCCACGGCAAAAAAGAACCAACTGATGGTCAATCAATTTCAGGACGAAAAATCACAGCCTATTTACTCGGTTATCGATAAAGGCCGTGTGATGAAAATGCCTTTTAATGGTTTGATGCTGCTGGATTATGCCATCAATGCCGCATTGGTAATTTCAAATGTAGCATTGAAAAAACACGATAAAGCCGGTATTCTGGCATTCTCAAAAAAGCTCGAAAACACGGTAGTTGCCGAAAAACGAAGCTCACAAATGAATCTCATTCTGGAAGCACTGTACAATGTTTCGACCGATTTTTTTGAAAGTGATTATGGCAGGCTCTATGCTGATATGAAACGCCACATCACACAACGGGGATTAATGCTGCTTTATACCAATTTTGAAACTCTTGACGGCTTGCACAGGCAGCTTCCTTACCTTAAAGGCATTGCAAAAAACCATTTATTGGTAGTGATATTCTTTAAAAATGTAGAACTGGATAGCATTATCAACAATAAAGCCGAAACCGTGCAAGAAGTTTACGATAAAGTCATTGCCGAAAAATTTGCCTTTGAAAAACGCCTGATAGTTAACGAACTTCAAAAATACGGCATTCAATCTATCCTTACCACACCCGAAAATTTGACGATTGACACCATCAACAAATACCTTGAAATTAAAGCACGAGGATTAATTTAGGATTTACAATTTAGGATTTAGGATTTCAACGTGCAATCCCCTAATACCCAACAGCTAATACCTGACTTACACCGTTTCGCCTAACCAGGCTTTCATCATCCAGACCGTTTTTTCCTGTTCGGTAATAAAATCGCTCATCATGGAGTTGGTGCCTTCATCATTGGCATCACCTGCTTTTTCAAGGATGTCACGTTCAATTTTTAATAATTCGGCTAATGAGTCAATAATAAGCTGTACCGCCTTTTCATCTTCCGAAATGCTTTTTCCTACCGCTACTTTTCCTGCCTTAATATAATCTTCAAAAGTATGCAGAGGCGTTTCACCAAGTGTTAAAACACGCTCGGCAATCATATCTACTTTCATATTGGCATCGGTATATAACTCTTCAAATTTTACATGAAGGTCAAAAAACCGTTTTCCTTTGATATTCCAGTGAATACCTCTCAAATTTTGATAGTACAGTTGAAAATTTGCCAATAACACATTCAAATCTTTCGCTAAATCTTTCGTTTTTTTGGTATCTAAACCAATCGTGTTTAAAGTCATAATTTCTTGATTTTTAATTATCAATCAAATTTAACGATTATTTACCAAGTTCAGCTATAGATTTTATAAATAGTTTTTATAATTTTATAGCTATAAACAATATACAATGACCATTACGCAATTACACTACGTTCTTGCCATAGCAGAACACAAGAATTTCACCAAAGCAGCAGAAAAATGCTTTGTGACACAACCCACATTAAGTACACAAATCCAAAAACTGGAGGAAGAACTGGATGTATTGATTTTTGACCGAAGCAAAAAGCCTATTGAATTGACTGAAGTAGGCCGGAAAATTGTACATCAGGCACGTAATATTGTGAATGAATCAGACAGGATTCAGGATATTGTGGACCAGCAAAAGGGATTTATAGGCGGCGATTTCAGGCTTGGGATTATATCTACAGTAATGCCTACGCTTTTACCCATGTTTTTAAAGGCATTCGTAAAAAAATATCCGAAAATCAAATTAAAAATAGAAGAACTTACCACCGAAGAAATCATTGCACGTATCAACGACGGCCACATGGATGCAGCTATTGCCGCTACACCGCTGGAAAAAGAAAACATCAAAGAACGTGTACTGTATTACGAACCGTTTGTGGCATACATTCCTAAAGAACACAGACTTTCAGGTAAGTCAAAAATTGATGTTTCAGATTTGGAAATTGACGATATGCTTCTGCTTGAAGAAGGTCATTGTTTTAGGGATGGTGTCATCAATTTGTGTAAAGCTTTTAAAAATCAGCAAGATGATAATTTTCAACTTGAAAGCGGCAGTATTGAAACCTTAATAAAATTGTCCAATGAAGGTCTGGGGATGACCTTACTGCCGTATCTTCATACACTGGATATTCAAGACAATCTAAAAAACAATCTTCATCATTTTAATGAGCCTACACCCGCGAGAGAAGTAAGCTTAATTTACCATAAAAGCGAACTCAAAATGCATATTATTGATGCACTGCACAATGTTATCTCGGGAATTATACGCGGGGCGATTGCGTTTCAGAATGTAGAAATTATAAGTCCTGTTACAAAGCAAAAAAGCAGCCTGTAAGCTGCTTTTTTTTATGGTTTTAAATAGATTAAACATTGATTTAACTCAGGATTTTGCAGAATAAGCGATTTTATAAAAATCTTAAGCTCTTCAATTTCATACGGCAATAACCGTTGAACAGCTTTTTGCACTTCTCTACAAAACAGGTTAGGGTCGAAACTAACTTTTTTGAGTACGGTTTTTGTGTACTCAAACATTGCTCTTGCCATAATTGTTTAGGGTTTAGGTTAAGTAGAATTTGACTATAGGCACTTAGTTTAATGAAAACCAAGATACAAAAAAAATCTCATTTAATTACATATTACCAAAAATTTAACAAGATTATCCTGCCAATTAAAACCTGTTATCGCCATCCAAAATATTGCCCAAACCTCCAAGAATACTGCCTTCACCTCTTTGCTTTCCTCCTGCTTGCGGCGCGCTTGCCCAAACTCGTCCTGCAAGCCTGCTGAATGGCAGCGACTGGATGTAAACAACTCCGGGACCACGCAATCTGGCATAAAATAGGCCTTCACCACCAAAAATGGTATTCTTGATACCGCCTATAAATTCTATATCATAATCTACATCTTTTGTAAAACCTATGATACATCCGGTATCAACACGCAGCACCTCGCCTGCCTGTAATTCTTTTCTTGCCATAGTACCTCCCGCATGTACAAATGCCATACCATCGCCTTCAAGTTTTTGCATGATAAATCCTTCGCCTCCAAAAAGTCCGCGTCCTAATTTTCTTGAAAACTCAATACCAACACTCACACCTTTGGCTGCACAGAGAAATGCATCTTTTTGACAAATGAATTTACCCCGGTATTCGGTTAAATCTATAGGAATAATTTTTCCGGGGTATGGCGATGCAAATGATACATTTCTTTTTCCCGGAAGTGTGTTGTAAAAAACTGTCATAAAAAGGTTTTCACCTGTGAGAACCCGTTTTCCGGCACCAAGTATAGAACCTAAAAAACCTTTGTTTTTTTCTGAACCGTCACCAAAAATGGTTTCCATTTTGATGCCGTCATCCATCATCATAAAACTGCCGGCTTCGGCTACTACCCCTTCATTCGGATCCAGTTCTATTTCAACATACTGCATTTCTTCGCCGTATATTTTGTAATCTATCTCGTGTGATGTCATTTTACTATTTTGTTGTTTTACTGTTGATGATTGGTTGCAAAAAGCATGAAAATGTTACAATTTAAAATTTGTTTAAATCATCTTTAAATGAATACTGAAAACTGAGACTGAATACTAACTCTTCACTTTAATCGTCCATTCAAAATTAAACCCCGATACTTCGATACCTTCGGCATTTTTCCCTGTGGCGTGCATTGTCACGGTTTGCCCTTCACCGGTTGCTATGGCTTTTTCAATGGCATTATCAACTTTATGACCGTCATTACAGGTAAATGTGATTTTACCAACAGCTTTTTTTGTGAATGTCCCGTTATTGGTTGCTACAAGCATTGAAATTTTCCTGCCGCTTTCTTTAATTTTTGACATCATTAACGCACCGGTAGTCAACTCGGCAGCCATACCCTGTACCGCCCAAAACATTGATTTGAACGGATTCTGGTTTATCCATCTGTACTTAACAGTCACAATACATTTTTCATTATCAATATGGTTTGCCCGTACACCGCAAAAGTATGCCGATGGCAATTTGAACAATAGAAACATATTGATTTTACTTGGTGAAAGCTTCATGTCTTCTTTAATTTTCCGCCTAAAATAATCAAAATTAATGAATCGGCTTTTCTTAAAATTTTGTTAAATTTTACTACTATGTTTTGCATAATACTTTCTTTTGGATATATATTTGCATAAGAAACTATTATATACTTTTAAAACCATGTTAGATACTCATCAAAAAAACATCGCTACATTTATACATTTGTCAACCTTTTCACGGTTCTTTTTTCCATTAGGAAATTTTATAGGCCCGTTAATATTATGGGTTGCCAACAAAGAAAAATCGGAATTTGTAGATGCTCACGGCAAGCAGATTATCAACTTTCAAATGAGTATTTTACTGTACACCATTATTATAGGGACAGTTACCGCGCCATTCTTTATTTTCAAATTATTCAGCGGTATTGACTTTATTGATTTTAACGGTTTTCATGATTTTCATATCAATATAGGTAAACCTTCGCCTTTACTATACATAGGCGGTGCTTTGGGCGTTTTGGCTGTTATTGCTTTTATTATAGAACTGGCATTAATAGTAAGAGCAAGCCTAAAAGCCAGAGACGGCAAAACGTTTCAATATCCTTTAACCATCAATTTTTTAAAATAAAAATTGCCCTGAGCGAAACCGAAGGGTCATCAATCAATCAAAAAATGAACAGTCACAATTTATTAAATCAACACATCTTATGAAGATAGAAAACACAAAAGCTCAAATGCGAAAAGGTGTTTTGGAATACTGCATACTATCGGTCTTAAAAGACGAAGATGCCTATGTAGCCGAAATTCTCGACACACTTAAAGACGCAAAAATGCTGGTAGTTGAAGGCACTATTTATCCGTTGCTTACACGGCTTAAAAACGATGGTCTTCTTAACTACCGGTGGGAAGAATCAACCTCGGGACCTCCACGTAAATATTACGGACTTACAGAAACAGGCAAGTTATTTCTTAACGAACTGAACATCACCTGGAACGAATTACAACATGCGGTAAACTTAGTAACCAACACAAAAAAATCAAAAAATGAATAAGACAGTCAACATAAATTTAGCAGGTATATTTTTTCATATTGATGAAGATGCTTACCTAAAATTGCAACGCTATCTTGAAGCCATAAAGCGTTCATTTACAGACTCGCAAGGTCGTTCGGAAATTATAGCAGATATTGAAGCCCGCATTGCAGAATTATTTACAGAGCGTATAAAACACGATAAGCAAGTTATTAGCAATAAGGAAGTTGACGAGATTATCACTATCATGGGACAACCGGAAGATTATCTTGTTGACGACGAAATTTTTGGAGACCAGCCAACTCAAAAAACGAAAATAAACAGTTCAAAAAAACTGTTCAGAGATACCGGCAACTCATACATTGGCGGTGTCGCTTCGGGGCTTGGTCATTACTTAGGTATTGACGCTATCTGGGTACGATTGCTATGGATTTTATTTGCGTTTGGCTCGGGTGGTACATTTATATTCATCTATATTTTATTTTGGATTTTGGTTCCCGAAGCCGTTACAACTGCCGATAAGCTTACAATGACCGGCGAACCGGTGAACATAAGCAACATTGAAAAAAAAATAAAAGACGGTTTTGAAAACGTTTCTCAAACAGTTTCTGATACTGTAAAAAATGTTGATTTTCAAAAGCATGGCAACAAAATCAAATCGAGCTCAAAAACGTTTTTTGACACCATAGGCGATATTATCATGTTTTTCCTGAAACTGTTCGCAAAATTCATTGGTTTATTGCTGGTAGTTTTTGGGGCTTTGGGGATTTTCTCTTTGGTAATCGGTTTGCTTTCATTCGGAAGTTCGTCAATATTTAATCCTTGGTGGATGGATTATCCCGATGTGGTCAACACTTCCGGCGTACCAATATGGATGTGGTCTTTATCCATTTTCCTTTCGGTAGGTATTCCGTTTTTTATCATCTTGTATTTAGGATTAAAAATATTAATCAACAACCTGAAATCTATCGGGAAAATTGCAAAATTCACACTGTTAGGTCTTTGGATTATGTCTATCATTGCTTTAATTACTTTCGGTGTAAAACAAGCTACAGATTTTGCCCTGGAAACCAGCACTGTAACAAAGCACGAACTGCCATTGAATACCAGCGACACCATAAGCATCAAAATGGCAGGAAGTGACATTGAACGCAGCAATTCTCATTCAAACAGCAATAATATGCACAGAAACGACGGGTTTTCAATAAAATACAATGCCAATAATGAAAAGGTTCTTTTTTCAAAAAATGTCCGCCTTACCGTGCGTTCTACAAAAGATGCCGTGCCTTATATGGAAGTTGTAAAAGAATCAAAAGGGAAAAATTATATTGAAGCAAAAGAACGTGCCGGAAAAATTGATTATATGTTCAACATCGAAAATAATCAATTACTGCTGGATAATTTCTTGATTACAGATTATGAAAACAAATTTCGCGACCAAAACGTAGAAGTAATTGTCTATTTACCCGAAGGTGTCATTTTTGAACTTCATGACACTACAAAATCATTTTTAAATTACTATAAATCAAGCAACAACATTGTTTCTTATAGTGATGCCAACCATGCGCTAAAAGTTCTTGAAGACAAAGCGGAATGTTTAGATTGTCCGGCAGAAGATGAAAGCAACTTTAAAATAAAAGTTGATACAAAAAATATAACTATTGACGAAAACGGCATTGAAATAAAAGGCGACAGTTCAAAACTTCAAATTAACAGCAGTGGTTTTAAAGCCAATTCCGAAAGTGTTAAATATCGTATAGATAAAGACGGCATAGAAATTACATCCGATTAATTTTAATAACAATTCATCATTAAAAAATAACAGTCCGGATATTTATATTAGTAAACCAACCAATTAAAAAAGATATTTGGGCTGTTATTTAACTAAATCAATCAAAAACTATGAGCACATTAGCAAAAATCATCGTAGCAACAGCAATGAGCATGTTGATGCTTTCCTGCAATTTTGACGCAAACTTTAACTTTGGAGTTAAAGGCAACGGTAATGTTACCACCACAGAACGCACTGTTGACGGCATATTTAACGAAATACAAGTGAGCAAAGGTCTTGACGTTTATATCACACAAGGCAGCAGCCGGCATTTAAGCGTTGAAGCAGACGACAACCTGCAAGACATCATTACCACAACCATAAAAGACAATGTTTTAGTTATTTCTACCTCAAAAAACATCTCTTATGCATCCTCAAGAAAAATTAACGTCACTGCAAGTGAAATATCTAAAATCAAAGCTTCGAGCGGCAGCGATGTTTACGGCACAAACACCATTAATGCCGATACATTAGAGCTTACAACCTCAAGCGGCAGCGACATAGAGTTGAGCATTAACGTAAACACCTTAATCTGTAAAGCATCAAGCGGCAGCGACATCAAACTATCCGGAAACGCCATACATTTAACTGCCCAAGCTTCAAGCGGCAGTGATATTAAAGCCGGGAATTTAATAACAGAAATTTCTAACGTAAAGGCATCAAGCGGCAGTGACATTACCATCAACACAAGCAAAGAGCTTACAGCAAAAGCCAGCAGTGGCGGCGACATAAAATATTATGGTAATCCTGAAAAAATTGAAAAAACAGATACCGCATCAGGAAACATAAGAGCACAATAACAATAGTAAAACAGAACATAACCAATCACTTTTTTAAAACCATTTCAAACGCTTTTTAAAGTTTGGGATGGTTTTTGTTTATATTTGTTTGTATAATTTTTTAAACCTACAAAATGAAGCAACTCATTTTTACTTTTTTAATCGCTTGTGCATTTGCATTTACAGGCAATGCCCAGGATGATGGAAAAATTAAAGGCGACAGAAATGTTACCATAAAACAAACCTATATAGACCCGTTTACAAAAATTGTTGTTGGCGAAGATTTTACTGTAGAAATTGTTTACAATTCAAAAGCTTCTGTTGAAGTTGAAGCCGATGACAACCTGCATGAAGTTATTCAGTTTGGTGTAAACGGTGGCATTTTGACCTTCAAAACCACAAAAAAAATCACTTCAAGTAAAAAAATAGCCATTAAAGTTAATTACACCGATGGATTACAAGATATTGAAACTCTTGAAAATGCCGAAATACGCTCATTAACAACATTGGAAATGAAAGATGCAAACCTTAAAACAACAGGTTCATCAAAAGCATACCTGAACATCAGAGCTAAAAATTTTCATTTTACAAACAACGGTAAAGCCAGAGTAAAACTAAATGTTACCTCAGATGCCATAACAAGTGTTTTAGGCGAAAACAGTAAAACAGACGCAACATTTAATACCAAAACATTAAAAACAGACATGTATCAGCGTGCCGGGATTAATGTAGATGGTATTGCAGAAACCACTGTTTTAAGAATTGACAATTCCTCTACATTCAACGGAAAAACATTTACGACCAAAACCTGTGATATTGTAGCAGATTTAAGCAGTTCTGCTTCAATAGGTGTTTCAGACAGCATTACTATTGAGGCTTCGGGAAGCAGCGAAATTTATTTGTACAACACACCAAAGATTACTTTAAACAAGTTTACCGGCACAGCAAAACTTCAGAAAAAGGAATAAAAACTACACTATTTTATACACAAAAAGCCTGTTGAATAAACAGGCTCTTTTTTTATACTTTAAAATTTTTATTCTTTTGAAGCCAGATAACGCTCGGCATCCAAAGCTGCCATACAACCTGTACCTGCTGCGGTAACGGCTTGTCTATATACATGGTCTGCTGCATCACCGGCAACAAAAACTCCCGGGACATTGGTTTTTGAACTTCCCGGAACATTAATGATATAACCCGTAGCATCCAGATTGAGATAAGCTTTAAAAATATCGGTATTTGGCTTATGACCTATGGCTACAAAAAATCCTGTTGCAGGTATTTCGGCAGTGTCTCCGGTTACATTATGCTTTACCCGTACTCCCGTAACCACTTGTCCGTCACCCAAAACTTCATCTGTAGATGTGTTGAGTAAAATTTCAATATTTGGTGTGTTGCGTACCCGGGTTTCCATGATTTTTGAAGCTCTGAAATTCTCGCTTCGTACCAGCATGGTTACTTTTTTGCACAATTTTGAAAGATAATGTGCTTCTTCGCAGGCAGAATCGCCGGCACCTACAATAACCACTTCCTGATTTCGGTAGAAAAATCCGTCACAAACAGCACATGCCGATACGCCGCCGCCTAAATTAAGATAATGCTGTTCTGAAGGTAATCCTAAATATTTTGCTGATGCCCCTGTTGATATAATGACGGTTTCACAGTGAATTTCTTTGGTGTCATTTACCCAGACTTTATGAACATCTCCCGAAAAATCAACTTTAGTTACCCAACCATCACGCACACTGGTTCCAAAACGCTCGGCTTGCTTTTGCAGCTCTATCATCATTTCGGGACCTGTAATGCCATCGGGATATCCGGGAAAATTTTCAACTTCATTGGTTGTGGTAAGTTGTCCACCGGGTTGTGTACCTTGATATAATACGGGAAACATATTGGCTCTTGCTGCATAAATTGCCGCAGTATAACCTGCCGGACCGGAACCTATAATAAGGCATTTGAGTTTTTCAATAGTATCAGACATAACGTGTTCTTAAAATTACCGGACAAAAATATGTTTTTTGACACAATACTTTAAGTATAAGTTATCAAAAGTTATCATAAGGCTATAATAACTTTCAATGATGAAGAATGTTTGTTTTTTTTATCAAAATTACCTTAAAATTCTTTTTATAATATACATTAATCCGTATTTACCGGCATATTTAAAGCCGGTTTGCACCCAATTGAGCGGTTGTAAATCCTGCTTGATATCGCCTTTCAGTGCTTTGAGCTCTTCCAAGGCTATTTGACGCTCCAGCTTGTAGCGCTTCAAATCTCTTTCTATGTCTTCGTGCGATTTGTATAGTTTCATCTTTAATTAAAAAATTTGGGTGACATAGCCTGAATGACTTTTCTGTTTATCAAATATCTTAATTGATACGCCACAAATCCTAACAAGGCAAATACCGAACCTACAATAAGGCAGCCTAAAGCCATATTATCAAGCAAATAACCAAGTGCTATGGTACCGGATATTACCAAAAATAAAAAACCTACAAATACTAACCCGCCTATCAAAATCATTTTCATTATCAGGCTTAACGAAATGGTCATTTGCTCAAAAATCTTGAGTTTGTAGTAGTCATGAGACGATTTTAAATAGGCTTCTCCCAACTCTATCGCTTTGGCAGAGTTATTATTTATAGATTCAAAAACTGACATAGTATTACGCTTTTTGGTGCTTTTTATTTCTCTCTTTTAAATCGGCAAGTTTCTTTTCCAAACCTGATATGATATCTTCTGCTTTATAGCTTGCATCAGATACAATGGATTCTATCTGGTCGTCTAATGAATTTCGTTTGGCATTGACTGTTTCGGTTACACGCTCTTTTAAATTTTGTGCTCCGTTTACCAACCTGTCTTTGGCAGAATTAGCTTCATCGGCTATACGCTGTCTGGTATTTGAACCTTTGTCGGGTGCAAACAAAACCCCTAACGCTGCGCCTACGGCAGCTCCCGCCAATATTCCTAAAATTGTATTACTGCTATTACTTCCCATAATATTATTAATTTTAATTGTTAAACTTATTATTGATAATTAAAAACTTACATTAATAAAGACAAGAAAAAACAAGATATTCTTAGAATATGCTTAGTCTCTATTACAAAAAAGCGGTTGTAAAAAAGTAGAAAAACTGAATCTGTCAGGAGATTACATCGTAAAATTACAACTATTTTGCTGTTTTGGTTAAACATTTATAAATATTTAACAATTAATTTTCAGATTATTAACAGATTAAACAGCATCAGTAATTTTGAACTTAAAAATATACAACACGATATTGAAAAGTTGATTTATGATGTGTACCGTTTAATAAAGACTACAAAAAATCTGAAACCCAAAAAGAAATTCACACAATACTTACAGCAAATAAAAGTCAGTAAAAAACAGGCTATAAAAGCTATTCCTTATTTTTTTTCTGAAATTTTGCTTTGAGAAATCCTAAAACTACAGGAAATGAAGACAGTATTATAATGCCTAATATTACTTTGTCGAAGTTGTCTTTTACAATAGGAATATTTCCGAAAAAATACCCTAAAAGCGTCAATCCAAACACCCAAACAAATGCGCCTATGACATTATATTTTACAAAAGTTTTATACTCCATAGAACCTATTCCGGCAACAAATGGTGCAAAGGTTCTTATCATAGGGATAAATCTGGCAATGATAATGGTTTTAGGTCCATTTTTTTCATAAAAAGCTTGTGTTTGCTCTATGTGTTTTTTATTAACTATGGGCCTGCCTTTAATTGTCTTTTGCAGCATTTTCAACCCTATATTTTTGCCTATATAATAATTTAAAGTATCACCTAAAATGGCTGCAGAAGTCAACAAAAATAGTATCAACCAAAGATTAAGACTTGCTTCTTCCCCATTTTGACCTATAATTCCGGCGCAGAAAGTTCCTGTCACAAAAAGAAGAGAATCTCCCGGTAAAAATGGCATCACTACCAATCCCGTTTCAACAAATACCACTAAAAACAAAATGACATACATCCAATTACCATAACTGATAATCATACCGTGTAAATATTGGTCTATGTGAAAAACGATATCTATGAGCGACTGTAAAACTTCCATATATTTTTTTAAAAATGAGCTGCAAAAGTACTCATAATGGTTGGATGATAAAAATTTATAAACATTACTTTAACGTTAAAAAACCGCAAGACATAATATTCCCTGAAACTTCTAAAAACGACATGAAAACAAAAAAATCCGACTGCAAAAACAATCGGATTTTATTACTGTCGGAGTGGCAGGATTATTTGCATGATCCTGAGATAGGGAACGTTGCTCAACAAAAGCAACACCGCTGCACTTTGTTGCTGTTTTTTTATGGATTTCACTTTATCCAAAAGTAAACTTTTGGCTCGTTTCAATCCATAAAAAAAGCTGAACTTTCGTTCAGCTTTTTTGGTCGGGGTGGCAGGATTCGAACCTGCGACCTCCTGGTCCCAAACCAGGCGCGATGACCGGGCTACGCTACACCCCGAGAAATTAAAATTTCAAAAAAATTGCTTATTCTGAAAATTTTGAGGTGCAAATATAATGCTTTTATTGAATAACTAAATTTTTTATGCCTATTTTTAGCATTAAAATTATTCGCTCATGAAATACCCATTAACAATTTGCAAACAAATAAATATGATTAATAGGGTATTGCACCTGTCTGCCGACAGGCAGGTCTGACCTATAAAACAAAATAATATAAACAGATGAAAATTAAATATCACCTTTTATTCATTTTACCGCTTTTAAGTTTACTTGCCTGCGCTCAGGACAAAAATCCGGTGAATACCAACCACTCGTATGAAATTGTAGTCCCGGAGTTGTCAATACCATGGGGAATTGCCTTTTTACCCGACAACTCAATGTTAATCAATGAAAAAGAAGGCAAGCTCATACATTTTAAAAATGGTAAAAAAATGCTTATTGAAGGTCTGCCTGCAATTTATAACCGGGGACAAGGCGGCTTATTGGATGTCGTACTTCATCCCGATTATAAGAATAACGGCTGGATTTATTTTTCGTATGCCTCACCCGAAGGCGAAGAAAAAGGCGGCAATACTGCCATTATGAGAGCAAAACTCGACAATAACAAGCTGGTTGAACAACAAGTTCTATATAAGGCAACACCCAATACTACCAAAGGCGTTCATTTTGGATCCAGAATTGTATTTGATGCCGATGGTTATCTGTATTTTACCATTGGAGAACGCGGTGAAGAGTTTGTCAATCCGCAGGATATAACACGCGACGGCGGTAAGGTTTACAGGCTTCATGATGATGGTACCATACCTTCCGACAATCCGTTTGTAAACGAACCTAATGCAAAAAAAGCTATATACACCTATGGCAACCGCAATCCGCAAGGTATGGTTATACATCCCGATACAGGCGAAATCTGGACACATGAGCACGGACCTCAAGGCGGCGACGAAATCAACATCATCAAAGCAGGTAGAAATTACGGCTGGCCAAAAATCACTTACGGCATCAATTATTCCGGCACAAAAATTACCGATAACACGGCACTTCCGGGTATGGAGCAGCCATTGCATTACTGGGTGCCATCTATCGCGCCAAGCGGTATGGCTTTCATTACCAGTGATAACTATGGTGATTGGAAAGGAAACTTATTGGTAGGCTCTTTAAAATTTCAATATCTTGACAAATGTGTCATTGAAAATGGTAAAGTTATCAAAGAAGAACGCTTGCTTGACGGTTTAGGTCGTGTAAGAACAGTTGTTGAAGGACCGGATGGCTATATATATGTTGGCGTTGAAAATGTAGGGATTGTCAAACTACTTCCTAAAAACTAATGAAAAACGCTATGCTTCACATTTTTATAATGCTTATATCAATGCTTAGCTGTAACGACAGTGTCAAAACTCAAAATCAGGGCTCAGATATGCAGCAAAGCATACAACGCGGCAAAGCTGTTTATGACGATTTATGCATTACCTGTCACTTAGACAACGGCAAAGGCGTGCCTAAAATATTTCCGCCACTGGCAAATTCCGACTATTTAAAAAACAAACGTAAAGAAAGTATCAAAGCTGTAAAATATGGTCTTTCAGGAGAAATTACCGTTAACGGAGTTAAGTATAATACACCTATGGCATCATTAGGTTTAACCAACGACGAAGTAGCAGATGTAATGAACTACATCACTAACTCGTGGGGAAATAAAAACGAAAAAATGATTACGGAAGACGAAGTTTCAAAAATACAACGTTAAATTCTGTTTTGAAATACCTAAATTTGCCTGTCGGATTTTTTAAACACAGTATATGCTCATCATTGGAATTGCAGGCGGAACAGGTTGTGGTAAAACCACGGTAGTCAATCAAATTTTAAATCAGCTTCCCGAAGGTGAAGTTGGCATAATTTCACAGGATTCCTATTATAAAGACACATCGCATCTGAGTTATGACGAACGTGTCAAAATCAATTTTGACCATCCGCGTTCCATCGATTTTGAATTACTGGAATCGCATTTAAAAGAACTGCGCAAAGGCAATGATATTGAGCAACCCGTATATTCTTTCATTAAGCACAACCGTACCGGTGATACCATTTTGACACATCCACGCAAAGTGATGATTGTGGAAGGCATTTTGATTTTAACCAATCCCGAGCTTCGCGATATGTTTGACATCAAAATATTTGTACATGCCGATAGTGATGAGCGATTAATAAGACGTTTAAAACGTGATATTACCGAGCGTGGCAGAGATATAGATGAAGTACTGACCCGTTATCAAAATACTTTAAAACCCATGCACGAACAGTTTATTGAGCCAATGAAAGAATATGCCGATATTATTATCCCGAATAATAAATACAATACGGTAGCGGTTGACATCGTTAAAACCATTATAAACCAGCGTTTACTTTAATTTTGAAATTTAACAGCAAATATCTCAAACCTTTTAAAAACATTTATCTGCTTATACTTGTTGTGTTTGTGGTATGGATGCTGTTTTTTGATGCCAATTCATGGCTCATCCATAGAGAACTAAATGCCGATATTGAAAATCTGGAAAACGAAAGAGCGTACTATCAAAATGAAATTAAAAAAGATAACAAGGCAATCAAAGAATTAAATTCTGAAGAAGGTCTGGAAAAATTAGCACGTGAAAAATACTATATGAAAAGGGATAACGAAGATATTTACATCATTGAATATGAAGATAGTATTAAAAAATCAAAAAAAGAAAAATGAGTAAAGTTACGTTCGGCGAATTTCAAAGCATATCATCAAAACAGTGGAAACAGCTCATTCAGGCAGATCTTAAAGGTGCTGACTATAACGAAACCCTTATATGGAAAACCAATGAAGGCATCCATGTAAAACCTTTTTATCATGCAGATGAATTTGAGTCGCTCCCTTGTATCTCTCAAACAAAAGCTACCCAATGGAGCATCTGCCAAAGCATTTTTGTTGCCAACGTTGAGAAATCCAATAAAAAAGCTGTTGATGCCATTAACAGAGGTGCCGAAAGTATTCATTTCATTTTACCTTCAGATACTATTGTCATTAAAGACTTATTGGTCAATATCAATTTAAAATTCATCAAAATTTATATTGAATGTCAGTTTTTATCTTCCGATTTTTTACAGCAATTAGCCCATTTTCCGGCAAATGACAATCTTATTTTCTTCAATGACATCATCGGGAATCTGGCACATACCGGCAACTGGTTTACAAACTTAAAAACCGACCATCAGGTTTTTGAAAACAATGTGTTGCAAACCTCAACATTTAGCGTTGATGCCGCCATATATCAAAATGCCGGAGCAACCATCGTACAACAGTTAGCCTATGGATTGGCACATTTGAATGAATATTTAAATCATCTGGATACAAAACTTTCCAATAAAGAAAAAACACACCTGAAAGTCATTTTTAAAGTTGCCGTTGGCACCAATTATTTCTTTGAAATTGCAAAACTCAGAGCTATACGTCAATTGTACAAAACCCTTGCTCAGGAATATAACCTGAATGATGATTGCATACTATTTGCAACACCTACAAAACGCAATAAAACGCTGTACGATTACAATACCAATATGCTTCGCACCACCACCGAATGTATGAGTGCTGTACTTGGCGGTGTCGATACTGTTTGCAACTTGCCTTATGATGCCATCTATCATAAAGACAATGAATTTGGCGAGCGTATTGCCAGAAACCAACTGCTTGTTTTAAAACACGAAAGCTATTTTGACAAGGTTGATAATCCTGTTGATGGTACGTATTATGTAGAAAGCATCACACAGCAATTAGCCGAAAAAGCTTTGGAATTGTTTAAAGACATTGAAGCCACCGGCGGATTCTTAAAACAATTAAAAGAAGGCATCATTCAGAAAAAAATAAAAGAAAGTGCCACAAAAGAACAAGAACAATTTGATAAAGGTGAACTCATTTTATTAGGAACCAACAAACATCCCAACCCAAATGACCAAATGAAACACGATTTGGAATTGTATCCTTTTGTCAAAAAAAATCCTGTCAAAACCTTAATTGAACCTGTTATTGAAAAGCGTTTGTCTGAAAAATTGGAGCAGGAAAGGTTGAGTTCAGAAGGATAAAAACAGAAATGAAACCGTGACAATTCTTCACTTGTCAAAGTGGTAGAGGAAAATAATGTTACAAGTTGTTTATTCAACACAAAAATTGAATTTGTTTTGTTTGATTAAGGTAGATTTAAGACAATGAGAAAAAACATACAGCATATAAAATTAGAAAGTCAAAAAACTGTCAACTGTCAACTGTCAACTGATAACTTTTTAACAGCCGAAGACATTGAAGTAAAGCCAACTTACACTAAAGAAGACATCAAAGGTTTAGACCATTTGAACTTCATTGCAGGCATAACCCCAAACCTTCGCGGGCCATACAGCACGATGTATGTTCGTAAACCTTGGACCATACGCCAATATGCGGGATTTTCAACAGCTGAAGACAGTAATGCCTTTTACCGCCGCAATCTTGCCGCAGGACAAAAAGGACTTTCGGTTGCTTTTGATTTGGCTACTCACAGAGGTTACGATTCCGACCACGAAAGGGTTGTTGGAGATGTCGGAAAAGCAGGTGTGGCTATCGATTCTGTTGAAGATATGAAAATCCTGTTTGACCAGATTCCGCTGGATAAAATGAGCGTTTCCATGACCATGAACGGTGCCGTATTGCCCATTTTGGCATTTTACATCGTAGCTGCCGAAGAGCAAGGTGTTAAACCAGAACAACTGGCAGGAACCATCCAAAATGATATTTTAAAGGAGTTTATGGTGCGTAATACCTACATTTATCCGCCAACACCTTCCATGAAAATCATTTCAGATATTTTTGAATACACCAGCAAACACATGCCAAAATTCAACAGTATCAGTATTTCGGGTTACCACATGCAGGAAGCCGGCGCCACCTGCGATATTGAGCTGGCTTACACGCTTGCCGATGGTTTAGAGTACATACGCAAAGGCATTGATGCAGGTATGGATATCGACACCTTTGCGCCTCGCCTGTCCTTCTTTTGGGCAATTGGCATGAACCATTTTATGGAAATCGCAAAAATGCGTGCGGCGCGCTTACTATGGGCAAAACTGGTAAAGCAATTCAATCCAAAAGACGAAAAATCACTCAGTTTACGAACACATTGCCAAACCTCAGGCTGGAGCTTGACCGAGCAAGACCCGTTCAATAATGTCGCCCGAACCACCATTGAAGCAGCGGCAGCAGCTTTTGGCGGTACACAAAGTTTACATACCAACGCTCTGGACGAAGCCATTGCATTACCTACGGATTTCTCGGCGCGTATTGCCAGAAACACGCAAATTTTCCTTCAGGAAGAAACCTATATCACAAAAACCGTCGATCCTTGGGCCGGCAGTTATTATGTTGAAAAACTTACACATGATATTGCCCAAAAAGCTTGGGAATTAATCGAAGAAGTCGAAAATCTCGGTGGTATGACCAAAGCCATTGAAGCCGGTATTCCAAAATTACGTATTGAAGAAGCCGCCGCCAAAAAACAAGCCCGTATTGATTCCGGACAGGATATTATTGTGGGCGTTAACAAATACCGCCTGGAAGAAGAAGACCCGATTGCCACACTTGAAGTTGATAACCAAATTGTCAGAAATTCTCAAATTGAGCGTCTTAACCGGATTAAATCTGAGCGTAATCCGGAAAAGGTTAAAGCTGCATTGTCAAAATTAACCGATGCTGCCAAATTTTACGTAAATTCGGGTAGTAAATCAGGGAAAGATTCTTTTAATGAATCAAAAGATTCCCACTTTCGTGGGAATGCGAATTTATTAGCTTTAGCTGTCCAAGCAGCTCGTGAGCGTGCCACACTTGGCGAAATAAGCGATGCTCTCGAAGCTGTTTTCGGGCGTTATAAAGCACAAATTAAATCCTTTAGTGGTGTGTATAGCAAAGAAATAAAAGACAACGAATCCTTTAAAAAAGCCCGTGAATTGGCCGATAAATTTGCCGAACAAGAAGGCAGACGTCCACGTATCATGATTGCAAAAATGGGACAGGACGGCCATGACCGAGGTGCCAAAGTGGTTGCAACCGGTTATGCCGATGTAGGTTTTGACGTGGATATTGGCCCGTTATTTCAAACCCCTAAAGAAGCTGCCAGACAAGCCGTTGAAAATGATGTTCACATACTTGGCGTATCATCACTGGCTGCCGGACATAAAACCTTAGTACCACAAGTTATTGAAGAGCTTAAAGCTTATGGACGTGATGATATTATGGTGATTGTTGGCGGCGTGATTCCTAAACAGGATTACCAATACCTGTTTGATGCCGGTGCTGTTGCTGTTTTTGGTCCCGGAACCAAAATAAGCGATGCTGCGATTAAGATTTTGGATATACTTTTGGAGTAGGTTGCGTATAATCCCAAAAAGCAACGGGAACACCACAAGAAAGAATCTACAACAGATGAAATAAGAAGATTATTATCCGAAAATAATATCGAAATTGACAAAAAGTTGGAAAAGTTAAGAGATAAAGTGTTATTTCCTAAAAAACTGGAAATGGCAAATGATTTGTTGTCAAAAGCTAAATTACCCGAACAAGTCAAATAGAGTTCAAAAAATATTCACAAAATCCTGTTACCTTTGTAGCAGGATTTTCTTTTTTACCAATGAACCAAACAACCTTTGCTCAAAAAGTCATTGATTTTAACCGTAATCTAAACTATTCGGGAGCATTGCCAGATGGTTTTCAGGTGCTGAATCCGTATTTGGATAATCCCGAAACGTTGGAAGTAATGCAGAAGTTTTACCACAAATATTACAACGACAGAGAGCAGAGAAAATTCATAATCGGGATAAACCCAAGCCGAAACGGAGCAGGAGTTACGGGAGTTCCGTTTACGGATACCAAGCGTTTGGAGTCTGTTTGCGGAATCCCGATGCATTCGGCACATACTCACGAAATTTCCTCTGTTTTTGTGTATGATATGATTGAGGCTTTCGGAGGAGTTAATGATTTTTATAAACAATTTTATATCAATTCGCCTTTTCCGTTGGCTATTGTTAAAAGAACAAAAGAAGGAAATTTCCTCAATGCCAATTATTATGACGATAAAAATCTTTTCGGAAGCGTAAAGGACTTTATGATAGAATCTCTCGAAAAGCACATCAGTTTAGGTTTGGACACTTCGGAAGTTTTTGTTTTGGGAAAGAAAAATGCCGATTTTATCCACAAGCTGAACAAGGAGAAAAAAATGTTTGACAAACTGACCGTTTTGGAACATCCGCGATATATCCAACAATACAAATCCAAAGAAAAACAATTATATATTGATAAATATATTTTGGCTTTAACAAAATCCTGTAAAGACTTCTGATATTGTCAATAAAAAAGAATATTCTTACATAATAATAACTGCCTTCAAACGTTAAATAGTGTTAATTCATTTTAAATCACAAAATTAACTTCATATTTTTCAAAAATTTTTAAGCTAATTGTGATATTTTTTAGTTATCCCTGCTAAATGAAACAGTTATATTAAATTAAAACGTACTATTAAAAAAACCGCAACATTATGATTAAAAAACCATTGAAACTATCACACATCTTTGTGCTGGGCACATTACTTACCGCATCGCCCGTTGCAGCACAACAAACAGCAAGTCTTTCTTCAAAAAGTACAGAAAAAAACGTTTCCTCAGAAAAAATCCCTTTCAACCCCGAAGTCAGAACAGGAAAATTGAGCAACGGACTCACCTATTACATTAAAAACAACGGCAAACCCGAAAACAAAGTTGAATTACGGCTTGTGGTCAATGCGGGTTCCATATTAGAAGATGATGACCAGTTAGGATTGGCGCATTTTATGGAACACATGAATTTTAACGGTACCAAAAACTTTCAAAAAAATGAATTGGTCGATTACCTTCAAAGTATAGGTGTAAAATTTGGCGCACATTTAAACGCATACACAAGTTTTGACGAAACGGTCTATATCCTTCCAATACCGAGTGATGACCCCGAAAAATTAGAAAAAGGATTTCAAATCATTGAAGACTGGGCGCATAACGCTTTGTTGACCAATGAAGAAATTGACAATGAGCGTGGTGTTGTACTTGAAGAATTCCGTCTTGGCCAAGGTGCCGATGAGCGCATGCTGCAACGCTACTTACCAAAAGTGCTATACGGTTCAAAATATGCCGAGCGTTTACCTATTGGTACCAAAGAAAGTCTTGAAAATTTTAGCCACGAAAGCATCAAACGCTTCTATAAAGATTGGTACCGCCCCGATTTAATGGCGGTTATGGCGGTTGGTGATGTAGATGTTAATGTTTTGGAAGAAAAAATAAAATCACACTTCGGGCATATTCCTGCAGCAAAAAATCCTCGCCCAAGACAAGTATTTGAGCTTGCAAATCATAAAGAAACCTTTATTGCCATTGAATCTGATAAAGAAGCTTCGTTTTCAAATATTGAATTGATGTATAAAGATACCGGAGTTGCAAAACCGGACGAAACTATAGGCGAATACAGGCATTCTATGGTAGAAAGCCTGTTTGCACAAATGATTAACAATCGTTTGAGCGAATTGGCAAACGGGCAAAATCCGCCATTTGTTTACGGTTACAGCTATTATGGCGGCACATGGTCACGTACCAAAAACGCTTACCAATCGGGAGCAATGACAAGTGATACAGGACAGCTTAACGCTTTAAAAACCTTACTTGAAGAAAACGAACGTGTAAAAAGATTCGGGTTTTTTGAAGGCGAATTTGAACGTGCCAAAAAAGAAATCTTGGCACGATTGGAAAAATCGTTCAAAGACAAAGACAAAATGGAATCTAACAGAGTTATCAGCGAATACGTCAGACACTTTTTGGAAAAAGAACCCATGCCGGGCATTGAATGGGAATTCAACTTTTACAGTGAGCAATTACCAACCATTACTTTAAAAGAAGTAAATGCACTTATTGAAAATTATATAAGAGAAGATAACAGAGTTGTTGTTATTACCGGACCGGAAAAAGAAGGTCTGGAAAAAGTTACCGAAGCTCAGGTAATAGCTTTATTGGATTCTGTAAAAAATACCGATCTAAAACCTTATGAAGATAAAGCCGTTGCCGAATCTTTAATTACAAATTTGCCGGCAGCAGGAAGCATTGTTGATTATAAAATAGATGAAAAACTGGATACCAAAACCTTAATTTTAAGCAACGGCGCAACGGTGACCTACAAAATAACAGATTTTAAAAACGATGAAGTGCTTTTTGATGCTTTCAGCTATGGAGGAAACTCGTTATATACCGATGAAGAATACAAAGCCACAGCAAATGCCAACGGCGGATTGACAGAAGCCGGTGTTAATGATTTTGACAAAATTGCCTTAGGTAAAATGCTTTCAGGAAAAATAGTGAACGTGCGTCCAAGCATAGGTACTTACAGCGAAGGCATCTCAGGAAACGCAACACCAAAAGACCTTGAAGAACTGTTTCAGTTAACACATCTTTACTTTACATCATTAAATAAAGATAAAAAAGCATTCGGCTCATTCATTGAAAAGCAAAAAGCATTTATGGGCAACCTGTTGGCAAGTCCGCAGTTTTATTTCCAAAACGAAATAGGTAAATTTATGTACGGCAGCAACCCGAGATATTTAGGATTCCCGACTCCCGAAGATATGGACAACGCCGATTATGATTTGGCATACAAAAAATACAAAGAGCGTTTTGCCGATGCCGGCGATTTTAAATTTTATTTCGTAGGAAATATCGATGAGAGAAAACTGGCAGAATACGCTGTGAAATATCTGGCGAGCTTGCCGTCAACCAATTCAAAAGAAACCTATAAAGTATCCGATTTCAGACCATTGACAGGCTCACATGAAAAAATCGTTGAAAAAGGTGAAGAC
This sequence comes from uncultured Flavobacteriaceae bacterium, assembly GCA_964454675.1. GTDB lineage: Bacteria > Bacteroidota > Bacteroidia > Flavobacteriales > Flavobacteriaceae > CAYVUB01. The sequence continues at coordinate 92,425 of CAYVUB010000002.1, read as the reverse complement.
CCGAAAAGTTCGGTAAGAATTACCTATAACGGCCCGGCAGATTATGATGAAAAAGAAGCACACGCTTTTAAAAGTCTGGGTGAAATCCTTACCATCAAATTAGTAGAAAAACTTCGTGAAGAAGAAGGCGGCGTTTATGGTGTTGGTGCAAATGGCAACATTAGCAAATTCCCTTACGGTTGGTTTAATTTTAACATCAGCTTCCCTTGCGGTCCTGAAAATGTCGAAAAACTGAAAGACGCTGCCATTCTTGAAGTAGAAAAAATCATTGCACAAGGTCCTACAGAAGCCGATCTGGCAAAAGTAAAAGAAGCGCAGCTTTTAGAATACAAAGAAAACTTAAAGAAAAACAACTTCTGGTTAAGCACTTTAAAAAATGCCGATTACTTAGGTAATGACGCTTCAAAAGTTTTAACCTATGAGGAATCTGTTAATGCTTTAACTGCCGGCGACATTCAAAAAGCGGCACAAAAATACCTTACCAAAGGTTTTATTTTGGCAATTCACAATCCGGAAAAATAACCTTTAATAATTTCACAACTCATAAAGCAGCCGTAAAAAAGCTGCTTTATTTGTTTAACAACTGTTAACAAGTAAGATTTTTTAAACTCACAAATAATCGTATTTTTACGCTTCAAAAACCAAATCAAATTAATGGGTAAAATTATTGCCATAGCCAACCAAAAAGGAGGCGTAGGAAAAACTACAACCTCAGTTAATCTCGCAGCATCCTTAGGTGTTTTAGAAAAAAAAGTATTACTCATTGATGCCGACCCGCAAGCCAATGCCACATCGGGATTGGGCGTTGATGTTGAAACCGTCGAGACCGGTTCTTACCAGCTTATAGAACATTCGGTTACTGCACGGGAGTGTGTAGCAGAAACCAATGCACCCAATGTAGATATTATTCCTGCACATATTGATTTGGTAGCGATTGAAATAGAGCTTGTCGATAAAGATGAGCGCGAATACATGCTTAAAAAAGCAATCACAGAACTCAAAGATGATTATGACTATATTTTGATAGATTGCGCACCATCATTAGGATTGCTAACGCTTAATGCATTGACCGCTGCCGACTCTGTCATTATCCCGATACAATGCGAATATTTTGCACTTGAAGGTCTTGGGAAACTTTTAAACACCATCAAAAGCGTCCAGAAAATCCACAATAAAGAACTGGATATTGAAGGTTTGCTGCTTACCATGTACGATTCACGGTTACGCCTGTCCAACCAAGTGGTCGAAGAAGTCCAAAAACACTTTAACGACATGGTATTTCAAACCATCATACAACGTAATGTACGCTTAAGCGAAGCACCCAGTTATGGTGAAAGCATCATAAATTATGACGTAAGCAGTAAAGGTGCTTCAAATTACTTAAGTTTGGCAAAAGAAATTATAAAAAAGAATGACTAATGGCGAAGGCAACACAAAAGCAAGCTCTTGGCAGAGGCTTATCTGCATTACTTAAAGACCCGTCAAACGATATTATATCTATTCAGGATAAAAATGCCGATAAGGTTGTAGGCAATATTATTGAACTGGACATCAATACCATAGAAATAAATCCGTTTCAACCACGTACCAGTTTTAATGAAGAAGCCCTGCACGAACTCGCTTCTTCCATAAAAGAACTTGGCGTTATACAACCTGTTACAGTTAGAAAACTCGATTTCAACAAATACCAATTGGTTTCAGGCGAGCGTCGTTACAGAGCTTCAAAACTCGTAGGATTACAAACCATTCCGGCATATATACGCATTGCCAACGACCAGGAATCACTGGAAATGGCATTGGTGGAGAACATACAACGTGAAGACCTCGACCCTATTGAAATTGCTTTATCATACCAGCGGTTAATTGACGAAATTAATCTTACCCAAGAGCAGATGAGCGAGCGTGTAGGCAAAAAACGCTCAACTATTGCCAACTATCTGCGCTTATTAAAACTCGACCCTATTATTCAAACCGGTATGCGTGACGGCTTTATAAGCATGGGACATGGCAGAGCGATTATTACTATTGAAAATCAAAGTCATCAACTGGATATTTACGAAAAAATCATCAGCGGCCGGCTTTCGGTAAGAGACACCGAAAATCTGGTTAAAAACTATCATAATACACAAACGGTTACAGTTTCTGAAAAACCTGAAAAAGAAGACCTTCCAAAGTTTGTAAAAAGTGGTATAAAGGATTTTTCGGAATACTTCGGACATAAAATAAACGTTAAAGTATCAAAGAACGGCAAAGGAACCATTACAATTCCGTTTCATTCTGAAGAAGATTTTAACCGTATCAAAAAACTTGTAAAAAGTGCCAAATAGCCTGTCATATACATTACTATTCATACTATTATGGGGTGTTTCGGCAGTTTCACAAACCGAAAATGACACCATTGCAACGATAGTCCCAAAAGACAGCACAAAAACCGAGCTTCCTAAAGAAATCGTTGTTGATAACATCGTCAAAAAACCTTTTGACCCGTTAACACCATCAAAAGCAGCGTTTTATTCGGCTGTATTACCGGGTTTAGGACAGGCATATAACAGAAAATACTGGAAAATCCCTGTTGTTTACGCAGCATTGGGAACAAGCATCTACTTTTATGTAGATAATGATAAAAAGTATGACCGCGTACGGGATGCCTTTAAAAGCCGGCTTGCAGGTCATACTAATGACGAATATTGGGGAGTTGACAGTAACGGAAATCCGCTTGCAACACCTTTAATTAGTGATCAAGGACTTGAAAGAGCTCAAAAAACCCTTAGGCGTAACAAAGAGTTATCATTGCTTATCACTTTTGGCATTTATGCTTTAAATATTCTCGATGCCAATGTTGATGCGCATTTATTACAATATAACATTGATGAAAATTTGGCATTGAAACCTCATTTTAAATATAATGAAATGGAAAACACCACCGATTTGGGTGTTACCTTAAACTTTAAATTTTAACCTATTATGAAAATTGCACTTTTAGGTTATGGCAAAATGGGAAAAGTCATTGAAGATATTGCACTTCAAAGAGGACATTCTATCGTATTAAAAACTGACAGCAAAACCAAAAGCTATCTACCTGATAATGTTGATGTCGCCATAGATTTCAGTGTACCACAGGCAGCCGTAAGCAATATCAAAATGTGCTTAAACCACAATGTGCCGGTTATAAGCGGTACTACCGGATGGCTTAACGATTATGAGGCTATGGTGCAATTATGCAAGGATAAAGATGGTGCCTTTTTGTATGCATCAAATTTTAGCCTTGGTGTTAATATTTTTTTTGAACTGAATACCGTTTTGGCAAAACTTATGAAAGGATTGCCGGAATATAAAACCTCTGTTGAGGAAATTCATCATACTCAAAAACTCGATGCGCCGAGCGGTACTGCCATTACTCTGGCAAACGACATTATAGCAAATTCCGGTTATACAAACTGGACTTTAAATACTCCAAATGACAACCAACTGCCCATAACGGCAAAACGTATTGAGAACGTCCCCGGAACTCATGAAATTACCTACAACTCAACGGTGGACAGCATCCAAATAACGCACACAGCACACAGCAGAAACGGTTTTGCGCTTGGTGCCGTAATTGCTGCCGAATGGCTGCATGAAAAAAAAGGCGTGTTTACCATGAAAGATGTGTTAAACATTGGTTAACTTACAAGCGATTTACGATTTTTGATTTACGATTTATAATATATTTGTTAATTACAAAAACATTTTTCGTGGAGTCGTTAGTAGTGTAGTCGTAGAGTATATTAGAAACAACAACTAAACAACTTATCAAATCAACAAATCAACGAATTAACAACTTAACGAATAAACGACTTAACAACCAAACAACATGACACTTACACAATGGTTTATATTTTTTCTGATTGTCCAGGTAATTCACGGACTCGGAACATGGAAACTATACACAAAAGCAGGCAGAAAAGCATGGGAAGCATTTATTCCTGTATATAATGCCGTAGTATTGATGAAAATTATCAACAGACCTTGGTGGTGGACTATCCTGTTGTTTGTACCCGTCGTGAATTTGATTATGTTTCCGGTAGTTTGGGTAGAAACCGCACGCAGTTTTGGCAAAAACACGACTACCGATACATTTTTGGCAGTCATTACCTTAGGTTTTTACAATTATTATCTCAATTATTTTGTTGATGCGACTTATGTTAAAGACCGTAGTTTACATCCAAAATCGTCAAGCGGCGATTGGACAAGCTCTATCTTATTCGCCATAGTAGCTGCAACCATCGTACATACCTATTTTATCCAACCGTTTACCATACCTACATCATCATTGGAAAAAACCTTGTTGGTAGGCGATTTTCTGTTTGTAAGCAAAATGCATTATGGAGCACGTTTGCCTATGACCACTGTAGCGGCGCCTATGGTTCATGATACGGTGCCTGTGATTAAGAAAAAATCATATTTGTCCTATCCGGAATTGCCATATATGAGAATTCCCGGTTTTCAGAAAATAAAACGAAATGACATCGTCGTTTTTAACTGGCCGGTAGATACCATGCTTGATATGTTTCATACCGATAAGTATTATTACAAACCTATCGACAAAAAAACCAACTACGTAAAACGATGCGTCGGGCTTCCGGGTGATACGCTTTCCATAAAAGACGGTTATGTACATATCAACGGAAAACGCAACGAATTGAACGACAGAGCCCGTCTGCAATTTTCATATAATGTAACATTTAAAGGTATTTCATCAAACCAGCAGGCGTTTGACGTTTTAAACCGTCTTGACATGACCGAGGGTTTAGGCTATGATCAAGAAATTGAGGCTTATATCATACCGGCAGCCACCGAAGAAGCTGTTGCCCGGGCCAAAAACCACCCGAATATTGCCAGTATAGAAGTACGAAAAGACTCTTTGGGGCATCGTAGTGCCGGCATTTTCCCGGCAGATGCATCCTACAGTTGGAACAATGACTTTTTTGGGCCCTTGTACATTCCTCAGGCAGGAAAAACCATAAATCTCACTGTCGAAAATCTGCCATTATATAAGCATGCCATAAAAGCGTACGAAGGTCATACCGTAGCGATAAACGGCAATCAAATTCTTATTGACGGAAAACCAGCCAATACTTACACGTTCACAAAAGACTATTACTGGATGATGGGTGATAACCGCCATAACTCGCAGGATTCAAGAGTTTGGGGCTTTGTTCCTTTTGATCATGTGGTCGGGAAACCAGTGTTTATCTGGATGAGCTGGAATGGAAAATCACCTCGTTGGGAACGTTTCTTTACAACCGTTGGCGGTGATGGAAAACCTGTATCCTATTTGATTCCGTTTTTGGTTGTCTTGGCAGGCTGGTTTGGGTTTAATGCCTGGAGGAAAAAGAAAAAGGCAGCGTAACTGTTAAGTTGTAAAGTCCTTGGTCGTGGAGTTGTTGCTATTGCAATTGTTATTGACATTGCAATTGATTTGATTTGATTTTTTAAAGTATTACCATTTTACAGTTCAACATCATACAACTTAACAACTCACAACTAAACATCAAACAACATTACAACAATGAACATTCTCTTGCATCCTACCTATTTGCCAAGTATTGCCAATTTTGTTGCGATGCTAAAAGCTGATTTGGTAAGGTTTGAAGTCCATGACAACTATCAAAAACAAACCTACCGGAACCGTACATGTATTTATGCCGCCAACGGAAAATTGCTGCTTAATATTCCTGTGCATCATACGCAAAACAACAGGCAATTATATAAAGACATTAAAATAGCTTATACAAGCAATTGGCAAAGCTTGCATTGGAAATCCATACAATCAGCCTATTACGGTTCGCCGTTTTTTGAGTTTTATGCCGATGACTTACAGCCGCTTTTTGAAAAGCAAGAGCCGTTTTTAATGGATTTTAACATGAAATGCTTTAATGTGATTTTAGATTGTTTACAACTAAAATTGAATATTCAAACCTCAACAGCATTTGAAAAACATCCGAAGCATCACATAGATTTGAGAGGTTTGGTCAATCACAGAAAAGAATTACCTCAAAACTTTGAACCCTACAAACAAGTGTTTGATGACAAGCACGGTTTTTTGCCCAACTTGAGTATTTTAGACTTGCTTTTTAATGAAGGCCCAATGACGTTAAAGTATTTAAAATTGCAACAAATCAGCATTTAACTTACGTAAAGTATCAATAACCATTAAGGTATTAAGAAACATTAAGACACTCTTAATGAAAACCTTATTTAGCTTAACTTCTTAATGGTAAACTGAATAAAATAATGACACAACATTTATTACACTACACAATACACTTTGGTTTGCCTTTAATCATTGCCTTACTGTTTTTTAAATCAAAATGGAAAGTGGCATTTCTTATCATGATAAGTTCGATGCTTATTGATTTGGATCATTTATTGGCAATACCGGTTTTTGACCCGAACAGATGCAGCATCAATTTCCATCTGCTTCACTCCTATTATGCCATAGCCATTTATAGTGTGATGTTGTTTTTTAAGAAAACACGTCTTTTGGGAATTGGATTGGCAACTCATATCCTTGCGGATGCTGTGGATTGCCGGATGATGGGTTGAAAATTGAAATTCTAAAAAAAGTCAGGCACCAAATTTAAAAAAAAGATTCTTTTGCTTCTTTTGTTTTACTTCGCTAGTATCAGGTTTTATGGTAGCTGCAAGGGTAAAATTAATCCGTTTTCAATTTGACATTTAAAATTTGGAAGTAAAATATAGTTATTCTCTTGTAAAGCTGATTAAAGGAACAATATTTCCGTTGTCAGCCTGCTTTATGGATTGGATATATTCTTTTCGGGTTTGATCTGCTTTTACCATGTTGGAATGGTTCCATGTAAAAATCTTTTCATTAAAAACAAACTCGATAATAATGTCTGCCATTAATCGGGAATGTCTTCCGTTTCCGTTTGGAAAACAATGAATACTCACCAATTTGTGCTTAAATCTGACTGCAATTTCATCGGGTGGAAATGTGTTGTTATCTATCCAAAAATGAGTATCGTCAAGCAGTTTTTTTAGTTCAATTCCTATATAAAGCCAATTTGCACCGATGTTTTTCTGTGATTTTCTAAAATCTCCTGCCCATCTCCAAACCTTGCCATACATTTTTTTGTGCAAATTTTTGATGAATTTCTCTGTCAGGATTTTTTCTTTTTTCGGCTTTTGGCTCATTATCCATTCTACAGCACTTTCGATATTCAACTGTTCATGTTCGTCTAATTCGCCATGAGTAGTGATTGTTTTTATTAAAAGTCCTTCTTTTTCTTCCTCGCTTAACGGGGTTTGACCTTCTCCATATTCAAAAATTACTGCCATAATGATTTGCGCATTTCCCGTTTTATTTCATCTGCTAATTCCTTAATGGCTTTATTAATTCTTTCATCGCTGTTTCCCTGATTTTCCAACTTCATATTCTGATTGGTTCTCATCACAATTTTTTGTGCCAATTCTTCGGCTTTGTTGTCAATAAGGTTTTCGACCGAACCTGCTTTCGGGATAAAACCATAAACAAACTGCATTTCCAAAGCATTTCCTGCTTCTTTGAGAGCTTTTAAGGTTATCGAGCCCGTACTTTCTCTTTCCTCTACGTTCTTGACACCCTGCATTGTCATATTCAACCTTTCACCCAATTGTCCGAGTGTCATATTAAGCGTTGTACGGATAGTATGAATCCAACCTTTATCAGGAACGGTTATTTTTTCAATTCCCAGAAAAGGCTTCAACTTTTTATCCAACTGTTCTACCTGTAATAATTTTTGATTACGCATAACAAAATCATTTAGCAACACAAAAATAAACATAAAAGTTTATTTTACAAAATAAAAATAAATATATATGTTAATTATTTTTTTAATTTACAAACATATATGTTTATTTTATGCTATCTATATCTGCAATCAAAAAAATCAGTATTCAATTTTTACTCTAAATATTTTGATAAACACAGGTAAAATTGGATGTTTAATGCTTGCGAAGACACAAAGCATAATATATGTATTGATTGTAGATTATTCTGAATCTTTAGAAACTGCTTAATCACTCAACTTCTCTCTCCTAATTTCTATCCACCAGTTTCACTTTGCTCATCACCGGATAATGGTCGGAAAGCTCTACATCAAAGGTTTTAAAACTATTGACTTCAAAAGTACTGTCAACCAGAATAAAATCAATCCGCACAGGGAAAAACTTAAAATTGTATGTGCGTCCAAAACCGTTTCCGGCTTCAACAAAAGCATCCTGTAAACCGCCTTTTATCTTTTTATAAACGTAAGAATAGGCTGTATTGTTAAAATCGCCGCAGATAATCATTTTGTAGGTACAGTTGCTTTTATGCTTTAAAAACAGTTCGGTTTGTTCCTGCTGCTTTTTGAAGGTGTTGCTTACGCTGTTTACCAAATCTTCGGATGTTTCCTTCAAAATTTCTTCACTGTTCACATCAATCTTTAAAGATTGTAAATGCACATTGTAAATGCGAATAGTATCGGTGTTTCTTACAACATCCACAAAAATGGCATTGTTGAACGTATCGGGAAATTCTACAGAACCGGAATTGATTATGGGATATTTTGATAAAATTGCCTGTCCGTTTTTAACTTTATCGCCTATTATATTTTCAAATTTAAAATAGCCGTCAAACGAGACATCTTTATCAATACGATAATCCTGAAGGCATAAAATATCAGGGTTTTTGTCTTTGATAAATTCGGCTATCTTTTTATTGACCTCTTTTTCGGGCAGCCATTCAAACACATTAAACAACCTTACATTATAGCTCATTACAGAAATATTCTGCTTGTCGTCAATCTGCTTTGAAGCTGAAAATTTGTAGAGCGAAATCACATTGCCATAACCCAATATTAAAACAATCAGCGATAAGAATAATTGCTTTTTTACCTTGAGAAGCCAGTACAATAAAAACAGTAAATTGATAATGATAAGCACCGGAACGCCTAAACTCAATACGGATAAAACCGCAAATTTTTTAGGCTCGATATACGGCAAAATATATGCTAACAACAACATGGTTGCTGCCAACGAATTGAAGAAAAACACCAACTTATCAATAAGGTTGAGTTTGTTCATGAGGGAATCAATCTTTTGCTTTAAATAAAAATGCTTTTTCGGCTTCGGTTAAACTTTCATAACCGCTTTTGCTTATCTTATCAAGGATAATATCTATCTGCTTTTGCTTATTAAACGCTTTAAAATCTTCTGTAGTATGACCTGCTACTTTATCGTTTTTACGGCGTTTATGTACGGTTTTCAATCGGGATTTGTTGTTCTTCTTAAACAAGTTGCCTACAGAGTCTATAAACTGCTCAAACCACTTGCCAATATTGACACCTTTTTGCAGTTGGCTTGCATACAAATATCCCAGCAAACTTCCGCCAAGATGCGCAATGCTGCCGCCTTGGTTGGTGCTCAACAGCCCGATAACATCAATAGCTACGATTGCCACAGCCAGATGCCATAATTTCATATTAAAAAGAATGACCCGCACTTCGGTTTTGGGCATGTATGCACAAATAAAAATAAGCAATGCTCTTACACCTCCCGATGCGCCTACCAATCCTTTATTAGGGTTTAACAAACTTTGCGGCAACAGATTATACACCATTAAAAATGCCAGTCCGCCAGCAATGATTCCTAAAAAATAAATGCTCAATGTCATTTTGGAACTAAACAAATTAAGCATCATGCGGGCTATAAAATACAGCACCAACAGATTAAACAGAATATGAAAAAAATCATAATGTGTAAAGCCGTAAGTGATAATTGACCAAGGTTTTATTAGAAACTCACTAAACGTTCTCGGCAGTTCTAACCAATACAGACTGCTACTAAAACCACCGGTTTTTGTAAGCAAAAAACCTGCAACATATATCACAATATTTATGGCAATGATATATTCTAATGCATTGAGGCGTTTAAGTTTGTCCTGTATGTCTTGTAACAATGAGGTCATTTAATCCCAACGGTTTTTATTAAACTGATTTTTTTTCCAAAACCACATAATCAAAAATCCGGTAACGGCACCGCCTACGTGCGCCATATACGCCGTATTGCTCGGACTGAAAAATGACTGTCCTGAAATAGCAGAAATAAGGTCTAAAATGATAATTCCAGGAATGAAATATTTAGCTTTAATTGGAATTGGCAAGAAAATCATCATCAATTTGGCATTAGGATTCATCATTCCAAAAGCCGCTAAAATTCCCATAATACATCCTGATGCTCCTACCATCGTAGAACTTGCAATAGCAGTCATTTCAAATAAGCTCTTAAGAGAATCAATGTCAATTAAACCCGGATTAAAATTAAATTCTGTTAAAACAGGATATAGTTTATTTTGAAATATAGTACCCTGTATATATTGACCATCTGAAGCATCAATATTTATTATGCTATGAATCAAATCCTTGCTCATACCAAGATCTGCAATAGTATTATAAGCAGAATAAAAATCATAATAATAGTAACCTAATTGAAATAACATCGCTCCAAGACCAGCAGATATATAAACAAACAAAAACTTTTTACTACCTAATTGTTGTTCAACAGCAGTGCCAAACATCCATAACGCAAACATATTGAATAAAATATGCATCAAGTTACCATGCATAAACATGTGTGTAATAACTTGCCAAGGTTGAAACAAATCACTTTCTGGAAAAAACAAAGGAAACAACCTATTAAAAACTTGTCCATTTTCTATAGCAACAGTTCCAACAAACATCAATACATTGATGATAATTAAATGTTTTACCGTTTCTGAAATACCTCTCATACTTTTTTCTTATTGCTTTTACATAAATTTTTTATCCAGTTCATCTACCGTTAACGTGACAAACGTTGGACGATTATTTGGTGACACTGATGGTTCTTTGCATGCAAACAGGCTATTGACCAAATGTTCCTGTTCCATTGATGATAATGCCTGACCGGTTTTTATTGCCAGACTTTTTGCCATTGATTTTGCCAGTAAATCTACAGCACTAAAATGGCTGTCTGGCACTTCGTTTTCTACATCACTTATCAATTGATCCAGGATGATAGATACTTCGCTTGCCGGTACATTAACCGGAACACCCGTAATTTCGACTGTTTCGTCATTAAACGCCGAAAACACAAATCCTGTTGCTTCCAAATCGTCTTTTAACTGTTCAATAATTGCCATTTCAGTTGTTGAAAAATGCAACTGCAACGGAAACAATAATTGCTGACTCACAGCTTCTTTAACTGTCATACTTTTGAGCAAACCTTCGTACAACACACGTTGGTGCGCTCTGTGCTGGTCAATAACCAGCATACCCGATTTTATGGTGCTTATAATATATTTATTGTGAAACTGATACGTGCTTTGATTGGTTTCGGTTTGTTTACTGTCTTTAAACAGCGACTCGGTTTTTTGGTCGCTTTCAAACTCAATTTCGCTAAAATCCTGTTCGTTACGAGTTCCTTTTGATTCCAGTCCTACATACAAACTTTCCCATTGTGCCGGTGATTCTCTTTTGTATGATGGCGATTTTGATACTCTTGAAGGTTTATTTTCAGAAAACGGATTAAAAAATCTATCGACTTCAACTGCAGGCATTTCGGCAGTTTTATCTTTGTAATTATAAGGTGTATCAAGACTTACATCATTTTCAAAATCAAGAACCGGCGCAATGTTAAACTGTCCCAGACTATGCTTTACAGCAGACCGTAATATGGCGTAAAGCGTATGCTCGTCATCAAATTTTATCTCTGTTTTTGTAGGATGGATATTGATGTCGATGGAATTGGGAAGTACGGTTAAATTCAAAAAATACGTAGGATGATGTACGTCTTTTACCAATCCTTCAAATGCTGCATTGATAGCATGATTCAGATAAGGGCTTTTTATAAAACGGTTGTTGACAAAAAAGAATTGTTCGGTTTTGGTCTTTTTGGCAAATTCGGGTTTCCCTACAAATCCCGAAATTTTGAGAACTTCGGTCGTTTCTTCAACCGGCACAAGTTTTTCATTGGTTTTTGTCCCAAAAATATTCACAATACGCTGACGGAATTTACTTTCGGGAAGATTAAAAACCTCGCTACCGTTATGATACATACTGAATGCTACATTGGGATGCGCCAGTGCCACACGGTGAAACTCATCCATAACGTGACGCAGCTCTACCGTATTGGATTTTAAAAAATTGCGTCGTGCAGGAATATTAAAAAACAGATGCTTTACAGAAATAGAGGTACCTTTTGGTGTTACGACAACTTCTTGTGAGATGACTTCGCTGCCTTCAATGGTGATACTTGTGCCCAACTCGTTCTGTTCCTGTTTGGTTTTAAGCTCTACGTGCGCAATAGCGGCAATACTTGCCAGTGCTTCGCCGCGAAACCCTTTGGTATGCAGACTGAATAAATCTTCGGCAGAGCGTATTTTGGAAGTAGCATGGCGTTCAAAGCTCAATCGTGCATCGGTAGCACTCATGCCTTTACCGTTATCAATCACCTGAATAAGGGTTTTTCCGGCATCTTTAATAACCAGTTTTATGGACGTTGCATCGGCATCAATGGCATTTTCAAGTAATTCCTTGACAACAGATGCCGGTCGTTGTACAACTTCACCTGCTGCAATCTGGTTGGCAACATGATCCGGTAAAAGTTTGATGATGTCTGCCATTAGTTCTTTAAAAACAAAATTGACACATCGGTATATCGAATTAAATCCTGGTTTGCTGCACGCAAATTGCTATTACCTTTTAGTGTATTTATATAACGTGTCTTGAAAAATTCCATATTTTATTCAGCAAATTGCAGAAAAATCCTTTTAGCATACATTTAATATGCTATCGTTTCAAAAGTACAGAAAATACTAAGAACTACTTATCTCTAAATGCTAAAAATTGTTAACAGTGCCGTTGTGTTGTTTGTTATGAGTTGTTAAGTTGAAAAGTTGAAAAAAACAATTACGAATTAGCTCTTAAAACCGCCATTTTAATAGCTGTTACGGCAGCTTCGACACCTTTGTTACCGTGTTTTCCGCCCGAACGGTCAATGGATTGCTGCATGGTATTATCGGTAAGCACACAAAAAATAACCGGTGTATCATCAATAATATTAAGGTCTTTGATGCCTTGCGAAACCGCCTGGCATACAAAATCAAAATGTTTAGTTTCGCCTTGTATCACACAGCCTATAGCTATCACGGCATCAACATTTTGCTGCTGCATTTTTTTACTTCCGTAAATAAGCTCAAAACTTCCCGGAACATAAAAATGCTGAATGTTTTCAGACAAAACACCATGCTCTAAAAGCGTTGTAAAAGCACCTTTAAAAAGATTGTCGGTAATGGTACTGTTCCATTCTGAAACAACAATCCCAAACCGAAAGTCTTTCGCGCTTGGGATTGTATCTTTATTGTAGTCTGATAAATTTTGATTTATCGTTGCCATTTATAAACTTGCTTCGGCTTTTCCTATAAAAGCATCAATGTTTGTTGCTTCTGCAGAAGACGAATAATCTTCTTTGATAGTTGTGAAATATTTTAACGCTTTTTTGTTATCGCCCAATTTTAACGCAACGGTTGCTGCTTTAAAAAGATACATTGGCGTTGTGTACTCGTTGGCATTCATAGTGGCTGCTTTTTCATAATATGAAAGCGCGTCTTCGGGTTGGTTTAATTGTAAAAACGCATCACCAATACCACCTTTTGCAATGGGACCAAGCATAATATCTTTTGACGAAAACTCGTTTAAATACGCTATCGCATTTTTGTAATCTTTCAAATTCAAATATGACATACCTGCGTAATAGTTTGCTAAATTTGCTGCCGGTGTACCGCTGTAATTTTTTGCAATGTCTATCATCCCATATTTGCCTTCGCCACCTTTAAGTGCTAAGTTGAATAATGAATCTTTCTCAGTTGCAGCAACTGCTTGGTCAAAATATTGTTGCGCTTTGAACATTTCATTCATAGCTTCACTTGCTTTTGGCTCTGCTACAAATTTCTTATAAGCTAAATATCCTAAAACCGCAACAACAATAGCTGCTACAGCCATAATAATATATTTTTGATTTCTAACTGCCCATTCTTCTGCTTTTGACGCAGTATCATCCAAGGTATTGAATACCTCGGCAGTTGTTGAATTTTGTTCAATTGCTTCTATCTTTTCTTCTTGCGTTTTTGGTTTAAAACCTCTTTTCTTATAAGTTGCCATATATTGTCTATTTGTGCGCCGCAAAAATAAAATTTTTATTGGTATTTAAAAGGTAAATTATTTGTTATTTTTCAATAATTTGCACATCTTTTCAGATATAGCTGCATAAAATATAGCTTTCTACTGTTTTACACATGATTTTAAACACGTTATCATTAGTAAATTATAAAAATTTTGAGAGTCAAACTTTTAACTTTGACCATAAAATTAATTGTTTTGTTGGCGCTAACGGTGTCGGTAAAACCAATGTTCTTGATGCTATTTACCATTTATCCTTCGGGAAGAGCTATTTTAACCCGGTTGCTGTTCAGAATATAAAGCATGATGAAGATTTTTTTGTGATTGATGGAATATTTGATAAAGAAAACCGAACAGAAAAAATCATCGTTTCACTCAAAAAAGGTCAGAAAAAGGTTATTAAACGCAACGGGAAAATTTACGAGAAGTTTAGTGACCACATAGGATTTATTCCGTTAGTTATTATTTCGCCTGCCGATAGCGATTTAATTGTTGAAGGCAGCGATACCCGCCGGAAATTTATGGATACGGTTATTTCGCAAAGCGATAAAAATTATCTTAACAACCTTATAAACTATAATAAGGTATTGTCACAGCGCAACGCATTGCTTAAATACTTTGCACTCAACAATACGTTTAATGCGCAGACTCTGGAAGTGTATAATGAGCAACTGCAACAGTACGGTTCGGAAATTTTCAAGACACGAAAGGAATTTCTGGAAGCTTTTATTCCTATTTTTAAACAACGTTACAATGCCGTGAGCAATCATAAAGAAAACGTACATTTAATTTATAAAAGTGATTTGCACGATGGCGATTTGGGTGTTTTACTGAAAGAAAACCTCGGCAAAGACAAAGCGCTTCAATATACAAGCACCGGTATTCATAAAGACGATATGAATTTTGAAATTGGCTCACATCCTATCAAGAAATTTGGCAGTCAGGGTCAGCAAAAATCATTTTTGATAGCATTAAAACTGGCTCAATTTGATTTTATAAAACAACTAAGCGGCGTTACACCCATTTTGCTGTTGGATGATATTTTTGACAAACTGGACGAGCAGCGCGTGGCACAAATTATAAAACTGGTTGATGATACCCATTTTGGACAGCTGTTTATAAGCGACACCCATGCCGAACGCACCGAAACCATTGTAAAACAAATTCATCAATCGTATAAAGTGTTTAGGCTTTAAAAAATGCAGACAGATGGATTCAAGAACCAAGAGCCGGAATTTTAGAGCTTAATTAATATCAATTATTATCGTTTTAGTCTTGGTTCTTGACTCTTAAATAAATAATCAAATGAAGCATATAATTCTTCTATTAATCACAACGTTTCTGCTAAGTTGCAGTAAAAACCCCGAAAGGCTGATTCCGCATATAAACGGTTATTGGGAAATTGACGAAGTGACACTTGCCGATGGTAGCAAACGGGATTTTAAGTTTAATGAAACCATTGATTATATAAGCATTTCTGATAGTTTAACCGGTTTCAGAAAAAAACTAAAACCGGCTTTTGGCGGCAGCTACACGACATCTGACGATATAGAAACCGTAAAAGTAGTTGTTGAAAATGATAGTTTATTTATTTATTACCACACACCTTATGCAGAATGGCGGGAAGTAGTTATACATGCCAATAAAGAGCAATTACTCATTTTAAATACCCAAAACGTTTTGTATCTTTATAAACGCTATGAACCTTTTAAATTAGACTAATGTCCAAAAGACACAACCAACATTTACCCATAAGCTCTGTTATACAGGGATTTATAAAAGCCAACAAACTACAATCGGGACTCGATAAAGTGGATGTTAAAGATGCTTGGGCGCAAATGATGGGCAATGGCGTTAACAATTACACCACCAATGTATTTATTGAAAACGGCACACTCTATGTAGAGCTAAGTAGCAGCGTTTTACGCGAAGAATTAAGTTACGGCAAAGATAAAATTATGGCAATGCTTAATGAATCGGTAGGAAAAGAGCTTATAAAAAAGATAATTTTGAGATAATGAACGCATTTAAACTTTTTCAAAAAAATATATTTTAACAAATATTAACAACATAAACTTTTTGTATTATCTTTGGTTTACAATACATAATTAATTTTTAATATTTTATTTCAATGAGTAAAGGAACAGTAAAGTTCTTCAACGATGCCAAAGGATTTGGGTTTATCGTAGAAGAAGGTTCAAAAAAAGAACATTTTGTGCACGTTTCAGGATTAATCGATGAAATTCGTGAAGGCGATGAAGTCGAATTTGAACTGAAGGAAGGTAAAAAAGGATTAAACGCAGTAAACGTCAAAGTTATTTAACATATACGCATTAATTTTTTTAAATGTTAAACCCTGCAAAATGCAGGGTTTTTTGTATCATACTATGTAAAAATCTGTTTAAAACTGCTCTCTTCCGGCAAAGTGAAACGCACTTTCAATAGCTGCGTTTTCATCACTGTCACTACCATGTACGGCATTCTCTCCTATAGAAGCGGCATACAATTTACGTATGGTTCCTTCGGCTGCATCGGCAGGATTTGTAGCACCTATCAACGCTCTAAAATCTTCAACAGCATTGTCTTTCTCCAAAATAGCAGCAACAATTGGCCCGCGTGTCATATATTCAACCAGTTCACCAAAAAATGGTCTTTCACTGTGAATTGCATAAAATGCTTTTGCATCTGCGGTTGTCATCTGGGTTAATTTTAATGCTACAATTCTAAATCCCGAAGCATTGATTTTTTCAAGTATTGCACCTATGTGTCCTTTTTCTACAGCATCGGGCTTAAGCATTGTAAATGTTCTGTTTGTTGCCATTTGTTTATTTTAAATTTTTATTCAGAATTATTATTATGATAAAGAATTATCAAAATTTATATAACCCTTTATCGCAATTTTTGTGCAAAAGTAATTCTATTTCTTCAAAAAACCATAGATGGCGGTATTAAAAAATCGTATCTTCGCCAGCGTATGACAGCAAACGATATTATCAAAATTAAACAGCTTCTGGCAACACCAAAACAAGTGGTTATTGTACCTCACAAAAACCCCGATGGTGATGCTATTGGCTCCTCATTAGGGTTGTATCATTACCTTAAAAATTTACAACACGAAGTTACCGTTATTGCACCCAATGATTACCCCGATTTTTTAAAATGGATGCCCGGCGAAACATCAATTGTTATTTATGAATCAACTAAAACAACAGCCGATACCATTATTAAAAACGCCGATATTATTTTTACCCTGGATTTTAACGCATTGAACAGAACAGGCGATATGGAGCAACCGCTTGCCGCTTCAAAAGCTGTCAAAATAATGATTGACCACCACCAGCAGCCGGAATCTTATGCAGCTTATATGTATAGTGATGTAAACATGAGTTCTACCTGCCAGATGATGTATCATTTTATTGAAATGCTGAATGATACCAAACGTATTGATGCCGATACCGCAACCTGTTTATACGCAGGATTGCTTACAGACAGCGGCTCTTTCAGGTTTCCTACAACCAACGCAAAAACACATCTTGTAGCTGCCGCTCTTATTGATAAAGGCGCCAACCAATCTGAAATTTACAATGCCATTTATGACACCCATAGTTTTGACAGATTGCAACTGCTTGGGCGTGCCTTAAGCAACATGAAACTACTGCCGGAATACCGCACAGCCTACATCACCTTAACTCAGGATGAGTTGAACAGTTTCAACTTTAAAAAAGGCGACACCGAAGGTTTTGTAAATTACGGGCTTTCTATCAAAAACATCATTTTTGCCGTTATTTTTATTGAAAACAAACAAGAAGGCATTATAAAAATATCCTTGAGAAGCAAAGGCCGTTTTTCTGTAAATGAATTTTCGAGAGCGCATTTTTACGGTGGCGGACACGACAATGCAGCAGGCGGAAAAAGTGATTTGAATCTTGATGATACAGTTGCCAAATTTATTAGTATATTGCCTCGCTATAAAGAAGCCTTAAATTTATGAGATTCATACTTATTATAGTAATGGTATTATTGAGCTTCACGAGTTGTGAAACGACCGAAGCCAGACGTCCTGTTTCTCAAAAAACAGGCTCATTCATCAAAGAATCTGCCGAGCGCAACAAAAAACTCATAGAACAAGAAGAAGCCATCATAGAGCAAATCATAAAAAATGATACGGCAAGAACCTACATTGCTTCAGAAAGCGGGTTTTGGTACTATTACAATATCAAAGTTGAAAAAGATACCATCACACCAAAATTTGGCAACATCGTAAATTTTGATTACAATATAAAAGATTTTGCCGGTAATAGTATCTATTCTGATGAAGAAATAGTACCGCAAAACTACTCAATGGATAAAGAAGAACTGTTTACCGGACTTAGAGAAGGCTTAAAACTTATGAAACCCGGCGAAAAAATCACGTTCCTTTTCCCATCACAAAAAGCTTACGGTTATTATGGCGACACCAAAAAAATTGGCACCAATGTACCCATCATCTGCGAAGTAACCGTACATTCAATAACTCAAACAAACAATTAACACTATGAAATTGATTAAAAAAACCTTATCATTACTATTGCTGTTTGCACTTTTTACGGCAACTGCCTGCAACGACAAATACCCTGATTTGGAAGACGGTTTATATGCCGAAATCATCACAAACCACGGTACTATGGTTGTAAAACTCGAATATAAAAATGTACCTGTAACGGTAGCCAACTTTGTATCGCTTGCAGAAGGCACCAATACCCTGGTTGACAGCACGTATCGCGGAAAAAAATATTATAACGGATTAATATTCCACAGAATTATCGACGAATTTATGATTCAGGGTGGTGACCCTACGGGAACAGGCATGGGAAATCCCGGTTATAAATTTAACGATGAAGCATCCGCTACTTTAAAACACGACAGAGTAGGAACCTTATCAATGGCAAATTCAGGTCCAAATACAAACGGCAGCCAGTTTTTTATTACTGAAAAAGAAACCTCATTTTTAGATGGCCGCCACACGGTATTCGGCTACCTTGTTATAGGTGAAGATGTGCTTCATACACTTGCCGGTGTCGAAACCACAAAACCCGGCGACAAACCTGTAAATCCTGTAATTATGGAACAGGTAAACATCATAAGAAAAGGAAACGATGCCAAAGGTTTTGATGCGCCTAATATATTCAAAAACCATTTTGCCGAAGCTGAAAAAGCCGAAAAAGAACGTCTTGCAAAAATTGAAGAAGAAAACAAAAAACGTGAAGAAAAAATAGCTGCCGCCACTGCCGATATATTACCGGCACTTGAAACCTACAAAGGAAAATCAAAAGCATTGGCTTCGGGGTTAAAAGTATTTAATATTACCAAAGGTACCGGCGAAAAACCTAAACAAGGTGACCAGGTAATGCTGTATTATGAAGGCTATTTTACCGATGGAAAATTGTTTGACAGCAATATTCAATCTGTTGAAGAAAAATATGGCATGTACAATGAGCAAAAAGCACAACGCCAAATGTATGCACCTATGCCAATGAAAAACAGCCCCGATGCACAAATGATTCCCGGTTTTACAGAAGCTGTAAGCCAAATGCGTGTGGGTGACAGAAGTTACTTTTACATCCCGTCACATCTGGCGTATGGCGAGCGTGGCCGCGGAATGATCCAGCCTAATACCGATTTGGTGTTTATCATTGAAATGATAGAGATTACAAAGTAGATAATAATGAGTATAAAAAAAGCAACCCGAATAAGGTTGCTTTTTTTTATATACTTATCTAAAAAAGATTACGCTGCAGTATCCGGTTTTATCTTTTTACTCATTTCCATAGAAATGGCAGAACGATCAAACTTGATTTTTCCAGACATTGTCTCTATAACACAACTGTTATCTTTATCATTAAGTTCGACGATTTTTCCATACATACCGCTTTTAGTAATAATTTTATCGCCCTTTTTCATCTCGCTTATAAACTTTTTTTCCTGTTTGGCACGTTTCATTTGTGGTGCAATCATAAAGAAATACACTACTGCAAACATGGCTATAAATGGTAAAATAGCACCAATTCCTTCTCCACCCATAATTAATCGTGATTATGACCTTCGTGACCCGGTTGCGTACTTGATTTTACAGGAGTAACTGTGTTAGGCTGCTGCATGATTGTTTGTGTCGTATTTGCTGCTGCTGCTTTTACCGGCGCATTAGGGTCTGCTTCAATAAATGCTTTGATTTTTACAGCTTCCGTTCCTTTTTCGGTATTGGTAGTTAATGTAATGGTTTTGCTTGTTAAACCGTTTCCTTTACCGTTAAATTTTGCCGTAAACTGAGCTGTTGCTCCCGGTGCTAACGGCTCTCTGCTCCAGTCTGATGGTACTGTACACCCGCAAGTACTTGTAATATTGCTTACAACTAAAGGCGTTTTACCCGTATTGGTATATTTAAAAACTGTTTCAACAGGTGTCCCGTCTTTAATAGTTCCAAAATCGTGTTCTGTTTCGTTAAACGAAATTGTAGGGAAATCTCCTGCGTTTGCATCTCTTTGAGCTGCATCGGCTACATTTTCCGAATTAATTTTACTCGTAGCATCTTCTTTGCAAGATGTAAAAGCAATCAAGCAGAGTGCGCTAACACCCAACATTAATTTTCTCATAGTATTGATTTTTTTGATTTCAATTGTTAAACTTAATTTTTTGAGCCGATAAAAATAGTGAATTTTTCTAACTACATCAAACCCCTTCCTATTTTATTTAGTTTGCCGGAGTCTGAATATTCTTTTACAATTTTATCCAGAACCCCGTTTATAAATAAGCTGCTCTTAGGTGTAGAATACTCTTTTGCAATATCAATGTATTCGTTAATTGTAACTTTAACAGGAATTGACGGAAACTTTTGAAACTCACAAATAGCCATTTGCAATAATACCGCGTCAAGACTTGCTATCCTGTCGGCATCCCAGTTGGTAGTTTTTGACTGGATTTCTTCGTTAAATTTTGAACGGTTGAGTATGGTTTTTTTAAGCAGCTCAACAGCAAAATCCCTGTCGTCATCGTCTTTAAAAAGTTTTGGGGTAAAATGTGTAGAAACAGAGTTTGCTTTAAACTTTTTTAACAGCTTTAATATGACGGTATTAACTACCGGCAAATCATCAACCCATGTGAGCTTTTTGTCTTCTATATACTCGTAAAGTTTTTCATTGGGTGCTATGATTTCGCTGTAAATATCTTCTATAAACAACTTGTCTTCTTTAAAATCGGACGTTTTTGTTGCCATATAACCTACATAAACAGAGCTTTCCATAATGGCTTTAAAGACAATATCTATGTATTCAAAATCGAGATACCAATAGTCTATTTTGCGCTTTTCATACTCTGCTTTAAGAACTTCATTATTTTTTAAATGCTGAAGCACTTCGTTATTGATAAACTTTCTGTTGGGATTTTTTTCGTCTTGTGTAGCGAAGAATTTTTGCTGTGATTTTCCTTGATAATCTTCGGCGCGTTTTTGCACTTCTACCAGAAGTGACAACAGCAATAAATACAAATCATAAGTGTTTTCAAGGCTTTGAAGCAAAAATGCTTCATCCTTTTTTAAATTATCGCTTTCTGTACCATTAAACGCATAAAGTGTTTGCATCACTTTAATACGAATGTGTCTTCTGTTTAACATTTACAAGAACTTTGTTTATTAAAAAAGGCGAAAAGGTTTTCTCTTTTCGCCCTGCAAAAATACTATTATTTTGTAAACAGCAAATGTATATTTTACAAATTACTTTGGTGCTTTTTATTTTGAATTTTCTCTTTTGCGTGCCTCAATACGTTCTTTTGCGGTATTGACTGCTGCCATATTTGTAGTTATGCCGTTTTTTGCCGCACGTTCAAGAATTTCTAATGTGGTATTATAAATATTTTCTGTTTTACGGATGATTTCATCTTTGCCGTACTTTTCCAATTCTGCATATACATTGATAATTCCGCCGGCATTAATTAAAAAATCGGGAGCATATACAATGCCTCTTTCCTGTAATATCAATCCGTGCTTATCTTCGGCAAGCTGGTTGTTTGCCGCACCGGCAACGACTTTGGCTTTTAGTCTGTAAACGGTATCATCATTAATAACAGCACCCAAAGCACATGGCGTATAAATGTCCATTTCTTCACTGTACAAGTCGTTTCCTTTGTAAACAGCAATGCCATATTTATTGCTTACGGCTTCCAGACGTTCTTGGTTAATGTCTGTTATGGTTACTTTTGCGCCTTCGTTAACCAAATGTCCTACAAGCGCTTCACCTACGTGGCCAATACCTTGTACAAATACTTTTTTTCCATCTAAAGCATCAGATCCAAAAGCATATTTTGTTGCTGCCTTTATACCCATAAAAACACCGTAAGCCGTAATTGGCGACGGATTTCCCGATCCGCCTTTAGCTTCAGAAATACCGGTAACATAAGGTGTTACATCATGTACAATATCCATATCTTCGGTGGTCATTCCTACATCTTCGGCAGTAATGTACTTGCCGCTTAATGAATGTACAAATTCGCCGAATTTACGCATTAACCCGGGTGTTTTTTGAGTTTTGGCATCACCCAAAATAACGGCTTTTCCGCCTCCAAGATTTAATCCGGTAATTGCCGATTTGAAGGTCATGCCTCTTGAAAGACGCAACACATCGTTTAATGCTTCCCATTCATTATTATATTGCCACATTCTGGTACCGCCAAGTGCCGGCCCCAAAACTGTATTATGGATACCTATTATTGCTTTCAATCCAGTATCTTTGTCATTACAAAACACAATTTGCTCATGATCATCAAAAGAAAGCTGCCCAAAAACAGGGTCTATTTTTGCAAGTTCTTTAGAACTTATGACATCTGATATCATATAAATAAATTTTAATTTAATGTTTTTAAAATATCTAAAAACAATATACAAAAATAAGCTAATATTGAAGTATTAACAAAAATATAAGCGTTAAAATATGATATTGTTAAAAACTACACAGTATATCACTTTTTAAATGAAAGAATTACAACACCTTAATAGTTACTTTTACAAATACCGGTATAAATTACTTGCAGGTATCATTATTACTATCGTTGCAAGAATTTTTCTATTATTTACACCCGAACTTGTAGGAAACTCTATTGACGTGATTGTTGATTACCGTAAAGGCATCATTACAGATATAGATGCCGCAAAAAAAGAACTTCTTACCAATATTCTTTACATTGTAGGCGCAGCTGTTATAGGTGGTATTTTTACATTTATGATGCGCCAAACCATTATTAATGTATCGCGGTATATTGAGTTTGATTTAAAAAATGAAATATACCGGCAGTACCAACGCCTGTCTTTGGATTTTTACAAATCAAACCGCACCGGAGATTTAATGAGCCGCATAAGTGAAGATGTGGGAAAAGTAAGAGAATATGCTGGGCCTGCTATAATGTACAGCATTAACACTGTCACGCTGTTTATCATTGCCATCATATTAATGTACCGTTCGGCACCTTTGCTTACACTTTACACGGTTATTCCGCTGCCTGTTTTGTCGTATTTTATTTATGTTTTAAGTAAAGCTATCAACAAACGAAGTACTGTTGTGCAGGTATGGCTTGCCAAATTATCATCATTTACACAAGAAACATTCAGTGGTATAAACGTTATAAAATCGTATAGCATTGAAGATACTATAAACGGTGGTTTTAATAATCTCGCAACAGAAAGCAGACAAAAGCAGCTGGATTTGGTTAAAATTCAGGCGTTGTTTTTTCCGTTGATGATTTTTTTAATCGGGCTTAGCAATGTGATTGTAATTTATATAGGCGGCATGCAGTATATCAATGGCGAAATTGAAAGTATAGGTGTTATTGCAAAATTCATTATTTATGTAAACATGCTTACATGGCCGGTAGCCACGGTTGGCTGGGTAACATCGGTCGTGCAGCAAGCCGAAGCATCTCAAAAGCGTATCAACGAGTTCTTAAACCAAGAACCAACAATTAAAAACAATGCCGTATTACCTTCAAAAATTGAAGGACACATCCGTTTTGACAATGTATCGTTTACCTATCCCGACACTAATATTGAAGCCTTAAAACACGTAAACTTTGAATTAAAACAGGGCGAAACCCTGGCGATTCTCGGAAAAACAGGTTCAGGAAAATCGACTGTTTTAGATCTTATAGGACGCTTATACGATGTAAGCAGCGGTGAAATTTATATTGACGGGAAGCCTATAAAATCGCTGCACTTAACCAGCTTAAGAAACAGCATAGGCTATGTACCGCAAGATGCATTTTTGTTTTCTGATACTATCAAAAATAATATTAAGTTTGGCAAAGAATCTGCCACAGATGATGAAGTTATTCAGGCCGCAAAAGATGCCGATGTACATAAAAACATTAAAAAGTTTACTAAGGGTTATGACACTGTTTTGGGAGAGCGCGGCATTACACTTTCGGGCGGACAAAAACAGCGCATTTCAATTGCACGTGCCATTATAAAAGAACCAAAAATATTATTGTTTGACGACTGCCTGTCTGCTGTTGATACCGAAACCGAAGAAAAAATACTCAACAACCTGCGTAAACTTACCGCAGGAAAAACCACCATTATAGTAAGTCACAGAGTATCATCTGTCAAAGATGCCGATATAATTATTATCCTGGACAAAGGCAACGTTTCTCAAATAGGAAGCCATGAAACTCTCATAAAATCAGAAGGTTATTATAAAGAATTGTTTTTAAAACAGCTTAGCGAAAAAGAAATTTCATAATTTGTTGGTTACTATCCTTTTTTTTTAGATTTTTGATAGCATAATTTTTTATTAATATATCTAAAAATAAATCTATGAGTGATCAGGACATGATGGAGAAAGAGGAAATATTCTCTAAAGTATTGCGGGCAGGAAGACGCACCTATTTTTTTGACGTGAGAGCTACTAAAGCAGGTGATTATTACTTAACAATTACAGAAAGTAAAAAATTTACAAATGACGATGGTTCATTTCATTACAAAAAACATAAAATCTATTTATACAAAGAAGATTTTACAGAGTTTAATGAAATTTTAGCCGAAATGACTTCTTATGTTATTGATGAAAAAGGCGATGAAGTTATAAGCGAGCGTCATCAAAAAGATTTCAAAAAAGAAGATTACGGCACCGGCGACATTGCAGACAGCACTTCAAAGTCCGATAAAAACTTTACAGATATTGACTTTGACGATATTTAGCATATAACTAACCACACTATTAAAGCCAATACGTATAAAGCGTATTGGCTTTTTTATTTTACGGTGCTGCCGTTATAAACCTTATGTTCGGGCTGGAGCAAAACAACATCTTTGCCGTTTACGGCACCCAATACCAAACATTCACTCATATACTTCCTTATTTGTTTGTGAGGAAAATTGACAACCGCCGCAATCTGCCTGCCAAGTAATTGCTCTTTGGTATATAATGTGGTGATTTGTGCCGATGATTTTTTGATGCCCAAAGCGCCAAAATCAATCGTAAGTTTATATGCAGGGTTACGTGCTTCGGGAAAATCGTGTATGTCGATAATAGTGCCTATACGCACATCTGCCTTAGCAAAATCTTCAAAAGTTATGATTGAGTCCATGTGATGTAAATATTTCAGAAAAATTACTGTCAAATCTGTAAAAACCAATACCAAAATGCCAGTGTAACAAACGACAGCGGAATCCCTATTCCTACCATCATATTACTCAAATTGGGTTTTAATCCGTAGGATGCTGCTATGATAGATGCCGTAATCATGGGTGCCATCCCGGCTTCCATAATGGTAACATCAATAGCGGTTCCGCTTTGTTTAAATACCTGCACATACAGCACATATATAACCGCCGGAACAACGAGCAACTGGTATGAAAGTCCTAATATTAAAAATTTCCAGTGCTTGCTGCGTTTTCTTATTTTAAGCTGAAATCCTACAGATACTAATGCCAGCGGACTAATAGTGGCTGCGAGTTTTAAAAAGGCTTCATCCAGATATTCGGGAACGTTCACATTAAGCATATTTAAAACAATCCCTATCAAAAAAAAGATAAGCGGCGGAAACTTGATAACCTTTTGCAAGTTGTTCCCGAGA
This sequence comes from uncultured Flavobacteriaceae bacterium, assembly GCA_964454675.1. GTDB lineage: Bacteria > Bacteroidota > Bacteroidia > Flavobacteriales > Flavobacteriaceae > CAYVUB01. Next base: position 66,092 of record CAYVUB010000002.1, on the reverse strand, counting down.
TTACTTTCGCCACGCGAGTACACCGATGCGACGGTAATGCCCAGCGTTGACATGACCACAAAAGTTCCGGGCAAATCGACCATGATAAGTGTTTTTAATCCTTCGGCACCATACAAGGCTTCAATAATCGGGATACCTACAAACGATGTGTTGCCAAGTCCGCCGGTAAGAATTAGGCAGCCTGTCAATGCTTTTGACCATCCAAAAAGTTTCCCGAGACCGGCAAACAACACAAATGCCAAGCCAAACGCTATCCAAGGCATCATCACAGGATATATCAAATGTGTCGAAAATTCAATCTTTGGCAAATAGTACAATGCCATTGCAGGTAACGAAATGTTAATAATAAACTGATTAAGAACCGTATGCGTATTTGCAGGAAACACTTTAATATAACGAATACCTATTCCTATAAACAGGCACAAAAAAAGCAGGATGATATTTGCCATTGAAACAGGTTTTATTGACGCATTAAAAGTAAGAAACTATCTTAAAAGCATTTTAACTTTTTACAACAGCCGGTAATTTTTATTGTGTAGTATCCGACAGAATTACAAAATACAGAGTTTTTATGACCTTAATCATAATCAACCCATTTCAAGAAACCTAACTTTGGGATTTGAAAAATTGATATGAAAGACATAGAAAACAAAAAAGACATAAAACTTTTAGTAGATGAATTTTATGAAAGCGTTCGTAAAGATGAAATCATCGGTTATTTATTTAATGACGTAGCCAAAACCGATTGGAATATTCATCTGCCAAAAATGTATGATTTTTGGGAAGTAATCCTTTTTGGAACAGGACATTTTAAAGGTAATCCAATGTTTGTCCATAAAGAATTGCACGGTAAAAGCCCTTTGAATCCTCAACATTTTGCACATTGGCTTGAGTTGTTTCAAAATACGGTTGACGACCTTTTTGAAGGAAAAAATGCAGAAGACATAAAATACAGTGCTTCAAATATTGCTCAAACGATGATGTATAAAGTATTGGCTTAAATTGTTTAAATGTAGATTGTCATTGCGAGGAACGAAGCAATCTCATAACAAGTTTAGATTGCTTCGTTCCTCGCAATGACGGACAAGAACAATTATGAACTACCACCACATTCTCTTAATTATCCATTTGATTTGTGCTACTATTTGGGTAGGAGGGCATTTATTTCTGGCGATTCGTATTCTTCCAAAAGCCATTAAAGAAAAAAATATTGAAAGCCTTCAAAACTTCAAAAGCAAATACGAGCCGCTCGGAATGCCCTCATTGATTATCCTCGTCATAACGGGAATATTGATGGCTTATAATTATAACGTTACTTTAAGCACCTGGTTTTCGTTTTCCAACAGCATCGAAAAAGTAATTTCCGTAAAACTGATTTTATTGATTCTTACGTTTGTTTTAGCCTTAACAGCCGACCATTTTATATTTCCAAAATTAAACGAGAAAAACATATACATAACAGGAATTTTCATCATTTCCGTTACGCTTACCGGAGTGGCAATGCTCGTTTTGGGAAGCTTTGTACGGTACGGAGGTTTACATTAACATTTAAAAATCATCTCACAGCTTGTTACATCTTTAACATAATTTTCAATTTGCAAGTTTCAGGTAATGCGTATCTTTGCAGTCATTGAAAAAGAGAATGAATCGCATCCTGTTACTTTTGTGTTTCTGTATTTCTGCCTTAACGAATGCTCAATACGTTCAGGTGGACTCGCAAACTTATACACCACAGCAACTTATTGAAGATATTTTAATAGACAGCAACTGCATTTCCAACGTGGTCGTCACCAATGTTGTAGGCGGAAATTTTGGAGGTTCAGACCAGAGTTACGGTTATTTTGACGCTGCCGGCACAAGTTTTCCGTTTCAAAGAGGTATTGTAATGAGTACAGGGCGTTTATCAAACGTTCCCGGACCAAACACCACTTTAAGTGATGATAATGCACCCGGATGGCTTGGCGATGAAGACCTTGAAATTGTTTTAAACGAACAAAATACCATCAACGCCACCATTCTGGAATTCGACTTTACATCGTCCGCATCGCAAATAAGCTTCAGATATTTGTTTGCTTCCGAAGAATATCAGGTAAACAACAGCAACACCTGTAATTATTCCGATTTATTCGGGTTTTTGATTCGTCCCGTAGGCGAACAGGAATATACTAATATTGCATTGGTTCCCAACACACAAACGCCTGTAAAAGTAACCACGGTACATTCGGGAATTCCCGGAGCTTGTCCGCCCATAAACGAAACCTATTTTGAGGGTTGGAACGGCACAAACGTTCCTATCAATTTTAACGGGCAAACCAAAGTGTTGACCGCAACTGCCGGCGTGATTCCCAATCAAACATACCACGTAAAACTCGTGATTGCCGATGAGCAGAATTACCGCTACGACTCGGCAGTGTTTCTCGAAGCCGGAAGTTTTGAAATGTCGGTAGATTTAGGCCCCGATTTATTAAGAGCCTACAACACTGCTTTATGCGACAACGAAACCCATACCGTTGACGCCACACAACCCAATGCCGTAAGCTACACTTGGTATCACAATACTATTGAATTGACGGGAATCACAAGCCCAACCTTGAATATCACAGATTTTGGCACGTATAATGTAGAAGTAACTCTGGATAACAATTGTGTTGCTTATGGCGAAGTTATCGTTGAGTACAACACCAATCCGTTTGCCGCCGATGCCGTTTTGACCGAATGTGACAGTGATAATGACGGACTGGCAATTTTTAACCTGATGAACGCACAATATGATATTACCAATAACCTGTCGTACATTACCGGTTTTTTCCTGACACAACAGGATGCAATCCTTAACCAGAACCCAATCCCAAATCCTACCTCGTTTCAAAATACCTCAGCACAGCAAATTATTTACGCCCGTACCGAAGAGCAAACCAATTGCTTTTCTGTGGCGCAATTGCAGTTAATGACATCCAATAACACCTTGACAATCCCTACATTACAAGCATGCGACGAAGGCGATATTGACGGTTTTACAACCTTTAATCTGAATGAAATTGCACTATCTATACAAAATCAGCTTCCGCCAAGTGCTTTGGTTACTTACTACGAAACTGAAACGGATGCCTATAATGAGACCAATGCTTTAAGCACCAATTATCAAAACACAACGGCATATTACCAAACCATTTACGTAAAAATCACCGATAACAATCAATGCCACGGAATACTCACTGCAAATCTGGAAGTGCTTTACACACCCGAAATAAGCGATGACGAAACCCTAATTTACTGTCTTAATTCGTATCCTGAAACTATCAGGCTTTATGGTGGAGTGCTTAACGATTTGCCAAGTAATTACTATTACCAATGGCTGCACAATGGAAGTCCCACGTCTGTAAACACTTCATTTATTGATATTAACGAACCCGGAAACTACACCGTCATCATTACCGACCCGAATGGTTGTTCCAACACAAGGACTATCACGGTAAATGCTTCAAATATTGCTACTGTTGAAACCATAAACATCCGGGAAGGTTCATATAACAATACCATTGTGGTTGAAGTTTCGGGCGAAGGCGATTATGAATTTGCATTGAATAACAGTAACGGACCATACCAACCTGAAAATAGCTTTACCAATGTACAACCCGGATTTCATACCATTTACATACGGGATTTAAACGGATGCGGTATTACCGGTGAGTTGATTTCGGTATTAGGATTCCCAAAATTTTTCACGCCAAACAACGACGGCTATAAAGATACCTGGATGGTTCACGGTACCAACGCACAGTTTAACCAAGGTATCGATGTTAAGATATTTAACCGCTACGGAAAGTTGCTCGCTCAAATGAACCACCTAAGCACCGGTTGGGACGGAACCCTCAAGGGAAAACCACTACCGTCTGACGATTACTGGTTTGTGGCAACCTTACCTGACGGCAGAACTTATAAAGGACATTTTGCTTTGGTGAGGTAATTTCATGGCAGTTCACAAAATCTTTGACTAAATTTGCTTACACGGCAACATCCATAACGCTTTTACTCCAATGAAATTTAAAATAGCCTCCAATTTTAAACCTACCGGCGACCAACCGCAAGCTATCGGGCAATTGTCAAAAGGCATTGTTCAAAACGAGAAGTACCAAACCCTTTTAGGCGTTACAGGTTCCGGAAAAACATTCACCGTTGCCAATGTTATTCAGGAAGTACAGCGTCCAACCTTGATTTTGGCACACAACAAAACGCTTGCCGCACAGTTGTATTCGGAATTTAAACAGTTTTTTCCTGAAAATGCCGTGGAGTATTTTGTGTCCTACTACGATTATTACCAGCCGGAAGCTTACATTCCTGTTTCCGGAGTGTATATTGAAAAGGATTTGTCCATCAACGAAGAAATCGAAAAAATGCGGTTGAGTACCACATCTTCCCTGCTTTCGGGACGGCGTGATGTCATTGTGGTAGCATCGGTATCCTGCTTATATGGTATTGGGAATCCTGTGGAATTTCAAAAAAATGTCATCACACTCCATAAAGACCAAATCATTTCAAGAACACAATTACTGCACAAACTCGTACAAAGTTTGTATGCCCGCACCGAAGCCGATTTTAACCATGGGAATTTCAGAATTAAAGGCGATACCGTTGATATTTTTCCCGGCTATGCCGATGATGCGTTCAGAATCCACTTTTTTGGTGATGAAATTGAAGCCATTGAATCCTTCAATGTGCAAAATAACAGCATTATCGAATCTTACGATACCGTCAATATTTATCCGGCAAACATGTTTGTGACCTCGCCCGAAATATTACAAAATGCCATTATAAACATTCAGGACGATTTGATGAAACAGTTTGATTATTTCAGCAGTATAGGCAAGCATCTGGAAGCAAAACGCCTTAAAGAACGTACCGAATTTGACCTTGAAATGATACGCGAGTTAGGATATTGCTCGGGTATTGAAAACTATTCCCGGTATCTTGACGGTCGTGATCCCGGAACAAAGCCTTTCTGTTTAATTGACTATTTTCCAGAGGATTTTTTAATGGTCATTGATGAAAGCCACGTGACCATTTCGCAAGTACATGCCATGTATGGCGGCGACAGAAGCCGTAAGGAAAATCTGGTAGAATACGGTTTCAGGCTGCCTGCCGCAATGGACAACCGGCCTTTAAAATTTGAAGAGTTTGAAGCCCTGCAAAATCAGGTTATTTATGTGAGTGCCACACCGGCTGATTACGAACTGCAAAAAACCGATGGCGTTTATGTAGAGCAGGTTATTCGTCCTACAGGTTTACTCGACCCGGTTATTGAAGTACGCCCAAGCTTGAACCAGATTGATGATTTGATTGAAGAAATCCAACAGCGCGTTGAAAAAGACGAGCGTACTCTGGTAACAACTTTAACCAAACGCATGGCGGAAGAATTGACCAAATATTTAGACCGCATTAACATACGATGCCGGTACATCCACAGCGACGTCGATACCTTAGAGCGTGTGGAAATCATGCAGGATTTACGCAAAGGATTGTTTGATGTACTGGTTGGCGTTAATTTATTACGCGAAGGTCTGGATTTGCCCGAAGTATCATTAGTTGCCATTCTTGATGCCGATAAAGAAGGCTTTCTGCGTTCGGCACGGTCGCTCACGCAAACAGTGGGCAGAGCCGCAAGAAACCTTAACGGTAAAGCCATTATGTATGCCGATAAAATTACCAACAGCATGCAAAAAACCATCGATGAAACCAATTACCGTCGCGAAAAACAAATAGCTTATAACACCAAGCATAACTTAATTCCCAAAGCACTTAACAAAAGCCTTGATAATGCACTGGCTAAAAATTCTGTAAGCACCTATAAATATGAGGTTGATGCATTAAAGGCCGCCGAACCCGAAAGTGAATACCTGACCAAAAGTGCTTTGGAAAAGAAAATAAGGGAACAACGTAAGCTTATGGAAGAAGCCGCAAAAGCATTAGACTTTATACAGGCGGCAAAATTAAGGGATGAAATAAAAAAGTATCAGGGAAAATTAGACAAACTTAATTTATAAGTCGTAATGTTTTAATGTTGAATGTCATTTAGAGCGTAGCGCAGCGAAGTCGGGAAATCCAGATGCCTCAAGTCCCTCGGCATGACAAACGACAAGTTAATTATACTGCACTTTAAAGATATCTATAAGAAAATCCGGCGGAACTATTTTGTTAGGGAAACTTTCCATTAAATCCAGTACACGGTTAATAGACTCGTGGCTCAATCCCATACGCAAACCAAAATTGTGAAGTTTGACCAATTCCTTATTGGTAATTTCTTTATCAAGATTCATCAGCAATACCAATCTGTGAAATTGCACAATGCGTTCACTATGCGATTTTAGATGTACATAGTTAACAGGATATTTTATTAAATAATCAAAATCTTCCTGAGAAATCTCTAATTGTTTTGCAACACCCAAAAGAAATTTATATTCAATGGATTTTATATTATCGTCGGTTTGAGCAAACGCAATCATTTCAGACAGCAAACTCAATTTTTCAGCGCGATTTATCATAGTTCAAGGGAGGATTAATTTTCAGTTATAAAATTAGGTAGTTTAAAAATGTTATAATCGTTGATATTTTGTAACTTATCGAAAAATAATTGGTATTTAATCGGTAATATTGCACTTTCATCATTTTACAAAGCTCAAAAATCATGCGTTTTAAAGTCATTATATTAAGTGCATTTTGTTTTTTTAGTATCCGATTTTTCTCACAAACAACTGCATCGCAGCAGGTTACAAAATTCACTATTGAAGCACCTCAATTACAGGCAGAACGCACGATTTGGGTGTATTTACCTAAAAATTATGAAAATTCGGAAAAAGCGTATCCTATCATATATATGCATGATGCGCAAAATTTATTTGATGCATATACCTCTTATGCGGGTGAATGGAAAATTGACGAATATCTGGACAGTAGCTCTCAACCCGAAAGCATTATTGTAGGTATCGAACATGGCAATGAAAAACGTATAGAAGAATTAACACCATACCCTAACGAAAAATATGGAGGCGGAAAAGGCGATGCCTATCTTGATTTTATAATAAAAACTCTTAAACCTAAAATAGACAGCACATACAGAACACGCACTGAACCGCAACATACAACAATATTTGGGTCGTCTCTTGGCGGACTCATATCTTTTTATGCTGCGGTAAAATATCCGGAAACATTTGGAAAAGCCGGTGTGTTTTCGCCATCATTCTGGTTTAGTGGACAAATTTACGGCTTTGCGAGTGAAGCAGATATTCCCGCAACCTCAAAGTTCTATTTTCTTATGGGTACGAAAGAAAGTGAAACCGCTGTTGCAGACCTGCAAAAAATGGTAGATTTGCTTATTCAAAAAGGTGTGGACAGCAAACAGATTATAAATAAGATTGTAGAAGGCGGCGAACACAATGAAAGCTTCTGGAGCAATGAGTTTCCTGAAGCTTATCAATGGCTTGTGGATTAGTTTTCCGTTTCAGCTACAGTCGCATTAAACAGTTTAATAACTCAACAACAATGACCAATAACGATATTTTAAAAAAACTAAGGGTAGCATTAAAGCTTCGGGATGATGAGATTGTAAAAATCCTTGAACTTGTAGATTTCAGGATTTCAAAAAGTGAGCTTGGGGCGTTTTTCAGAAATGAAGACCATCCAAAATATATGGAATGCGGCGACCAGATACTACGTAATTTTCTCAACGGATTGGTCATCCATTTACGCGGACCGATGCCACAGAAAAATTCGGGCATAAAAAAAGAGTAGCCTTTATCCTGACTACTCTTTTTAAGTTTTTTATCTTGAGTAATTAGGTGCTTCCTTGGTAATCGTCACATCATGCGGATGACTTTCATTGATACCGCTGGCAGTGATTTTTACAAACTGTCCGGTTTCCTGCAAGGTTGCAATATCTTTTGCACCACAATAGCCCATACCGGCACGCAAACCGCCAATAAACTGGTGGATACTTTCATACAAATCACCTTTATACGGCACACGACCTACAATACCTTCGGGAACCAATTTTTTAATATCGTCCTCAACATCCTGAAAATAACGGTCTTTACTACCTTCTTCCATCGCTTCTACAGAACCCATACCACGGTAGGATTTAAACTTACGACCTTCGTAAATGATGGTTTCGCCCGGGGATTCTTTGGTGCCTGCCAATAACGAACCCAACATCACGGTATCGGCACCTGCGGCGATAGCCTTCGGGATATCACCTGTATAACGGATACCTCCATCGGCAATTACAGGAACACCGCTGCCTTTTATGGCAGCAGCCACTTCCAACACCGCCGAAAACTGAGGAAAGCCTACACCTGCCACCACACGTGTGGTACATATTGAACCCGGACCAATCCCTACTTTTACGGCATCGGCACCGGCTTCAACCAAATATTTTGCTGCTTCGCCTGTGGCAATATTTCCTACAATAACTTCCAAAGATGGAAACTTTTGTTTGATGGCTTTTAAAATGCTTACCACACCTTTAGTATGTCCGTGAGCGGTATCAATCACCACAGCATCAACACCTGATTTTACAAGAGCTTCTACCCTATCAATCACATCTGGTGTCACACCAACAGCTGCTGCAACACGCAAACGCCCTAAACTATCCTTATTGGAAATAGGTTTTTGGGTGAGTTTGGTAATATCTCTAAAGGTGATTAATCCTGCAAGTTTATAATCTTCTGCAACTATCAGAAGCTTTTCTATTTTGTTTTTTTGAAGGATAGTTTCGGCTTCTTGCAGAGATGTACCTACAGGTGCCGTAACCAGATTTTCGGCTGTCATCACTTCTGTAATAGAACGTGCGTTGTTTTTCTCAAAACGTAAATCCCTGTTGGTAACAATGCCTTTGAGTGTTCCTTTATCATCTACAATCGGGATACCGCCTATACCGTATTCTGCCATGTTTTGTTTGGCATCCTGTACGGTTGCCTTTAGATTAAGCGTGACAGGATCGGTAATCATACCGCTTTCGGCACGTTTTACTTTACGCACTTCATTGGCTTGATTGGCAATGGTCATGTTTTTATGAAGCACGCCTATGCCACCTTCACGAGCCATTGCTATTGCCATCGTGCTTTCGGTAACGGTATCCATAGCTGCCGATACGATAGGAACGTTGATGGTAATGTTTTTTGTGAATTTGGTTTGGATGTTAACCTCGCGCGGAAGTATTTCAGAATATGCAGGAATTAACAGGACATCATCGTAGGTTAAACCTTCACCTACTATTTTGTTTTGATGGGATATCATCGCAATTACGTTTTAATTGCACGCAAAAGTACAATTTTAATTGCGACTATTGGTTATATAAGTGTTATAAATTATTATGAAAAATTGACTGTCATTATTTATACAACAATCATTTTAATGAACTAATATCTCTATATCATTATCTCTGCACCACTTTTTCATTTTTCCTGTTTTGTCAATTATGACAAAGTAAGTTATACTCCAATTTTTATGATACTCAATTACGTTTATATAAAATTCCTCAAAATTATTAATTTTATGATATGGTTGTGAAATTCGCAAGTATGGATAACTACTAGTCTTCGAGTTCTTTATCTTAAATTGTTTTTTATTCACTCTATTGTAATTCATTTCATACTTTGGCGAATCAATATTCATTTGTTGCTGTAAAGCATAAATATTAAAAACTTCCAATTCTTTTCCATCTATCATAGATTTTCCCGTTAAACATTCAGTAACTGAAAACCTATACCATTTATCAGTATGTAAATCCGTTGCGAATTTTGTTATTTTAATTCTTTTATCAACAGGATGCTTTTGAATTATTGAATCTTTATATAAGTCAAATGCAATTTGCTCAAAAAAAGGAAGCTCACCTTGTGTAAATCCAAAGTTAAAACTCAACATCAGCAATAGAATTATATTCCTCTTCATATTATAGCTAACTCAATGATACACACTAAAAATTTTTGTCGCCTCATTATGAGAGCTTTCAAAACTAAGTGCATTAAGCGGATTAAGCTGTTTGGTTGTAAAATATGACATCAGTTTTTCGGTAGGCATATTGCCGGTAAGTTCATCTTTTGCCATTGGGCAGCCGCCAAAACCTTGTATAGCGCCATCAAAACGTTTGCATCCGGCGTTATAAGCCGCATCTACTTTTTCAAACCAAGTCGTTGGTGTGGTATGCAAATGCGCACCAAATTCTATGTGCGGATATTTGGGTATTAAATTTGAAAACAAATAGTTAATACTTTCAGGATTTGAACTGCCAACGGTATCGCTCAACGATAAAATTTTGACTCCCAAGGCCGATAGTTTTTCGGTCCATTCGCCTACGATTTCCACATTCCAAGGATCACCATACGGATTCCCGAACCCCATAGAAATATACACCACAACTTCTTTGTTGGCTGCATTAGCAACATCCAAAATTTCCTGTAACGTCACAACCGATTCAGCAATGGTTTTATGTGTGTTACGCATCTGGAAATTTTCGGAAATGGAAAACGGATAACCCAAATAGTTGATGGGCGCATATTGACACGCATCTTCAGCACCACGCGTATTGGCAATAATAGCCAGAAGTTTACTGGTAGTTTTTGATAAATCGAGTTGTGCTAAAACGGCTGCCGTATCTACCATTTGCGGAATGGCTTTTGGCGATACAAAACTGCCAAAATCAATCGTGTCAAAGCCCACACGCAGCAACGACTGTATGTATTGCACCTTTTTTTGCGTAGGAATAAACGCCTTGATACCTTGCATGGCATCGCGCGGACATTCTATGATTTTAATACTGTTCATCAACATCAAAGATAACAAAGAATATGGTTACAAAAAATTCTGACAGAAAACTATGTCAACACGGTTGATATATAACTTCTTTCTGTACTTTTGCAACTCACAGAGATAAATTTAAATCTCTCACAAAGCCGCAGAGTCGCTAAAGGAATCGCTTTGCATCCTGGCGGCTTTACGAGATAAAAATATTAGCCACTTAGAGCACAAATATTTATAACTCACTGTAATCAAGATGAATAATCTGCAGGTGTGATTTTTTGTCGTGTACTAAAGTAATCTTTATAAACCTTGATAATTCCAGTTACATCAACCGCTCATATTAAAACCACTGCCAGATTGGCTCATACCATCTGGAACCAGCATTATGTTCCTATTATCGGGCAGGAACAGGTCGATTATATGTTGGAAAAATTTCAAAGTGTTAAAGCTATTTCCCAACAAATTGAAAACGGATATGCCTATTTCTTAATGCTCCATAACGAAACGCCTTGCGGCTATCTGGCATTGGTTCCCGATACTGCGGAACAAAAAATGATGCTGAGCAAAATTTATATGGATACCGGCTACAGAGGATTACAATTGGGAAAACAACTGATGGATTTTGCTGTTGGCGAAACCAAAAAGCGCAGTTATAAAATCTTATGGCTCACGGTAAACAAGTACAACCTAAACACGATACACTGGTACAAAAAACAAGGTTTTACCATTGAGAAAGAACTAAAAATCGATATTGGCAATGGTTTTATAATGGATGATTATTTGATGGAATTACCTATATCAATTACCTAATCATCATTACTTTTTTGTTTTTTCACCGGCTGTTCTGATTTCGATATATTGTGTTGAGAAAATTTCCACATCGGCCTTACGGAACACATCCTGAATATTTTTTATAAGGTCTGATTTTATGAAGTACATATTATGTGGCACGAACGTAAACGCATTAATTTCGTACACGGCATTAATATCCTCAAGAGCCAGTTGAAACACATACGGATTCGGTTTTTCTGAAATGTCTTTGGTTTGTAACGCCGCATCAAGCAGCAGTTTTTCTACAATATCATACGGATAATCATACCTTACCTTAACCTGTGCCGTAATAACAAGCCCTTCTGCGCAGCCTATGGACGTGTAATTGATGGTTGCACCACTCAACACTGCGGAATTAGGAACAGATACATCTTCATTGTTAATCGTCTTTAATCTCGTTACCAGAGCATTTTTTTCAATGACAATTCCGGTAACGCCGTCTGTTTTTATCCAGTCTCCCAGCTTAAACGACCGCATATAGGTAATGACCAGTCCGGCAATAGCATTGGCAATGGCAGATGACGATCCGATAGAAATAAGAATCCCCAGAAATACCGATACACCTTTAAAAACATCACTGTCAGAACCCGGCAGATACGGAAAAACAAACACCAGTACCAATATGAGAAATGCAAAACGAACCAGCAAATAGGTGGTTCGTGCCCATTCGGGGTAAAAACCCCTGATGGTCAATACGCCCCGTTCTATTTCCAAAGAAAAAAACCGCAATAACCGCAGTAAATACCGTGCGATAACAATAATAACGATAATGGTCATCAACTTAGGAAGATAGCCCAATATCCCTGCGCCTACAAGTTTTACAGGATCCCAAACCCACTCGCGGATGGTTTCTGACCAGTTTTGCGTAGAAGGAAAAATACTGAATGCTATAGGAATTACTGTTATCAGTAACAAGAATATCAATAAAACTTTTATAATAAACAGAACCCTGCGGAACATAACCAAAAGCCGTTCTTTACTTAACAATTCATAATTACGAACGGCTATTCTGCGTAAAAAACGGTTATTGGGTGTAAAAAATGATGTCTCTATAAATTTGAATAAACGGTTGATTACCCATATAATTCCTATAAAAACAGTAAGAATAAGCAGCAATTCGCCTATTCTGAGAAGATTATTTTTGAGGCTGTTTTCCTTTCGGTATTTTACGATTGTTTTTTTGATGGCTTCCGTATGCCGGTCTGCCAGTTCTTCCATACTCACGCCTGCCCAGAGCGCATCGGTCAATGTAATTCCCGTAATAATTTCATCCTGATAGTTGATATTCAGAAAACCATTGGTGTTTTTAACCTTAAGAGAATCTGAAAAGAAAAACGGTTTATGGTACAGCTGATTTAATTTTTCATGAATGTTTTTTACCCTAAGCTCAGCATTGTATGGTCCTAAAGAGGTATGAACAGAAAACAGCGTATCGGCATAAAACACCACAGGAACTCCTTTGATGCTGCCTCTCAACTTTTCAATTTCTTCCTTTTGTTTGAGCAGTACCGAGTCGGTTTTACTGTCAGAATCTGTGACAAGTGCTTTTTCTGCCTGCATTAAATTCCTGAACTCTTCCAACAAGAGCACAATTTTTATAGAATCTTTTTGACGCAGGGTTTTTACCAGCTCCAGCTCTTTGCGCATTTGTGCAACTGCTGTACTGTCATCCTGCGAATAGGCAATATGACTTGTAGCAACAAGAACAAAAACAGGTAACAGGGCTCTTAAAACAATATGTTTGCTGAAAAATATAGGCATTGATGATACAAATTCGTTTTCAAAGATACGTATTTTGAAAATGTATCAGTCTGTCTGGTTATATTTTTGTATTGTAGAAACTACTTGTTTGCCAACAACTTCAAAGACATAATATTTTAGGGTTATAACCACAAAATATAATATTTTTAATCATACAGAGTAATCCGATATTTTATACAAATCAACAAAAAACCGCTACCTCAACAACCTTCTGTTAATGTCCTTTACCAACTTCGGTCCTTCATAAATAAATCCTGTATAAAGCTGCACCAGACTCGCTCCGGCTTCTAATTTTTCAAGAGCATCTTCCGCCGAATGAATACCGCCAACACCAATAATAGGGAACGCCTTATTACTTTTTTCAGATAAAAATCGAATCACTTCCGTAGAGCGATTGGTTAACGGCTTTCCACTCAATCCGCCGGTTTCCTGTACAACTTCGGGATGATGTTCAGGCTTCAGGTTTTCTCTGGAAATCGTCGTATTGGTCGCAATCACACCTGCAATTTTGGTGTCCTTGACAATATCGATAATATCCAGTAACTGCTCGTTGGTCAAATCGGGAGCGATTTTCAGTAAAATAGGTTTTTGTTTAGGCTTGGTTTGGTTTTTATCCTGTAACGTTTGAAGTAAATTCGTAAGAGGTTCTTTATCCTGCAAGGCTCTTAAATTGGGCGTATTCGGGCTGCTTACATTCACTACAAAATAATCAACCACATCATACAAAGCGTCAAAACAAATTTCATAATCTGAAATAGCCTCTTCATTGGGTGTTGCTTTATTTTTCCCTATATTTCCGCCTATAAGTACGTTTTTATTGGTTTTAAGCCGTTCAACAGCTTCAAAAACACCACCGTTATTAAACCCCATACGGTTGATGATGGCATTATTTTCTTTCAGCCGGAACAACCGTTTTTTCGGGTTTCCGTCTTGTGGTTTTGGTGTCAAGGTACCTATTTCGATAAACCCGAAACCAAAGTTGCTTAACTCATTGAATAACTTCGCATCCTTATCGAATCCTGCCGCCAATCCCACCGGATTTTTAAAGGTCAATCCGAATAACTGCCGTTCCAGTCGTTTGTCATTTACCGCATAACAATTGCTGATAATTCCCGAAACAAACGGAATCTTATTGACAAAACGCAAAAACGAAAATGTAAAATAATGTACCTTTTCAGGGTCAAACAGAAAAAGTACGGGACGGATAAGCAGTTTGTACATACACAGGAAGTTTGTGCAAAAATAAGTCACATTTGTTAAAAAATGTCAAGATTTCATTTCAAAATTAATACTACCTTTGAAAGCTTTAAAACCTCATCCAAAATGATAGATAAACAACATATAATCAATAGATTTACAAGTTACGTAACCGTTGATACAGAATCCGATCCGGCATCAGACACCACGCCAAGCACCGCCAAACAATGGGATTTGGCACACGCATTAACCAAAGAATTGATTGCTATCGGCATGAAAGATGTATCTATTGACCACAATGCCTACATTATGGCAACACTGCCAAGCAATGTGGAACACGACGTTCCCGTGATTGGATTTATCTCACATTTTGATACGTCACCCGATTTTACCGGAGCCAATGTAAAACCTCAGATTATTGACAATTATGATGGTAAAGACATTATTTTAAATGCAGAACAGGACATTGTGTTATCGCCCGATTATTTTGAAGATTTGCTGCTTTATAAAGGTCAAACATTGATTACTACCGATGGCACAACCCTTTTGGGTGCCGATGACAAAGCCGGAATTACCGAGATTATGACTGCAATGGAATACTTGATTCAGCATCCCGAAATCAAGCACGGTACCATAAAAGTAGGTTTTACACCCGATGAAGAAATAGGTCGCGGCGCACATAAATTTGATGTGGAAAAATTTGGTGCCGATTGGGCTTACACGATGGACGGCAGCCAGGTTGGCGAATTGGAATTTGAAAATTTCAATGCCGCATCGGCAAGTGTGAAAATCAAAGGAAAAATCGTACATCCGGGTTATGCCAAAGGCAAAATGATCAACTCTATGTACATCGCGACAGAGTTTATCAATTCATTGCCAAGATTGGAAACACCGGAACATACCGAAGGTTATCAGGGTTTTTTCCATTTACACCATATAGAAGGCACTGTGGATGAAACCTCATTGCATTACATCATTCGCGACCACGACAAAAATCATTTTGAAGCCCGAAAAGACATGATGCAAAAACTTACCGATGAATTGAATGCACAATACGAACGTGAAGTGGTCACTATCGAGATAAAAGACCAGTATTTCAATATGCGTGAAAAAGTGGAGCCCGTAATGCACATTGTTGATATTGCCGAAGAAGCTATGGAACAACTGGATATAAAGCCTTTAATTAAAGCCATTCGCGGTGGCACCGACGGTTCGCAATTATCGTATATGGGATTACCTTGCCCTAATATTTTTGCCGGAGGTCATAATTTTCACGGGCGTTACGAATATGTGCCTGTTGAAAGTATGATAAAAGCTACCGAAGTGATTTGCAAAATTGCGGAGCTGACGGCGGAGAAATACCAACCGGAAAATTGATGTATAATAAATCCTTACTGAAAGTAGTTTATCTGATAGTGATTTAAAAAGATTTGAATAATGCCGGAACAAAAAAAGTATCCTATTGACAAGGTAAACCATCCTGTTCAAAAATTCATACAGCAGGAAAAATCCGGAGGTATTGTACTCGGGATAAGCGTGATTATTGCTTTGGTTCTCGCAAACTCACCTTGGGCCGAGCATTACTTTCACTTTTTTGAGCATAAGCTCAGCTTACAGTTTGACGCAAAAAACCTTTTGAGCTACAACCTTCATCACTGGATAAATGACGGCTTGATGTCCATTTTCTTTTTTGTAGTCGGGCTTGAGCTTAAAAGAGAAATTGTAGGTGGCGAACTTTCCAACCCGAGAAAAGCATTGCTGCCCATAGCTGCCGCATTTGGAGGTATGTTGGTACCGGCTCTTATTTATTTTGCATTAAATCCATCGGGAGAAGCCGGCAGCGGCTGGGGAATTCCTATGGCTACAGACATTGCGTTTGCTTTAGGAGTGCTGTACTTATTAGGAAGCAAAATTCCGTTATCGTTAAAAGTGTTTTTAACGGCACTCGCCATTGTGGACGATTTGGGAGCCGTATTGGTCATTGCACTGTTTTATACTTCAGAAATTTCACTTTTGAATCTTTCCATAGGTTTAGGGTTCATTTTGATAATGTATCTGGGAAATAAAATGGGCATACGAAACATTTTATTTTATGCCATCATAGGAATTGCAGGGGTTTGGACAGCATTTTTACTTTCGGGAGTTCATGCCACAATTGCGGCGGTTCTTGCGGCATTTACCATTCCTGCCGATGTGAGATTAAAAGAAAACTCTTATATCAGCAAAATTCAAAACTATCTGACAAAGTTCAAAGCTGTTGACCCTAATGACAGCATCCCGACATTAACCAACGAACAGCTGCATATTCTGGAAGACGTAAAAAAAGACACCAACAAAGCGATACCGCCATTACAACGTTTGGAACACGCCATGCATCCGTTTGTGACGTTTATTATCATCCCTATTTTCGCTTTGGCAAATGCAGGCGTTTCCGTTGCCATTGATACCGAACAGTTGTTCAGCACAAACATTGCTCTGGGTGTAGCTCTCGGGCTTTTATTGGGAAAAGTTACAGGTGTTGTGGGATTTACGCTGCTATTTATAAAACTGAAAATCGCCCCGTTTCCGGATGGTATGACCGTTAAAAACCTGTTTGGGCTTGGCTTGCTGGCATCTATTGGGTTTACAATGTCATTGTTTGTAACATCGCTCGCATTTACCAATGAAACGTATATGACCCAAGCCAAAATAGGTATTTTCACGGCATCAATTATTGGAGGTGCTTTGGGTTATTTGGTGTTAAACAAGAAATGAGGGTCTGAAAGTTTAATTTCATGATACACCTACAATCAAGCGAATCTTAATGTAAAAAACTGATTTTTTGATTTAAAAAAACGGAATACCTATCGGTGTTCCGTTTTTTTGCTATTAAATCCAGCTGTTGTTAGTCCGTTAGGGTAAACTGTTGTTTCTGGTTGGCTATTAACACTTCAAAGTCACCTGCTTCCAGAATGGCTTCGCCTTTGTTATCGTAATATATCAAATCACTGGCAGTAATTTTAAACGTTACGGTTTTACTTTCTTTGGGATTAAGATGTATTTTTTCAAAACGGCGCAAACGCTTTACATCGGGCGTAATACGGCTGGCATACAAATCACTGGTATAAAGTTCTACGGTTTCTTTACCGGCACGTGTTCCCGTATTGGTAACAGTTACCTGAACCTGAAGTTCCTGAGTTTTTGACACAGACGTTTGGGATATTTTTAATCCCGAATATGCAAAAGTGGTATAACTCAGTCCGTGTCCAAAATGGTATTGCGGATTGTAATCGGCTTCATAATCATAAACACCTTCGGCTTTTTTCTGTTCTTCCGACGGTTTGTGAATATACGGAATCGTTGCATTAGGAAAACGCGGATAGGTATAAGGCAATTTCCCTGAAGGATTCACATCACCAAAAAGAATATCTGCCAAGGCATCTCCACCAAAATTCCCCGGAAGATAGGCCTGTATCACGGCTTTCATCTGAGGTTCAAACTTACTTATAATTCTTGGTCGCCCTTCATTAAGCACCAGTATAACCGGTGTTCCGGCAGCAGCAATACGCTGTGCCAGTTCGGCCTGCTTATCATTTATGTACAAATCATTAAGGTCACCGGGTTTTTCGGTATAAGTATTTTCTCCCAAACACAAAATAACCGCATCTACTGTTGCGGCAGCTTTAACAGCATCTTCTATACGGTCAAAATCCTGTTCGTAATAGTGCCCTTGATGGTTGTAACTCACGCCCGGTACATAGGTAACATTCTTTTCCCCTATTTTATTCTGAAGAGCTTCAAGAATAGTAGTATAGTTTTGGGCAAACTCTTCTACTTTTTCGCCCTGCCATGAATACGTCCAAGCTCCGTTAAGTGTACGCATGCTGTTGGCATTAGGTCCCGTTACCAATACTTTAATATCCTTTTTAAGCGGAAGGATGTTGCTTTCATTCTTCAAAAGCGTGATAGACTCGGCAGCCATCGTATAGGCAGCTTTTTCAAAAGCTTTACTTCCAAACTCGGGATAATCGACATAATGGGTGTTGGGTGTTTCAAACAAATTGAGTTTGAATTTTACCCGCAAAATGCGTCTTACGGCATCATCCACGCGGGATTGCTTGACTTTGCCTTCCTTAACCAGTTCAACCAAACTGTTAAAAAATACTTCGTAGTGGTATGGCACCATGGACATATCGATACCGGCATTAACAGACATCATCACGGCTTCTTTGGGTGTTGCCGCCACTTTATCACGACGGTGCAGGTTTTCAATATCCTGCCAGTCGGTTACTACCAATCCTTGAAACCCTAATTCTTCTTTCAGCAATTTGGTTATCAGATTATAATCGGCATGTACCGGAATACCGTTGATAATACCGGAATTAACCATTACGGTATGCGCTCCGGCTTTAACAGCAGCTTCAAACGGTGGCAAGTGATATTCCCGCAATGCCGACTCCGGAATGTAAGACGGCGTGCGGTCTTTTCCTGAAATCACGGCATGGTAGCCCAAATAATGTTTTAAACTGGATGCTACGTGATGTGGATGCCCGATAGTATTGTCATCACCTTCGTAGCCTTTTACTGCTTCATGCCCTAAAACCGATATAAGGTATGGGTCTTCACCATAAGTTTCCCACATACGTGAAAAACGAGGGTCGATACCCAAGTCCAATACCGGAGAAAAATTCCACGAAATATTACTGGCACGGGTTTCATAAGCTGTAATACGTCCTGCCTCACGTACCAGTTTGGGATTACGGGAAGCTCCCTGACCTATCTGCTGCGGAAACATGGTAGCACCAATGGTATAGGTTGCGCCGTGTATTTGATCTACACCATAAATTATCGGGATTTTAAGGCGGTTTTTTTCGGTAGTTTCCTGCATTTGTGATATCAATTCGTGCCATTTTTCACGACTCAATGCACGGTTATTGGCAGTATTAAGTACCGAACCTATTTTGTAGTCACCCAAAGCTCGTTCCAAATCAGATTTACTAAGCGTTACAGGTTCATAGCTTGACAGGCGGTTGGGACCGTTGGTTATCACATCGAGGGTAATTTGAGTCATCTGCCCTACTTTTTCTTCAAGTGTCATTTCTTGAAGCAATGCCTCTATCTTTTGTTCTATGACATCACGCTCTTGTGCCTGTAACGAGAGAGATGGTACTATAAGAACCATAACGTAAAATAATAGGATGGTGTTATTCATATTTTGTATTATTTGGATGTCAATGTATAAGTTCCTACGGCGCCCAGCGGCAATGATACGGTAACATCCTTGTCGCCTTTGCGGAGTGTAACGGTTTCGTCCTTCCCTGATTTGTTAAAAACAAGCACTACTATAGTACCTTCGGGTGTTTTGTAAGCAACATTAGGGAAACTGTCTGTCATATTGGAAGCAATCCGCACCGAACCCGGACGGACAAACTTAGATACCTGTGCCACGATATAATACGCCGGATTCCTGACAACAGTGTTTCCATCAATGGTAACAGTGCCAAGGCATCTATCGCATCCTCCACGATCTGTAAATGGTTTATGTTGCGAATTTGCAGCAATGTTCCACTCTAAAACGTTTTTACACCAGTTGCGTGGTGCACCAATCATAAGTTGTTCTGTATGCCAGGCAAGATCGTTTGGAAAATCGCCGGGCGCACTAATCCACTGCTCTGTAAAGTACAGATGTTTATCAGGATATGCTTCATGTACCTGTGACAAAGCGCCTATTGTACCACCATACAAATGAAACGCCGAACCGTCAACATATTTTGCCGCTTCGGGATCGTTGAGAATGGTTATCGGGTAATCGGGTCGATCGGCATTGTGGTCGTACAATACTATTTTTGTGCGAATGTTTTCCTTTTCAAACGTTGGTCCTAAATGATTTTTTATAAATACCGCCTGAGGTTCAGCTTCCATAACCAAACTCGGGTTATTTTTGGGATTTAACGGTTCATTTTGGATGGTTACAGCATCAATGGTAATACCGTGAGCAGCATACGCATTGATGTATTTTACAAAATAATCGGCATAAACCTGATAGTATTCGGATTTTAACTCACCACCTCGGGTGTCTTCATTGGTTTTCATCCATGCCGGAGGGCTCCATGGCGACCCCATTAATTTAATATCGGGATTAATCTTTAATATTTTCTGCAATATAGGGATGACATACAGTGTATCTTCTGCTAAAGAAAAACGTTCCAGTGCGGTATCGGTTTCGCCTTTGGGCAAATCGTTATAGGAATATGGTGCTTCATTCAAGTCGGATGCTCCTATACTAAGCCTTAAATAACTGATGCCTATATCATTTTTTGATAATCCGAACAGTTCCTGTAACAATTTCTGTTGATGTGGCTCGTCCATCCTGCTGATGTGCATAGCACTACCACCGGTAAGCGTAAACCCAAAACCGTCCATTTCCTGATACGTTACCGTTGTATCGATGGTAATAACAGGTGTCGATTGGGAAGCAACTGCCGGTTTTATGACAGAAACCTCCAATAGCTTTGTTTTATCGGCTGTGGTAATACAAACATTTCCTTTTAATTGTTTATCGGGTAGATTGCTGCAAGCCGTAAAACTTAAAGCAGCCATTGCCAATATAGAGGTGACTGCTTGATTTATATATTTTTTCATAATTTTTGTTTAAAATTAAGCAGATGGCTTTTGACGACCATCTGCTTAAGATTGACTAACTCAAATAATTTACTGGCTTATAAATTGGTATGTACCGGTAGCGTACGTATTGGCGACTTCTATATTTGCCTGATACGTTCCGGATGATGTAATATTATTAAAATTAGAGCCACCATTATTGGTCATAGTACCGCTCATAGCACTCGGATTATCTGCTCCAAACTGAATATCCCAAGGCGAATTGAACTTCATGTGATATCCTGCCTGCAAGGACTGTGTGGTTGTAAATTTGTACGGATGCACATACGTCATAGGGAATTCGTTACGGCTATCCCAGCCACCGCCTACTTCATCCCAATGGAATAATTTGAGGTTGTAATATTTCCAGGAAGCACCTCCTGTATTGAAATTGAATGACATTGTGTACATCTGGTCGGTAACTACCTGAATAGATGATGCGCCTTCACCAAAATTGATATTGCCAAATACAGCATCAGTATTAGGTGTATCTGTTTCTCCAAGCGCACTTGTAATTACATAACTTGTTCCACTGCCATCTTCACTACTGTTAAGCTGATAAGCTACAGAAGCTTGTAAAGCTACATAATGAGGTGTTGTAAACACACCGCTTCCGTCATTATTGAATGTTACCACTACACCGCCATTTCCTAATAAATACAATGCATCCGGAATAGATGACGGTGGCTCTATGCCGCTATCTTCAATTTCCATAGTGTAGGTATAAGGAGCTGAAGACAAATTGAGCGTAACGGTATAATTACCTCCCTCATCCAATGGTATGTCTTCAATGCTGATACCGGCTGCACCACTTTCAGCTTCCATATAAAGTGCATTGGCTGTTCCTTGAATACGTTTTAAAAGATAGCCCCAATTGCCATTAGCTCTAAACACAAAACCACCGGGATTCAATGAGAAATCTCCCTGCCATTTACCGCCACCAATGTATGTCAAAGGCTCATCACCGCCCCAGCCTCCCGGGATAACACCTCCAACGATACTCCATTTTTCTATCTCCAGTAATGAATAGGTATTGTTCAATAAATCAACTTTTATTCTGTAAACAGCAGTTTCTTGTACGGTAATGGGGCTGCCCGATTTTACAACCGTACCGTTACCGCCGCCATAAATATGCGCAGGTAATGATGGCTGGCTATAGAATTTAAAGTTTCCTCCGGCATTAAGTGTGGTGTAAGTTTCAAATTCATAAGTCAGCTCACCATCGGCATTAGTCAACGCACGCAACGGAATTGCATTTGCCAACTCTGATCCGTTTTCGGTAGCTGTTCCCGACAAGTATAGCGTTGTAGGCAGATATTCGGTTTCAAAACGTTTAAATGTAATGCCTGCAACATCTGTAGCCTGTCTGTCTAAACATTCGGCAACAACAGCCCATTCTACAACTGCATTTTCACCGGCTGCATAACCTGCATACGATAATGCCAAATCAATAGCTGTTGCGCTGATTGATACTGAAAGCCCTCTTCCTACGTTGTCTGACTGCACTTTAAGGATAGGTGTGTCGTAATCAGTGCTTCCTAAAGTATCCAACACTACTGAATACCGTATTTGATAACCGGCACTTGATACCGCAGGCTGCCATGAAAACAAGAATTCTTCAGAAGATGCATCTTCCGAAAGTACAATTTCGGAAACCGAAGGCTCTATAATTACAGGAGATGTCAAATCCCAGTTTCCTACAGGATCCATATTGTCGTCATCTCCACACGAAACTGCCGTAAAACATGCCACACATGTTACAAGCAAATAGATGATATTTTTTTTCATTTTTTTCATTTTTGAGTTATTAATTCCACGTTATCGTGGCAACACTTTTTTTATCTAAATTACAATCAAAACGATTGTCGCCTATGATTACCGAAACGGTTTTGGGATTCTGAGATTTATTCAAAAGAATCAAAACCTTAGAACCGTCGGGATTTTGAAATGCAACATTATTAATGCTTGAATCGCTTGCATTACTTGAGTTTATCCTGTACGCACCGGCTTTTACAAATTTTGAAAAATGGGCAATACTGTAATATTCCACGTTTTTTATAATCTGTCCGGTACTGCTAATGGTTACCACGCCACGACAATCTGTACACCCGTTATTGGCAGGCCCGTGATTTTCATTAAGGGCGAGATTCCAGAAAAGTGCGGTTTTAGACCAGTTTTTTGTAGTCCCTATCAGAATGTTTTCCATATTCCACTCCAGATTACCCGAAAAATCAAGACTCCAATTTCCGCCAGATATTTCGGTAAAATACAATCCTTTATCGGGATGTGCATTATGTACAGCGCTCATAGCACTAACATTACCGGCATAGGCATGGAATGCCGAACCGCTGATGTACTGGTTGGCATCACTATTGTTCAGTACCGTTATGGGATACTGGTACTGGTCAAAATTATGGTCGTACGCAATGATTTTGGTATTAATACCTGCTGTTGCAAATGCAGGTCCCAAAGACTGCCCAATAAATTGCGCTTGTGATGTTGCCGGCATTAACATTGACGGATAGGCGGCTGTTTCATGCAGCGGTTCATTTTGTGGTGTAACCGCATCAATTGTAATACCGATAGCGGCATACGCATTAATGTATTTCACAAAATAATCGGCGTAGGCATCATACCATTGGGTTTGTAACGAACCGCCGTGCAGATTCTGACCGGTTTTCATCCAGGCAGGTGCACTCCACGGACTTCCCATCAATTTAATATCCGGATTAATACCAAGTATCTGCTGTAATACCGGGATTACATCATCTTCATCTCCGGCAATACTGAAAGTATTCAAATCAGGATCCTGCTGTCCCGAAGGCATATCGTTGTATGTATAATCTTGAAGTGAAAAATCTGATGCACCCATAGTCAATCTCAGATAACTAATACCAATCCCATTAGTTTTATCAAACAAATCATTTAACAGTGATTGTCTTTGAGAAGCATTCAATTTTTGATTAATAAGATATGCCGATGAACCTGTCAAAGCTGCACCAAACCCCTCGATTTCCTGATACTGCTGTGCAGGATTGACCGTAATTGTTGTAAAGCTGGTAGTCGTGCTATTTACTATATCCAAATTAGGTTGGGATACCAGCAATACTGATTGGTCACCCTTTGTAACCCACCATTGGGCAATACCTACTACTTCCTCTTGTTCGGGTGGCGGTGGCTGATGCCCGCCATCGTCACTACCGGAACAGGCATAAACAATGGCTGCCAACAGTAAGGATGTTATTAATTTTAAGTTTTTAATCATTTGCTTCCAAATTAATTATAACCCGGATTTTGTTCCAGATTCGGATTACGGTTAATTTCATTTTGAGGAATCGGCAATAATAAATGGATTGTTGAAATATTGTAGTTTACAGGGCTTCCGGTTGCCAGATTCATATCAGATACACTGTTCATAACCTGTACAGCTACGCCGTTACGAACCAGATCATCCCATCGGGTTGATTCTTGAGCCAGTTCTAAACGTCGCTCTTTAAGGATAGCTTCTTTCATGGCAGGCTGCGATCCCTGAACCACAGCAGGAAGGTCATCAAGACCAACACGCTGGCGGATGCGGTTTACAATTACCGCTGCTTCCCCCGATTGCCCTGATTGGTTGAGTGCTTCGGCTTTTAGCAATAAAATATCTGCCAAACGAAAAATATACTCATTGTTAGGACTTGCCCAACCTCCGGCAGTACGCCATTTGTATGCAAACGGAATACTGCTTCCTATGGCATTACCCCAAAACTCATCTACCCAATTGTTGATAGTTTCAAAATAGACCGTAGCATTTTTTCTGACTACATCACCTTCTGCATCAAAGGCATTTATCAAATTGTGTGAAGGCGTTACAAATTTTCTCCAGCTATCACCACTTAATGACGGTGGTAAGTGCATTTGCGGACCCCAGTTTCCTTCATCGCCGCCAAGGTATTGTACTTCCAGTATAGACTCAATATTGTTTTCATTATTACCATCAAACAAATTATCATAATTACCCATCAAATCGTATCCTGCCGGACTGTTGATAACGTTATTGGCATGCTCAATCACTTTAGGGTAATTGGGTACCGGTTGCTGGGCATAGGCTTTTGCAAGCAATGCATTGGCGGCGCCTTTGGTAGCCCGGGCTTTATTTACATTACTGTCATTACCGTAAGTGTGAGGCAATAAGTCCAACGCCAGTTCCAAATCTTCAATAATCTGCTCGTAAACCCTTTCTGTAGTTTCTCTTGGTTTACGCACTTCGGAAGGATCGGTTGATTTGATAGTTTCCAGATATAACGGCACACCACCAAACATTTTTACAAGGTGATAGTAGTTGTAAGCTCTCAAAAAATAAGCTTCGCCCATAATCTGATTGCGACGTTCATTTGTTAAGTCTTCGGTAATCAACGGTGCTTTTTCCAGTACCAGATTTGCTTTTGAAATGGCTCTGTAAATAGAAGACCATGCGTCAAAAATGCGGGTATTGGTTGGAGTAATATTGAAATAATCTATAGCAAATATTTCGGGATTATCACCACCGGCATAATGATTATCTGAGCGTACATCCTGTAACAAAACGTGATCCCATACATAATATTGGGATGATTGAAACGATTCATACACACCGGTAAGTGCTGCTTCAAGCTGTGAGCCCCGTGTGTAGGCATTTTGTGATGTTTCCTGAGAAATGGGTGATAAATCCAGTTCGTTTTCGCAAGTGTAAAAACTTCCTGCTAATACAGACAAGAAAACACATTTGATGATATATTTAATTTTCATAAGGCTATTTTTTAAAAAGTAACATTTAAACCAAAAATGATATTGCGTGTTTGCGGATAGGTTCCGTAATCTACACCAAGCGTGGTGTTTGAAGCTCCAAATGCATTAACTTCGGGGTCAAAACCGGAATAATCGGTAATGGTAAACAGGTTTTCTCCGGTAACGTAAAATTTAAGATTGGAAATATTTAATTGTTTTAAAGCTGTTTGTGGTAAGTTGTAACTTAAGGTTACAGCTTTAAAACGCATATAAGAACCATCTTCTACAAAACGTGTCGATAAACGGGAATTATTGGTATTGTTCTCTAAAGCTCTTGGAATATCTGTCACGTCTCCCGGTTGTTTCCATCGTCTTAAAACGGCAGCCGATTGGTTTTTAGGATCGGTCATGCCTTCAATATCTATACGGGATGCGTTAAAAACATCATTCCCTTGAACACCTTCAATAAAGACATTCAAGCCCCAGTTTTTATAGGTGAAATTATTACCAAAACCGTACATAAAATCGGGATTGGCATCACCGATAATTTTTCTGTCGGCAGTACTTGGCGTAAATGTACTCTCCCCATTTTGATCAATATAATACGCCATTCCTGTTGCAGGATCTACGCCGCCCCATACATAACCGTAAAATATGCCCAGAGGTTGTCCTTCTTTAACCAAGCTGACTTCACCTCTTCCGGCAATGCCACCATAAAATATTTCCTGACCCACTACACTAATAACTTCATTTCGGTTGAATGAAATATTGAAATCTGTATCCCATCGAAAATCTTCATTATCGATATTTACTGAACTAATCTGGAATTCCAGACCTTTATTTCTCAACTTTCCAATATTCTGAATGGCATTATCAAAACCTGTTCCGCGAGGCAATGGTGCATTCAACAATAGATCATTGGTGTTTTTAACATAAGCATCGGCAGAAAAACGCAGGCGGTTATTGAACATTGCCAAATCCAAACCTACATTGATTTGTTCAGATTCTTCCCATTTCAGCTCTAAGTTTTCTATTGAAGAAGCATAGGTTCCCGGCATGGTTTGACCTCCAAAAGGATAATTGGAACCGCTTCCTACGCGTCCGAAATAGGCGTATTGACCAATATTATCATTACCTACAAGACCCCAGCCGGCTCTGATTTTTAAGTCGGATATTGCAGATACATTTTCTAAAAATGACTCGGCAGAAATACGCCATCCTGCTGAAAACGACGGGAAATAACCCCAACGTTCCTTAGGTCCGAAATTGCTCGATGCATCTGCACGGAAATTAGCTGTCAACAAATATTTTCCTGCATAATCATAATTGATACGGGAAATGACTGATGCGTTTGCTTTTTCAGATTTTTCACCATCGGCATTTATGATTTCTGAGCCTGCATTGGGTGTCGATATCTGGTCGCCGGCAAAATTATTGGTTTCTATATAGCTGTTTTCCCAACGGGTTTTTTGAAAAACATGTCCCGCCAATGCTTCAATTTTATGATTGCCCAACTGCTTGTTCCAGGTAATGGTATTATCAAAAATATAGTAGTTGGTAAGATAGGTATTATACTGGCTAATACCGTTTTTAGCACGGCCGTAGCTGGTACGGAACGGATCAAGAAAATAATCATAACGTGCATTACTGTAATCTATACCAAAGTTGGATTTGAATTTAAGTCCTTCTACAAGTTTAAACTCTGCAAAAAGATTCCCTAAAATACGCTGGTTCTTGTAACTTCTGTCTGAACCGTCTGTACTTGCAACCGGATTTTCCCAATCCTGGAACGGGTTACTGGTAAAAGTTCCGTTTTGGTTATAGATGCCTATATTAGGCGGTGTTGTCAATACGCCAAGCAGTACACCACCGCTGTTGACGCTGTTATTGTGGTTAACATCCACATCTGAATAACTGGTATAAATAATATTAGTACCCACCTGAAGCCAGTTGGTCATATCCTGAGAAAGGTTAAGTTTAAAATTGTAACGTCGCATTTCGGCACTTCTCACGGCACCTTCCTGATCTACCAGACCGGCACCAAGATAATAGTTTGTGCCATTATTTCTTCCTGAAAACGATACCTGATAGTTTTGCGACATACCATTTTGGAAAATTACATCCTGCCAATCGGTGTTCTGATTGTACAAATCCCAGTTGGTAGTTCTTCCAAATTCTGTCATCAAATCACGGTATTGCTCACTGTTAAGCACTTTAAGTGTATTCCACACCTGAGATACACCCAAGTAAGAATCAAACGTGATAACCGGCTTGTCTGATTTTCCTTTTTTGGTGGTAATCAACACAACACCATTGGCTCCCTGCGCACCGTAAATAGCTGCAGAAGAAGCATCTTTTAGTATAGAAACCGACTCAATATCGGCAGGGTTTATTGAGCGTGTATCGGTTGTTGGCACACCATCTACCACATACAACGGGTCGGAACCCGCAGTGATAGAATTGGTACCTCGAACACGAACACTAAAACCTTCGGAAGGTTTTCCCGAACTTGAAATTACCTTAACTCCGGCCGCTTGTCCCTGTATCAATGAGCCTACACTGGTATTGGGACGATCCTTAAAGGCTTCTGCACTTACCACGGCAACAGCACCGGTAATATCTTGTCTTTTCTGGGTACCATACCCCAAGATAACAATCTCTCCAAGCTGCTGAACATCGGGTAATAACACGATATTATAGATTGATTTTTCAGTAACTTGGACTTCCTGAGTCACATACCCTACATAAGAAATTACTAAAACATTGCCCGATTGTGCTGTAATACTAAAATTACCGTCAAAATCTGTCGAAACTCCGTTTGTTGTATTTTTTATCAAAACGCCAGCTCCGGGTAATGGAACACCAGATTCATCCACAACCGTACCGGTTACAGATTTCGTTTGAGCTAAAGACAAGGAAGTCATCAGCAAAAAACAACACAATAAAAAATTTGTAATCTTCATAAATACAAAATGATTAGTTAACAGTTAATTTTTTAAACCTTTTAATCTTTTGCTTTCTTACTTTAAGAATATGATAAAAAAAGAACAGTACGAAAACGATATAGATACATATAAAAGGTTCTCAAATTTAGTTTTCAATAAAAAAACCGCCATTATTTTATATTATTTTAAATTACATCAAATCACAAAAAGACATACGTTTTTACTTCGTTTTTTTTTGTAATAAATTGATTTATTAATATTTAATTGCTTAAATTTGTTTTACATTAATTTAACACGTCATTTATGCGTCATACGGGTTGTTTTGGACGTATTACATCGGTAATTCTACTGATTTTAAGCAGTATAAATGCTTATTCTCAAAGCGATTTACCCTCCATTTTATACCACCAGCCTCAAATGACTCATTATACAAAAGAAGCCATACAGGCCGATACCCAGTTCTGGACAGCTTGCAGGGACAGTAATGGCACAACGTATTTTGGCAACAACGACGGTCTTATTATTTTTGACGGTGAACGTTGGGAAAAACTTCATTTGCCAAATAACTCTTCTGTACGAAGTCTTTTACATGCATCTGACGGAAAAATTTATGCAGGCGGCTATAATGAACTGGGAACTATCCAAAAAGATTCTTTTGGCATTTATCACTACCGGTCTTTAATTGATAAATTCGGACTCAAAAACAACAATCTCGAAAACCTGTGGCAAAGTCACGAGCTATCGGGAACCATAATTTTCAGAGCTTTTAATGAGCTTATTGTTATACATCAAAACCAACCAACACATATTGCCGCTACCAATACTTTTATCTATTCAAACGCAGTACACAATGTGTATTATGTACAAGATGACAAACTGGGCATACTGGCATATCATCCCGAAACATCGGCTTTGACGACCGTTTTTCCTGCTTTGGAATTTCAAAATCAAAACATTTCGGGGATTTTGCCAACAGCAAATGATCACGAGCTTTTAATCATTACAAAAACAGGACATATTTACAAAGGAGACACAAAAACACAGAAACTTACAACTTTAGGGCAGCTTTTTGAAAATGAAGATCACGACCAGGTTATTTCTGCCATTGAAAAAGACAATTATTACCTGATAGGAACACTATCCTCCAAAGTAAAACTACTTAATTACAATGGCGAACTTGTCAATACTGCGAGTATGTTCAACCAGATACAAAACACAACGGTTCTCAATTTTCTGAAAGCAGACAACAATATCTGGATTCTCCTCAACAATGGCTTAGTGTATCTTAATTTTGATTCGCCTGTCCTCCGCATTTTTGACGAAGCTTCCATATACGATATAAAAATACATGATTCACACCTGTACCTCGCCACCAATACAGGCGTGTATTATAGTCCGTTTGACAATGCTTCGCTCAACTTTCAGTTCAAAAAAATAGAATCTTTAGAAGGACAAGCTTGGTCTTTATCTGTTATAAACAATACACTTTTTGCCAGTCATGACAAAGGACTTTTCCTTATAGACAAGAATCACGGCATATCCCAAATAGGAACGATAAACGGTATCTGGAAACTTATAACTATTCCGAATAAACCAAACCGCTACATTGCCTGCGGATACAACGGTTTGTATGTTATTGACAAATTAGGGAATGATTATGAGTTATCACACAAAATCAAAGGTTTTAACGAATCGTCAAGGGATATTATGCCTGCCGAAGAACCCAACACGTTTTGGATTTGCCATGGTTTTAAAGGCGTTTTCAAAATCCGTATTAATAATGATTATACCCAAGTGTATGCTACCGACCATTATACGACACAAAACGGTTTTCAATCGGCATTTAACATCAATGTTTTTAAATGGAAAAACGACATTGTTTTTACGACCAATACAGGTATTTACCAGTTTGATAACACATCAAAGATTTTCAAGCCCTACGAACCGCTTAATATGATATTAGACACTTCTAAAAATATACGGAAAATACTGGAACACGGTCAAACAACATGGGTAGTTCAAGATAATGAAATAGGCTACTTTTTTGCTGATGAAGCGCAACCCGAAGTCCATAAAAAACTATTCGGGAATGTTAAAGATTACCTCAACCGTAGTATGGAAAGCATTCTTCCTGTACACAATCAGGTTTATGTAGGTACTACTGAAGGTGTGTATCTTTACAATCTCAAAAAACAGCATACTACAAAAGCCGAAACCATACTAAGCAAAGTATCATTAGTTCAAAACCTAAAAAAAACAGCACTACCTGTAAGCAGCCCGGATTACCTTGTAAAACTGCCAAACCAAACAGACATCATTCGTTTTGATTTTGCTGCGCCTCAACTCGGCTTGTCCAACACCAAAGAATATCAATATATTTTGGAGGATGTAGATGCCGGCTGGTCGGTCTGGCAAACTTCGGCATATAAAGAATATACCCATTTGCGCCCCGGGAATTATACTTTTAAAGTACGAAGCCGCAATCCTATCGGTGAAACAGGTGAAACCGCAGTTTATTCATTTTCCATTGCTTACAAATGGCATCAAACACTATTTGCAAAAATCATATATTCCGCTGTATTCTTGATGTTACTATGGCTCCTGTATCATTTTGTTGCCAAGCGCATTGAAACACAAAGCCGCAAAGCCCGTATAGAAGCACTAAAAACACAACGCCTGCTTAAACTTGAAATAGAACAGCTTAAACTGGAACAAGACAAAGAGAAAGTAGAAAAAGACAATTTGCTTCTTGAACAGGAACTTGCCAACTACACTTTACAATTGGTTAATAAGAAAGAAATTTTTGATGAACTTCTTAACGATCTTAAAGAACTGAGAGCCATAGTCAAAACCCAATCGTCAAAATCCAAGCTCTCTAATATTTTCACTAAAGTCCGGCAACACAAAATAAGTGAGGAATATTTGGAAGTGTTTGATGTTAATTTTGAAAAAATCCACCATCAGTTTTTTGAAAAACTAAGAACCATTGATCCTACGATTTCCAAGCGGGATTTACGCTTATGTGCTTTTATCAAAATGGATTTACCCAACAAAGAGATTTCGCCATTACTGAGTATTTCTGTGCGTGGCATTGAAACCGCCAGGTTCCGGATACGCAAAAAACTGGGGCTTTCTGCACAAGACAATCTTCATGATTTTCTTAAAAAATTGTAAATAAACCTGTAACAGTTTTTCAATTTGATTAGGCAAGATTATATTATCTGCTCTGCATCTCTCCTGTTTTTTTTCCGCTTGATAACAACAGGCGCAATCCATAAAAGCAGCATAGATACAATTGCCAGTATAAACACAAGCGTAATTATCATGGCTGGCGATTCGCCTTGAAACATGCCAATAGCTGCCGCAACTAAAGCTCCTATACCCATTCTTACAGCACCGGTTAACGCAGAAGCCGACCCCGAATTTCCGGTAAAAGGCGTTAGTGATGCCGCCGTAGCATTAGGATTAATAAACCCTATGATAAACAAGGTGGTAAACAATCCCGTTACCATCCATTGGTACGGCATATCGGGATATACGGTAATGATAATCAACAATAGTAATGTTGCTACGCTTAATAATACCGATGCTATTCTTGCAATTTTTATATAATTTACATATTTGGTAAGTACTCCGTTAAGATAACTTCCTGTAATAAGCCCCGAAGCATTAACAGCAAACAAAAGCGAAAACGTGGTTTTATCAAGACCATAATGCGTTAAAAACACAAACGATGCCGATGTGATATATGCAAACAGTATGGCCATAGCAATACTTGCCGCCATGATATACATAAAAAACGTCCGGTTTTTTAAGATTTCTAAATAATCCTTACTGATGGTTTTTACTTTGAGCTTATTATTGTGCATGTATTTTCCTGTTTCGGGCAAAAAGAAATAAATCATTGCCATCACCATCAAAGAAAATAAAACCAAAAAGTAAAAAATGTATGTCCAGTGCATCCTTTCAACAAAAAAACTTCCTATGCTCGGCGCAATCAGCGGTGCTACTCCCATAACCAGTACAATGGATGAAAACGCCTTGGCTCTCTTGTCGAGTTCATACACATCTGTAATAACCGCAACCGAAGCCACCATGCCTGCGCAACCACCTAAAGCCTGCAATAACCGCATAGCTATCATGGTTTCGATGTTTGGCGAAAGCGCACAGCCCAAAGCTGCTGCCATATAAATAAACAATCCTGCCAGGAGCGGTTTTTTTCGTCCGTATTTATCCACAATAGGTCCGTAAATCAATTGTCCCACGGCAATCCCAATAAAATAAGATGTCAAAGTAAATGCTACATGCTTTTCATCCGTAGCAAAATCATCGGCTATCTGCCGGAATCCGGGCAGATACATATCTATGGTAAACGGTCCCAATGCGGCGAGTATCCCAAGAATGATGATTAAAAACGTTTTGTTGATTGGAGCTTGTGTATTCATAGAGAACACAAAATTACTGCAAATACGCAAATCAAATCATAAAAGCAACACCTATTTATGTTTGAATTTTAATAAATATGGAACTGTGAATTTTTTAATATAAATTTTTAATTTATACTATTAATTAGCAGTTATTTTTTTGGAATATGCTTTAAAATTTCCAGTACAAACGCCCAGTATTTTTGAACCGAAGATACCTGTGTACGTTCATCGGGCGAATGTGCGCCTTTAATATTGGGACCAAAACTTATCATGTCCATATCGGGGTAATTCTGCCCGAGAATACCACATTCCAAACCGGCGTGACACGCTGCAACGTGTGGCATTTCGCCATTCATATCCTGATAAATCTTGGTCAATATTTTCAAAACAGGTGATTGCATGTTAGGTGTCCAACCCGGATAATCGCCTGCAAATTCAACTTCGCAACCTGTCAATTCAAACGCTGCACGCAAAGCATTTGCCAGATCCTGTTTGGAGCTTTCCACCGATGAGCGTGTTAAACAGGCAATCGTAATGTTTCCGTCTTTGACAATGACACGGGCAATATTATTAGAAGTTTCTACCAAATCGGGAATATCGGCGCTCATTCTGTAAACGCCATTGCAAGCTGCATAAACAGCACGTGTCAAACCTTCCTGAACGCCCAAATCCATGATGGTTTTTGGGGTTTCGGATTTAATAACCTCGATGGTCAAATCGGGTTCCATGGTTTTAAATTCAGTTTTGATAACCTGTGCCAATTGGGCTGTTTCCAGCTCAAAAGCCTCTTTATGTACCGTATCAACCGCAACAACAGCTTTGCTTTCACGAGGAATAGCATTGCGCAAACTACCGCCGTTAATTTCTGAAATTCGCAATCCGAAGTTTTCAAAACCGTCAAACAGCAACCGGTTCATAATCTTATTGGCATTACCCAATCCTTCGTGAATTTGCATTCCCGAGTGACCACCTTGCAAGCCTTTTACGATAATGGTATAACCTGTTTTAAATTCGGGTGTTTCTTCAATATGATAAGTTCTTTTTGCCGTAACATCAATTCCTCCGGCACAGCCTACACCTATTTCGTTATCTTCTTCGGTGTCGAGATTCAGCAGGATTTTACCTTCCAGCAAACCACCAACCAAACCTTTGGCACCGGTCATTCCGGTTTCTTCATCAATGGTAAACAAGGCTTCAATGGCAGGATGCACAATAGTATTGCTTTCTAAAATTGCCATAATGGTTGCCACACCTATGCCGTTATCGGCACCAAGCGTCGTACCTTTGGCTTTTACCCAATCGCCGTCTATATACATGTCAATACCTTGTGTATCAAAATCAAACACGGTATCACTGTTTTTTTGATGTACCATATCCAGATGCGACTGCATTACAACCGTCGTTCTGTCTTCCATTCCCTGTGTTGCGGGCTTTTTGATTATTACGTTTCCTACGGCATCAACAAAGGTTTCCAAACCGAGATTTTCGCCAAAATTTTTCATAAAAGCAATCACGCGCTCTTCTTTTTTTGAAGGTCGTGGCACGGCATTAAGGTCGGCAAATTTATTCCAAAGTGCTTGTGGTTCTAATTGTCTGATGTTTGATGGCATAATGTAATTTTTTTTGTAGTACAAAGGTACGTATTCATTCGGCTAACAGGAAACATTTTTCTACTTTTGATACATGCAGAAGTATCTTAAACCCATACCGGCTTTTTTGATTGTCATTCAAATTATAGCCGTAAAACTATTGGCGCAGTTTCCTCAATTTATCGAAACATATTACAGCAACGGACTTTACAAATGGATTTCAAAACTGATGCATTACACTTTTGGCTGGGTGCCGTTTTCGGTAGGCGATATTCTTTATACGCTTGCGGGTATTTACATTTTACGTTGGATTTTCATCAACAGAAAACGCATTTTTAAAGACACAAAAAACTGGTTTTATGAGGTATTAACTGCTATTTCTATCGGGTATTTTGCATTTCATATTTTGTGGGCATTCAATTATTACAGGTTACCGCTGCACGAATCCTTAAACATTGAACACGATTACACCACCGGACAATTGCTGTCATTTACCAAAGATTTGGTTAAAAAAACCAATACAATACACCAATTGATTGCCGAAAATGATTCGGTAAAAGTAGAAATGCCGTATTCTAAAACCGAACTGCTGCAAATGACACCCAAAGGGTTTGACAAGCTTTCAGAAACCTATCCGAATCTTGCGTATCATCCAAAAAGTTTAAAGCGTTCCATTTACAGTTTGCCGCTTACCTACATGGGTTTTGGCGGTTATCTGAATCCGTTTACCAATGAAGCACAAATTGACGGATTGATTCCTGCATTTAAATATCCCACAACGGCAAGCCACGAAATTGCCCACCAGCTGGGTTATGCCGCCGAAAACGAAGCCAATTTTATAGGCGCTATGGCTGCCATATCTCACGATGATATGTATTTTAACTATTCGGGATATGCCTTTGCGCTTAGTCATTGTTTGAGCGAATTGTACAAACGCGATACTGCTGCGTATGAAATGCTTATTGCTGATGTAAACCCCGGAATCTTAAAAAATTATGATGAAGTACGACAGTTTTGGTTGTCTTATCAAAATCCGTCCGAAGAATTCTTCAAAATCACTTACAGCGGTTTTCTTAAAGCCAATAACCAATCTGCCGGAATTGAAAGCTACAGTTATGTGGTGGCATTACTCGTAAACTATCATGAAAAACATCCACTTTAAAATGTTAAAAAAAGGGACTAACATACCATAATAAAGCACTTATTATCTATCTTTAGTTCCCTTAAACACTAACTAACTTTTTCTGATGAGAAAATCACTTTTCACAATCCTTGCCGTAATGCTTGGGTCTGCACTTTTTGCTCAGGATTATTTCCCTAAAAACGATGGCGTGGCAGCGATAAACACCAATTTTACAGCCATTACCAATGCCAGAATTCATGTCACACCAACACAAGTTATTGACAACGGTACCTTGCTTATAAAAGACGGCAAAGTTGTTTCTGCCGGAGCAACTGTTAGCATCCCAAAAAATGCTACGGTAATTGATGCTTCGGGCAAACATATTTATCCGTCGTTTATTGATATGTATTCCAACTTCGGGATTGAAAAACCGCAGCGTCAAAGCAATGCACCGAGAGGCGCGCAATATGATGCCAAACGTACAGGTTACTACTGGAATGATCACGTGATGCCCGAAAACAATGCGCTTGACAAACTCAAATACGATTCAAAAAAAGCCGAAGAATTGCTTAAAGCCGGTTTTGGTGTTGTCAATACTCACATTCAGGATGGTATTGTACGGGGCACAGGTGTTTTGGTAGCACTTAATGAAAGTGCTTACGTTTTGGAAAGCCAATCGGGACAGTATTTTTCATTCTCAAAAAGCGCAACGTCCAATCAGTCGTATCCTACATCCGTAATGGGAAGCATGGCATTGCTGCGCCAGCTGTATCTTGATGCCGACTGGTATAGTAAAGGTCAATCAAAAACAAAAGACTTATCGATTGAAGCCTTAAACAACAACAAATCATTCGTACAGATTTTTGAAGCAAACAGCAGAGCCAACGCATTGCGTGCCGATAAAATTGGTGACGAGTTCAATATTCGTTACGTGATTCTTGGTGGTGGTGATGAGTATGAACGCATCAATGATATTAAGGCAGCCAATGCACCGTTCATCATCCCTGTAAATTTTCCCGATGCCTATGATGTTGAAAATCCGTTTTTGGCATCAAGCCTTTCACTTGCAGATATGAGAGCATGGAATCAAAAACCGGCAAACCCGAAAATTTTGGCAGACAACAACGTAACGTTTGCGTTAACCACTCACGGATTAAAATCGGCTAAAGATTTTAAATCCAACGTAATAAATGCTATAAAGCATGGTCTTTCAAAAGAAAAAGCTCTGGAAGCGTTAACAACCATTCCGGCACAGCTATTAGGAAAATCAAACAGTATAGGCTCGCTTAAAAATGGTGCCTTTGCCAATTTTATGATTACTTCGGGCGATATTTTTGATGAAAAAACCACGCTTTACGAACATTGGATACAAGGTTATCAAACGGTTTTTGAAACTATGAATACCAAAGACATCCGTGGTGATTATGATTTTTCGCTTTATGGTGAAACCTACAAAATGACCATTAAAGGCGAATTGAGCAAGCTGTCTTCAGAAATTACCAGCAACGAAAAAACACGAGGCTCAAAAATAAGCTATAAGGACAATTGGGTAAACATTATGCTTACAACCAAAGATTCCGTTTCGCAGGAATTTATACGAATCATTGCCAATGTTCATGACAACGCACTAACAGGAAAAGCTGTTGACCCTAATGGTAATGAAACCGCATTTTACGCAAAAGCCAATGCCAAAGAAGATAAAAAAGATGGCGGTAAAAGAAGCAATAGTGATAAAAAAGAAAGTGAAACCATATTTCCGGTTACCTATCCAAACAAACCTTACGGATTTCTTGAAGTGCCAAAAGCCGAAACCATCCTGTTTAAAAATGCAACTGTCTGGACTAATGAAAAAGAAGGTATTTTACAAAACACCGATGTGCTAATCAAAAACGGAAAAATTGCAAAAATAGGCCGGAACCTATCCGAAACAGGCGCAACCATTGTAGATGCCACAGGCAAACATCTTACTTCGGGAATCATCGACGAACACTCACACATAGCCGCAGCATCTGTCAACGAAAGCGGACATAATTCATCTGCCGAAACAAGCATGGAAGATGTTATTAATGAAAGTGACATAAGCATTTACCGCAATCTTGCCGGTGGTGTGACATCGGCACAAATCCTGCACGGTTCGGCAAACCCTATTGGTGGCCGCTCGGCAATCATCAAATTAAAATGGGGCGAATCTGCCAATAACATGATTTATAAAAACAGCCCTAAATACATCAAATTTGCTTTGGGTGAAAACGTCAAACAATCCAATTGGGGTTCAAGTGAAAACATTCGCTTTCCGCAAACACGTATGGGTGTTGAACAGGTATTTATCGATTATTTTACCCGAGCCAAAGCATACAACGCCTTGAAAAAAAGCGGCAAACCTTACCGTAAAGACATTGAAATGGAAACGCTTGCAGAAATTCTCAACAAAGAACGTTTTATAAGCTGCCACTCATATGTGCAAAGCGAAATCAATATGCTGATGAAAGTTGCCGAACAATTTAACTTTAACGTCAACACTTTCACACATATTCTTGAAGGCTACAAACTTGCCGATAAAATGAAAGCGCACGGCGTTGGCGGCTCGACCTTTAGCGATTGGTGGGGCTATAAATTTGAGGTAAATGATGCCATCCCGTACAATGCAGCCATTATGCACCACCAAGGTATTACGGTTGCTATTAACAGTGATGATGCCGAAATGTCACGACGCTTAAATCAGGAAGCAGCAAAAACCGTAAAATACGGCGGTGTAACCGAAGAAGAAGCCTGGAAGTTTGTTACGCTGAATCCTGCCAAACTGCTGCATATTGACGACCGCACAGGAAGCATCAAAACAGGAAAAGATGCCGATGTGGTACTATGGTCTGACCATCCGTTATCCATTTATGCAAAACCCGAAAAAACACTTATTGACGGTGCCGTTTATTTTGATTTAAAACGTGACGAACAGCAAAGAGAAGCCATCAAAAAAGAAAAAAGCGAACTCATAAACAAAATGCTTCAGGCAAAAAACAAAGGTTTAAAAACCCAGCCTGTAAAAAAACAGGAGAAAGAATATTTCCATTGTGACACACTTGATGACCATTTTGAACATTCACATGACTAACTTAAAAACATCGCAAATGAAACTCATATATACCTTCTTAATAGCGTTTTGTACCTCATTGTGTATTGCCCAGCAAACACCTGCTTCAAAACAAACCAAAACCATTGCCATTACAGGCGCAACAGCTCATATAGGCAACGGACAAGTGCTTGAAAACAGCCTTATTATTTTTGAAAACGGCATCCTTAAAACCGTAGCCGATGCCCGAATTGTTAAAATCGATTTATCAAATGCCGAAGTCATCAACGCATCGGGAAAACACGTATATCCGGGATTTATCGTACCAAATTCCACTTTGGGTCTGGTAGAAATTGATGCTGTGCGTGCTACCGATGATGATGCCGAAGTTGGCACTATGAATCCGCATATAAGAAGTATCATTGCTTACAACGCCGAATCTAAAATTGTAGAATCTATGCGTCCTAACGGTGTGCTTATGGGGCAAATCACACCTCGTGGCGGGCGTATTTCGGGCACGTCATCCATCGTACAGTTTGATGCCTGGAACTGGGAAGATGCCACCGTTAAAGTAAACGACGGTATTCACCTTAACTGGCCAAACAGCTTTACCAGAGGTCGCCGGTGGATGGGCGAAGACGCCGGATTAAAGCTTAATGATAATTATGCCAAACAGGTTCAGGAAATAACCGCTTTTTTTACCGAAAGTAAGTCGTACGCCAAAGGAGATAAAGCTGTTGTAAATTTACCTTACGATGCCGCCAAAGGTTTGTTTGACGGTTCGCAAACACTTTATGTACACGTCAATGATGATAAAGGCATTACAGATGCTGTTAATTTTTCTAAAGAAAACGGCATTTTAAACGTAGTGATTGTAGGCGGCGATAATGCCCACAAAGTAGCCGGTTTTCTTAAACAGCATAACGTTGCGGTTATTTTAAACCGGTTACATGCTACACCTAACCAAGATGAAGACGATTATGATTTGCCTTACAAATCGGCGGCATTGCTTACACAAAAAGGTGTGGTTGTGGCGCTATCTGCTTATGGTGATATGGAACGCATGAACTCACGCAACCTGCCGTTTTATGCAGGTACTGCGGCAGCTTACGGATTATCAAAAGAAGAGGCGTTAAAACTTATTACATCCAACACTGCCAAAATATTAGGAATTGACAACCTGTACGGCACTTTGGAAACCGGTAAAAGTGCAACGCTTTTTATCAGTGAAGGCGATGCGTTGGATATGCGCACCAACCAATTGACTCACGTATTTATTGACGGACGCTTAATTTCTTTAGAAACACATCAAACCGAATTGTGGCAGCGGTATTCTGATAAGTTTGAGGCGCAGAAAAATTAATTTTTAATCTCAAACAGGTACAAATCGATAATATTATCTCTCGCAAAGTCGCCAAGACACAAAGCCAATGTCAACATTTATAATACATACATAACGACTCTGCGTCTTTGCGATATTATTTACATTACTTTTGCCGTATGATAAAAAAGCAGATTTTCAGCACCCAAAATCCTTATATCAAACAACTCGTACAGTTGAAAGACAAATCGCGTGAACGCAAAAAAACAGGCTTGTTTTTAATAGAAGGTGAGCGAGAAATTTCTTTAGCAATTAAAGGTGATTATGCAATAGAAACCATTCTTTTTGTTCCGGAATTATGTTCGGAATCACAACTCAACAACTTAACAACTCAACAACAAACTCATATTGAAATTTCAAAAGATGTCTATCAAAAATTAGCCTATCGTGATACTACCGAAGGGATTATTGCGGTTGCAAAATCAAAACCGCACGAACTTTCGTTATTGCAATTTACATCAAAAAAACCATTAATCCTTGTTGCAGAAGCTCCCGAAAAACCCGGAAACATCGGTGCATTGCTGCGCACTGCCGATGCTGCCAATGTGGATGCCGTGATTATTGCCAACCCAAAAACCGATTTATATAATCCAAATATCATCCGCAGTAGTGTAGGTTGTTTGTTTACTAATACTATTGCTGTTGGTTCAACTTCAGAAATCATACGTTTTTTACAAGAAAACAATATCAATATGTATTGTGCAGCGTTGCAGGCTTCCGTTGCATACCACACACAAGATTTTACAACAGCATTGGCACTTGTTGTCGGCACCGAAGATACAGGTTTGAGCAGTGAATGGCTTAGCAATTCTACCCAAAACATCATTATCCCGATGCAAGGCGAAATTGACAGCATGAATGTATCGGTTGCGGCGGGAATCCTTATTTTTGAAGCAAAAAGACAACGGAATTTTAAATAACAGTTTTTACTGCCAACTAAAGACTGCGACTGAATACTTATAAAATGACAGCATCAACACTATTTTATACCATCATCGGCATTATCATCATCAGTTTTATCATTGAAAAAGTGCTGGATGCGCTTAATGCCAAACACTACAACGACCCTATTCCGCCGGAATTAGATGATGTTTACGATACCGAAGCTTACAAAAAATCGCAGGATTACAAGGCTGTTAATTATAAATTCGGATTGATTACATCGGTATTTTCTTTAATACTTACCTTAGGATTCCTGTTTCTGGATGGTTTTGACTATGTTGATACTATTGCCCGAAGTTTTAGCAACAATACAATTGTTATTGCCTTGATATTCTTCGGAATAATTATGCTGGCAAGCGATAGTATCAACACACCGTTTGCATACTACAAAACGTTTGTAATAGAAGAACGTTTCGGGTTTAATAAAACCACCAAAAAAACCTTTATTCTCGATAAAATCAAAGGCTTGTTGATGATGGCGGTAATAGGTGGCGGCATATTGGCTTTGGTGGTTTGGTTTTATGAACTTACCGGCTCGCAATTTTGGTTATATACCTGGTTGATTATTACAGCATTCAGCCTGTTGATGAATATGTTTTACGCCAGACTGATTGTGCCTGTTTTTAACAAACAAACACCTCTGGAAGAAGGAGAATTACGCAACAAAATTTCAGATTATGCCAAAACCGTCGGATTTAGCCTGAATAAAATTTTTGTCATTGACGGCTCAAAACGAAGCACCAAAGCCAATGCGTATTTTTCGGGTTTTGGCAGTGAAAAACGCGTCACTCTTTACGATACATTGGTAAACGAGTTGAATGACGATGAGATTGTGGCGGTTTTAGCCCATGAAGTTGGTCATTATAAAAAGAAACACATTATCTACAATGTGGCAGCCTCTGTGCTACTTACAGGAATCATGCTGTATGTATTGTCATTATTTATCTCAAGTCCGTTGCTGTCCAACGCTTTGGGTGTTGACATCCAAAGTTTTCATGTAGGCTTGATTGCTTTTGGGATGCTTTATGCACCTATTTCTGAAATTACAGGATTACTCATGAATTACTTATCCCGAAAATTTGAATACCAAGCCGATGATTACGCAAAAGCCACTTATAAAGCCGAACCGTTGATTACCGCTTTAAAAAAACTGTCAAAGAACAGTTTGAGCAACTTAACACCGCATCCGGCGTATGTATTTATGCACTATTCGCATCCAACATTGTTGGAACGGATTAGGAATTTGAAGTTGTAATCCATTTTAAGAAAACACTAACAACTACTTTATCTTAAATCGTTATTTTTGTGCCATGTTTGAAACCTTAAGACATAGCTTTTTTATAAAATATTTTTGGGGATTTATGGCATTGTATCTGCTTAATTGCAGTGTCGATTCGCCGGATGCTCATTCCTATTATGTTGATACTAACATTTATTTTAACGATCAGGAAAGTATTATAGAAATTGTATTAGAACAGATTTTAGGCTATGAAGATGCCATTCCGGAAAGTGAAGACACCGATTCCGAACAGCATACAGGCTTGAAAAAAGCCAAACATATCGATCATTTTATCGTGAGCGAAATGACCGAAAATAAAAGCACTTTAATTGATAATACTCAAACTGCTCATC
Source organism: uncultured Flavobacteriaceae bacterium (assembly GCA_964454675.1). Classification (GTDB taxonomy): domain Bacteria; phylum Bacteroidota; class Bacteroidia; order Flavobacteriales; family Flavobacteriaceae; genus CAYVUB01. The sequence goes on along the minus strand of CAYVUB010000002.1, from coordinate 23,018 downwards.
TGCTCCACAATCATAAAGACTTCTTAAATCCGTTTTTGGAAATACAGGCACCACCACCAAAAGTATAATTTGTTTTTAGCAACTGTATTACATTGGTTTTCACAAGAAACCGATGATAATTTTGTATTTAATACTAACAAATTCAAGATGATTACAAATTTATATACATATAGATTATTATCAATACTATTGGTATTGATGGCAACAAGCACTTATGCTCAAACGGAAAAAGAAACAAGCAATCAGGCCAAAGACAGCATTTACATTTATGAAGTACAGGACCGGCAAGAACCTGTAAAAATATTGCATGCCGAACCGCTTTATATTGACCTCATCAGAGATCTCGGTGCCAGAAAAGGCGAAAAAGAATGGAACGTTGGTTTTGGAATTACCGATAACCGGGATTTTGATGAGTATCTGGCATTGGTAGAATACGAATGGGCTCCCATAGACCGTTTGGGACTTGAAGTAGAGCTTCCGTTTTCTCTCTATTCAAAAAATGGCGAAGGTTTTGCGCCCAACAGTAAATTGAACAGTGTAAAACTTGCCGGGCAATATTCATTTTACGTATCAGAAAAACATAAAACCAGTTTGGCAGTTGGTTATATACACGAGTTTGAGCTGACCGATTTTAACAGCTATAGCAGTAGCAGATTATTTACGGGAAATGTCTATAATCCGTTTTTTGTTGCAGCAAAGCGCTGGGGAAATAATTTCCATTCACTGATTTATACCGGACCGGTAATTGCGCATCATTTTAGTGACAATGCAACCAATACCGTTTGGCAAATAAACACAAACATCCACTACATGATACCGGGAACCCGAAATTTTATTGGTATCGAGTTTAACAAAGAACTGATAAAGAATGATTTTGATATGGTTATAAGACCTCAAATGCGTGTTGGTCTTGCCGATAACCTGTTGGTAGGTATTGTTACCGGCATCCCGATAAGCAGGGAAAATCAACGGTTTAGCTCGTTCCTTCGGATTATTTACGAACCATCACATCATTAACAGCTTTGTAAGATTTAAGTGTGGTTTCCAAATAATAAAATTCCAAATTCCAACGTGGTTTATACCGTGGAATTTGGAATTTTCAGTTTTGTTTTTTATTGGATACTTCAACTACGCTCAGTATAAGCGACTCACACAATTTTGTAAAACAAAATTGGTTCGCTGCTTACTTTATATCCATCAATTCCACATCAAAAATTAAAGTGGCATCTGGCGGAATCACACCACCGGCACCACGAGCACCATAACCCAAATCGCTTGGTATGACCAACCGGGCTTTGTCGCCAACCTTAAGCAGGCAGATACCTTCATCCCATCCGGCGATTACTTGACCAACACCTACTTGAAAATCCAAAGGCTGATTGCGTTTGTATGACGAATCGAAAACTGTTCCGTCCGGCAGTTGTCCTTTATAATGTACCGATACTTTGTTACCTGCAACCGCTTGCTTACCGTTTCCTTTTTGAATAATTTGATAACGCAAACCACTTTTGGTTTCTTCAAAACCTGCCGATAGTTTATCAAGTTCGGCACGTTTGGCTTCACGCTCTGCAGCAATACGTTTTTCGCGTGCACCTTCAAAAGTTCTGAAAGCTTCAACAGCGTTGAATTTTTCGGCATCTGCGCCAATTCTTATAATTTCAACAGATGTAATCTCGTCGCCTTGAGCAATAGCATCCACCACATCCTGACCTTCGGTAACTTTACCAAAAACTGTGTGCATATTGTCCAACCAAGGTGTTTCAATATGGGTGATAAAAAACTGACTGCCATTAGTGCCAGGACCTGCATTTGCCATAGACAACACGCCTGGACCATCGTGTTTTAAATCTGGATGAAACTCGTCATCAAATTTGTAACCGGGACCGCCGGCACCTGTACCTTGCGGACAGCCGCCCTGTATCATAAAATCTGAAATGACTCTGTGAAATTTTAATCCGTTGTAATACGGTTTACCTTGCGGTTTTGCGGTATTTTCGAGATTCCCTTCGGCAAGGGCAACAAAATTACCAACCGTTCCGGGTGTTTTTTTGAACTCTAAAGCAACTGTAATGTTACCTTTGCTTGTATGAAATTTGGCGTATAATCCGTCTTGCATGTTTTTAAATTTTTGTTTGAAGCTGCAAAGATAGGAATTACGATTTACGATTTACGAATTTTGATTTACGATTTAAGAAGCCAAGAAACAAGAACCAAGACTAACTTTGAACTAATTTGCCACTTCACTTATAAATTTAATACGATACAGGCGCAGCTCTTCATCGTCATATTCGCCGTCAAATTCTTTAATGGCTATATCAATTTTGTCTGAGTTGGATTCCATAAAATAATCGTGAATCTCCTCTTGCTGATCTTCATCCAAAATATCATCAATCCAGTAATTGATATTGAGTTTTGTGCCTGAATAAACGATGGCTTCGAGCTCTTTGATAAACTCTTTCATGCTCATACCTTTGGATTTGGCAATATCATCGAGTGGTAATTTCCGGTCTATATTTTGAATGATATACAATTTTAATGCAGAGTTTGACCCTGTGGTTTTCACGACCATATCATCCGGTCTAATGATATCATTGTCTTCTACATAGCGGGCTATAAGTTCGACAAAATCTTTACCGTATTTTTTGGCTTTTCCTTCGCCTACGCCGTGTACGTTGCTTAATTCATCAAGAGTAACCGGATATTTTAACGCCATATCCTCCAATGACGGGTCTTGAAAAATTACAAATGGCGGTACCCCTAATTTTTTAGCATTGCGTTTGCGCAAATCTCTAAGCATGGACATCAACTGCTCATCGGCAACGGCATTTTCACCTTTTGATGCGGTAATGATACTGTCATCGGTTTCCTCATCAAATACATGGTCTTCTGTCATCATAAATGCTACCGGCGATTTGATAAACGCCTTACCTTCATCTGTAAGTTTTAAGACTCCGTAGGTTTCAATATCTTTTTTAAGAAGTCCTGCAACAAGCAGCTGGCGTACCAATGCCATCCAATAGCGTTTGTCTTTTTCACTTCCTACCCCAAAAAACGACTGGTTATCAGTTTTATGAGATGCTATCAATGCATTAGATTTTCCTGTGATTACATGTATTAAATCTTTTGCTTTATACTTGTCATTGGTTTGCAACACCGTATTGAGAACAATAGCGGCATCTTCCTGAGCTTCATGCTGTTTTTTAGGATAGCGTACGTTGTCATCCATATTGCCGCCTTCGCCGGTTTCGTTGTCAAATTCTTCGCCAAAATAATGAAGGATAAACTTGCGTCTTGATATGGAACTTTCGGAAAAAGCCACGACTTCCTGCAACAATGCCTGCCCTATTTCCTGTTCTGCCACAGGTTTACCGGACATAAATTTTTCAAGTTTCTCAATATCTTTATAGGCATAAAATGCCAAACAGTGACCTTCGCCGCCGTCACGTCCTGCCCTACCGGTTTCCTGATAATAACTTTCGATACTTTTGGGCATATCATGATGAATAACAAAACGCACATCGGGTTTGTCTATTCCCATTCCGAAAGCTATGGTTGCTACTACAACATCTACATCTTCCATCAAAAACATATCCTGGTGTTTTACTCTGCTTTTGGCATCCAGACCTGCGTGATACGGCACGGCTTTAATACCATTTACCTGCAATACCTGTGCAAGTTCTTCAACACGCTTACGGCTCAGGCAGTATATGATGCCTGATTTGCCCATATTCTGTTTGATAAACCGTATAATATCGGCATCAACATTTTTGGTTTTAGGGCGTACTTCATAATATAAATTAGGACGGTTAAAAGACGCTTTAAAGGTATTGGCATCGGTAATGTCCAGGCTTTTTAAAATGTCTTCCTGTACTTTTGGTGTAGCCGTTGCGGTAAGCCCAATAATAGGAATATTATCACCTATACGTCTAATAATCTGTTTTAAATTTCGGTATTCGGGTCTGAAATCGTGTCCCCATTCACTTATACAGTGTGCTTCATCAACCGCCATAAACGACACTTCTACCGAACGTAAAAACTCGACATTTTCTTCTTTTGTCAATGATTCCGGAGCAACATAAAGCAATTTGGTTATGCCGTTTTTTATATCGGATTTAACCTGTTTTATTTCGGTTTTATTTAATGATGAATTTAATACATGAGCTATACCGTCATTTTGTGATACTGCTCTTATGGCATCCACCTGATTTTTCATTAAGGCAATTAACGGCGATACAATAATGGCAGTACCGTCTTTTATTAATGCAGGTAACTGGTAGCATAAAGATTTTCCACCGCCGGTGGGCATAATTACAAAAGTGTTTTGATCTGATACGATACTTTTAATAACACCTTCCTGAAGTCCTTTGAACTTGGTAAAACCAAAATAGCTTTTTAAAGCTGAATGCAGTTCACTTTCTGTAATACTCATTAATCCGTTTTATATTTAATAACCATCCCGTACCGCTACACAATTAATACGCAGCACACAGGAAAACTCCTTAAATTTATGATTGTGTTTGTGTATATTTGCAAAATAATAGCAATTACTTTGTTTAAGTTTAAAGATACTAATTTCTTTATACGCATCAAACCAAAAACAAAAAATTTTGAATATTAAAAATTCTATCATAGCTACGGCAAAAAAAACTATTCAAACAGAGAGTAAAGCCATAGCGCATTTGGAACAATTACTGGATGATGATTTTGCAAATGCTGTTGAGCTTATATATAATTCCAAAGGCCGGGTAATTATTACCGGTATTGGTAAAAGTGCCATTATAGCCAACAAAATTGTAGCAACCTTAAACTCTACAGGAACACCTGCAGTATTTATGCATGCTGCCGATGCTATTCATGGCGATTTAGGGCTTATTCTTGAAGACGATGTGGTAATCTGCATTTCGAAAAGCGGCAATACTCCCGAAATAAAGGTGTTGGTTCCTTTGATAAAAAATGCAAAAAACAAGATGATTGCCATTACAGGTAATACAAAATCGTTTTTGGGCCAGCAAGCAGATTTTATTATGAATGCTTATGTAGAACAGGAAGCCTGCCCGAATAATCTCGCACCTACAACAAGTACGACGGCACAATTGGTTATTGGAGATGCGCTGGCTATATGCCTGCTGGAATTACGAGGATTTTCGAGCAAGGATTTTGCCAAATATCATCCCGGCGGTGCTTTGGGTAAACGACTGTATTTGCGTGTGAGCGATTTATCATCGGTTAATGAAAAACCGCAGGTACAATTGCATACAAACGTCAAACAGGTTATTGTGGAAATTTCCGAGAAAATGCTGGGAGTAACTGCCGTTGTTGAAGATAACAAGATAACAGGCATTATTACTGATGGGGATATACGCCGTATGCTGACCAAAAGTGATGAGTTTATCCACTTAACGGCAAGCGATATCATGAGCCATAACCCTAAACGTATAGATGAAGATGCCATGGCTGTTGACGCTATGGAAATGATGGAAGCCAACGGCATTTCGCAGCTATTGGTTGAAAAAAACGGTAAGTATGCCGGTGTAGTCCACATTCACGATTTAATTAGAGAAGGTATTATTTAATGGCAAAAAAGAACACCAATGAGATGTCTTTTTTAGATCATCTTGAAGAATTACGCTGGCATTTGATACGCTCCACTGCAGCAATCGTTATAGGCGGCGTTGTGGCATTTTTCTTCTCATCATTCATTTTTGACACGGTTATTTTTGGCCCTAAGCAAATGAGCTTCCCTACATACCGATGGTTTTGTGATATATCAACATACCTTAATGTAGAAACCACGTTTTGTGCAGAGTCTTTTCCGTTCAGGATTCAGAACAGAACTATGGCAGGACAGTTTTCGGCGCATTTATGGACATCCATATATGTGGGTTTTGTGATTGCTTTTCCTTATGTCATTTATCAACTTTGGAAATTTATAAGTCCGGGATTGCTTGAAAACGAACGTAAAAATTCGAGAGGATTTATCGTTATTTCTTCTCTATTGTTTTTTCTGGGTGTTCTTTTTGGGTATTATATCGTCACACCGTTATCCATCAACTTTTTGGGCACTTATCAGGTAAGTACAGAGATTTCAAACGAAATAGATTTGGATTCGTATATTTCATTGGTGCGGTCGGCATCGCTGGCAAGCGGTTTGGTTTTTGAGCTGCCTATCGTTATTTATTTTTTAACCAAAATAGGCTTGGTAACACCGCAATTTTTAAGAAAGTACCGAAAACACTCACTAATTGTTGTGTTAATCATCTCGGCAATCATCACGCCACCCGATGTGGCAAGCCAGATTATTGTGGCGATACCTATATTAATTTTGTACGAAATAAGTATTTTTATCTCTGCGTTTGTCTATAAAAAACAGGAAACCCGTTAAACTTGTATAAAAAAACAGCTTGACTTAGACCTATTTTACTATTTTTAGCATCATCAACATCACAATTATGAAACTAAGTGCCGAAAATCTAATGAAATCCTACAACGGGCGACAAGTTGTAAAAAGTGTTTCTCTTGAAGTTAATCAAGGTGAGATTGTCGGGCTTTTGGGACCTAACGGCGCCGGAAAAACAACCTCTTTTTATATGATTGTCGGGTTGATAAAACCTAATGGCGGCACAATTTATTTAGACGATAAAAACATTACCAATTACCCTATGTACAAACGTGCGCAAAACGGCATAGGCTATCTGGCACAGGAAGCATCGGTTTTCAGGAAATTAAGCATCGAAGACAATATTTTGAGCGTGCTGCAACTCACAAAGCTGTCAAAAAAACAGCAACACGACAAAATGGAATCGTTGATTGAAGAATTTGGTTTGGGACACATACGCAAAAACCGTGGCGATTTATTATCGGGTGGCGAACGTCGCCGTACCGAGATTGCCCGTGCGCTGGCAACCGACCCGAGTTTTATTTTATTGGACGAGCCTTTTGCAGGCGTTGACCCTGTAGCGGTAGAAGATATTCAGCGTATTGTAGCACAATTGACCAAAAAGAACATCGGGATTTTGATTACCGACCATAATGTACAGGAAACTTTGGCCATTACAGACAGAACCTATTTGATGTTTGAGGGCGGCATTTTAAAAGCCGGACAACCTGAAGAACTGGCTGCCGATGACATGGTACGCAAGGTGTATCTGGGACAAAACTTTGAGCTTCGTAAAAAGAAGATTTTGTTTTAGCATCCATCTACATCAAACCCAGTGTAGCTCTATACAATCGCAACTCATCCCATGAAAATTCGTTATCCTAAAAACCTATCAATGATATACAAAAGCACATTGACCATCCAACTTTCCTCTCTATAACCGGAAAGTGACGTTCGGATAGCAGTCTCGGGACGGTATTTTTCACAGAAAATTCCCAAAAAAACACTTTTCCTGACATTAAAAATTGATTTTACTACACTTTTTACGACATAAAACAGGGTTATAAGACACTTTTCCTGATTTTAACTTTACTTCTTTTTCAAACCCAAAGTAGCTCTGAATAACCTCAAGTTTTTCGCAGAAAAACTTGATATGATTTATTAGCTCAATCATTTTTTTTCAGACGATTGACATTTTCCATTAACCGTTCAAGATACACAATCATATTTTCATTTTCTTTGGCAGGTAACGTTTCGATAGCAAGAGCAAAATTATCTATCAGTGTATCATAAATTTGAAATTGCTTCATCATTTTTTCTTCATCATTTGTTTCCCAATAACCACTTTCATCAGATAATTCGAAGTCATCAAAATATTTGTTGTCTAAATATTTAAAAAACAGAATAATAAACTGATGTGTTTTTATTCCTGCATATTGTGTTTTAACCGAAGTTGTATAGATATAATTACGTTCTTCTTTCTTTTTGGAATCGGCAAAAAACAGGACTCTTGACGGACATACCATTACACCATTAGAAAGAAACGTAAGTGAAATTGTTTCACAATTGGTTGGAGTGAAGTTTATGCCAAAAATTTTATCAAAAACGGTTTCATTACTGAATTTATTATCAGGAAAAACAGTATCGTAGATGTGAAATTTCCAGTCATATACTTTTGCAACATCTCGAACTTCCTCTATTAAATTCATTAATAAATTTGCATCTTTCAGTCGTCCGCTATAATTGATACTTAGTCCCATTTTTTTTACAATAACAAATGTGGTAATTCTAACGAACAACAAATTTAATGAATTTTATTTCCCCAAATTCAAAGTAGCTCTGAACAATTTTAACTCATCCCACGAAAATTTATTGTCTGAAATTTCCCGAAGTTCGGCTGAAGTTTTATCGGGATTATTGGTAAATAACTCGTAAAGTCCAGCAATTCTGTCTGACGGAAGTACATCAGCTAAAGTAACCGCTCTTTTTTCGATGAGCTTGGCTAAATGGGAATAAATAGTATTTACGGTCAGTTTCCGTTCGGTTGCGATTTCTTCGACTGACATTTTTTTGTTCCAAAGTTCCAGAGTGATGTCTGTGGTAGGTTTTTTTTGAACTTTTTCCTTTTTTGGTTTTTCATAATATCCCTCGTCAAAATCGTCATCGTCTTCAAAGTTCAAAGCGTGTTTTTTGATGGTTTCCGAGATTTTTACCAAATGGTTTATTCGATATTCTTCAATGGAATTTGATTTTAAAGTCTGTTTTGAAAACGGTTTTCCTTCTGAAATTGCCTGAACCAGAAGCTTGGTTTTTTTGAGTTCCAAAACTGCTTTAATCTGTAGTTCTTCCAATTCGGAAATTTCTTCAAAAAATCCTTTCATTTTTTTGATGCGCTTTACTTTTTCCGAAGCATATAAAACCTCAAAAACCAAATCGTCTAATTTCGGAAAGAAATAATCGTAAGCTTTGTTAAACCGCTCGTGAATAAAATTAAAATCGTACGGTTCGGTGTAAAAAAGCTTATTTAATTGCGAGATAAATTTTTCAGAATTAACGAGCAACTCTTCAATTTTACCATACTGCTCTTCTGTCCAATTTTTAAAGTCATGCTTTTTACTTTTTTTAAGTTCGGAAGCATAACTTTGCAGATGATTTTTCCAGGCACTTTGCATCAATCGCCACGAAAAAGCCCTGGTAATACAGTGCTGAATGTATTTTCTGGTTTGACTGTCGAGTTCTTGCTCAAGGGTTTCCTTTTCGGATTTATTCTTTGAATAATCCATCACCGACGCATCATTTGTGATTCCGTTAAGTTGAATGGGTTTGAGCAAAACCAAGCCTTCAAGCGAACGCAACCTCGAAAGGGCGACATACGCCTGACCCGAAACAAAAACCTGTGAAACGTCTAAAACTGCTTTGTCAAAAGTCAAGCCTTGCGATTTATGAACCGTAATAGCCCAAGCCAGTTTTATGGGATAATGCGTAAATGTTCCTAAAACCTGCTCTTTTATGTCTTTGGAATTTTCATCAACCGAATACCTGATGTTTTCCCATTCGTGCTTTTCGACTTCGATGAATTTATTTTCTTCGGGAAAATGAACCATTATTTCTTCTTCTGATAAGGAATGGATGATTCCCATTTTCCCGTTGAAAAAGCGTTTTTCATAATTCAAATCATTTTTGATAAAGATAATCTGAGCACCAACTTTAAGTTCTAAAACCTCATCAACAGGATAAATTTTCTCGGGAAAATCCCCAATCACTTCAGGGTAATATTTATAAGATTTTCCTTTTAAATCCTTTAAAGCCTGATTGTTGATGTCATCAGCTTTAGCATTATGCGTTGTAAGTGTAATGTAACCCTGATGTTTTTTGATGTCAAAATCGGATTTTACATACTTGTTTAAAAGCTGAATATCTTCTTGCGAAATCCGGTTATTCCTAAGATTGTTCAGAATATTGATGAAATCCTGCTCCGTCTGACGATAGATTTTATCAAGTTCAATGTACAACAGCGGATATTTCTGAATGACGTGTGAATGAAAAAAGAACATTCCCGAATAATACTGTTTAAGAACGCTCCAATCTTCATGACGCACCACCGGCGGCAGCTGTAACAAATCGCCTATAAACAACACTTGAACGCCTCCAAAAGCCTCATCATTTCTGCGAACGGATTGCAGCATAAAATCCATTGCATCAAGCAAATCGGCACGAAGCATACTCACTTCGTCAATGATTAAAAGCTCCATATTGCGAAGAACATTCTGCTTGATTTTGTTCATTTTAAAATGTCTTCGAAGCGTACTTCTGTTTTCAAAACGGATGTTTTCACCTATTTGAGGTGGTTGTGTATGCGTAGGCAAAAATCCTCCGAAAGGCAACTGAAAAAGCGAATGAATCGTAACTCCTCCTGCGTTCAGGGCTGCAATTCCTGTTGGAGCTACCACAACCGTATTTTTGTGTGTGGTTTTGATGATTTCTTTAAGAAGCGTGGTTTTTCCCGTACCTGCTTTTCCTGTAAGAAAAACATTTCGGTTGGTCTGATTAATAAAACTAACGGTGTATTGTGCTAATTCGGAAACCTGCATTGGATTAAGTTCAATTTTTCAAAGATATTTATTTACAATGCTTTTCGCAAAAATTAACCGGAATAAACAGCACTAAGAAACATATAACGTTTTAAAAACTTATTTCCTATTCAGATTTTGTTCGGATTTTTCCCCAAAGAAATTTCACCAATTTTACTATAATAAAAATGGCAAGTCCAAAGATTAATCCCACACAAAACTCCTGCAAAATACCCGGTAAAAATCCTAAAAACGAATGTAAGGCATCAATATTATGCACAAAAATTCCTCCGGCAACAAGCACCAGTGCGATTGTACCAATAACCGACAAGCTCTTAACAACCCAAGGCAAACCATTAACCAGCAAATTCCCTATAAAAGACAGAAAACCTTTGCCTTTGCCAAGTTTTATAAACCGTAAACCTGCGTCGTCCATTCTTACAATCAACGCTACAATACCATAAACACCTATGGTTGCTATGATTGACACTGCGGTAACTGCCAAAATTTGGGTCAGCAGCGGTTTTCCGGCTACGGCTCCCAAAGCAATAATGATAATCTCTATGGACAATATAAAATCTGTTACAATAGCCGATTTAATCTTGGCTTTTTCCAACTCTAAAACATCTGCTTCCGATGCTTCGGGATGCTGTAAAACACTTGGTTTTTCATGAGAAACCGGCACAAAAAAATGGTAAATTTTCTCTGCGCCTTCATAAGCAAGGTACAAACCACCCAATACAAGTATTACTGTAACTGACCATGGTAAAAAAGCACTGAGCAAAAACGCAAAAGGCAGAATAATTACTTTATTGAGTGCCGAACCTTTGGTTATTGCCCACAAAACGGGTAATTCTCTGGAAGCCGAAAACCCTAAGGCTTTCTCGGCATTAACAGCCAAATCGTCGCCTAAAATTGCTGCAGTTTTCTTAGTTGAAACTTTAGTCATTACCGCAACATCATCCATTAAAGCAGCAATATCATCTAAAAGGGCAAAAAATCCTGAAGCCATCTATGTTAGTTATCGTTATTTGTTATTCGTTAATTGTTATTCAATCTTAGAATATGACGACAATAAAGACATCAAAATATACAGCACAATCACTACGGGAATTGCCGCAAACTGAAGCACAACAAGCAAAATCAAACTCAATATCAAAAATATATAACGTACGGCATTGGCTTTAAAACCGAACGTTTTAAACTTCAATGCAAAAAGTTTGATGTTGGAATTCAACAGGTAACAGCTCACAAAAGTCAGTACCACCAAAAACCACGGATTTAAAATCAAGGCGTTTAAAGCATCACTATTGTGAAACTCTACAATTAACGGCAATGACAAAATAATCAAGGCATTGGCAGGTGTTGGCAAACCTTTAAAGTAACTTTGCTGGTCTTCATCAATATTGAATTTTGCCAGTCTGTATGCCGATGCCAAAGTAATTAACAATCCCAAAAGCGGCAACAGCGAATGTTCAAAAACACTCCAGTTAAACAACGTGTTCCATTTACCGGAACCCGAATCCCAATCCGGAGCACCAACTGATAATGCCAGCAATTTGAACATTACAATACCCGGAACCAAGCCGCTGGTAACTACATCGGCAAGTGAATCGAGCTGTACACCCAATGCGCTTTGAACCTGTAATTTTCTGGCGATAAATCCGTCAAAAAAATCAAAGAAAATGCCCAAAAACACAAAAAAAGCTGCTGCTGTAAAATGATTTTGAACTGCTAAAATAGCCGCCACCGAACCTGATAATAAGTTGAGTAAGGTAATAGCATTGGGAATATGATGTTTTACTGACATATCGTGATTTTTTGTAAAAATAGTAAACTATTTACGTCTAATGCAACTTCAACACAATAAGTGTATCAATTTCAAGTTTATTAGATAAAAAATATTGTGCATCTTTGTAAAAATTTTTGTTTTTGAGAAATTATATCCCGCTTATTTTTCTGCTTTTTACAGTCGTTTGCCATAGCCAGACCGCACGTAAATATTCCAACGAGTTTATGAATATTGGGGTTGATGCCGCCGCGCTCGGTATGAGCAATGCCGTAGTATCACAAACTGCCGATGTCAACTCGGGCTACTGGAATCCTGCCGGACTGGTCAATCTCGAGGACAGCCAGTTATCCTTAATGCACGCCAGCTATTTTGCCAATATTGCCAACTATAACTATGCTGCTTTTGCAATGCCGTTGGATAACAGAAGTGCTATTGCCATATCATTAATACGTTTTGGTGTTGATGATATTCTGGATACCACACAGCTTATTGACAGCGAAGGAAACATCAATTATGACCGTATAAGTCTGTTTTCGGCAGCCGATTACGGTTTGACATTTTCTTATGCAAGACGCTTGCCGCTTGATGGTTTCAGTTATGGTGTTAATGCAAAAGTGATACGCCGTGTTATTGGCGATTTTGCATCGTCTTGGGGTTTTGGTCTTGATGCCGGCGTTCAGTTTGAATCGCGCAATAACTGGAAATTTGGTATTATGGCGCGGGATATCAGCACAACATTCAATGCATGGGCTTTTGACAAAAAGAAACTGGCGGCTATACGTGATGCGGTTGAAGGACAAAACCAGGAAGTACCCGAATCAACAGAGCTTACCATCCCAAAATTACAATTGGGCATTTCAAAAACTTTTGTATTCAATTATGATTATGCTTTGACCACGGCTTTTGATTTGAATGTACGTTTTGAGCAAAACAACGATATTATTTCGACGTCTGTTGCAAGTATAAATCCGGCATTGGGCTTTGAGTTTGGTTATACCGGTTTGGTGTTTTTAAGAGCCGGCGTTGGCAATTTTCAAAACGAATTACAGATTGACAACTCTGAAAAAATGAGTTTTCAGCCTAATTTTGGTGTGGGATTCAAATACCGGGGCATTCATATAGATTATGCTTTTACCGATATTGGCGACCAGAGTGCTGCTTTGTATTCCAATATTTTTTCTCTTAAAATTGATTTAAGTATCTTTAGATAGTTATTCGTATTTTATGAAATCACTCTTTTCATTGCTTGCGTTCCTGATGGCTTTTACAGCATCGGGACAAACCATCCGGTTATTACCCACTGCCGAAATATCTGTGTTGACCGTTGGTCCCGGCACATCTTTAAATGACGCTTTCGGACATTCTGCTTTTCGCATAAAAGACAGACAGCAAGGCTTGGATATTGTATTCGGCTACGGACAGTATGATTTTGATACACCCAATTTTTACTTAAAATTTGCTCAGGGCAAACTCAATTACCTGATGAGCGGTAACGATTTTGTAGATTTTCACAGAACCTATGTGTACTACAACCGTACTATTAAAGAACAGGTGCTAAATCTTTCGGCAGAAGAAAAACAGGAACTTTGCGATTACCTTACCAATAATTACAAACCCGAAAACAGAGCGTATCTGTACGATTTTTTTTATGATAACTGCGCCACAAGAATACGGGATGTTGTTGAAAAATCGTCGGGCGTACCGGTAGAATTTACAACGCCCGAAGGTCTTGAACCCAAAACTTTCCGTACGCTTATTCACGACTATGCAGGCAAAAATACCTGGGGAAGTTTTGGCATTGATTTGGCTTTAGGGTCTGTCATTGATAAAGAAGCAACTCCTTATGAGTATATGTTTTTACCCGATTATATTCATGAGTTTTTTGCCGCTGCTACGCTTGACGACTCAAAACCTTTGGTAAAATCGTCGTCGGTAATTTATAAAAAAACAAACACTACCAATACGGAAAATTTTATATTCAATCCGCTGCTTATATTCAGCATCATTGCATTTCTGATAATTTCCGTTACCTACTCCGACTATAAAAAAGGAAGACGCAGCAAATGGCTGGATGTAACGTTATTTGGCATCACAGGAATTACCGGAGTATTATTACTGTTACTTTGGTTTGCAACCAATCATACGGCAACGGCTTATAATTACAATTTGCTTTGGGCATTTCCGGTAAATTTATTGGTAATACGGCAGCTTTTAAAAACCGAACCCAAACCGTGGCTCAAAAATTATGTGCGGTTTCTTCTTGTACTGTTTATTGGGCTGTTATTATTTTGGGCTGTAGGAATCCAGGTTTACAGCATTGTATTGATTCCGTTGCTTATAGCTTTGATAGCAAGGTATTTGTATTTATCAAGAACTTTAAATTAAGATTACTGACCTCGGTAATATAAAATGGTGCTGAGGGTTTTTACGATGATATTAATATCAAGAAATAAACTTCTGTGCTTGATATAAAACAAATCATACTGAAGTTTTGTGAGGCTGTCATCAACCGACGAGCCATACCGGGTACTTACCTGCGCCCAGCCTGTTAATCCGGGTTTTACAATATGTCTGGTTTCATAAAAAGGAATGATACGTGATAATTCTTTCACAAAAAACGGCCGTTCGGGTCTGGGGCCTATAATTCCCATATCGCCTTTAAGCACATTGATAAACTGCGGAATCTCGTCAATCCTGCTGCGTCTTAAAAATTTCCCGAAAAAAGTTATGCGCACATCGTCAACCTGAGCCCATTTGGCTCCGGTAGTTTCGGCGTTGACAATCATGCTCCTCAGTTTAATAATATTAAAAATCTTTCCGTTTTTACCTACGCGCTCTTGTGTGTAAAACAACGGACCTCTGTTGGCTACAAGATTTCCAATGAGGATGACAGGTAAAATCACTAATCCGAAAAGCAATCCTGCAACAGAGAAAACAATATCAAACAACCGGTTAAAAAAAAGATATAATGTATTCTGATTGCTTCGGCTGAACGGGAAGTATTTATAAAAATCTTTTCCTACAAACTGAATTGGTACTCTGTTTGTAATTTCTTCATAAACCTGTGTATATTCTCTAATAATGAACCCCTTTTCGAGCAAGGTCATAAGGTCATGATAAATATCGGGCGTAATGGTTTCTGAGTTATAACTCGCCACCAGAACTTCCGAAATTTTATGCTCTCTAATTACCTGAATAAGCTCATAGGGTTGAAATTCTTTAAGCCCTTTATACTTTACAGGTTCTTTGGATGGTTCTTCGCAATTGATAAATCCAACAATTTTATAATTGGGATCGGAGGCATTTAAAGCAGATACAATATTTCCTATATAAGTAACTTCGCCTACCAACAACACTTTTTTATGAAACCGTGGCGACGAAATAAAGGTCACATAAGCAATGCGCCATATAAAAATAGCCACAATAATAGTAATATAAAAATAGATAATCTGCATCCGCTTTTCGGGTAGCAACGGCGTAATAAAAGGTGTTAAAAAGTAGAATAACACCACCGTTGAAGAAGCCAGAACAATATCTCTGAAACTTATCTCGAGCTTACTGGATTTTCGCAGGTCATACATTTCAAAGACAGTTCCAAATATGGTAATGTATGCTAACAGTACAATTATGGAAACACTGTTTTCTCGTTTTAACAGTAAATAATCAAATCCAAACCATTGCTCCAATAAATACAGCCCTATAAGTACCGCAAGCATATCCATGACACGAAGCAGGATTTTACGCTCCGACACTTCAAAATGAATACCCTGTTTTGTCATAAATATAAAACTTGGGTCTAAGATACTAAGTCTGAATGATTATACAAAACAAGAATTCAGGAATCAGGGATTAATTTGAATATCTTAATGTTTTAAAAGGTTTGAGGTTCAAATTTTTAAAATTCCCAACGCTTAACTTTACTTCCATCCGCCACCCAAAGCTCTGTAAAGCGTGATAACGGCATTGTATTGCTTGTATTTATTATCTATAAGACTCAACTCCGAATTAAGCGTATTATCTTTGGCTGTCAACACTTCAAGATAGTTGACCATCCCGTATGCCAGCAATTCTTCCGAATATTCCGAAGCCTTTTTAAGCGCATCTACCTGTTGAGTTCTTATCGCTATTTTGCCGGTTTCGTTTTCGTAATTGGCAAGTGCATCCGATACTTCTTTTCCTGCGGTTTTTAAAGTTCTTTCAAACTCAATAAGCGCTTTTTCTTTATTGGCCAATGCTATTTCATGCTGGGTTTTTATTTGTCTCTGATTAAAAACAGGCTGGGTAAGTCCGGTAACAAAATTTGCAAATACCGAGTTTCCGCCTATTAAATCTTTCAGTTCCAAACTTTGAAAACCTCCGGTACCCGTAATGGTCAATGACGGATAAAAATTACTTCGCGAAACATTTGTAAGCTCAAACGCATTTACCAAAGCATATTCGGCGGCAATAACATCGGGGCGGTTTGAAAGCATTAAAGCAGGAATTCCAAGGTCGATTTTTGTGTTTAAACCCTGTTCATCAAAAGTGCTTCTGTTGATACTCTGTGATGATTCGCCAAGTAATATACTCAAAGAATTTTCAAGAATTTGAATGTTATACTTCAAATCTTCAAGTATAAGTTCTGTAGCATATTTCTGAGCTTCGGTTTGTTTAACAGCCACCTCATTTAATTGTCCGGCATCTTTAAGAGCTTTGATGGTTACAATACTTTGCTCTCGATTCACTAAAGTTTGCTGAGCTATTTTAAACTGGGCATCAAGTGCCAACAATTGGTAATAAAGTGATGCGACTCCCGTAATAACCTGCGTTTTAACTGCCTGACTGGCTGCTACACTTTGTAAATATTGAGCATTTGCAGCACGCTTACTGCTTCTTATTTTTCCCCAAACATCTGCTTCCCATGAGATATTGGCAGCCAGCTGATATTGGTCTAAACGATCAAAGAAGCTACCAAACTGGCTGTTTCCGGATATTTCCTGATGCGTCCAGTTTCCATTAACACTCAGCGTAGGAAGATATCCTGCTTTTCTTTGTTTGAAATTTGCTTCGGCAGCAGCTATATTTTGAAGTGCCACACGAATATCAAAATTATTCTGCAGCCCTTTGTTGATATAGCCTTGCAAAATCGGGTCGGTAAATAATTCTTCCCAAGACACATCTGCCATAGAAGTACTGTCTTTGGCAACTACTTGAGTACGGTACAGGTCTTCGGTTTCTATTTGTGGACGGTCGTAATTTTTAGCTACAAAACAGGATTGTAATAGCAAAGTGCTGCCAAAAACCGCTATATATTTTAAATAATTTTTCATTTTATAATTCAGAATTTAAATTCACTAACAGATTAGACTTTATTGTCATTGGAAGAAAATTTCATTGGTTTGACCTTTTCCTGCAGCCATTGGAAAATTACATACAATACAGGGATATTGAACAATCCTATAATGGTTCCGACAAGTAATCCGAAAGCAGCTCCGGTTGCAATAGAACGGTTTCCTACATAACCTACTCCACTCGCAAAGACCAAAGGCATAAGCCCCAAAATAAAAGCGAATGATGTCATTAAAATAGGTCGTAAACGGGCTTTGGCTGCATAAATGGCCGAAAGTGCTATGGTTTGACCACGTCTTCTGCCTTGTGCGGCATATTCCACAATAAGAATGGCATTTTTAGCCAATAACCCCACCAGCATAATAAGTGCGATCTGGAAATAGATGTTGTTTTCCAATCCGGCGAGTTTCTGAGCCCAATAAGCACCCATAATTCCTCCGGGTAAGGAAAGAATTACAGAAAGTGGTAACAAATAACTTTCGTATTGTGCCGATAATATGAAATATACAAATACCAGACACAGCATAAAGATGATTGCTGTTTGTGAACTTGCATTAATTTCCTGTCTTGAAAGTCCGGTAAAATCAATTCCGTAACTGGTAGAAAGATTTTTTTGGCTCACTTCCTGAACAGCCCGAAGGGCATCTCCGGTACTGTAACCCGGATTACTGCCTCCCGAAATACTGGCAGAAGTAAACAAGTTAAAACGGTCAACCGATTGAGGCCCGTAAACCCTGTTTAAGGTTACAAACTGGGTAATAGGTGTCATTTCTCCCGAAGAAGTTCTCACAAATATTTTATTCAAATCACTCTCTTGCTTTCTGTTATCGGGCGAAGCCTGGATCATCACCCGGTATTGTTTTCCGTAGCGGGTAAAATCGGCAGCATAAATACCTCCTATATATCCCTGAAGTGCAGAGAAAATATTGTTTACAGAAACACCCGATTGTTTTGCTCTCGGGATGTTCAGTTCTATTTCGTATTGGGCATACGATGTATTGAACGATGTTTGGGCATACATCACTTCGGGGCGTTTCATCAGTTCGCCCAGATATTGTTTGGCTACTTCGTCAAATTCTGCAAGGCTTCCACCCGATTTATCGAGAAGTTTTAATTCAAACCCGGAACCAAAACCGAATCCCGGTACACTTGGCGGTGAAAAGAAAATCATCTTCGCTTCAGGCATCTGGGCTGCAATCCCAAACAGTTTTCCTATGACGGTTCCAATGGCAGATTCTTCGGATGTTCTTTGGTCAAAATCTTTTAAACGAATCATTCCCATACCATAATTTGAGCCTTGTCCCGAAATGAAACTGAATCCGGAAACCAATGTAATGCCTTCTATTTCAGGAATCTGTGAGGCTATCTGCCTGAATTGTTCCTGAAATGCGACTACACGGTCACCGGATGCTCCCTGAGGCAATTCTATGTTTGCCATAATAAATCCTCTGTCTTCTCCGGGTACAAAACCAGACGGCATAGATTTATTGGCAAAATAAATAAGCCCGCCGCAAACAGCCAGAATAGCAAATGTTACCCATTTGTGTTTTAATAAAAACTTAAAACTTCCGGTATATCGGGTGGTCATGGCATCGAATATTCTGTTGAATGCCACAAAGAAACGCTGCATAAAATTCTTTTTCCTGCCGTGTTCGTCGTGATGGGGTTTCAGCAACAAAGCACAAAGAGCAGGACTCAGCGTAAGGGCATTTATGGCAGAAATAACAATAGCGACAATAAGCGTAACACCAAATTGCTGATAGAAAACACCTGTTGGTCCCGAAATAAACGTTACCGGAACGAAAACCGCAGCCATTACCAACGTAATGGAAATAATCGCCCCCGAAATTTCGTGCATGGTACTTATCGCTGATTCTTTTCCTGATAATTTTGTCTTTTCCATTTTGGCATGGACGGCTTCGACCACTACAATAGCATCATCTACTACAATTCCGATAGCCAGTACCAAAGCAAAGAGTGTAAGCAGATTGATAGAGAACCCGAATAAATTCAGGAAGAAAAACGTACCCACAATAGAAACCGGAACGGCAATAAGCGGAATAAGCGTCGAGCGGAAATCCTGAAGAAATATAAACACCACAAGGAATACCAAAATAAATGCTTCTATAAGCGTTACAACCACTTTTGATATAGACGCTTCAAGAAATTGATTGGTATCAAACATGATTGTATAACTTAAACCATCGGGCATGCTTTGACCAATCGTTATGAGTTCTTTTTTAAGCTCGGTAATAATTTCCTGAGCATTGGAACCCGGTGTTTGATACACCGCCATTGCCGCCGCAGGTTTTCCGTTAAAACGCGATATACCGCTATAAGACTGAGCTCCCATTTCAATTTTAGCAACATCTTTCAGATAAAGAATCTGCCCGTTTTCTAGAGATTTGATCACAATGTCTTCATATTGTTCCTGTGTGCGGTATTTTCCGCTGTAACGAATTACATACTGAAAAGCCTCACCGTTGTTCTCTCCCAATTGCCCGGCTGCCGCTTCAAGGCTTTGCTCGTTTATGGCGGCGGTAACATCGGCCGGAACGAGTCCGTAGCTTGCCATTTTTACAGGATCAAGCCAAACACGCATGGAATAGTTTCGCAAACCGAAAGAGCTCGCATCACCAACACCGTTTATCCTTTTAAGCTGCGGAACAACATTGATGTTCAAAAAGTTTTGGATATAAGTCTGGTCATATTTATCATCATCAGAATAGAACGAAACGAACATCAGGGCACTGGTTTGCTGTTTTTGGGTCACAACTC
The DNA here is from genome assembly GCA_964454675.1 of uncultured Flavobacteriaceae bacterium. GTDB lineage: Bacteria > Bacteroidota > Bacteroidia > Flavobacteriales > Flavobacteriaceae > CAYVUB01. The sequence goes on along the minus strand of CAYVUB010000002.1, from coordinate 2,674 downwards.
CCGAACGGGTAACCTCTGCCGGAAGCAGTGGCGTGGCACGGGCCACACGATTCTGAACATTTACGGCTGCAATATCAGGATTAATTCCTTGTTTGAACACTACAGTAATGGTTGTAGAACCTGTGTTGGAAGAATTGGATGTAATATAATCCATTCCTTCCACTCCGTTTACCTGTTCTTCTATTGGGATCACCACACTCTCTAACACGGTTTGAGCATTTGCCCCCGGATAGTTTGCCGTAATCTGAACAGTTGGCGGTGCTATTTCGGGATATTCCGTAATGGGTAATGCGGTAATACCCAAAATACCCAAAATCACTATAATGATTGAAATAACGGTAGAAAGTACCGGTCTTTCTATAAAAGTTTTTAGCATAATCTGTTGGTTTAAAAAGCGACTTTTAGTGAATCTGTATATTTTTCAAAGCTTACATCCTGACCGATAACAGGTGTTTTGTGGCGTAGTTTTACAATACCTTCCACAATTACTTTATCACCTTTGCTGACGCCTGATTTTACGATAGCCATTTTGTTGATACGGTTTTCAATATCAATGATGGTCGCATAGGCCGTGTCATTTTTTACCGTATAAACATAATTAATCCCTTGCTGCTCAAACGTGGCAACTTCGGGAACAACAATCACGTCTTTATATTCTTTCGGAATACGGATGGTGCCGCTGTTTCCGTTGGCTAAAATCCCCGATGGGTTTTTAAATTTTGCCCTGAAACTCACGGTTCCCGTAGTTCTGTCCACTTGTCCCGTTACGGTTTCGATCTTTCCTTTTTCGCTGTATATTTCGCCATTTGCCAATTGTAGCTCTACCAAAGGAAAATTCTTCAGTTTTTCATCTCTTGTTTTTCCTTCAGTGGTACTCAGGAAATTGATATAGTCTTTTTCGTTTAAAGCAAAAAATACGTAAACCTCATCTGTGGTCGAAACTGTTGTAAGCGGACGTTGGTCTGACGAACTTACCAATGCTCCCTCTCTAAAGTTGATCGAACCTACATAACCATCTATTGAGCTTCTGATATTGGCATAATCAATACTGGCGGCAACACTGCTGTAAGCACTTTTTGCCTGTGCCAAACGGGCTTTTGCCGTTTCTAACTGAACATTGCTGATAATATTTTTTTCAACCAGCGGAACAAGCCTGTCAACTTCTACCTGAGCGGCATTGACATTGGCTTTGGCCGCCTGGGCATCCTGGCTCAGAGATTGGGTCTCAAGGGTAAAAAGAATTTGTCCTTTTCGCACTTTCTGACCTTCGTCAACCAATACTTTGGTAATATAGCCTGAAACTTTTGCTCTTGCATCACTGTTGTTGGTACCTTCGATATTAGCAGGATATATGTCATACCCGATAAGGCTCTTAACCGGTGTTTCCACTACGAGGAAAGGCATTGCTGCCGCACCTGCCTGCTGCTTGTTTTGATTGTTATTACAGGAAATTAACAGAAGTGTAACTGCCGCGACACTCCAAATAGATGTTTTGCTCATACCTACAGGGTTTATAAATTATTTTGAATATTCTTTTGCTCGATGTTTTGTAAATCCTTTAAAATTTTTTGGGTTAGCTTTTCCATTTCCTTTAAATGTTCTTTATAGGCTTTTATGTTTTCTAAAGCACATTTTTCTGCTGCACATGATGCTTCCCTGCTTTTGTATTTGATAACTTTATCTATCAGTTTCTTTTCAAATTCCATATTTTTAAGCAAACGCTCAAAACGCTCGCTAAACGGGTATGAACGAAAATACTTTTTACGGTCGCCCAATATGGTCGAATAATAGATTTTGTCTGTTTTTAAAAGCAGGTTCAGATTTGTTGAAATACTGCTTTTACTGGCCTGAAGTCTTTCTGCCAGATAATCAAATGTGAGTCCGTTTTCTTTGCCTTCAATAATTAACACTGCCCATATCCTGCCCGATAGCGGTGGAATAGAATGTTGATTCTGCAAATGAATCCCCATCATTTCTATAAGTTCTTCTTTTTCTAAATCTTTCTCCAACTTTTTTAGATTTATTATAAATAAGGGGCAAAGATACATGCTGGTTCGTTTTCAACCGAACTAACCGAACCTAAACTTTTGTTAAATTTATACAATCAATTATTTAAACCATATATTAGAATATTTTTGTTGTACAGAACTAAAATAACTAACACTTTTGAAACGCATACTTCTTTTATCTGACACACACGGTTATATGGATGACGATATTTTAAAATATGTACGTCAGGCAGATGAAGTATGGCATGCCGGCGATATTGGCGATTTAAAAGTAACCGATGCCATAAAAGCCCTGAAACCTTTGAGAGCTGTGTATGGAAATATTGATGATGCCAAAGCCCGGCAGGAATTCCCGGAAGTCAACCGGTTTATGTGCGAAGGTGTTGATGTTTGCATCACTCATATAGGCGGTTATCCCGGAAAATATGTTCCGAAAATAAGAACATTATTACAGCAGCATCCACCCAAATTATTCATTTGCGGACATTCGCATATTTTAAAAGTCATGCCCGATAAAACACTTCATTTACTGCACATGAATCCCGGTGCCATTGGCATTCATGGGTTTCATCAGGTAAGAACCATGTTGCGTTTTACCATTGATGTCAATAAGATTGACAATCTGGAAGTGATTGAGTTTAAGAAATTATAATCGGAGTGTTTAC
>CAYVUB010000001.1:21627-262586 GCA_964454675.1 uncultured Flavobacteriaceae bacterium | reverse complement strand
GTATCGGCTGAATACTAATATTTTATAAAGATTGTCAAAAAAGTCAGGTAACGATACTTTTGATTTTCGTAAATGATTACTTAAATAATTTTAAAAGAGCATCAAAACATTAATTTCCTGATATCCCATTAACAAAAGTATCTACAAAACCTATGATTTTATTTAAGATTCTGTCTCCTATTTCTTTAGACTTTAATACACTTGGTCTTCCTTCTTTTCGTAAATCTAAAATTTCTTGGCGAAGCGGCTCACGTTCTGTAAAAAGATAGTTTTCTATCAATCTTTCTGTTTTTTCTTCAGAAAGATTTTCTGCCTTGACTAGTTCCTGAAGTGCCTTTTCTTGCTCTATATTCCAGAATTTTTCAAATTCTTCGGGAATAGTATCCGTATCTTCGATATTTGGCAGGCTTTCCTGAATAAATTTTTCAATTAATTCTCTTTTGCTTCTTAGCGATACTTCGGTATTTAATAGATTGGAAATTTCCTGTTGAGACGATTGAGATGAACGACCGTTCATCTGTACAGATTTAATCAGCAATTGAATAATATACGTAACGTTGATAGTATCACGTCTTATCAGTTCTAATTCAAAATCTATATCATTAAGAATAGAAGTTTTTTCAGGTGAAGGATCTGCTCCCAATGTGTCTTTTAAATCCAAATACTTACTCGTGTAATCTGCAAAAAGTTGTTCTTCAATCTGTAAATCATCCCAAGTAAACTCCGTATAATGGCCCATTTTCTTGTGCAAACGCATCATGGCACGGAAAGCTAAGATAAACTGTAATTTATCTTCTTCTGAATATAATCCATCAACAGATGCAACTTCCGGAACGATTTCTAATAATTTTTGTGTTGCTTCGTTGAATTTTTCTACATACGCTTCGTAAGGCTCAACGATAATTTCGTCTATAGCTTCCTTGTTGCTGAACAAAGCAATCGCTTCATCGGTTTTGTCTTTCAGGTTTCGGAAGCATACGATATTTCCCTGCGTTTTGTTCTTATCTAATATACGGTTGGTTCGGCTAAAAGCTTGTATCAGTCCGTGATATTGAAGGTTTTTATCAACATATAAGGTGTTCAAAGATTTACTATCAAACCCTGTCAAAAACATATTGGCAACTAATAAAATATCCGCTTCGTGTTTTGGATGTTTCGATTTTTTCGCTACGGCATTGTAATAATTGTAGTATCCTTCTGTGTCTTTGATGTTTTGCTTTTCTCCAAACAATTCATTAAAGTCCTGTACATAATTCTCTAATAGTTCTCTACGATGCGGTTTATATCCGTATTCAGCTTGAGGTTCAGCAGCCATATTAAGTTGATGAGCAGCTACTTGTTCTTCCATTTCTTCCTCATTCTGAGCAAAACTAAAAATAGTGGTTATTTTAAGATTATGTTCACCATTTAATTTTTTACGATTGAAAATTTCATAGTATTGAATGACTGAATCAATATCCTGTACGCACATCATCGCACAGAATTTCTTGTTTTGTGTTTTCTGATCGTGGTGCTGAATGATATAATCTACGATTGCTTCTTTACGTTCAGGAGCTTCAAAGACTTCTATTTCGTTGATTTGCTCCACTTTTAAATCAATGATGTGTTCTTTCTGTTTAAAGGTCTGAATGTATTCAACCGAGAATTTCAACACATTCTCATCACGTATGGCATCAGTAATTACATATTTATGCAGACACTTTCCAAAAAGACTTGCCGTGGTTTTCATTCCGTCAGAATTCTTCTCTAAAATAGGTGTACCTGTAAAACCAAACAACTGAATGTTGGTAAAATAATTTACGATGTTTTTATGCGTATCACCAAATTGCGATCGGTGACATTCATCAAAAATAAATACCATTCTTTCATTTCGAATGGATTTCATTTTGGCTAAATTTCGACTGGAAATAGCATTATTCAGCTTTTGGATAGTTGTAACAATAATACGAACATTGGGATCGTTAAATTTTCGAACTAAATCGTCTGTATTGGTAGCGGAACTAACAGAACCTTTACTGAAATTATCATATTCCTGATTGGTTTGATAATCTAAATCTTTCCTATCCACCACAAAAACCACCTTTTTGATAGCTGGAATATTAGATAGAATCTGACTGGCTTTAAAGCTGGTTAGGGTTTTACCGCTTCCTGTTGTATGCCAGATATAACCGTTTTTTTCAATATTATAACCGTTCAGAATTTCATTTTCTTTTACCTTTTTAATAATGTTTTCTACCGCATAGTACTGATACGGTCGAAGCACCATTAAAGCTTTGGCAGTTTCATTCAACACAATGTACTTACATATCATTTTACTGATATGACAAGGTTCTAAAAAAGCATCAGTAAAACCATTCAGTATATTGTTGAGTGGATTATTCTGTTCATCTGTCCAGTGAAAAGTTTGAAGATATTCCTGCTTGTGTGTTCCGAAATTGCTAAAATATTTGGTATTTACACCGTTACTGATAATGAACAATTGTACAAAGTGAAATAAACCTTTTCCAGCACCAAAGCTATGTTTTTGATAGCGGTTGATTTGATTAAAGGCTTCTTTCATTTCCAAACCTCTTCGCTTTAGCTCGATTTGTACTAATGGCAAACCGTTAATCAATAGCGTAACATCATAGCGATTTTGATATTTTCCTTCCTGTGTAATCTGATTTGTAACCTGATATTCATTCTGACACCAATGTTCTACATTAAGAAACTCAAAATATAGATTATCGCCATTATCTCTAATGATATGGTGCTTCTTTTCTCTTAATACTTTCGCTTTTTCAAAGACAGATCCCTTATTGAGAATGTTTACTACTTTTTCAAATTCACTGTCGCTAAATTGTATATGATTGTGCTTTTCTAATTGCGTTTTAAGGTTTACCAACAAAGATTTTTCATCAGCGATAGTAATATATTTGTATCCCAATTTTTGTAATTGGATAAGGAGTTGTTCTTCTAAAATTTGTTCAGACTGCTTGCTCAAAATAATTATGAATTAGGAGTTTATTGTGTTCTTTCTCATCTACGTACAAATTTAACAAAATAAAGCAACCTTATTTCACTTCTCCTAATTCATAACAAAAACTTATCTTAATGCCTTGAACATCTGTTCAATGGCTTTCTTTTTTTGCTCCATATTGGGGTGTACATATAAATTTAATGTTGTACTTATATTTGAGTGTCCCAACAATACACTAACTGTTTTGTAATCACAATTACTTTCGATGCATCTGGTAGCGAAGCTGTGCCTTAATCCGTGGAATTTGAGTTCCGGAATTTCTAAATAACGCATCAAGCTCTTATAAAAACTGCGATAGGTTCTTGGTTCAGTCGGTTTAGCATCATTGGTAAGCACGAAAAAGGATGGGTTTACTATTTTCTTGATGGGTTTTATGAGTCGAATCAAATCCCTATTCATTGGGATTTCCCGGATAGAATTTTTGGTTTTTGGCGTATCCAAAATCAATTCAGTTCTGCGGGTTTCATCTTCTATGACATAAATCCGTTGGATTGTTCGATTGACGCTGATAATTCCGTTGTCTATATCAATATCTTCCCAAGTCAATGCACATATTTCGCCTATCCGCATACCAGAAGATAAGCATATCAATATACCCAAATTTCTAAATGTAAAATGCTCTTGTATGTAATTCATTATCTTTTTCTGGTCAGCTCTACTTAATACTTCGATATGCTGACTTTCACGAACGGTGGGATATTGAATTTCAAAAGGTTCGTACGCTATCCATTTGTTTTTTGCACCAAATTTTAGAATCATTTTCAGAACAATTAAAATATCTTTAATCGTTTTCTGGTTCAACCCCGCCTGTAGCTTTTGCAAAACAAAGTTTTGTACATCAGCTTCCTGCACTTCACATTTATCTCCAAATGTTGGCAATAAATGATTCTCAATTAATAATACATAAGCCGAGAATGTCGATTTTTTTACATAGTTTTTTTTGTCTGTTTTCCATTCGGACACGATTGCTGAAATAGCTTTTTTGTTCATTTTATTTGAGTTTTAAATTAATCTCAAAGGAAAGTAATTAAGGATTGGGGATTTGTAAGTATCCGCTACGGTTCCTAATTTGAGATTTTCGGGGTTTGAGGAAGAGTGGGAAATGAAGAAGTTGGGGGAAGTTATGGACTTCAAAGTAACAAATTCCTTTTCTCGTGAGAATTTGAATTATGAAGTAGGAACTGTAAAAAATATACACTATGGAGACATTCATACTAAGTTTCAAATCTTATTTGATATTACAAATGAAATAGTGCCATTCATTAATGACGAAATAAATGTTGATAGAATTTCGGATGAAAATTATTGCAAAGAAGGAGACATTATATTTGCAGATGCTTCCGAAGATTTGAATGATGTGGGTAAAAGTATTGAAATTATAAATATCAACGGTGAGAAATTGCTATCAGGATTGCATACTTTATTAGCAAGACCAAAAGAAAATATTTTCCATTTGGGCTTTAATGGCTATTTATTCAAATCCAATCAAGTTAGAACACAAATTCAAAAAGAATCTCAAGGGTCAAAAGTTTTAAGTATCAATGTTGGACGGATTTCAAAAATTGAATTATCATTCCCTTCTGTACAAGAACAAGAAAGAATAGCTACTTTATTGAGTGTGTTGGATAAACGCATCCAAACCCAAAACAAAATAATTGAAAATCTAAAAACCCAAATGTTGGGATTGCAAGAAAAGATTTTTAGACAAAAAATAAAATTAAAAGATAGTAATGGAAAATATTTCCCATTATGGAGCTTTAAAAAAGGAGGTGAATTATTTGGAAATATTTCTAATAAAAACCACAATTCTGATTTACCAATACTAGCGATAACTCAAGATAAAGGAGCCGTTCCACGAGATTTAATTGATTATCAAATTACGGTTACTGAAAGAAGTATTGAAAGTTATAAAGTAGTGGAAATTGGCGATTTTATCATTAGTCTGAGAAGTTTTCAAGGAGGGATTGAACATTCTGACTATAAAGGTATTTGTAGCCCTGCATATATTATTCTTAGAAACAAGATTGAGATTGCCCAAAATTTTTATAAATACTATTTTAAAACGCCTGATTATATTAAACTGCTTAACAAAAAACTCGAAGGAATAAGAGACGGAAAGATGATTAGTTATAATTATTTCGCTGAGATACTTATTCCATTTCCAGAATTAGAAGAGCAAAAACAAATCGCTTCGCTTTTCTCAAAAACTGACCAAAAAATCCAAACTGAAAAAGCAATTTTAGAGCAATTTGAAAAGCAAAAGAAATACCTGTTGCAACAAATGTTTGTATAAAATCTATTCAAACTCAATTTCAAAATATTTCAAAACAGTTTTGTAATTATCCTGAGCAGTAAGGCAAGTGTCTAACAAATATTCTCTAATCTGAGTCCATTCCTGTAAACCTCTGTAATAAAACAGCTTGATGTCTTCATCGATGATAAAAGGCACAATATTGTTCGCAAGGCATTCTTTAAACATAATCAACCGACCAACACGACCGTTACCGTCTTGAAAAGGATGAATGATTTCAAACTGATAATGAAAGTCTATAATATCTTCAAAAGTTTTCTTTTCGATATTGTGATACTCAGAAAGTAATGCTGCCATTTTTGCAGCAACTTCCTTAGGTGAACAAGTTTCATTACCGCCAACTTCGTTTGGAAGCTTTTTGTATTCTCCTATATTAAACCAATCTTTTCGATTGTCAGAAGTTCCTGATTTCAACAAAAAATGTAATTCTTTAATCAAAGATTCCGTTAGTTTGGCTTTTGCCTTATCAATAATTAAATCAATACAGCGAAAGTGATTTGTTGTTTCAATAATGTCATCTACATTGACACTTTCATTAGATGTTCCAAGGGTATTGGTTTCAAAAATATATCGTGTTTGGTCGTGGGTTAGTTTACTTCCTTCAATACGATTAGAATTATAAGTCAGGTCAATCTGCGTACGATGATAAATGCCACCTTTGAGCTTCATTTCTTTTTGCTCTTTGAGATGATTGAGTAATGGATTATCACTAAATTTCTTCTTATTTGCTTTCTCAGGCAATATCGCATCATCGGGAATATTCCATGTTTTACCTGTTAAGAAAGCTCCTTTAATTCTTCCTGTAGCACAATAATTTCGGACAGTTCTTTCTGGAACATTCCATTTTTTTGCAAACTCACTTACTGAAATATAATTCATAACTATTAATTATAGATGCCGTTATCGGCAAATATACAATAAATAAACGCTCTAAATTGCCTTTGTTTTGCCGATAACGGCAATTTCTGCGGACGATTTAGATTTGTTATTTATTTAAAGTGTCATTATCCCATTTTGAAGGGTTTTGAATAATGTAATTGGCAATTCTTTGATATTCAAAATGATTTCTAATGATATGGTCGTGATAATTGGGTTGAAAAAAATGATTATTTCTGTTGTATTTTGGTATTGGCAAATTATGTTTGTCAATATAATCATCAATTTTGGTATTAACCGCCGATTTGAACCCTGCAATAAACGATGATATTGATTTTGGTAATCGAACAGGACGGTTTTGTTTAATTGTTAAATCATTGGAATTGAATTCCGGTATTTTTTCCATTTCCAATTGTAGAACCGCACGGCCGTGCGGTTCTACGTCAATGCCGTGCGGTTCTACGTCAATGCCGTGCGGTTCTACGTTGTGGTCGTGCGGTTTTTCATTATCAGGATTCCTGATTTCCACAATGGTATGCAAATGATTTGGCATAATGACGTATTCACACAAAAACAATTCATTACGAATATCAAATGATTTTAAAAATTCGTCATCCACAATTTTTCCTATATCAGACAATATGATTTCTGCATTTTTTATTTTTCCTAAAATACATTTCCTATTTTGCGTCACAATGGTCAAAAAATACAACGCATTTGCCGAATAGTCCCAATGAGGTAATCGGTGCGATTTCGTTCGGTATTTATTTTTGTATTTGTCCATTGGTACTATAAAGATAAAAAATATGTTGATGTGTGTCCACATTGTTGTAGAAACGCACGACCGTGCGATTCTACAACAATGCCGTGCAATTCTACAATACCGTGTTTTACACAAACATATTTTGCAATAAATACCGTTTCTGTTCTTCTAATTTTTGCAAAAGCTGATTTTCAACATCAATTTTTGAGTCGATAGATGAAAGGAAATTGGCGATTTTGGTTTGTTCTTCTTGAGAAGGAACTGGAATTTTAAATTTTGAAAATTCAGTTTTGTTGATAATAGGCATTGTAGATGAACTCTGTGTGGATTTTATAAATTCTGAAATATTTGCAACAGCATAGAATACGAATTCATTATTAAAATCTGAATTAGGGATAATAGAATTTATTTGTTGATTTGTTACACAAGATTTCAATGATAAGCTCATTTTACCAATTGAAGCTATACAGGTAAACATAATACTCTTTGGTGGTAATATTTTTAACTTTTCAGTTTTTTTAATCGTTCGTTCTGTAGAGTATTGATATTTATTTTCGTTTATATCTGTTGGTGTAACAAATTGCACATCTCCATCCCACAAATTCAAATCTTTTGTACTTGGTGTTTTTCCTGTAATTACTTGTCCAATATCTCCAAGCATCATATTTTTCCATTCAGAAAATTCATCCTTAAATCTCAATTCTTGTGAAAATATTCTTTTAGCGACAGTAGTTTTTAGTACGTTAAGCTCCTTAATTATTTTGTTTTGGGTTTGGATGCGAGAATCCATTGAAGACAAAAAAGTAGATATTTTATTTTGTTCGGAAAGATTTGGAAAATGTATTTGAATATTCCCTAAATCTGTTGAGTTGATAGCTGGATAACTCGTCCCTGTACATCTTTCAATAACTTTATCAACAAATTTTTGGTTATGTAAATATTGAAAAATAAATTGAGAATTTTGTTTTGTTCTAATTTGCGCATATCCTGTTGATGCTACATATTCGCCCTCTTTATCAAAGTATAAATTGTTTTTCTGATATGGTCTAACCATTTGGAATAAGACATCATTTTTTGCTAATACTCTTTGCGCTCTACTTGGTGCTTGATCTTTTGAAATTCTGTCTTCTTTTAGTAAGTGTCCATTAACCACACTTTCTAAATCAATGTAAATGAATGAATTTGGTAAATTTTCATTTTTAGGATTTACCTCACATATCTCCCCCAACTTCTTCGTTCCCCAAGGTTCTGAAAATTCAGGAAATCTCAATTTAGGGACATTTCCTCCATAATTAGGAACATTGCTCATACTTTTATTTTCTTTTGTCATCTTGATAATTCAATTTCTTTGCTATTAACATTAAGGATATAATTAAAAAAATCTATCCTCTTTCCAATTCCCCGGATTGTTTTCAATATAATTTTGAATGTTTTTAAATGATTTGGAATCACGGATGATATGGTCGTGAAAACGTGATTGCCACCCAAAATCAGCATGGATTTTTCGCATTTCAAATGAACAACGCCCTTTGTACCAACGTATAATCCGTGAAATATTTTCGTGAAACATCGGGTTGCGATTTCCGGTAATTCCGCCCCATTTTTCCGTTGCGTTTGGTATATCCGCCGGCGTTTGCGGTGGTGGTAGAGACGCGATTAATCGTGTCTCTACGGTATCCCCAACAATATCCCCGTCATTGGTTTTATCAATAATCAATACCCCGTGAATATGATTGGGCATTACCACAAAATTGCCTAATTCCAGAAACGGAAATTGGTTAGGTATTTCCACCCAAAATTGTTCTGCCAATTTTCCCAATTCGTTCAAAATCATTTTCCCGTTTTCAATTTCCCCAAAATAATGCACTCTGTTTTGGGTACATATCGTGATGAAATATGCCCCATTTTTTCCGTAATCATATCCCTGTAATCGGGCAGATGGTATGCGATATTTATTTTGAAATTTGTTCGATTCCATATTTTCAGAATGTAATAATTCAGATTTTTAAATATCATCTAAAACACCAATCCCAATTCCTTAAAATACACATCAATTTCTTTATCGAGTTCGGCTCTTTTGGCTTCCAAAGATTTGATTTCCTGCATTACGGCTTGGATATCGATTTCTTCTTCGGCTTCAAAAGTATCTACATAGCGGGGAATATTCAGGTTATAATCATTCTCAGCGACTTCTTGTAAAGTTGCTAAATGACTGTATTTTTCAATAACCGTTCTGTTACGATAGGCTTCCACAATCTTATCGATGTGTTCCTCCCGCAACATATTTTGGTTTTTCGCTTTTTCAAATCCTTTACTAGCGTCGATAAATAAAATATCATCCGGTGTTTCACGACATTTTTTAAACACCAAAATACAAGTCGGAATACTCGTTCCGTAGAAAATATTGGCAGGCAAACCGATTACAGCGTCTAAATAATTCTTTTGTTCGATAAGGTATTTACGAATGTGCAATTCTGCTGCACCTCTAAACAAAACACCGTGTGGCAGTACAATAGCCATTGTTCCGTTTTCCGCTAAATGATGTATCATGTGCTGGACAAAGGCAAAGTCGGCTTTACTTGCCGGAGCTAATTTGCCATACTGACTAAAACGGTCATCGTTCAGAAATAAAGGATTGGCACTCCAATTGGCCGAAAATGGCGGATTTGCCACGATAGCTTCAAAGGGCATATCGTTCAAATGCTGAGGATGTTCTAACGTGTCTTCCTGCTTAATGTCAAATTTTAGATAGTGCACTCCGTGAAGTATCATATTCATTCGGGCAAGATTATACGTTGTACGGTTCATTTCCTGACCATAGAAATTATTTACATCTTTTACTTCCCTTGCAACACGCAACAATAACGATCCTGAACCACAGGTTGGATCATATACTGATTTTATTCTGTTTTTACCTGTGGTAACAATTTTTGCAAGAATTTTGGATACCTCCTGAGGGGTATAAAACTCCCCAGCTTTTTTTCCTGCACCACTGGCAAACTGACCAATCAGATATTCGTAGGCGTCTCCCAATACATCCAATTCGGTATGTTCCAATTTGAAGTCAATTTCATCCAAATGCACCAGTACTTTTACGATAATTTCATTTCTTGCATCTGCTGTTTTGCCTAATTTCGTACTGTTAAGATCCATATCTTCAAACAGGTTATCAAAGTCTTCTTCACTTTGCGTTCCCATTGTGCTCAACTGAATATTAGTCAGGATTTTTTGTAAATCTTCCAGAATAAACGTGTTACTGTTACTATTTCCACGTTTAGCAATTTCACTGAACAGTTCAGAAGGTTTTAGAAAATACCCTAATGTTTCAAGAGCTTCTTCTCTAATAGCTTCAATATACTCTTGTCCTTCAGGACTGTTCTCGTCAATTTCTCTAAATTGAATATTGTCCTGCTCTAAAATAGAATTGGCATAAATTTCCATTTTTTCAGCCAAATATTTATAAAAAATAAATCCCAAAATATAATCCCGAAATTCATCGGCATTCATTTTTCCACGTAATGTATTGGCTATATTCCAGAGCTGTTGCTCTAAAATTTTCTTTTGTTCTTCTGACATTTGAATATGTGATTTTTTAGATTAGGGATTCTTAATCCTTAAGAAAGCACTAAAATAGTAAACTTTTAGCTTCTAAACCTTATGCTTACTACAAAAATGAAGGTTATTTAAAGTATTGAAACTTACCTGTTTTTTTCTTCACTTCATTAGCAAACTGCTCTTCTTCATAATCTTTGCCCTGTGCTTCGGGCAACAGACTGAACAATCCCATATTAGAATTAGAAGAATGTTCCTGTGAATAGATTCAAAAAGGTTTTTCGTTAGCAAATTGTCCAATGTATTTTTGCTGAAAATTTATTTTAAAAAAAAGAACAGACGAAAACAATGAAAGTGGTCAGATTTTTTCTTAAAACTTTGATTGCTCTATAAATAATGGTTCTGGACGTTTGAACAGAGATGTTCATAATCTCTGAAATTTCTTCGTATTGTTTTCCTTCGGTAAACCTAAGATGCAAGCCTTGCCGTTGTTTTTTACTCAACAATCCAAGAGCTTTTGACAGCTTGAAAGCCCGTTCGTTTGTCATTTCGGCGGTAATTAAATCGTCTTCAAAAGAAGCGCAGAAATCTGTATCTTCAAATGAATGAGATAGGTATTTTAACGAATTTTTATTAGATTGTTTTAAAATTTGGTTTTTGAGAGACCGCGCCAAATAATAGTTTACATTGTCTTTAACCGTTATGCCTTTTCGATATTTATACAGGTTTAAAAACAAGTCATGAATACAGTCCATAACATAATGTTTATCTTGCGAAAACTGTATGCCGTAATTATACAAATCATCAATAAATAAATCATACAAATCCCCTAAGGCATTGATGTCGCCATCCTTGAATTTTGCCCATAACATTGCATCTTTGTTTTTAAACTGTTCCAAGTCTATAAGCTGTTGTGATGATTAACGTTGGTTTTATTGATTTGTAAGAGGTTGTTCTGAATGTAAAATTCAAAAAAACTATATGCTTTTAGACAAAGTTATATAAATACTTCAATTTATTTTGACTAAATGCTATTTAATAAAGAAATGAACCATAAAACGGTTTGTGTGGGAAATAATTAAATAAGCACTAAAAATTCACCCTAAAACTCACATTGGGTGTGATGCCTAATGCAATGGTATTAATCTTAATGATGTCGTTTTCGGCATTACGGGTGTAGTAGGTATTCAGAATGTTTTTACGGTTAAAAATATTCCAGACAGATGCGCCAACCGATGCATTTGCTTTTTTTGTAACCTGAAATTGGTAAGTAGTTGAAATATCTGCTCTTAAATAGTCCTGCAAACGGCTACTGTTTGGCTGTTCATAATTAATGGCTCCCGTAGTATTTTGCTGCTGCCGGATATCTGTCGTTGGCCGTCCTGAACGCCAGTTAAGTCCTAAAGCAAATTTCAGGTTTTTGATGGTGTAGGTATTTGCAAAATTTACAGCATGACGTATATCCAGATTATTAGGAAATGCAGTGCCATTGTTGAGCGTATCAAATATATAATCGTTTTTGCTGAAAGAATAACTAAGCCATGAGCTAAAATTTTCAAACTGCTTGTTGATTAAGAAATCTACACCTATGGTTTGGTAGCTTCCCGTAGCGTTTACTAACTGATATTGATTTTGAAATCCTTGGCTTCGGGCTGTGATACCGTCAACATTTTTTAAAAATCCTTCAAGGCTTACGAGCAGTTTATTTTTGTTATAATGGATTCCCAATGAAACCTGTCCGCTTTTTATAATCGGGATATTATCATTGTTTGACAGTTGCCAGCGGCGTTTTTCGAGCCCTAAAAAATCGTTCTGAAGTTCGATGATTTGTGAAACGGTCTGACTTTTAAATTCGCCTAAAAGTTCCAGCCTGAAATCGTTATTCAGTTTGTGGCTTACTGACAATCTCGGTTCGGTATAAAACTCAGAAAACTGTTCTATATAGTTGGTTCGCAAGCCGATTCTGGCATACGTATGTTTGTTTGCCGAAGTAAATTCGGCTTCGCCATAAATAGCATGTGTTCGGTTTACACGCCTGGTAAATCGTGTAAAATTCAAGTTTATGACATCTTCACGATTGCCCACAATCACTTCATTAAACTGGTAGCCGCCGTGAATTTTCAGGTTGCTGTCAATATGGTTTGTAGTGTTGATTTTTAGGTTCAAATCGCTCACTTCATTATCCTGAAGCAACTGCTGGTCATTGCCTATATCATTATTATTGGTGCTCAACTCGTAACCCGACCACGACAATTGTGCGGTTGTGGTCAATTTTCTGTTCCAGTATTTTAAATACTCAATACCGGTTGCGATATTATTTTGCTTTAAGGTGCTTTTTGAAGTATCATTGCCAAATTGCTCATCATAGCTCAATTGATTGTTGATGGTCAAAAAATTTATCCGCAATTGACCGGAATCTGAAATATCATACAAAAACTTAATACCGGCATCATAAAAATAAAACTGCTCGTTTGTTGAAACCGACACCTGCCGGCTCGAATCGTTATAATCCGAATCCTGAAAGGCACGTTTAAAATACTGGTCGTAAGTGGGTGTAAAAATTATATCGGTGATTGAGCGTCTTGCCGATACCTGAACTTCTGTTTTTTTTGACAGCGGTACTTTTGCAAACGCATCGGCACTAATAAGGTTAAACCCAACACCGGCTTTAAAATCATTATCCAAAGTATTGGATTGCTGCATATCTATCACACTTGATACGCCATCGCCATACTTCACGCTGCTGCCGTTTTTTGATACGTTTACATTGGTAATCAAATTTGGATTTATTGCCGATACCAACCCAAAAAAATGTCCCGACTGGTACATTTTGATGCCATCCCACAATATTAAATTCTGGTCATGCGAACCTCCACGGATGTTAATGTTTGATACCGTTTCGTCAACACTCATAACGCCCGGCAATGCCTGTATGGTTTGCAGAATATCGGCCTCTATCAATCCCGGTAATATCCCGAACTGTTCCGTTTGAATGGTGATTTTCCCGTCACTCTTTTTTGAAATACCTCTTGTCAGGTAATTGGTAATAACAATATCTTCAAGCTTTTGGGTAATAAATGCCGCAAACGGATTGCTTCTTACAGAGATAACAACACTACCTGCGTCAATAATAATAAAATCGAGATTGGTTTCGGTTTCTAAAAACTTTAAAGTTTCGGGCAGTGTTAAATGCTCATCAGGCACAAACGATGTTTTATGGGCAATAGTTTGGTCTAAATAGCTAAACCGGATATTGTGCCGTTGTTCAACAATGCTTAAAACTTGCAAAAGACTGCGTTTTTCTTTTGAAATATTTTGTGCCGAAAGACCATAAATACTTCCAAAAAAAATCATTAAAAACACATAAATGACACGATGTTTACTCACGTTTTAATGCAATCGTCTTTCCAGTTTTTGTGTAGGTTAATTGCAACGGTAAAGTTATCGATTTTAATGCAACATCTATATTGTTATGCGTAAAACTTCCTGTAAACAGTAGTGAGCCGTCAATTTGTCCGGTGTCTATGATAATGTCGTATTGACGTTCAAATTCGGCAATAACATCTTTATAAGGTAAGCTTTTAAACGTGCTGTGATTATCTATCCATGACGGTGCGGCTTGCAATTCTTTTTCGGAAGAAACCAATGCGCCGTCCAAAATCAAAAACCGGTTTCCGGTAGATAATGTCTGGGTATGCGAGCCGTAAACCACACGTACCAATCCTTCATAGCAAACCACTTCAAAATCATCATCGCGCTGTTTGACATTAAATTTGGTACCTAAAACACTCACAATACCATTTGGCGTTACCACATTAAACGCTGCGCCTTTGGCAACTTCAAAATAGGCTTCACCGTCAAGTGATACGTTTCGGGAATTTTTCCAATTCTTTTTATTGTATGTTAATGATGATTGTGCGTTGATAACTGCTTTGGAAGCATCGGGCAATACAATGGTTTGTTTTTCTGCAATAAGGGTTGAAACCTGAGTATCCCTTAAGGTGACGAAATAAAAAATACCCAAACCAATAACAATAACGGCAGCCATGCGCAGTAACAATGGCAGCAGCTTTTTCTTCGCTTTCTTGCGGGTTTCAATGGTTTTTAACACCGATTGCAGAGCTTCATCAGCATCAATATCTTTTGCTTTAAAATTCTGCAAATGCGAATTTAACATCATTAACGATTGGTAATCTTCAAACTTTTTAAAGGCTTCAATTTCCGCATCGGTTAAGTCGTTATCTAACCATTTTAGTATTAATGTATCTCGTTCCATAGATTGCATAACAAAGATATAACAGTTAAACACTGTTTTTTCCTACTTTGGTTTTTTATTTGGTTAGGTTTCTTTTGTTTTGTCTCTTGCCTATTACCTCTTGGCTCTTGATTCTTGGCTCAAATGAAAATTCAACAGTCAAAATAAAAATTTATAATACCAATTATCATTTCGTTTTTTATCTTTAGAACAAAAATATCCCATTGGAAACAATTATCAACTATTTTGAAACCATTCCATCATTACACCGAAGCATTATTTTGGTTGGCGGTATCATGCTATTTTGGTTTTTGGAAGGCATTTTGCCGTTGTTCAGGTTCAATTATAAAAAGTGGAAACATGCGGTACCTAACTTTATTTTTACGCTAACGACCATTCTTGTCAATTTCAGCCTGGCATTTTTGCTTCTTAAAACTTCCGATTGGACTGTTGCCAATAATTTTGGAATTATCAATTGGTTACCCGAAATGCCGTTATGGTTATATGTATTGCTGGGCTTGCTGCTGCTGGATTTTATAGGAGCCTATCTGGCACATTATGTAGAGCATAAAGTAAAACCGCTCTGGATGGTGCATTTGGTACATCATACAGACCACAAGGTTGATACCACTACAGCAAACAGGCATCATCCGCTGGAAAGCGTGATACGTTTTGTCTTCACGTTGTTTGGTGTGTTTATCATCGGTACACCTATTGCCATTGTGTTTTTGTACCAATCGCTGTCGGTTGTAGCCACACAATTCACACATGCCAACATCCGTTTACCAAGAAAACTGGATACGTTTATAAGTTATGTGTTGGTTTCACCAGATATGCATAAAGTGCACCATCATTATGTGCTGCCTTATACCGATTCAAATTACGGTAATATTTTTTCTGTTTGGGACAGGCTTTTTGGAACGTTCATGGTTTTGGACAGGGAAAAAATCGTGTACGGAGTCGATACGTTTCCTGATGAAGCAACAAACAGCAATATCAAAGATTTGATGTTACAACCGTTTCATAAATACAGAAAACCCACAACAATCGAATCATTTGAATAAATGCGCTATCTGTTGATTATTTGCGTTTTTACGTTTCTTAATTGTAATTCAAATCATACTATGGATATACAGGGTCATCGGGGCTGCAGAGGCTTGTATCCCGAAAATTCACTACCTGCATTTACAAAAGCCATCGAACTTGGCGTGCATACTTTAGAACTTGACGTGGTTGTTTCTAAAGACCTCAAAGTCGTGGTATCTCACGAGCCGTATATGAATCATGAGATTGCACTGGATGTTTCCGGCAATATTATAAATGCGAAACAGGAAACAAACTACAACCTATATGAGATGACGTATAACAGCATCAAAATGTACGATTGCGGGTCAAAAATCCACCCAAGATTTCCCGAACAGAAAAAACTGAAAGTACACAAACCGCTGCTTGAAGATGTCGTCACATTAGCCAATTCAATGAGCAATAATACTATCAAATACAATATCGAAATAAAAAGCCTTCCGGAATATGACGGCATTTTCACACCAAATATTGATGTTTTTGTTGAACTGGTAACAAATGTGATTAAAGACAACACTATTACCAACCGAACCACTTTGCAATCATTTGACCTGCGGGCATTGGAAATCATAAAACAAAGATTCCCTGACATAAACATTGCATTATTGGTTGATGAACATGAAACGATAGACCAAAAACTCAGGCAACTTTCATTTAAACCCGATATTTTGAGTCCGTATTACAAATTACTTTCGGCACAAAAAGTGAGCGATTTACAGGATTCAAAAATGAAAGTGATTCCGTGGACATTAAACAATGTTGAAGATATGCAGCGTATGATTGATTTTAAAGTTGACGGCATCATCACAGACTATCCCGACAAGTTAATTGCTCTGTTTAATTCCGGAAAATAAGGTTATTTGTTACATTCTTCGATTATTTATGCCGTTGGCAGATATTTTAACCTGTTTTACTTACAATCGGCATAGTTTTATGTCAGGGATTAATTAATTGCTGTTGTTCAACATATATTGAATTTAATAGCAATATCATCTATGGGAAAATACCGCAGAGTCCTTATGGCTTCTATAATAAGCTTTACTTTTCAAAAATATCAGGCGCAAAAACACTTAGCTGTTTTGGAAAAAAACATCAATCCGGGCGCAAAAGATTTGATACACGAACTTAATGCTACCAAGGACACTTTGATTCTTAAAAGTCATAAGCCCATTAGCTATGTTTATGCCATAAACAGTAACTATTCCAGAGAAATAGACAAGTATATTTTTGATACAGATTTTAAAGTCCCGTTAATACATTTGAGCACAGGCAAACACTTATTTGTTGTGGGTCAGGAACATAAAAAAATTGTATTTGTGGTAAGGATTTCAAGACATGAACCGGCAACGGTATCATTAGTAAATACAGGCATCGTTACGGCATCTGACCGCTAATGGCACTATCATCATCAACAAAAACAGTTTCCAGTTCTTCGCCAAATTTCTGCACGGCCGCACCTGTTAAATTGGTCAAAACGGTAATCACGATATGTTCTTCGGGAAATACCATAAGTATCGTAGATGCACCAACGCCACCGCCGGTATGGTAATATTTTGGTGTGCCGTTTTTGGTTGTTACCACCGAAAATCCAATGCCATAACCCGTATTATTGCCGTTTTTTAATTTTTGAGCCTTAATAACTTCCGACAGGGCTTCTTTAGAGATAATTGCCGGGTTGATAATCTCGTTGCCAAACTTTACAATATCTTCTGAAGTTGATAAAAATCCGCCGCCGGCAACCTTAAATTCGTTGGCAACAGGAACACTTACAATAGGCTTTTTGGTAAAAGACGACCTGTAAAACAAGGTTCGGTTTGGAATCACAACATCCGAAATATCAACCGTAGAGTTTTGCATGTTAAGCGGTTTAAAAACACGCTCTCTAACATAGTCTTCAAACGGCATATCAACAGCTTTTTGCATCACTTCACTTAATAGTACATAACCCAGCGAGGTGTAATTAAACTGCGTTGCGGGTTCAAAAAGCAACGGGTCGTTTTTAAATAAGTCCAGGCCTTCGGTAATGGTCATTTTTTTGTTGAGCGCAAATTCATTGTCCTTGTAATGTCTTATACCTGCTATGTTTCCGCCTAATTGCCGCACGGTAAAATCGTAATCTTTCTTTGGATAACTTGGCAAATATTTGTAAATACTACTATCCAAATCAATAGATTTTTCTTCGGTCATTTTTGCCAAAGCAAACGCCGTGATAGATTTTGAAATACTGGCAATACGGAATTGTGTGGAATCGGGCAGAATTTTTGTTTCGGGATGAAGTCTTGAATAGCCAAAACCTTCACTCCATATAAGTTCGCCATTTTTTGATACAGAAATTGCCATTCCCGGAATGCCTTCTCTACGCATGAATTTTTTGGCAAGACGTTTTGCCTTACGTATTTTTTGCTGGTCTGAAGTGTCGGCAGTCTGCGAAAAACCAAAAGGTGCCAGAAGTAACATGATGTAGGTTATAAGTCGTTTCATGTGGTAATTCTTATTTGTTTTTTAACGGTCACATGTTACCTTTGTGTTTAAACTCTGAGTAATCATAAATTTTGCAACAAGGTTTCATTGGGCTTTAATTATAAAGTAAATACGGTTGGCGTTGCGTTTTAAATTCTTCAATAGCTTTTGCCCAGGACGCTCTGATATCTTTTTCCGGAACACCATCTTCTATTTGTTTTTGAAGTGTTTTTGTGCCGGCTAATTTCGTAAAAAATGAATTAAAGAATTTGGTTTTGTCTTTTGTTCTGTGATATGCTTCGAAAAGAAATTTAATTTCAAGCTGATTTATTTCTTTAACCGCTGACAAATCCCAACCATAACATTTTACACCATTATATAATGGGTCTTTTGCGCCTTCGTTTGGTTTAGGAATAAATGTTGTTGCTTGTATATCTGTGCTTTTGTAAATACTTTCTAATTCTTTCCATTCAGGTGAACCATAAATCTGAAACTGCCTATCTGTGCCACGACCGACGCTTACATTGGTACCTTCAAAAAAACACAAACTCGCATACAAATTTACAGACTGGTCGTTGGGTAAATTTGGTGATGGTTTTATAGGCAGGCTGTATGGCATGTTACGCGTATAATTTTTAACAGGAATTATCATAAGTTCGCATTGTATGCCTTTTTCAAGCCATTTTTGACCATTAATCATTTGTGCATATTCTGCAATTGTCATGCCATGTAATACGGGAATTGGGTGCATGCCTACAAAACTTTTGTGTTCGGGTTCAAGCACCGGACCGTCAACAATATGCCCGTTAGGATTTGGCCTGTCCAGAATCAGCACCGGAATTTTAGCTTCGGCACAGGCTTCCACCACATAATGCAATGATGATATGTAGGTGTAAAAACGTGCGCCCACATCCTGAACATCAAAAATCATGATGTCAATACCTTGTAATTGTTCGGGTTTTGGCTTTTTGTTATTACCGTAAAGCGAAATAATAGGCAAACCGGTTTTGGTGTCCAAACCGTCTTTTATGAGTTCGCCGGCATCGGCTGTGCCTCTAAAACCGTGTTCGGGCGCATATACTTTTTTTACATCAACTTTTAACGCCAATAACGAATCTACCAAATGCGTATAATGTCTTGATTCTTGGCTCCGGGTTCTTGGTTCTTTAAAAACCACCGAAGTTTGATTGGCAACAACACCTACCCGCTTTCCTTTTAATAATGGTAAATAGGCTTCCGTTTGATTGGCACCCACAATAATAGTTTGCAGTTGACGGTTTTCAGTTTTCAGAATTTCCGTTTCCGTTTTTGGGTTTTCAGAAACATTTCCGCAGGAAACCGGTATCATAACAAATAATAAAAATGTATTTTTGAGCATTGTTAAAAGCATCATCGTATTTTGAATTTTGAACTGTTTATAGCTAAACGCATTATTGGTAATAAAGCGTATAAAAGTAGTGTATCGGCACCAATTATAAAAATTGGTATTACGGCTATTGCTATAGGAATTGTGGTAATGCTTATTGCAATTGCAACGGGCTTTGGGCTACAGCAAAAAATACGTGATAAGGCAGTTGCTTTTAACGGTCATGTGATGATTACCAATTTTGACAGTAATGCATCGGACGAATCGGAAGTACCAATAAGCAAAAACCAGCCTTTTTATCCTAAATTCAAAGATGTTTCGGGTATTGCACATATTCAGGGCATAGCGACAAAATTCGGGATTATCCGTACCGAAACCGATTTTGAAGGCATTGTTTTAAAAGGTGTCGGGACAGACTACAAATGGGCGTATTTTGAGGAATTTCTTGTTGACGGACGCCTGCCCGATTATACCGGCGAACTCAATAACGACGTACTCATTTCTCAACATCTTGCCAACAGGCTTCAGTTTAAAACAGGCGATACATTTCAAACCTTGTTTGTTAAGGAAGATATTAATCAGATTCCGTTTCAGCGGGCGTTTAATATTGTAGGTATTTACAATTCTGGCTTTCAGGAACTTGATGAGAAATATATGATAGGCGACCTGCGGCACATACAGCGGTTCAATAAATGGGACGATGATAAAGTAGGTAGTTTTGAAGTGTTTATTGACGATTTTACGCAGATAGAACGCAAAGGCATCGAAATTTATCAGGAAACGCCGTCAAACCTTAACGTTATTACGGTTGAGCAAAAGTACGCGTCTATTTTTGAATGGATAAAAATTTTTGACAACAATATCTACGGGATTATCGGGATTATGGTTTTGGTTGCCGGCATTAATATGATTACCGCTTTGTTGGTTTTGATTTTGGAACGTACCCAGATGATAGGAATCCTGAAAGCACTTGGCAGTAACAACTGGAGCATCAGAAAAATATTTTTATATAATGCCATGTACCAGATTGGGCTTGGATTACTCTGGGGAAACCTTATAGGACTCGGATTGTTATTTGCCCAAAAATACCTGAAACTCATACCGCTTAACCCCGAAGTGTATTATGTAACCGAAGCGCCTGTTTACATCAGCATTACCTATATTTTACTGCTCAACATAGGAACTTTTGTAATATGTGTGTTGATGATGCTCGTACCGTCAATGATTGTAACCAAAATATCTCCGGTAAAAGCCATGCGGTTTGATTGACGGGTATTTTTGGGCAAATTGCCTCAAATCAAATTATTCCTTTTCGCTTTTTGAACTGCTTCCAGTTTGTTATGAACCTGTAGTTTTTTATAGATGTTTTCAATGTGCTTTCTTACCGTTCCTGTTGAAAGAATAAGGTTTTCGGCAATTTTAATATAGTTCAGGCCTTTACTGAGTTGTTCTAAAACATCAGTTTCTCTGGTGGTTAATTGTATTTCTTCCTGGTCTTGCTTGTTTTGAATATTGATAGGATTTCTCAACAATTTCAGGGTTTTTAACGCTATTGACGGATTCATCGCTGCGCCACCGTTTAAGGTTTCAATAATACCGTCGTGCAAATTTTTGGCGTTTATTTCTTTTAATAAATAACCATCGGCACCGGCTTTTATCGCATTAAAAATATTCTCGTCATTATCAAAAACCGTCAGCATAATGATTTTGATTTGTGGATATTTTTGTTTGACTATCTCTGTGGTTTCAATCCCGTTTAAAACAGGCATTTCAATATCCATCAAAATCAAATCGAGATTGTGGTTGTCTTCCAACTTTACCAATAGTTCTGAACCATTCATAGCAGAAAACTTGAAATTCAAGTCTTCAAAAAACGAGAGTTTTTCTTTTACGGCATTGATTAAAAACGAATTGTCGTCAACTATGGCTATTTTGATATTCATCAGATTATTGGTTTTGGTTAACTGTTTGGCATTTTTAACGATACCGTAGTACCGTTATCCGTTTTTGAATCTATTTGAATTTGAGCGTTTATTTCATTTGCTCGTTTTTTCATATTGTTCAGTCCGTTGCCATCTTCAACTTTTGATGGGTCAAAGCCTTTTCCGTCATCGGTTATAGAAACAAAAAGCCGGTCATTTTCTTTTTTGAATTGCACATCAATGGTATTTGCCTCTGCATATTTCAAGGCATTGTTAACAGCTTCCTGGATGATTCGATAAATATTCATACCTTCCACGGAAGTGAACGTTAAATCGTTTGACAAACCGGTGTCAATGTTGAAATTAAACTGAATTTGCTCAGCAGAACTATTGGCTTTGTCCATAAAATTGGAAATGCGCGACTGTAAATCCTCAAAGGTAATTTCACTTTTGTTCATTGCCCAAATGGTATCGCGCAATTCGTAAATTGTGGTTGTGGTAAACTCGCTGATGGTTTTGAGTTTGTCGTTCAACTTTTCAGGTAATTGAAACCCGTATTTCAAATTGTCTAATGACGAAATGATAAAGGTCAATTGTGCGCCAATATTGTCGTGCAAGTCTCTACTGATGCGTAAACGTTGTTCTTGTAAGCGGTTTTGGGTTTCAATTTTCAATAAGGCATCTTTGAGTTCGTTTTCCTTTTGCAACTGACGATTTTTGAGTTTTTGTTGATTGTAAAATAAAAATCCGATAAGCGACAAAACGATGGCTAAGGCGGATAAACCAAGAATGTAGCTATTTTTCTTGCTAAGTGATAATTCTTTTTCTGCAATGTCTGCACGTTGTGATAGGATTTCTTTTTCTTTTTTTTCGGTTTGGTATTCGATTTCGAGTTTGGCAACTTTACTATTCGTTTCAATATTGAGAATACTGTCTTTGAGTGTTGTGTATTCTTTGAAATATTTTAACGCTTCCGCTGGATTATTTTTAGCTTCATAAAACGATGCATAAGAACTTAAAGCACCTTGAATGTCACTAACTGTATTGGTTTTTTTCGCATAATAATAGGCACTATCAATATAGATTTTTGATGCATCTACTCGATTGTTTTCAATCAACACCTGCGCAATATTATTATAACTCGCACCCAAACCAGATAAGTTGCCTATGGATTTTTCGATACTTGCCGATTGCTTAAAATATATCAATGCAGAGTCAATTTGAGTCATATAATAATACACCGCACCAACATTATTCGCAGATTCTGCAATGCCTTTTTTGTCTTTGAGTTGTTCTTCAATTTTGAGTGAATATTTAAAGTATTCTAAGGCTTTATCGAGTTCGCCATCATTTGCATACAAAATAGCGATGTTGTTATAAACTTCGGATATCCCTTTTAAATTCTTCTCTTTTTCAAAAATATCTTTAGCTTTTAGATGATATTCAATAGCTTTTGACCTCATATTCAAATAGCTATATACCATTCCAATATTGTTGCTGACGGTTGCTTGTAAGGATGTCTCATTTTTAGCTTCGTAAATATTGAGCGCTTTCAAATACGATTGCAACGCTTCTTCGTACAAACCCAAACTTCTATTGGCAGCACCAATATTATTAAAAGCTGATGCACGAATAGTGGAGTCTTTTGTAATCGTTAATGCTTCTTCAGATAAGAATTTGGCTTTTTTATAATCGCCCAAATCTCTATAAACAATACCCAAACTATTTTTTGAGCGACTTATTTGTTCCTGATTTTTGTTGGATGTAGAAATGTCAATCGCTTTTTGTAAAATTTGAATGGCTTTTTGTGGATTTTCCTTGTAAATATCTAAGGCTTCATCATTTAATTTATCGGCGTCAGCCTGAGAAAACACACTGAAAGTACTAAGTAAAAAAACAATTAAGAGGTTATTGATTTTCATACTAATAATTTAAAAATTTGAAGATACTAAAAAATAAGACAAACAGTCGTTCCTTTCTTCTCAACAGATTGAATGACCAATTCGCCACCAATTTCGTGGGCGCGTTTTTGCATATTTATTAAACCATAGCCTTTGGTGACATTTTGATAATCAAAGCCATTGCCATCATCAGAAATTTCTATTTGCAGTTTGTCAAAATTTTGCTTAACATCCACTTTTATCTGCTTTGGATGCGCGTGTTTTAAACTATTATTGATGGCTTCTTGAATGATTCGGTGGATGTTCATACCTTCTACAGACGTGAATTTTTTATCACTATTCACATCATCATTCACATTAAATTGAAAACTGATACCATTATCAATACTATTGGCTTTATCAATAAAATTGGAGATTCGCGATTGTAAATCTTCAAAGGTAATAGCACTTTTATTCATTGCCCAAATGGTATCGCGCAGTTCGTAAATGGTAGATGACGTAAAGTTGCTGATGGTGTTGAGTTTTGCTGTGAGCTTATCATCTTGAATATCAAATCCGTATTTCAAATTATCAATAGACGAAATAATAAAAGTCAGTTGCGCACCAATATTATCGTGTAAATCTCTTGAAATTCTGAGGCGTTGTTCTTGCAGTCGGCTTTGGGTTTCAATTTTCAACAAGGCATCTTTAAGTTCGTTTTCTTTTAGCAATTGCTCATTTTTGAGTTTTTGTTGTTTGTAGAATAAATAGCCAATAAACACTAAAACCAATGCCAAACCAATCAACCCAAACACTTGTGCATTTCGCTTTTGAATGATGAGGTTTTTCTCAGCCAAATCTGCACGTTGCATCAAAATTTGGCGTTCTTTATCGGCACTTTTGTAGCGTTCGCCCATTTCGGCAATTTGCTTGGTTTTGGTTTCGTTGAGCAAATCGTCTTCAATGTCTTTATAGGATATGTAGTTTTGTAAGGCATTTTTATAATCGCCTTTTTTGACATTTAACTCGTGAAAACGGTAATGTGCTTCCAATTCATATTTTCGAGTGCCGTACTTTTTGGTGTTTTGCATCGCGCTATCCAATATTTTTTTGGCTTCAGCAAACCGATTCGTTTCTAAGTAAATTTTACCAAGATTGACCAACGTGACGCCTTTATTAGATTCAAACCCTGGAACCGCTAAGGATTTTAGGGTAAATTCCTCTGCTTTTTTGTAATCTTTGAGTTTGCTATAGGTGTTGCCAATATTAGAATAGGTTGTTCGGCTAAAGCCTAACATTTTGAGTTGTTCACTGATTTTGACAGCTTTAAGATTGTAATATAATGCGCTATCAAATAGTTTTTTGTTGAAATTATCTTGTTCTGCCAATTCATCATACGCAATGCCAATTCGCCCGTAGCATAAGGCTTCGCCACGTTTGTCTTTTAATTTTATGGCGAGTTTCAAGGCTTGTCTATTCCA
This sequence comes from uncultured Flavobacteriaceae bacterium, assembly GCA_964454675.1. GTDB lineage: Bacteria > Bacteroidota > Bacteroidia > Flavobacteriales > Flavobacteriaceae > CAYVUB01. The sequence goes on along the minus strand of CAYVUB010000001.1, from coordinate 237,618 downwards.
TTTTATAGATTCTTTAAACTCGTACATTCTATCGTAGATATAACCAATAGATGACATATCTCTTAAAATGTTTTGTTGATGGTTGTGCGATTGATTGTACTCTAACGATTTTAATCCGAATTTTAAAGCTTCGGGGAATTCAGAAAAAACGGTGTAAATATTTGATTGGTCGTAATAAATATCTTTAAGATAATCGCTTTTGCTTGAAAGCAATAAAGGTTCGGCTTCTTTAAAATAATCTAAGGACTTCGTTTTAGAAATATCATAATAGGCTTTGCCAAGAAAAAATAAGGCTTCTCCTTTTTGAGATTTGCTTTTTGTGCTTTTTGAAATTTTCAACATTTCATCAGCATAAAAAAAAGCTAATGAATCATTTTTGGAAAGATATAATTGTGATAGTTGCTTGAAAATATCAAACTTTTGTTGTGTGTTGCTTTGTGGAAGTTTCGCTTTTAATTCGATAATCTCCTTAACGTCATTACTCGAATTATTCTGATTTTGAGAAAAAGAAATCGATATGCTGAACAGACATGCAATTATAAAAGTAGTTTTGATTTTCATAATTGGAAATAAAAAAAGCATCAGAACACAACTACCATTTGGGGCAATTACATTTACTGACGCTTTTTTAAAAAAATTGATTAATAGCATTACGAATATATAACTAATTACACTTGACTTATATTTTTTTCGATAAGAAGCAATTAAAAAAGATTAAGCGTAACCTTTGAAAATTACGCCTAATCACACACATCTCAACAACAAGATTTATTGTTTAAGATCATAAGCGTAAATGGTTTTGTCATTGGCTTTGTAAAACAAAAATCCTCCGAATTCATCAACTTCATATTCAGGTTTTTTATCCTTTAGGACGATTTCTTTATCCACTTTACCAGTATCTTTATTTACTTTAACAAGTCCAACACCTTCGTCTAATTTGGTTAAAATAAACTGTGCATTCTCCGTTGCCGCTGTGGCTTTAAAACGTGTTGACAAATAATCAAATGAGGCACTTGCAATGCTTGAAAACATATCGGCGGCACGTTTGGCTTCTTTACCATAATCATTGTAGTTACTCAAATCATTAGCGCTACCATAACCTGTTTTGTTAGCACCAGCTCTGGCGCTCATAGACACAGCCATAGCGGTAGAAGCTACAGCCATAACACCGCCCATGATTTTGCCAAAGGTGCTTCTTCCCGGCGATTTGTGATATACATGATAAGCCTCACTACCGTCAAATCCAAGCAGGGTCATATTCTGGTCTGATGACAGATAGATTCCCGTATCTCTTATTTCCAGATTATTCGGGTCTTCCTTTTCACCAAAATTACAAGCAGCAAAATCACTCACTTCTCCCGTAGCGGCTTCAATAGCTTTAATTTTACCATCGGCAGAAATCAGGTATCTGTCATTTTTACTGTCAAACGTTGATGCCACAGACGTTGCTTTTTTATATTTAAGCGGTTTATTCCATACCTGATCTCCGGTTTGTAAATTTACAATATTGGTATCTTCACCTGTAATGTAAATTAATCCCTGGGGTGTATGTGCCATAATCAGGATATTCTCTCCTGTTTTAAGAGGTTTTTTGAATAAGGTTTTTCCGTCAAACGCTATTTTGTTGATACCGCCTTCCTGGATTCCAAATAAAATACCATCTTCCATGACATAAAAGTGTTGTACGTAACCATTGGTTTTTGGTGCTTTTTCCCATAAATCTTCACCGGAACCTGCCGATAAGAATGCGATATGGCTTTGTGCTTTTGCAGCCATTAACTTATTAAGACCGCTGCCACCCGAAGCCGCTACATCACTTACCACGGCAATACCTTGTGGTAAAATTTGAAAGTTTGAAACTTCGCCTTTTACTTTGCGGTCATCCTTCCACAGCTCGTCACCGTTGCTCCCTATTTTGTGGATGCGGGTATTTTTACCGTTATTGGCACCTTCAAACGCATAGATTTCTTTTTCGGTTTCATCGGCAACCATCCATTTGACGCCTTTAATTTTGGTTTGCCAAAGCTCCTGACCTGTATGAGACATTGAAATGATGCCTTGGGCTGTAGGTATTAAAAGTGAATTTTTTAATAACAATGGTGTACCAGTAACACTAAAATCTTTTGCAATGCCTACACGTCCCGGCTTGTCCAAGAAAAACGAATAGTCTAATTTTCCTGAGACTAAATCGTAAACAGCTACTTTAGGCACCTGGCTTTCAAACTTTTGGTCGCTCTTTTGCAAACCACTTACAATCACTTTGTTTTGTGGCAAAACAACATTACAGGTATAAATCTGTTTCCAATTGTCAGTTTCTGAATTAAACAACACTTTGCCAGTCACATAATCAATCACAGCGCGTTTTGTCTTACTCAATCCAGCAAACTTGGAATCTGCTCCTTGCGACACCACAATGTATGGGGAATTTGGAATAAAATCAGTTTCTTCTGGTTTCAGTTTACCAAAATTATTAAACGTAAATACCGGCGTACTTTTATTAGGGTCTATTCCAGCCAAACCATTATTAGTAGCTACCACCAAGATACCACCTTGTGTTAAAGTCATTTCATTAATGCTGGCGCCTAAATCATAAGTTCCATTGGGTGTTTCAGCTTTTTGTGCAAAAACTGATGTCACACTCAATAAGAGTGCACACATCAGTATATGTTTAAATTGAACTAATAGCAGTTTCATAATTAAAGTATTTCAACATTAAACGAGCCCTCTGTTACGTTTCTCATTGAACCATCACCATTCACATTTTTACACTCAAAACTGAATGTTCCTTTGATATGGGTTTCCGTTTGCTCAGATATGCTGATTTCCCCTACCTGGGTATCATCAAATGGAGCGCTCCAAGTTTCAATAGAAGGATTGGCAGGATTGGATAAATCCACCTCTGTCTCTATATAAGAAGCAACATTAAAAATATTGGCACCACCTCCAAATGGGTAAGTTCCAACACCGTCATAACCTACGATAGTAAAATTAAATGCTTTGCTCGATGTGCCTCCTGTATTCCCTTGAAGCAACAAAGTTCCACTTGATAAACTTGCGAATGTTACCATTTCCATTGTTGTCACAGTTGTGCCATTTACTTTTGCAGTGATAGTTCCTTCAGCAGCTTGACCGCCGCCACCGCCATCGTCATCACTTGAACACGATGAAAGGGTTATTAATGAAAAAGACATTAATAATACGATTAGTGATTGTTTTAAATTTCTCATTGTTGTAAAATTTTGTGGTTAATAATGAGCCAAAATTGCAACTTATGAGAAGGGCAAACAATACGGCAAATGCCGTATATTTAGAATACGATGTGTGGAAATTGGTTTTGAAGCGTTTTTATTTTCGCTTCTAAATCTTTAATAAACGTTTGATATGCTTGGGTTTGTGGATTGAATGGCTCGTGCTGAAGTCCTTTTTGAATGGCGTCCACAAGTGTCATTGTTTTGAACGCTTCGGGATGCATCCATACCTCTTTAAACTTTTCCCAGATATAATTAATGGCGGTTTGATTGGGATGCAACATATCGTCAGCATAAAAACGATAATCGCGGAGTTCGTCCATTAAAAGTTCGAATGAAGGGAAATAATGCCCTCTAACCTCTGTCTTGCCGGCAGGCAGGCCCAAAGGGGGAACTTGCAAAACATTATAGATTGATGAAATTAAGTGTGCTTTACTGAGCGTGTTTTCAGCAAAACCATCTTTAATGTGTCTTACTGGCGACACGGTAAAAATAAACTTTGCGTTTGGGTTGATGCTTTGAATGCTGTCAACAATTGTATTTAATGATTTTGATATCTCTTCAACTGAAAGCAGCACTTTTGTGAAATGACTTTGCGGTACTTTATGGCAATTGGCAACTACTTGATTGGTGATATTTAATTTATAAACCCAAGCCGTGCCTAAAGTAATGATGATGTGTGATGCGTTGAGGAGTTGTAAATGTGTTAGCTCTATTAAATTGTTTAACTGCTTTAATAATTCATCTTTTGAAGAATGGCTTAATTTAGAATGCACGTCATAACAATGCCATTGTTCGTTGTGATAAAATACATCGGCATCAGTGTAATAGGTTTTATTAAGACTTTTTAGAATTATCTTTTCAATAGATAAGGGATTGAAAATAATCCCAAATGGATTGGTTGTTGTTTGAAATTTATAATATTGGAATTTTTCACTCATATTTTCCGCAAAACACGAGCCTAACAACAGCAGCTTCGACTGATAATCTATGAGATTGTCGGGCTGTTTCGTTAGCGGTATTTGGGTTTGGAGTTTCATTTTATTATTTGATTGTCATATCGAGCAAAGCGAGATATCACATAATGTGATTCCTCGTACCTCGGAATGACAAAAGTCATTATTTTAAAGTTGCGTCTTTGCGAGAGAAAATCTAATTCAAATAATCCTTCGCCGCTGTTAACGCCTCATCAATCCCATTAGGGTTTTTTCCGCCAGCCGTTGCAAAAAATGCTTGTCCGCCGCCGCCGCCTTGAATATATTTTCCAAGTTCACGAACAATCGTTCCTGCATTTAAACCTTTGCTCGCTACTACTTCTTTGGAAATATAACATGACAATAGGGCTTTGCCATCACTTTCAGTACCAAAAACCAAAAACAGATTGTCAAAATCCTGACCCAATTCAAACGATACATCTTTGATACTTGCCGCATCCAAATCCAAACGTTTTGCCAAAAATTGCACACCATTAATTTCGGTCAATTCGCTTTTTAAATCACCTTTGGCGTTTTTGGCTTTTTCTTTTAATAGTTGCTCTATTTGCTTTTTTAAGTTTGCGTTTTCCTCTTGAAGATTTTGCAACGCTTTCACTGGTTCTTGTGCATTGTTGAGCATATCTTTAATTTCGTAATATGCACGATTGGTATCGTGATAAAAATCCTTCACCGCATCATTGGTTATGGCTTCAATACGACGAATACCCGCAGCAACGGCACCTTCTGATACAATCTTAAAATGCCATATATCACCTGTGTTTTGAACGTGTGTTCCACCACAAAGCTCAATAGATTGCCCAAAACGAATAGCGCGAACAGTATCGCCATATTTTTCACCGAACAATGCCATCGCACCTTCATCAATAGCTTGCTGCATTGGGATATTGCGTTTTTCTATGAGTGGCAATTTGCCTTCAATACGTGCATTGACGAAATTTTCAACATCACGCAATTCATCCACTGTTAATTTTGAAAAATGTGAAAAGTCAAAACGTAAATATTTTGAATGTACCGCACTTCCTTTTTGCTCAACGTGAGTGCCTAAAATTTCACGTAAGGCTTGGTGCAGTAAGTGTGTTGCTGTGTGGTTTGATTCGGTACGTTTGCGTTGTTTGGCATCAACCGTTGCTTTAAAAATACCATTAATATTTGAAGGTAATTCATTGGCAAAATGGATAATGACATTGTTTTCTTTTTTTGTGTCGATAATGTATGTGACATCACCATTGGCTGCTTCAATATAGCCCTTATCGCCTACTTGTCCGCCACCTTCAGGGTAAAATGGCGTTAAATTGAACACCAACTGAAACATTTCGCCATCTTTTTTAGAAACCACTTTGCGGTAACGTGTAATTTTCACTTGCGTTTCAAGTGTATCATAGCCTACAAATTCCTGAATGTTATCATCAATCAATACCGTCCAATCGTCTGTGGTCATCTCGCCGGCAGCACGCGAACGGTCTTTTTGTTTTTGCATTTCGGTATGAAAACCTGCTTCATCAAGTTTTAAGCCTTTTTCACGAAGTATCAGTGCCGTTAAATCTATCGGAAAGCCAAACGTATCATACAATTCAAACGCTTTTTCACCGGAAATTGTATCCGATTTTGATTCTTCAATAATTCTGTTTAATAATACCAAACCTTGATCCAACGTTCTTAAAAACGATTGCTCTTCTTCTTTGATGACATTTTCAATCAACTGTTTTTGTATTTTAAGCTCTGGGAATGCTATACCCATTTTTTCACTTAACACATCAATCAACCTGTAAATGAATGGTTCTTTTTGGTCTAAAAACGTAAAACTATAACGAATGGCACGACGTAAAATTCGGCGAATTACATAACCGGCACCTGTATTGCTTGGCAATTGTCCGTCAGCAATAGAAAAAGCAACCGCGCGCACGTGATCGGAAATCACACGAATGGCGACATCTGTTTTTTCGTCTTTACCATAATCTTTATGTGAAATGGTTTCAATTTCCCTGATAATTGGCGTAAAAACATCGGTATCATAGTTTGATTGCACGCCTTGAAGTACCATACACAAACGTTCAAAACCCATTCCGGTATCAATATGTTTGGCTGGCAAGGTTTCCAATGAGCCATTGGCTTTACGGTTGTACTGCATAAATACCAGATTCCATATTTCCACAACCTGCGGATGGTCTTTGTTGACCAATTCTTTCCCGTCAATTTTAGCTTTTTCTTCGGCACTTCTTATGTCCACGTGAATTTCACTACACGGCCCGCACGGACCTTGGTCGCCCATTTCCCAAAAGTTATCTTTTTTGTTGCCTTTAAGTATTCTGTCTTCAGAAATAAATTGCTTCCATAAATCATAAGCTTCGGTATCCATCGGAAGATTATCGTCTTCACTACCTTCAAAAACCGTTACATACAGAATATTTTTATCGATTTTATAGACTTCGGTCAACAATTCCCAAGCCCAGGCAATGGCTTCTTTCTTAAAATAATCGCCAAAACTCCAGTTGCCCAACATTTCAAAAAGTGTGTGATGATAGGTGTCATAACCAACTTCTTCCAAATCGTTGTGTTTACCCGAAACACGCAAGCATTTTTGAGTATCGGCAATACGGCTGTTTTTAGGTTTTGCATTTCCTAAAAAATATTCTTTAAAAGGTGCCATACCGGAATTGACAAACATCAAGGTTGGGTCATCTTTTAAAACCATAGGTGCAGATGGCACGATAGTATGCTTTTTCTCTTCAAAAAAACTTAAAAATTTTGAACGTATGTCTTGCGATTTCATTGATATATCTTGAATTGCTTGTTTATTATTGCTGTAATGGTCGTGTTATTATTACTACCAATCTGTACAATATGCTACTGTAGTGATTGAGCAGGAAAATTTTTACTAAATTTACATTTAAAATATTTTTGTAAGTTTGGTCGTTATCAAAGTCAGCTGATTATAAATCCATCTGAATTTCCTGCAAAAATAGTATAAATTAGATAATGAGTAAGGTAAAATATTATTACGATTCTGAAACGCTTTCATACAAAAAAATAGAGCGCAAAAGAGGAACGGCGCTTACATACGGATTTGTGTTCTTGCTGGCATCGGCACTTTTTGGGTTTTTGTTCGTATTTCTTGCCAGCCAGTATGTAGAATCGCCAAAAGAACGTGCTTTAGCCCGGGAGTTACATCACATGCAGTTGCAGTACGAGCTTCTTAACAAAAAAATGGACGAAGCCCAAGCTGTACTTTCCAATGTAGAAGAGCGTGACAATGGAATTTACCGTTTGTATTTTGGTGCAAACCCAATACCCGAAGAACAGCGCAAAGCCGGTTTTGGGGGTATTAACCGCTACAAGAATATTGAAGGTTTTGACAATTCAAAATTGATTATAGAAACCAACAAACGTATGGATATTTTACAAAAACAGATTGTCGTGCAGTCCCGTTCACTTGATGAAATAGCAGCTTTGGCAGCAGATAAAGAAAAATTTCTGGCGGCAATTCCTGCCATACAGCCCGTAAGTAATGAATTTATAACCCAATTGGTTTCGGGGTTTGGATACAGGACAGACCCGTTTACCAAAGAACGTAAATTTCATTACGGCATGGATTTTACAGCGCCACGAGGAACACCTGTTTATGCCTCCGGTGATGGTATTGTTGTAAGAGCCGATAATAGCGCAACGGGTTACGGCAACCATATAAGAATAGACCACGGTTATGGCTATGTATCATTATATGCCCATTTATACAAGTATAACGTAAGAACAAACCAACGTGTAAAACGCGGTGAATTAATTGGCTTTGTAGGAAGTACAGGCCGGTCGGAAGCACCGCATTTGCATTATGAAATATTTAAAGATGAAGAACGCATCAATCCTATTAATTTCTATTACGGTAATTTATCGGCAGAAGAATTTGGACAATTATTAGAAAAAGCATCTTTAGAAAACCAATCATTAGACTAACACTATGCATATCAACCTTCCGGAAAAACGCTATTACAGCATAGGCGAAGTTGCCAAAGCTTTTGATGTTAACGCATCTTTAATACGGTTTTGGGAAAAAGAATTTGATATACTGCAACCTAAAAAAAATGCCAAAGGCAACCGAAAGTTTACGCCCGAAGACATTAGCAACCTTAAGTTTATTTACCATTTGGTGAAAGAACGGGGTTTTACCCTTGAAGGCGCAAAAATTCATTTAAAAGAAGAAAAACAAAAATCGCTTCATAATTTTGAAATTATCAGCAAATTAGAAAACATCAAAAATCAACTTTTAAAAATAAAAGAACAGTTGTAACATTTTAGCAACTTATTTAACTAATAAAACACTAACACTTAAAAAAACACATATTATGAAAAAATGGCTTATTCCCGTTATAATTATTGTAGTTATTGTCTTTGGAATATACTCTTGGGCAAAAGGATTCAACAATACTGCTGTTGAACTTAAAGAAACCGCCACCAGAACTTGGGGTGATGTAGAAAGCAGCTACCAACGTCGTAATGACCTTATAGGCAACCTTGTAAAAACTGTTCAAGGTGCTGCCGATTTTGAAAAAAGCACTTTGGAAGCCGTTATCAAAGCTCGTAGTGAAGCAACCAAAACGACCATCGACCCAAGCAATATCACGCCCGAAGATTTAGCAGCTTTCAACCAGGCACAAAGTGGATTGAGCAGTGCGTTATCACGATTATTGGTAACTGTAGAACGCTATCCTGACATCAAAGCCAATCAAAACTTTTTAGAATTACAATCGCAATTAGAAGGCACAGAAAACCGCATCAACGTTGCCAGAGACCGTTTTAACGAAGCTGTAGAACCATACAACAAGCACATCAAAACGTTTCCAAACTCATTATTGGCAGGATTATTTAACTTTGACGACCTGCAATATTTCAAAGCCGAAGCCGGAAGCGAAAAAGCACCGGATGTTGAGTTTAATTTCTGATAGCTATGCCAAACATTGAAGATTTTTTAACTGCCGAAGAAGAACACGACATTGTTGAAGCTATACGCATTGCCGAACAAAAAACCTCAGGCGAAATACGCATTCATATTGAAAGCACCTCAAAAATAGATGCGGTGGACAGAGCTATGGATGTGTTTCACGAGTTAAAAATGGACAATACCAAACTTCAAAACGGCGTGCTCATTTATGTTGCGGTTGATGACAGAAATTTTGTGATTTTTGGCGACAAAGGTATTAATGATGTTGTTGAAAGCGATTTTTGGGACTGCACAAAAGATGCTATCCAAGAGCGTTTTAAGCAAGGACATTTTAAGCAAGGGCTTATTGACGGCGTCACAAGAGCCGGCGAGCAACTTGCAAAACATTTCCCGTGGCATCACACCAATACCAATGAGCTGTCAAACGACATATCCAAAGGGTAAGCCTCATTGTCAGCTTAACACTGACATTTAAATAATACGTATTTCAATTTTAAACGCATGCAGCAGCATTTAGCCAACAATATAATTACCATGAAAAGACAATTTCTTTTAATTGCCTTATTGGCTTTGGGCTGCATGCAATTTGGGTTTTCACAGTATAAAATTCCGGCGAAACCTGTAAAAACTTCCGAACAAACCAGCCTGTATGACTACTACGGCTTGCTGTCTGAAAGTCAAAAACAAAGTTTAGAGCAAAAGCTCATAAGATATTCCGATACGACTTCCACACAAATTGTTGTGGCAATCATCGCTTCTACTCAAGGTGAAAATATAGATTACTTAGGAACAAAATGGGCACATGATTGGGAAATAGGCCAGAAAAAAGAAGACAATGGCGTGTTTATCCTGCTGGCTCGTGATGACCGGCGTATCTCTATAAAAACCGGCTATGGTGTTGAACATTTATTGACCGATGCCATGTCCAGACGTATTATCCAGAACAATATTATCCCTTACTTTAAGCAGGATGATTATTACGGCGGACTTAATAGTGGTACCGATGCTATTTTTAATGTTTTAAACGGCGAATACAAAGGCACAAGACAACAGAATGCCGAAGGATTTCCTGTCGGGTTTATCATTTTGCTGTTTATCGTTTTTATCATTATCATGATTTCCATTTCAAAAAATAATCGTGGTGGCGGTGGCGGCAACAGACATCGTACAGATGGTACGAGTATTCTGGATGCTATCATTTTGAGCAATATGGGTCGCGGAAGCTATGGCGGAGGAAGTTTTGGAAGAAGCTCCGGCGGTGGATTTGGTGGCGGAAGCTTTGGTGGTGGTGGCTTCGGCGGGGGCTTTGGCGGCGGAGGCTTTGGCGGTGGCGGTGCTTCGGGTGGATGGTAATTTAGTTTGCAGTCGCAGTCTGCAACATTTACCACAAACCTGACTGCCGACGATAGGCACACGAATATGTTTTATCAGGTATAAAATCTTAACTTCGTGGAATGTTTTACAGTCTGCAACATTTGTAACTTTGTAAAACTGAATATTCATCCATTAATCAAAAAACACCTATTACCTTTTTATAAATCGCTGTATTCCAGAAAAAAATTTTGTTACCACACAATTTAACCAGCATTTTAAAAACAAAAAAATCCTGCTTTAAATGAATAAAACAGGATTTATAATAATTATAAAGTATAAAACTTGTTATAGTAACATCGTTATAGGGTTTTCAATATAACCCTTTAAGGTTTGTAAAAACTGTGCTCCTGTAGCGCCATCAACGGTTCTGTGGTCGCACGCCAATGTAAGCTTCATGGTATTGCCCACAACTATCCGGCCGTTTTTAACAACCGGTTTTTCAACAATGGCACCTACTGATAAAATTGCTGAATTAGGCTGATTGATAATAGACGTAAAACTCTCAATACCAAACATTCCCAGATTAGAAATAGTAAATGTACTACCTTCCATTTCCTGAGGTGTCAGCTTTTTGTTTCTGGCTCTGCCTGCAAAATCTTTTACGGCAGCACCTATTTGCGGCAGGCTTTGCTCGTTGGCAAAACGTACAACCGGCACGACCAATCCGTCTTCAACTGCAACAGCCACACCTATATGAACGTGACTATTCAGACGCATTTTGTCTGCAAACCATTGTGAATTTACCTGCGGATGCTTTTTCAATGCCAGCGCACAGGCTTTGACAATCATATCGTTGAACGAAATTTTTGTGTCGGGAATAGAATTAAACTGCTCACGAAAAGCCATAGCATTTGCCATATCAAACTCGACATTAAGATAATAATGTGGTGCTGTAAACTTAGATTCTGCAAGGCGTTTTGCAATAACCTTACGCATTTGCGAATTTGCTTTTTCTTCAAAATCTTCCTGACCTGCAGGGACAAATTTTCCTACTGCTGCAACCGATGCTGCCGCCGGATTATAATTATCAATATCACGTTTAATGATACGCCCTTGCTCACCGCTGCCTTTTATCTGTGACAGATTAATACCTTTTTCCTGGGCTATTTTTTTTGCTAATGGCGAAACGAATACACGATCTGAATCCCGAGAAACTGAACTTGAAGACGTCTCGACTGCGCCCGACGTGACAACAGCTTTCTCTTCTTGTTTTGGTTCGCTTTTGGGAGTATCTGCTTTCTTTTCCTCTTTTTTCGTTTCGGAAGTTGGGCTTCCTGCTTTAAAATTTTTGGAAATACCGGAAACGTCTGTTCCTTTTGGCCCTATAATTGCCAGCAACGCATCAACCTTTGCCGATTCGCCTTCTTGAATACCTATATAAAGTAAAGTTCCTGACTGGAACGATTCAAATTCCATCGTGGCCTTATCGGTTTCTATCTCGGCAAGGATATCGCCTTCATTCACATCGTCGCCTACTTTTTTAATCCAGGTGGCGACGGTACCTTCTTCCATAGTATCACTCAAACGAGGCATGGTTACAACGGTTACACCTTCCGGCAGTTCGAGTTCGTTTGATGATTTATCGTTATGAGACTTCCCGACTGCGCTCGAAGTGACAACTTCATCTTCTTTTGATTCTGTTTTTTCTTCTTTTGATTCGGTACTTTTTCCTGTTAATAAACCCGAAATATCTTCGCCTTCGTTTCCTATAATTGCCAGCAATTGGTCAACCTTTGTGGTTTCGCCTTCTTTCACTCCTATATAAAGCAGTGTACCTTCATGAAAGGATTCAAACTCCATTGTAGCTTTATCGGTTTCAATTTCTGCAAGGATATCGCCTTCTTTAACCTTATCGCCCACTTTTTTCAGCCACGCAGCAACTGTACCTTCTTCCATAGTGTCGCTCAAACGAGGCATGTTGATAATTTCTGCCATAACTTATAGTTTGTGTTGTATGAATGGATAATCTTTTTGTTCGTAAACGGCATCGTACATAACATTCAGCTCCGGATATGGCGATTCTTCAGCAAATTTTTCACATTCTGCCACCAAATCTTTCACACGTTGATCCATCACTTCAATATCGGCTTCGGTCACGTTATATTCTTTAAGCAAAATATCTTTCACCTGCGTAATCGGGTCTATTTTTTGATACTCGGCAACTTCTTCTTTGGTTCTGTAATGTTGCGCATCACTCATAGAGTGACCTCTGTAACGATAGGTTTTCAATTCTAAAAATGTAGGACCGTCGCCACGTCGGGCACGTTGTATAGCTTCGTCAAAAGCTTCGGCTACTTTTACAGGATTCATCCCGTCAACAGGGCCGGAAGGCATTTCATAGCCCAAACCAAGTTTCCAGATGTCTGTATGGTTTGCGGTGCGCTCCACGGAAGTTCCCATGGCATAACCATTGTTTTCACAAACAAATACTACCGGTAATTTCCAAAGCATGGCAAGATTGAAGGTTTCATGCAGCGAACCCTGACGTGCAGCACCATCACCAAAGCAGCATAAAGTAACTGCATCACTGCCGTGGTATTTATCGCCAAAAGCAATACCTGCACCCAACGGAATTTGTCCTCCAACAATACCGTGACCGCCGTAAAAACGAAATTCTTTTGAAAAAATATGCATTGAGCCTCCAAGACCTTGTGAGGTTCCGGTAGCTTTACCGTACAACTCTGCCATAACACGTCTTGGATCGACACCCATACCTATGGGCTGAACGTGGTTACGGTATGCGGTAATCATTTTGTCTTTGGTCAAATCCATAGCGTGCAAAGCACCGGCTAAAACAGCTTCCTGACCATTGTATAAGTGAAGAAATCCTCTAACTTTTTGCTGGATATAAACGGCGGCAAGTTTGTCTTCAAACTTTCTCCAGAACAGCATATCTTCGTACCATTTAAGGTACACTTCTTTGGTTATTTTTTGCATTTATTCAACAGTATTAAAATAAATAACGTTTGTATCTTTTAAACATGAACATCTTTAATTATGAAATGTTCATTAAAAAGTAAGGGCAAACGGGTAACAAAAATAACACTTTAGTCACTAACGAAAAAACTGTAGTTGGTAAAATTTAATAGTTTTATGATTTGCCTGCAACTATAACGTTATAGATGCGATTTATCAAAAACAAGTGGCAGCAAATTTGCCAGTGAATCTGATTTTACCACTTTACCGGTTTCTCCCATAAAATAAATCTCGATAGGTGCTTCTTGTTTTACCTCATATTCTGCAATAGATTGACGGCAGGCACCACAAGGCGGGATAGGCGTAACTGTTTGATGCAGGTTTGAGCCGGCTATGATTGCCATACGCTTAATTTTAATATTAGGATACGCCGCACCGGCATAAAAAATAGCGGTTCGCTCTGCACATAATCCCGATGGGTATGAAGCATTTTCCTGATTGCTTCCTGTGATGATTTCGTCATTTTCAAGAAGTATGGCTGCGCCTACACTAAACTTTGAATAGGGTGAGTAGGATTTTGCTCTGGCTTCTGAGGCTTTATTCATCAAGGTTTTTACATCTTCGGGCAATTCATCAAAATTATCATAGACAATTAATGAGGTTTCAATTTTTATTTCCTTCATATAAAATGGTATAAGACAAAAAAACTATTGCTTAAGATAGGCAATAGTTTTTATGATTTGTTTTATTGAATGTTATTTTTTTAATATTCCCGGTATTCACCATCGCCAAAATTAAAGGTTAGTGAAAAACGCAAGGTATTTTCTAACGGGCTTTGAATTTTTGATGCCGAAAACAAATAGGACATATCAATATTGATGGTGGTATATTTGAATCCTGCACCAAGAGCGAAAAACTTACGTGCTCCTTTGTCTTCGCTTTCATTGAAATATCCGGCTCTAAAGGCGAATGAATCCTGATATCTGTACTCTGCACCCAATGCCCAGGTAAATTCTCTTAGCTCTTCGCTAAAACCGCCCGGCGCATCACCAAACGACTGAAAAATCCCTTTAACGAAACTTACGTCATTTGATTTTCCCGAAATAATATAATTTTCCGTGGTGCTTATAAGTTCGTCTTCATCGGCATCATATACGCCATTACCGTTCAAATCGTTAAAGTCTATACGTCTTCCTAATTTTGGCGGTGTCGGCACCAACAACTTGGTGACTTCTGCGGTTACTGCCAAAGTATTGTAATCATCAAAAATAAAATCGAAACCACCGCCAAGTCTTAAGGTTGTCGGCAAAAAGTTTTCTCTGCCGGCATCATCATATTTGATGGTTGGTCCTAAATTTTGAAGTGCAAAACCTGCTCTCCAACGCCCGTTAAAATCGTTGTAGGCATTTTCTTCGCTTTGATAGTATCCGGAAATATCGGCTGCAACAGAACTTGCTGCACCGGCATTGGCATCAACCGCCTGAATTCTTAAATCTGAACGCAGGTAACGCAATCCAACCGCCATAGAAAACTGGTCGGCAAGGCGCAATGAATAGGATGCATCAATGGTAAGCTCATTAGGCTTTTCAAGCAAAGCTTCAGAAAATTCATCCTGAACCAATTCTATTTCTCCTAAGCTGAAATATTTAAAGCTTACACCAAAGGCACTTTGCTCATTGAGTCTGTTAAAATAAGTTATATTTCCAAGAAAAATGTCGTTTACCAACTTGCTTAAATACGGTGTATAGCTTATACCAATACCTGATTTTGCTTCCGAAAAAGCGTACTTTGCCTGATTCCATTGTTGTGAATAAGCATCGGCAGATGTGGCAACACCCATATCGCCCATACCGGCGGCACGCGCATCGGATGCTATGAGTAAAAAAGGAACTCCGGTAGTGATTACCCTCGAATCCTGATAAGGTATAATCTGTACTTCTTGAGCAAATGAACTGTTGTAAATTGAAAGTGTTATTAGGGCTAAAATGTATTTTTTCATCTGTTGTTTATTCTTGTTTACAGTTTTGAACCTGCAAATGTAATTAGCAAATATAAATTTTTATTATAGTATGACAAGTTTTTGTATTTTTTCTACCTGTTTATTGAGTTGATTTGAACGTACTTTCAGCTTATAGACATACACGCCTTTACCTATTTTATCACCAAAATCATCTCTTCCGTCCCAAACAATATTTCTGGACAGTGACGATGCGCCTTCATTACAGCAGCCGTCTGCTCCGGTTTGTCCGTTAAGGGTTCTTACTAATTTTCCTGAGACTGTAAATATCTGTATAGAAACGTCCAATGGGTCTGAACTATTGTGGTTGAACCAAAATTCTGTGTAATTAATAAACGGATTAGGGTAATTCAACACGTTTGTAATGACCAGTTTTTCGTCTTTATCGTGTACCACAAACTGAATTTCTGCCGTTGCCGAATTGTTATATACATCCCAGGCTTTTAGGGTGAGTGTATGCAAACCGGGCGACAAATCTCTGAACGGATACGTCACTTCGCCTGTGGTATAATCATCAACATTGGCTTTATAATAATCATTCAACACAAACGGATTTGTCTCATCGCCGTCAATAATAGCAATGATGTCATGCCCTATACCGCTTGAGGTATTGATACCGTTATCGTCTTGTAATTTTGCCAATAATGTCGGGGCTTCGTTTGTAATGCCGCCGGAAACGAAATTTTCATCATTCATATACAATTTGATAACCGGGCCTGTGTTGTCCTGTTCGGCATTTTCGTTGATACCGCCTACCAGAATATCAAAGCTTGCACCGGCATTGTCCTGTAACGGCGTGGTTGATTTGGCATAAAAACTGACCTTACCGTTATCAACAGGAATGCCTATATCTCTTGGCACTACAAAATCAAACTCAAAAAGTCCGTTGGTAATTGATGCCTGTCCAATGAAAATCTTTTCACCAAGGGTTTCAAAATTTAAGCGTATAATTTGACCGTTTTCTGAAACATTACCATTTGCAAGTGTTTGACGCTGAATATTTTTATCAAATACCGTTGCAGACAAAATCCCATTGTAACCGGTCATCAAATTACCCGACTGGTCTGTTACTTCGCCTGACAATTTTATTTTGCTCAATGCCTTTAATGTATCGTTCTCTACGCCAAGCGGGACATCGTTTATTCTCGTAAGTCTAACTTCGGGTTTTGGCATTGACAGTTTCATTGCCGGGTCGCCAATAAAGAATACCAATCGTCTTTGCTGGATTCCCGCAACTGCCGGGCTTTCTTTTGTAAGCCTTAACGCTTCTGCCATGGATACCTGCTCATTTGACCCAAACGCAAATAAATACTGGCTTAGGGCTATGTTAAATGTTACGCCTACATTTACAAGAATTTGCCGTGTTGTTGATATTAATCCGATGGCGCCTCCCTGAGGATTCCAGTAAGTGAGCTCTCCTGCAGTTGTCCTGAGCGGATTGTCAAAACGTGTATATTCGCAGGTAACGGTTACAAAGCAGTTAAATTTACAGGTGTTTCTTATACTTTGAGAGTCATTTCTGTCAAATATACGTTCACTCGCCAGTCCGTCTTCACCTCCATGCCCAAAATAATTAACCACCAGAGCTCCTACTTCAATAGCATCTTTGATAGCTTTATTTACCGCAGGATAGCGCTGCCCGCCGGCAGATGATTCTTGCTGATATGCATCAGAATGTATTTTTATGACGTTAATAAACGGCTTATTTGCTGTAACATCATTACCAATTTGATCAGTGGTTTCTTGTAAAACACGCTCATAAACCGCATCCACATCATCAGAAATGACTACAAAGTTATTTCGCCAGTTGCCGTAGGATGCTTCTTTGTAGTATAATTCTATTTTATCTATCAGTTCTTTGGCTCGTTGAGGTGTATCAGCAAGAATTCTTCCTACGGCAATATCAAGCTTGTCGGAAGTTGCCATAGTGCCTTCATTACTATCCATCATACCAAAAAAATCATCGGATATAAACGAATTTGTCAAATTAAAGCTATCATAAGCATGCCATGACGGCACAATATTGGTATTGTTTGGTGTTCGCTCTTTATAATCATACGAAGCATCACCAAGAAGACACAGGTATTTTAATCTGTTTTCTTGTGAGCTGGCATTCTCATAAACATACCTGACCATATTGCGTATAGCACCGACATCTTGATTTCCGGAACTAAACTCATTATAAATCTCATTGAGTGTAACTACTTTTACATTCAGATTGTATTGGTTTCGGTTTATTTGCGCCAAACGCTCGGCTTGTGACACCATATTATTGGGCGCAACAATAATGTAATCTACATCCTGAAATTGTCCTTGATTGTTATTAAAAATAGTGCCTTTTATGTTTTGATTGCTAACACTTGTATTGTTATCCCGCAATGGCTGATAATAATCTGCCGGCGCTAAGGCAAGATATGTTTTTGCCGTGCCCGATAATGCCTTAAAATTGAATACTGAATTTTGACCGGTATTTTGGTAGCTTCCTACATTATACTTATCGGTAATATCCCAAATTTCGGGAACGTTTGAGGCGTTTACCAAACTATATTCAACAATTCCAGGTGCCGTGACAACCTGATTATTTTTAAAGAGGAGCTGTTTGCCTTCAAAAGCTAAAGCTCTTGTAGCTTCAACAGAAATATAATCCAGGTATCCTTGTGCAGAGGGAGCACCATTATTATTATAGTTGAGTGCCACGGTAATTGTTGGTGATTGTACCGCCACATTACCGCTGTATGAATCTCCGGTTGCCAGTACCGGCGAGGCAATAGCACTAAAAGTAAACGTGTCAACTAAATTTCCATTAACACGCACACCCATTGTTGTAGGAATCTCTCCGGTTGAAGCCGCAAAGACTTTTATCAAAGCCGGCTGTGTTGTAATCAGGTTAGGGAAATTAAATTCAAACTGCTGCTCGCTTTCAATATTAAACCTGTTTCCAAACCAGCGTCTTCCTACTCTTACCAGATTAAATTCGTCTTTTTCATAAAACTGGTAATCCTGAAAGGTATTAACCAGATAATCTGCCTGTGCATCGGGCTGCTGCATGGTTTGAATACGCTTTCCGTGTCCGTTGCTTACATTCACAAAATAATAAGATTTGTCTGTGTATGGATTGATATTGGTGTTTATTGCAGGGGCATCGGGATTTCCCTTTGGTCCTTCGGCATAAAACAATATATAATCGTTATCATTAAAAATACCGTCTTCTTCGCCCACAAACTTTATGGCATTCTCGGTTAAATCAAACGGATAACTTGACGCGTTTGAAAAAGGGAGCATAGCACCGCCGTTGCCAAATATTTTTATGGTTCTTGGATCGGTATTGGTATTTACTCCCAACTGGCTTAAAAAGCTTTTTGACAATCTGTAAACTCCGGATTTGTCCACATAAAATTTATACCAGTTACCGGAACTCAATACAGAATTTGAAATAATCTGTACAGATTGTGACGACAGGACGGGTTCATAAGCAGTCCTGTTGGATGAACCTGAGTTATAATTTATGGTAAAAGCCGTTACTTTTTTATAAACTCCATTGTCATTTATAATAGGAGTTAATTCAAAATAAGCATAGCGTTTATCTCTTGCTGTCGAATTTTTAAGAGTAAATTCAACCGCCGATGGAATGGTGTGTAACGGAAGTGATTTTAACTCACCTGCTGAAATAGCAGTGTAAGCCACATGGGTTAATTCTGCCGAGTTTTCATTAACCGGTATATTAATGTCCCACTGCGCAAAAAATGTAATCCCGGTTGAATAGTCAAAATTGAAATGTTCTTTGTTAAAAACAGGAACTTCAATAGATGAAGAACTTGTTTGTAATGTTATTGTTCCCTGCCAGTCGATTTCAAAGCGTTTTTGCTGTGAAAAACCCAAAAAAGAAACTACTGCAAATAAAAGGAGTAAGTATGTTTTCATTCAAATAAATTAATCTTCGTCAATATGTAATTATAAATGTACAAGCATAACACATTTCATAATTGCTCCATATAATATTGTATCAATAACGTGCACCTTCCTGTGTTAGTATTTGCTATGCTTAAAATTTTTATTCAAAATTACAACAATAAATAAATATTTGAATCGTTAATGATAAACAAAATACATCGACTAAGCGGATAAAAATCCGTTGTTATGTTCAAAAAAAAGGATGAAATGCATTTTTTTTTATCTTATTTTATAAAAAAATGTTGTTATTTTATGTTTAATTACTATATTGCGTCACTAATTTTTAAAATCAGCTTACTTAACTGAATGGATATGAAAAACATCTTTAATATAAGGATACTATTAGCCCTAATGCTATCTTTAACAATGTTTAGTTGCGGTAAATCTTCATCATCAAAGAATGAATCCAGAGCAACCGGATGGAAGATTAACGATAGAAACGGAGGTTTTCAATACAATACCAACTTTAAAGAGCAGGCAACTTCTCCCGGTTTGGTATTTATAGAAGGCGGAACGTTTACAATGGGTAAAGTTCAAGACGATGTTATGCATGACTGGAACAACACCCCAAACCAGCAGCATGTACAATCATTCTATATGGATGAAACCGAAGTTACCAACTTAATGTATCTGGAATATCTGGATTACTTAAAACGCGTATATCCACCGGATGATCCAAATTACCGGCTTATATATCTTGGGGCATTACCCGATACTTTAGTATGGAGAAACCGTTTGGGTTATAGCGAAATGATGACAGAAAATTACCTACGTCATCCCGGTTATGCAGAGTACCCTGTAGTAGGTGTAAGCTGGATTCAAGCTGTTGAATATGCAAAATGGCGTACTGACAGGGTTAATGAGCTATACCTTGAAAATTCCGGATACTTAAAACGAGATGCCCGTATTACTGATGTTACCGCAGATGCTAACTTTAGCACAGACACATACATCAATGCACCTACTTTAACTTACGGTGGTAATGATGATGTGTTAAAAGGAGGCAGAAGAAGAATACAAACCAACGCAGCCGGTGACGAAATAAATGTATATGCAAAAAGAGAATCCGGTATCGTTTCACCTTCATACCGCTTACCATCGGAAACAGAATGGGAATACGCAGCGCTTGGTCTAAACGAATTAAGAAACTACAACACGATACGCGGTAGAAAAAAATATCCTTGGAGCGGTCAATACACACGTTCGGGAAAAAGAAAAAGCCGTGGTGACCAATTGGCAAACTTTAAACAAGGTAAAGGCGATTACGGCGGAATTGCAGGCTGGTCTGATGACGGTGCCGATATTACCGCACAAGTAAAATCTTACGAACCAAATGATTTTGGATTGTACGATATGGCCGGTAACGTTGCAGAATGGGTTGCCGATGTTTACAGACCAATTGTTGATGACGAGTTTAACGATTTCAACTATTTCAGAGGAAATGTTTACACCAAAAACGCTATCAATGAAGACGGTACAGTTAAAATTGTAACCTCGGCAGATATTGTTTACGACACTTTAAGCAATGGTAAAATTGTTGCAAGAAATTTGCCTGGAGAAATTTTACAAGTTCCTGTTGACGAAACAGAAACGTACCTAAGAACCAACTTTGATAAGAGTGATAACAAAAACTTCAGAGATGGTGACAAGCGTTCATCCCGTCAGTTTAGTGACAACTTTAATGAAGAAGAAAACGGCGATGACAGTGGAACAAAAAAAATGTACAACTCGCCAAGCCACAAAGTTGAAACGGATTCTGCCGGAGTTATATTGAGACAATACGATACGTCAAATGACAGGACATCTTTAATAAATGACGATGTACGTGTCTATAAAGGCGGCTCGTGGAAAGACAGAGTATATTGGATAGATCCTGCACAACGCCGTTACTTCCCGCAAGATATGGCTACAGACTACATAGGATTCAGATGTGCAATGTCTCGTGTGGGTTCAAAATCTAAAGGCCCTAACAAAACAAGAAACTAAGATTTAACATCAAAAAATATAAAGTCCTAACATAACCGTTAGGACTTTTTTATTACATTTAATTCATGACTACAGAACACATTTATCAACGGTTTCTTGAGTGCGGAGACATTTCAACCGATACAAGAAAAATTACAGCCAACTCAATGTTTTTTGCGCTTAAAGGCGATAATTTTAACGGTAATATTTTTGCCGGAAAAGCCTTGGAAACAGGCGCAAAATATGCCGTAATTGATGACAAACATTACAGTAACCACCCGCAATGCATCCTGGTTGATGATGTTTTGCAAACACTTCAAAAACTGGCTACACACCACAGAAAACAGCTGCAAATACCCATTATAGCACTCACGGGAAGCAACGGAAAAACCACAACAAAAGAACTTATAAACGCCGTATTGTCAACACAATTTAAAACATCGGCTACACAAGGCAATCTCAACAATCATATAGGCGTACCGCTGACACTTTTAAGAATGACTTCGGAAACCGAAACAGGCATCGTGGAAATGGGCGCAAATCATCCTAAAGAAATTGAAACACTTTGTAATATAGCACTTCCCGATTACGGATTAATTACCAACTTCGGGAAAGCGCATCTGGAAGGTTTTGGAAGCATTGAAGGTGTTATTAAAGCAAAATCGGAACTGTACGCGCATTTAAAACTACATAACAAAATCATTTTTGTAAATGAAAATGATCCTGTACAGGTACAGCAAACAAAAGGATACGACCACCTGCAACTGTTCGGCTCAAAGACATCTGCAAACGGGACACAAATGGAATTACTTACATCGCAGCCGTTTGTAAGCTTACAATATGACAGTAGTGTTATAAATTCGCATTTAACCGGCACTTATAATTTTAATAATATTGCAGTTGCTATTGCCGTAGGAAGCTACTTTAAGATACGCACCGCAAATATTGTAGCCGCAATAGAACGTTATATCCCGACCAATAACCGCTCGCAAATTATAAACCAAAACGGCAACAGCATTTTAATGGATGCCTATAATGCCAACCCTACAAGCATGCTTGCCGCATTGGAAAATTTCAGGCAGCTGCAACACACAAACAAGATCTTGTTTCTTGGAGATATGTTTGAACTTGGATCTGATGCAGAGCGAGAGCATCAGGCAATAGTGAATTTTCTGGAAAACAATCCTTTTGAAACCGTATATTTAATTGGTGAAAACTTTTTTAAAACGAAACTACACAAAGATTACATTCATCAATTTCAAACATTTGACGATTTAAAATCAACCCTTGAAACCTCTGCTGTTGAAGGCAAATTTATTTTGATTAAAGGCTCGCGCGGCATGGCTTTAGAGCGTATTTTGGAGTTAATTTAAGTGTTCCTTTACTTTATCTGTTTTGCGAATAAACCTTCGTAATTGACTCGTACAAGTATATTGCAAAAATATTACAAAAAATCATTGTCCTAAGTCACATTTTTCGGTTTCACAAAAAGAGAAAGGATAAGCCCGATTGCTGCAGCCACATTCATAATATCCTATATCTGTCTGTCCAAAGCTATTTATTAGAAACGTTGGATTGTGTTTATTCGCTTTTGTAATTCTGTCAGTTGTTTTATGAGTTCGTCAAACAATAAAGGGTCTCCGTAAATCATACTTGTCCGCATATCCTCATAATCTTTTTTCCAAAGCGGCAGCAAACTGTCAGGCGGAATAAACTTTATGTTTTCAGGTTTGTGTTTGTCGTAGTCAATACCTGAAATTGGTGTAAACTTACTGCGATGTTTTACGATTGTATTATACAGACCGGTGTCCTGCAATGCGATTTCTGCATATTCGGTTTGGCTTAGTTTTTCAATGTCGTAAAGGTGTCGGCTAAGGCGTTCTACTCTTATTTTTCCGGGGTTTTTCTGAAATTCTTCGTGCAGTAAAAATATCTTTTCAAGAAAAGTCCGTTCAGGATTTACAACAGGAATGGTAATTGGTTTGTCCGTAAAAGGATTGTCTGTATAAATTTCAGAAACAAACGTGCCGAAAGTCCTTTGTGTAAAAGGTTCTTTCAAGGAACGACTGCCAACTTCCACTAAAACACCGGGTTTCAGATAAGTGTCTGTTTCCGTGAGTTTGTTATAGTAAATTTCAATAATCAAGGGGTCTTGGTCGTGATTTTCTACCTCACGGGGTTTAATAGTTATATCTTTAAAACCCAATTCGGCAAACTTAGCTTTCAGTTCTTCGGTAAAAACTTCCGTAATAAACTGATATGATTTTCTTCTTAACTTTTTGATGCCGCCTTTAGTCAGTTCGCCTGTAAATCCTAAAAACTCTCTGTCCAATGCCAAATCAATATCTTCCGAAAATCGTTGTATCAAATTACTCACATAGTTTTATATTTTTTTAATGGTGTTCGTGATTGCTTCGCAGTTCCAACCTTTGCTCAACGATGTGCCACCTTTAAAAATCAAAGCGTTTGCACATTCCATCGAAAAAATTACAGCTAAGGTTTGCATTACCCACCAATCTTTTTCTGCGGCTGCTGATGAAGGTAAACCAATTTTCCGACTTGTTTCTGCAAACAGCCTAATTTTGGTTTCATCGGGCAACTGAAACCATTCTTGTAAATGTGTAAACTCACTCATTTGGCGTAATCAATTTTCTAATCCAAACAGGCGCTAATTGCAAATCGTGTTGCAGGTGCTTAGGATTTTCGTTTTTCAAAATCTTCTTTATCTGTTCTATTTCTTCGTCCGTTGCATTGTCTTTACCGATTGTCCGCAAAACCTGAATTGCCAACGTGCTGATTTCGCCAACGAAAGAAAGATTTTTTGAACTCGCTTTTTTGAATGTAATAGTCTGTTTCCCGATTTTTATTTTCCGTGCCGAAGTATCGGTATAATACACGATATTTAAAGGAACTTGGGTAGTCAAGCCCAATTTATACATTGCATAACTGCCTGTCGGAACAATTGTAGCCCTGTCTCTCTTTGCAATGGCAACAGCAATTTCTTCAATACTTGGCAACACTTTCCCTATATAACCGTCAATTACGGGACGAACGTAAATACCTGTGGTAACCCGTTCCAATTTGCCCGATTTTACCAAACGCTCCAAAGCCTTACGCACGGCTTCGGGGTTCTGCTTTTTTAATACACTATCTGTAAAAAACAGTGTTCCCCTATCTTTGCGTTTAACCTTATTAAGTATTTGTTTATCAATAGATTTTGACATTTTTGTTCCGATTGTTCTGTCACAAATTTAGTAATAATTTGTGACAAAACAAGAGAAAAATTCGTCCCGGATTTAGTAAATATTTGGGACGAAACAAGGGTTTTTAGATAAACTTATTTTTCGCCAACCCCTCCTGGCGATTTTTTCTTTATAAGTAGTTGTAAAACAGTATTTAGAAAATATTTGTTGTCACACATTTTGGTAATATTTGGGACAAAACAATGTGCTGTCTAATATGTCTTGATTATTTTAAACCACGATACCCCTTTTCTCTAAATGGTAGGTTAATGAACTAATGTAGTTTGACATTTCGTTGTTTTCATTTATGTATTGTGTTGTTTCTTCCTCACTAAAAGTAGAGTATTTTTCAAGCATATTCCAATAATGTTCGTCAAACAAAAACTTGAATTTTGCGATATGCCTAAAATCTGATGTGTTTATTTTAAAATCCGCAGTTTCAAAATAGTCACTCGTTTCAGGATATTCAAAGTCAATATCTTCATATATAAACAGTCTAAGATTATCGCCTGTCTTTTCATATTTAATCAACCATTTTAGCAATTGTGGCTCATTGCTCTTATCAATGGCTTGAAATTCTTTTATGGCTTCTTTTGCAAAATCACTTGATTGCAAAAAACCTCTTAATTCATTAATTCTATAGTAGAGCCAATAGAATCTGTCAAATTCAGCAAAGAAAATTGGTGGCAGGTCAAATGATTTGTATAAATGGTAAAACTTTTCTAACCATACTAAATATACTTCTTTATCAATAACTGTATTTTGATGTTGAGCAAGTTCTTCATATCCCAATTTGCAGTTTTGACTTTTAATCAAAAAATCAATACTTGGCTTAAAATCTGCCTTTTCATCATGTTTTATCTCTATGTATATCAAGTTTTCTGTTTCAATAGATTTGTCATTAGTTTCAAAACCATTACAATGATAAATGTCGTTTATATCATCATCCAACTCATCGAAAATCAAATCAATATGATTTTTTGAATTGTTGCCTACAAATGAATAACCTCTACAACCTTTATTGGGACATGCTTCGGAATTGCAAACTCCTTTATACGACAATAAAAAAGTATCGTCATTTTCTTTTAGCTTTGAAAATGCGTCATTTACCTTTTCAAGAAAGATCTCTTTTCTGGCATCTTGATATGTTTTGGATTCGTCCAACAAAATTTCAAGCATAGTGCTATCCATTTTTTGGAAGCTCTCAATTATCAATTCTTTTTTGTTTTTCGTCATATTGTGAATGTGCCAACAAAAACTTGGCTATCAGGTTATTTCAGTAATTTACGTTTTTCAACATCCTGTAATATGCTCATTTGTTGAATAGCTATTTTATTCAGTTTTATCAGTCGTTCGTTTTGAGGTATTTTTTCGTTGATGAAAACTGCGTTTAAGTTCTCCATATTTGACAGGCAAATCAGCTCATTGATAGTTGAATAATCCCGGATGTTACCTTTTAAGTCCGGGTTTGCTTCTCGCCATTGTTTAGCTGTAACTCCAAACAATGCAACATTCAAAACGTCTGCTTCATTTGCATAGATGATTGACGTTTCTTTTGTTGTCAGTTCTTTCGGAATAAGATGTTGTTTAACGGCATCTGTGTGAATATGGTAATTGAGTTTTGCTAATTCACGTTTAGCTGTCCAACCCAATTGCTTTTGTTCCTCTTCTTTGAGGCGTTGAAATTCGGTTATCAAATAGAGTTTGAACGGCACGCTTATAGCCGAACCAAACTCAAAAGCAATGTCTTTATGAGCATACGTTCCGCCGTATTTTCCTTTTCTTACGATTATTCCAATGGCATTTGTTTTCTCAATCCATTCCGAAACGCTCAATACAAAACTTGGCAAACCTGCCTGCATTTTAAAGTGGTCAAATTCCACCACTTTAAAATTTGGATTGTTGATTTGTTCCCAAGTTCCTAAAAACTCAAGTGTATAACGGGTTCTTATCCAGTTTTTGATAATATCGGCAGCTCGGCTTTCGCTTTCTTTGGCATTTGCCATATCTGTAAGCGAAATATAATCCCGCTCCTCAACCGATATAATCGTTATTTCCGTATCTTTTACATTGATTTTTGCCATACCACAAAGTTGCGAAAAATAAATTACGCAAGATTAATTTTTGTTAGTTTTCGATTTCCAAAATAGGGAAGTTAACAATCCAATTCCAACAACCACATCTACAACATTCCAAAGTTCTTTGCCTAAACGGTTTTTAACGAAAGTCCTAAATTATATATTTGATATTTTACTATTGACAGTAAATAGTCAAATAAATTTTGTGCCTTTGCAATCATAGATAAACCACTTCACGTATGGCGGTTAAAGAAAAAATCATCCTGTTTTTTGATGAGCGAAAGGAATCGACGGTTTGAAAATACTTGGTTCAATTTTTCAATAAAAATTTCTTTTGTTGCATCTTGATATGTTTTGGATTCGTCCAACAAAATTTCAAGCATAGTGCTATCCATTTTTTGGAAGCTCTCAATTATCAATTCTTTTTTGTTTTTCGTCATATTGTGAATGTGCCAACAAAAACTTGGCTATCAGGTTATTTCAGTAATTTACGTTTTTCAACATCCTGTAATATGCTCATTTGTTGAATAGCTATTTTATTCAGTTTTATCAGTCGTTCGTTTTGAGGTATTTTTTCGTTGATGAAAACTGCGTTTAAGTTCTCCATATTTGACAGGCAAATCAGCTCATTGATAGTTGAATAATCCCGGATGTTACCTTTTAAGTCCGGGTTTGCTTCTCGCCATTGTTTAGCTGTAACTCCAAACAATGCAACATTCAAAACGTCTGCTTCGTTGGCATAGATGATTGACGTTTCTTTTGTTGTCAGTTCTTTCGGAATAAGATTTTGTTTAACGGCATCTGTATGAATGTGATAATTAATTTTCGTCAATTCTCGTTTGGCAGTCCATCCAATTGTTTTTTGTTCCTCCTCTTTTAGTCGCTTAAACTCCCTTACAAGATACAATTCAAACTCTGCCGAAATCCAAGATGCAAATTTAAAAGCTATGTCAGAATGAGCAAAAGTTCCTCCGCCGTAACGACCTGATTTTGATGTAATTCCTATAGCATTGGTTTCCTTAATCCATTTTTGTGGCGACATCCAAAAGTGAGGTTTTGCAGACTCATTTTTAAACCCCTCATAAATGTGGGGTTTAAAATCAGGATTGTTTAGCATTTCCCATAAACCAATGTATTCTATTGTATTATAAGTTCTTAGCCACAAGCTGATAATTTGAGAAGGGTTTTCCTTATCCCTAACCTTAGCAATGTCGGTTAGAGAAATATAATCTTCCTGCTCCTTTTTGAACACTACAATTTCCGTATCTTTTACATTGATTTTTGCCATACCACAAAGTTGCGAAAAATAAATTATGCAAGATTAATTTTTGTTAGTTTTCGATTTCTTCCAACCGGTCAGAACCTACTTGTGCCAGCCAAAGTTTAAAAGGTTCTCGGCTTTGGGCGAAGGAATTGATTGAATAATCCGTAAAAGACCTTTTGCATTAGCACAGCCCATTTTTTGTTTTCCTCCAATCCCAAAGTGCTGTTGGGTTGGGTTCGCTCCAAAGTTCGATTTTATTGGCTTTTGCTTTGGCATTGGCAATCGTAGCAAAGCTATCAACAAAGAAAAGTGTACCTTTTGGGCTTTGCTTTATCTTGTCTAATACTTGCATTTCAATGCTTTTGGACATTTTTATGCTTTTATTCTGTCACAAATTTTGTAAATATTTAGGACGAAACAAAGTTTTTTCAGGAATTGTTGGACTTGGGCTTCACAAAAAGAGAAAGGATAAGCCCGATAGCGACAACCACATCCACCACATTCCACATTTGTCTGCCTAACGCAATTTTGAAAAAAGGCTGAAAGAGCAATACCAATACACAGTAAACAACCATTTCTGTTTGTCTGCCTTGTTGATTGGCTTGGTAAGCAAGAAATGCAAAGCCCACTAACCCCGCAAACCTTACAAATTGATAAAAGCCGTAAGGCATATCAAGCAAGCAAAGAAAAAACAAAACGGCAAGAATTATTTTAATGATTTTGTCCATTGCTAATATCGTGTTCGGGTTATATAAAAGGTTGAGTCGTAGCTTCCGTGTAGGTTTTCTGTGCCCGCATAGTTTGCACCACACGCTGATGCTGTAATTTTATAACTTCCACTTGTCAGATAAACGGTTCTTGTTCCGCCTGATGGAATTTCTATCATTTTTGCCTCAACTCCACTATAACGAACTGTCAAGCTACAACCTGTATTATTGGTAATTTCTACTGATGAATTTGAAGAATAGCTACTACTATTGCTATTGAAAGACGGCATTTGCCCTGTTTCTCTATCCCCTAATATTTCATCAACCTCTAAGCGTATTATTTTTTCTTTTATAGAACCTGCATTTGGGTAGTCAGGATAATCTTCTAAGAATCTTTTCCATGCATACGAAGAATTACTATTTACAGCCTCATCATAAGCCTTTTGCATATTCAATTTCTTGAGTTCGTTCTTTCTTGAAATTGCATTGCTGATGTACTTTCCTTTTGGATATTGCGATATATAATCTTCCGTGTTGCTAATATTTTCCGAAGTAAAAGCGTTTTGCCAAAGTTCTTCTTCGTCAATATTGGCAAGATATTTTTTTGCTTCAATAGATTGAGGCATATCAGGATGTTTTTCTACAAGTATTTGAAATTTTTGTCTTGCCTGTGAAAAGTCTTTTGCCTGATAAAATTTTTTTCCGTCAGAAAGTAAATTAGGTGCTCCGAATTTAATTTCTTCAAGTTCAACTTTTAGGTTTTGATTTTCGACAGCAAGTGTATTTTTCTCATCAACTATTCTTTGATGTTCATTTTCAGAAACACAAGAAGATAATGCTAATGTTACAGCCAAGTATGTGAGTATCTTCTTCATATTTTAACGATAATAAGGGATTTCAATGTTTGGTGAAAATATTCTTAAAAGCATTTCAAAGACAGGCATTAAACAATAAATAAAACCGATGAATACAATGCCTTTCATCAGAAAATAAGTGTAGTGATTGTTTTCTATCTCGTTTACATCTGTTCTTTTTCCTGCAATGAGTAGAGAAAATGCTTGTGTGATAAAATGCCAAAGTATCAACCAAACATTGGTTAAGCCAATGAACAAAACACTTGTTTTTGTTATATCCACCAAAGGATTAACCGAATTGGTTTTGTAAATTGTATCTGTATATTCATTTAATATTGATAACGATTTTAGATTGAGTATGGAAAATGCCACAACCCAGGTGAGAAAAAGAACCCCATAAGCAAGATTTATTTTTCCTTCATTTTCGGATTTTGATTTTGCTGTTCGCAAAAAAAACTGTGTAACAGTCAAGGATATTGCCATTGCAATAATTCCGATAACGGTAAGCGTGATTATTTTTGTTGTATCCATTTTATTTTGATTTTAATGATATTCTCCAATAATTTAAGTTTGAAATTTCTTTTGGTAAAATGCCTGCTTTGATATTTGGTGCTGTGGTTTCCCAAAGAACATAGCGTTGGTTTTGATATTGATAAGCCATTCCGCTCAAAGGCAAGTTTATTCCAATTATAGAATGAGCGTAATATTCACTGCTGAATAAAGCAACATCGTAGCCGTAATGTGCAAACATCGTATATAAAAGCAAGGTTCTTGTGTCGCAATCGCCATTTAGGTTTGACATAAATTCGACAGGTGAATTGATGCCGAATTTTTCAAAGCCATCACAACGAGCATCTTCTGATGAGAGATATTCTTTGATAAATTTATCTTCGTACAAGTTCGGGTTACAATCATCAGGAACAATTACCGTGTATGGAATGTCCTGCACAAAGGAAACAATTAGTTCCGCAAATTTCACGTTTGACAGTTGTGCTTTTTGTCTGATACTGTCAAATAACTGATACACTCCGTTTAAATTATTTTTGTCATTTTCCTTTAAGCGATAAATCATTTCGTCATAAGCCCGTGATGAACTTAAAATCAGGTTGTTTTTGAAATGTTTAGCATTGGTAAAATCACTTTTCTTTGTCCAAATAGTTCCCTCATATTGGTTGCCGTCATAATCCTGCCAAACTCTGAAATGCTTAATTATAGTGTCATTTACGGCTTTATTATCAAGCGTGTCTATGATGGGTTCTGTTTGTGTTTTCCGTTCTTCGGGTTTCTCTGTTACCACAGGTTTGGGAATGTAAGTCCTTGTTGTGACAGTATTGAAAAAATGAAATAAACTTGCTACAAACCCTAACAAAAGTAAAATGCCTATTATACGGAACAACCAATTAAAAAACCTTGCAGGGATTAAATTCAACAAAAATAAAATCAGAAAAAACGGCAAAATAATTGCCAATTGTGGCAACATCATCAACAAAAATGCAATGCCGATAATTCCTGTCAATAGTCCAATTAATGAAGAAAAACAGCCCTCATTATTTGTGGTGGTTGGTGGTTTGGTATATTTCCATTCGCCCCAATAAGTTTGTTTATAGTCTGAATAAAAATATTCGGTTTGTTTATAATTGCCGTTATGTTTTACGTTTCCTGTTGGTGTAAGTGTTTTGGTAAGTTCTGTTTCTTCAACTACCGGTTGTGAAGCGGTTTTATTTTCTTGAGTAATGTATTCAGGTTCAAAAGAAATTTCTTTGCTAAAATCAAGAATATAACCTGTTACAACAGCATCAATAGTTCCAAAAACTTCGTTCCCTTCGTCCTGATGTAGTTTCCGATTAAATTTTATTGAACCTAATTCAAAAATAGGTTCGTGCAAATTGACTTCATATTCCTTTCCGTCTTTTTGTAAAATTGTATGTAATAATTTTGGTAGTTTTTCTCTTGGGATAAAATAATCTTCTTTTATTTCAAATGGAAATTTGGAATATTCGGCATTTTTCAGCGATACTTCGTAAATATTAAAATCAAAGAATTTAGAATGTTCAAATTGGTTGGAATAATCTTCATCAATTTCGCCCCAATATTTTCCGTTGAGTATAGCTTTAATATAAGTGCGTCTTGGTATTTCTCTTGTCTTTTCAACTAATTTGTATTCTAATCCGTTTTCATCAGTATAAATTTCTTCTTCCGTTAGTTCACTAATTTCTATATTATCGTCTTCATCATCTTCGCTTACAGCAATAGCTTTATTGTCCGTCTTTTTGTTCCAAAACAGAAAATACAGAATAACTGCAATAACGATTATGACGATAACGGCTGTCAATCAGTTTCAGGGTAAATGTGGTTTAATAAATCTTGCTCGGAAAGTGTATTTTTTTTGCGAGCCTTATGAATAGTTCGAAAAGGATAATCAGCCCAATATTCGTATTTTTCTATTTTAGTTTCAATGAGCTCAACAGCTAATTCTTCTGAAATTTTTTGGTATAATTCAACTCTTTTATTTTTACGATGGTCGGTATTTATTTCATTGAGTTTACTCAATAAGGGATGTATTACTTTTTTCAACCTTTCATTATAGTTGGAAATATTGTTCTCTAAAATGTTGCTATACTTTTTTTCAAATTCTTTGTAGTTTTTAATAACCATCCATTTTTTTATTTCTGCTTTTTTCTCATAAAATTCGCCCAACTTTCTAATGTTATATTTCAGGTGAACAGGCAAAAGAAAAATACAGATGACCCCTAATGTAATAACTGTTGCAAATGGATTTGTAGCTAATAAATGCTTAATATCGAATGCTAAAGCGGTTGAATTGGGTTTTAAGATTAAAACATTTAGCGGTTGGGCAATAATAATAGCCAATAACATTACAATGAAAATTCTCAAACCCATTGAAAACGAGAGTTGAAATTGATTTGTTTTTACCTTTTGTTTCTTTCTGATTTTCGTTGGTAAAAGTGTCGGGGAAATGGTGTACAGAAACAACACATACATATTGGTAATAATGTAGCCCCAAACAATTCCAACGCCTATATCGGCAATAACACTATGAAATAAATGCTCCGTAAAATATAGAGCACTTGCAAAACTGCACAACAGAATGAGCAATACCAATAATCCAATCAGTGAAAAATAAAATTGAATTTTCACGTTGCACTTTTGGATTATAGTATAATCTTCGCCCGAAAATTTGCAAAGGCGGTTTCGTATTGCTTTAAGAAGCGAACTCATCAGGATTTATCTTTTTGATGTATTCATCTAAATTGGCATCAATCTTCTCTTTTTCCTTTTCTTTATATTTGGCAATAGCGTATTCTGTTAATTCTTTTTGAATTTCTGTAACTTTCATTTTTTCAAAAATCACTTTCTCAGCTTCGTGATTAATTACCAAATGCCGTTCTACACCATTTTTACCTTCGTAAAAATCATAGCGGACTTCAATACCGTTTTCTGCCCGAATTAAATCATCTCTGTTTTCCGCCAAATAATCATAAGGTGTTTTATTTAGCATTAGCTTAAAGAAAATAGGCGTAAGTTCTATGGCGAGAAAAAGAAGTGTAATGAAAAGTGTAATCCAAAATCCTGCGACTTCGTGAGCCAATTTTATCCGTTCGAGTAAGCCGTCTAAGCCATCTGCTGTTTTTTGACTTTCTTTTAAAGCGTTATCCAATCGTATTTCAATATCATCTTTATCTTTAATCAATTTCAAATATTCCGCATTTTGTTTATCGTGTCGAATTTCTTCATCAACTTTATCCATTTGTGCTTTTAGAGCTAAAGCTCTTGGTCCAACTGTAATAATTCGAGCTTCTTCAATATACTGCGATTCAAGAAATTTATGTCGTGCTATTTTATCTTGAATTTCCTGTTCATACTTCGCTAAATCTTTTGAATTTCGGTCAAGTTCAATTTGGAAGTTCTTCTTTGTTTTTTCAATATATGCCGTTTGTTGTTCAATCTGTTTTTCCTTTAACTTAATGTTTATTTCTGTTTGAAACATTCTAATTTCAATAGGTTTGGAAATAGTTATCGCTATGATTGCTCCCATTATAATACGAGGAATCGCACTTTTTAATTCGTCCCAAGTTATTTTTTCTGTTCCGTCTCCTTTGCCTGTACTTGTAACAATAAAACGGTCAATATTGAAAATCATCAATCCCCAAATTATCCCAAAGAGAAATGATATAGCAACCGTTGGATAATGAATACTATCTTCAAGTGCAGAACCTTTGGGCGAAAAAATAGTGTAAAAGGCATAACCTCCTGCAAGTCCTGCCATTGCTCCTGTGGCAAAGACAATTCCGCCCAAGCACATATATTTTATTTGGTCGCTGTATGTTGCCCGCTCTAAAATATAGCGGTCTCCACCTGCGGCTTTCCAAAGGAAACGCATTACTGCACCTGCTTTGGGTGTTGTATAGTAATCTCTTTGTTTCATATATAATCTTGAATTTTAAAAGGTTTATAATTGAAATTTACATTTTTATGTGTGATTGAAATTTTCTCAAAACTTAAAATCGGTTTATCAATTTGTAATGCTATTATGGGTATTGTTGTCTTTGTTTTTTGCTCGACTAATTCAACAGTATTGATGTTGTCAATTTTGGTTTTGAACGTTTGCGTATTGATTTTGGCTTCTCTGTTTAGGTTGATTTTATAGACCTGCCTTTGAAAGAAACCAAATACTTCTAAGTTCAGGGTATCGCTCTTTATGTTTTGCAAATTCAAAATAATGGGTTTTGTAAAATCAGTCCCTTTGATGTTTCCAATACTAAACCAAACCGCACTTTTGAATTTAAAATCAATCACTAAGTATGCATTGTCAAAACGCCAACTTTTATAATATTCAAGTGATAATTTTTCAAGTTTTTTTCTTCGTTTAAAGAGGATTGTAATCCATTTTCCAACTTTAGTAAAATGGAATTTGAAAAATCTACCAAGTCGCCTTTGTTTGTCGGAAAGAGTTAAAATGTTTGGTATTTCATTATTAATTTTCATTAGTCTGCAATTTAAATATGTATTTTCTATGTTACTTACGGTTTTCCGCAAAGCACAAAAAAACACGTGAGCTAATTCCCATTACTTGTACCAGTAGCCCGACCAAAGGCTGTAACACAAAGTAAAAAGGAACGCCCACGCACACCGTAGGCGTTTCCACTCTTACTCTCCCTTGTTATTTGAAATTTTCGACCTTTCAAGGACGGGAAATTTTAAAGCGAAACGCTATATTTTATATGTCTTTAATTTATGTTTATTTCATTTACACTATTTTACGTCAGGTTATAAAAATATAATATTTTATGTTATCAATTTGTTTTTCTGTTTTAAAAAGTACCTGTTGTTTGTCACTTTAGCTTGTACCGGTATTTTTCAGCAAACGGATTGTTGATTATACCGCGCAAAAATGCTATATATTATTCTTTTAACAACCAATTTATTACATTTACTTTTTGTATTCCTTTGTAAGAACTCTGTTGATTTTTACAGACCAAACTTTATAAAATAACAAAGTTTGGTCTGTGTGTGTTCTTGAATTTAACAAAACTGGTTAATTTTCACAAGTTTTAGCAAATTGCTTATGTTGTATTTGAAATTTTTCAGATAAAAATCCCGCTTCACATCTTTTCCCCGTTTACAAAGGTTTGCAATACTTTAATGTTTGGAATTTCTTTAATATCTACTTCCATAATATTTTTATCTAAGATGATGAAATCTGCAAATTTGCCTGCTTCAATACTGCCTTTTTCGTTATCTTCAAAATTAGAATAGGCTGCCCAAATGGTCATACCTTTTAGGGTTTCTTCTCTGCTCAAAGCGTTTTCCGGTTGAAATCCACCTTCTGGAAATTGCTGTAAATCTTGTCGAGCCACAGCCGCATAAAACGTTAAAAACGGACTTACCTGCTCAACAGGGAAATCTGTACCTAACGCAATTTTACCGTTGACCTCCAAAAGTTGCCTGTAGGCATACGCATTTTTGATGCGCTCAGTTCCCAAACGATCCTGCGCCCAGTACATATCGCTGGTGGCGTGTGTAGGCTGCACCGATGGGATTACGTTTTTGTACAATTTAAAATCTTCTGACGATACGACTTGTGCGTGTTCAATTCGCCAACGTCTGTCTTTTTTATTTGTCAATACTTTATCATAAATATTCAAAACAGCGTGATTGGACGAATCGCCAATACAATGTGTGTTCATCTGAAATTCTGAATTGGCGATGCGTTTAGCAGATGCTTCAAAACCGGTCAAATTGGTCACCATCAACCCAAAATGATTATGTTGATCAGTATATGGTGCACGCAACATCGCACCTCGTGAACCCAAAGCGCCATCGGCATAAAACTTAAACGAGCTTACATTGAGCCGGTCGGTTTTGATAATGCCTTTATTCAAAAAATAATCTTCATTTTCTTTTGATGCCGAAATCATCGCATAAATACGCATTTTCAAGTCGCCCGTTTGGTGCAAACTGTCAATTACTTCAATAGCATCACGATTCAAGCCTGCATCATCAACCGTAGTCAAACCGTATTCAAAACAGATTTTCTGGGCTTCTAATAAAGCGTTTGCCATATCTTGACGTGATGGTTTTGGCCAATAGTTCATCACCAAATTTTCAGCATTATCAATTAAAACACCTGTCAATTCGCCATTTTCAACAACCACTTCGCCACCTTCAATTTTACTGTCAACCGTGACATTTCCTAAATTCAATGCTGCTTGATTGCAAAGGATAGCGTGACCGTCAATGCGTGTCAAGGCAATTGGCGTATCCGGGAACAACATATCCAGCATCGCTTTGTTTGGAAACGCTTTGGTGTCCCAATCGTTTTGATCCCAACCACGCCCTGTGATATAATCCTGATTGTGTGCATTTTGAAATTCAATCACACGCTGTACGACTTCGTCAAAACTTTTGGTTTCGGTTAAATCGACGGATTGCTGATTGAACCCTAAGCCAAGAAAATGGCAGTGCGCATCAATAAATCCGGGAACAATGGTTTGTCCTTTGGCATCGATGACGGTTTCTGAACTGTATTTTTCCCGGATGGTTTTATTGGTACCGACTTCTACGAATTTTCCATCTTTTATAGCAAACGCTTCTGCTTTATTGAAAGCGTCGTTTACGGTATAGACATTGGCGTTGATGACAATCGTATCGACGTCTTGTTTTTCGTTTTGGCAGGAAATGATTAATGCAAAAGTGAAGATAAATAGGAGTTTTTTCATTGGTTTTGGAATTGATACCGTAAAAATAAGAAAAGCGTTCGACACTTTGGAAGAACGCTTTTGGTTTATATTTTATTGAGATGACTTGAACTAAATTTGGACGAGATTTCCGCCTTCGCGGAAATGACAGGCTGCATTTGGGTCGGATGACATCGCTGTCATTTCGAGCGAAACGCAGTGAAGCCGAGAAATCTATTGCTTGACAGATTCCCCGATAAGCCCGGAATGACAAAAAGCCTTTTAAAAATCAAACCTAAAAATACATTCGCCAAAAACTGAAACGTTTTTGAACTGTATTGGACGAGATCCCTGCCTTCGCAGGGATTTTAGAAGTCGAACTGATAGGTTGCGCCTGCCAGAAACTGAATGCCCTGAACAGGAAAGTTTGACCAGCGTTGATAATCCTGATTGAACAAATTGTTGACCTTTGCAAACACACTGAACTGCGTGTTGATTTTATACCCTACATGTGCATTGACATCAAAAAAACTATCGAGCGTTACGGTAACGGGCGATACCGGCAGCAACGTGCCTTCTTCATAAAAACGGTCTTTACGCTCGCCGGTAAAAAACAAATTTGCACCGGCAAACCATTGTTCGTCAATTTGATAATCCATAAACAATGAGCCTTTTATATCGGGTAGATTCCATGCTTCGGCTTGCGTACCGGTGTTATATGAGAAATACTCTGCTTTTGCGCCTAATTTAAAATTACGGTTAATGTCTAAGCTTAATTCGCCTGCAAATGCAATGGTTTTAACGTTGTCATACACAATACCAAACGAATTTCCGTATTGGTAATCTTCGGTTGCACCACCCAAAACACTGTTTGCCATAAACAAGGCTTTTGCTCTTTCTGCCATATAACGCCCGTTAACGCTATAACTCAAATTATTGGTGAGCTTTCCTCTTACACCTACATACGCATCGTACTGACGGTCTGTAGGGATGATGAATAAGGTAGGCGATACAAAGGGATTTTCCTGAGCAAAATCTTCATACGAATTTTGAATCAATCCGCCTTGGATACCTCCAAAAGCAATCATCAATTCGTCCACCAAACGGTAGGTTGCCGTAATATTCGGGTAAATGTAAAGTTTGTTTCCGCCGGCTTCAATATCATTTAAGTACACTAATTTTGCGCCTAAATTTACCGTTAAATCATCTTGGGTCAATTGATAGCTTGGTGCAATGCCAATATTAAAATTACCGTATTTGAGTTCGCTGCCGGTATAAAAATTCCGGTCAAAACTTCCGCCGAGATAATCAATCTCAACTTCTGTTGAAATGACCTCATCTTGAATAGGTACATCGGCAACGGCTTTTACTGTAAAGCGGTTTTCACCCGAACCCCGGTTATCGCCAAAGTGTCTGAAACGCACAGTTCCTTTTTTGAAAATGCCGTCATCAAATGTTATTTTTCCTCCAACATTTGCCCCGAAAAACGAATGTCTTACATCAAGTGCAGAAGCGGTTGTCTCGTCAAAAAACGGCTGTGGCAAACCATACCAATTATAGGTTTGATATAAAAATCCGCCATCAACAGTCCATGAAAAATCACGTAATTTTTGGTTGTAATTAATGTTGAGCTTTGTGTTTAAAAAATCGTCATCAAGCAGCAAACCGTTGATACCACCGCCGGATGAATGATGGCTCAGATAACCGCCAACGGTTTCACCTCGGCTTATCTCGTGGTTAAGATACACTTCGCCCAGAATGGTCGTATAAGAACCAACGCCCAATGATGCATAATTGTCATACAGCTTTACCGGTTTTGCTTTGTTAACACCGGCTGCTTTTCCTTTTGCAGGCGTAAAAACAGATGCTACCGGAATGGAAAAAATATTGTATTTCACGTCTTTTTTTGCCGATGTTACAGAGTCGTTAAGGTTTGGTATTTCTTTTACTTTAAACGCATCAGAAACTGTTGGCGTGTAGGGTTTTACTATGGTTACAACTTCGGTATCGAGCGTATCTTTTGTGCGTTGCTGAGCAAAAGCAAATGTGCTTGTCAGAACTGTGATGATGAGGCTATATTTAAAATGTTTTTGCATATTATTTTTTAAATTCCAATTTTTAAAATTTTAAATTCCAATCTTGTAATTACATATATCTCGACTGCGCTCGATATGACAAACTCGGCAGGAATTTTTAATCTGTGGTTACTGATGAATTGGTTTTTGCTTCTTCAGTTTTGATTTTTGTCAATTCGGTTTGTGCTTCGGTGACAACATCGCCAAATTCGGGAAAATTACTGATGATACTTTCCAGAATGTAGGTTGCCTGAAACGCATCTTTAAGCGCGTAAAAATTCTTTGCCATCACGACAAGACCTTTGGCACTGTAATATTTGTAGCTCGAATAATCTTTTGCGAGTTTCCGGATGACCGTATTTGACGCTTCGTAATTACCTTCCTTATTTTTGAAAAACGCATTGTAATACAAGGCTTCGGCGGCTAATGCACCGGTAGCAATTTTTTCAACCACAGCATACGCCGATTTTGCTTTACTGTCATTGCCTGTTTTTATTGCCGAGCGTGCAATGATAATCTGCGCATCGCTTTTTACTTTGGTTTCCAAATTTGGTTTTTCCAGAACTTTCCCGGCATAGGATTCGGCATCGTTATAATTTTCCAGCTGGTAGTACGCATTCATCAGGTTGGATTGTGCATAGATGACATTCTGCGGATAATCGGCTTCGGTTTCCAATCGTTTTAATAACGGAATGGCTTTATTCCATTGCGATGCATTCAGATAAATTTCGGATAATTTTATCAGGGATTGCTCTGTATATTCGCCTTTTGGTTTTGAAATCACATAGTCATAATGCGATTGTGCATTTTCGGGAAGGTCTTTTTTATGATACAATTCGGCTACATAAAAATGTGCTTTTAAGGTATGTAATCCGTTTGGAAACTGACTCAAATAGCTGTTAAACTGCTTAATGGCATTATCGGTTTTATTATCCAGATATTGTTTTTCTGCCGACTGGTACATGGTATTATCGAGTTCGGCATTGGTAACCTCAACATAATCCAGCGTTTTTACCCAAGCGGCATACTCATCAACACGACCCAAATCGATATAAATTAATCGTGCCGAACCGACTGCCTGTACGGCATCTTCAGAATCGGGATATTCGGCAGCAACCTGTTTAAACTTTGATAGCGCCTGTTCGTGCTTATTATCGTTATAATACGACAAGCCTTGACGCAGTAAGGATTTTGGCAAAAACACGCTGTTTTTGTGGGTGCTGTTGAGCTTGTCGTACATTGCCATAGCCTTATCTGTCTGATTGGCTTTGGCATACGAGTTACCAAGCTCATACATGGCATCGTCATTTAAAGCCGATGTTTTATAACGGTCAATAAAAGTCGTCAACTCCTGAATTTTTGTAGCATTTTGCCCAATGTAGCCGTAACTCATCGCTTTTTGAAATGCGGCATAATCTGTTTCAATTTCGTTAACGGCAATGGCTTTGTCATACGCCGAAATCGCTTTTTGATAATCGCCTGACACAAAATAGCAATCGCCCAAGCGCAGATAGGCATCATTAAGCCGAAGTTTGTCTTCTTTTTTATTGCTGATGAATGTATTGAAATGTTCGGTGGCTTTGCTGTAATTTTTCTGCTTAAAATAGGTATAACCAAGATTGTAATCGATGTTTGCAATTTCGGGGGTTGTTGCTGCCGCCGATTGTTGTTGGAATTGTTTAAACCCGATAAGTGCCTCGCTATAATTGGACAAATTATAGTTGGTTTCTGCCGCCCAAAATGTTGCTCTTGCCGTAAAATAGGCATCTTTGGCTTCCTTTGCAGATGTTTCAAAAAGCACTTTGGCATCTTTATAATTAGTTTCGTTATATACTTCAATACCTCTGTAGAAAGACGCTTTTTGATAAGCAACTTTATATTCAAACCCCGATTTACCTTCGAGAAGTTTTAAGGCTTCGGTGTAATTTTTTGAAGTGATGTACGAATCAATCAATAAACCTTCAACTTCTTCTTTGTAAGCGGTTTTTGGGTACTTACTCAAATATCCCGTTAAAACCTGAGGTACCGACTGGTACGGATTTCCTGTTTCGTAGCTTATCTTGGCATAATTGAGCCATGCATCTTCCTGAATTTTCAAATCGTAATCCATTTGTGAGGCATTGCGAAACGCATTCAACGCTTCCTGCTTTTTGTTAAGGTTGATATAGCTTTCGCCCAAATGGTAATAGGCATTTTGTGCTACACTGTTATTGCCGTCAATAATTTTGTTGAATTCTGAAATGGCTTTTTCATAATTCTTTTGTTTGTAATACACATAACCTAACTGGTAGTAATCGGTATTGTTCCATTTGCCGTTTTTGCCTTTATATTCGGTTAAATACGGAAGTGCTTCGTCATATTCCTGTAAGTTAAAATAACTTTCGCCAATGATTTTTGAAAGTTCGGAACGTTCGCCGGCATCACTTTTTGGAAGCTGTTCTTTGGCAAGCGTTATGGCTTTGTCAAAATTTCCGAGCTTAAAATTCAAATCGGCTTGATAGTATGACAGCTTTTCCTTATATTTTTCGTTATCGCTTACCTGCTCAAAATATTGGTTTGCGGTGTTGTAGTCATCGCCTTCATACGCCATAAACCCAATGTAATATTTGGCTTCTGAACCGTATTGTTTTGAACCGGTTACTCTGTTAAGGTATTTTTGCGCGTTTTTTTCGTCTTTGGTGGTGTATAAACTGTAACCATAATTGAAATAAAACTTATCGCGCTCATCACGGGACATCCCGTTTTCATCTACTTTTTCATACCATTTTCGGGCATAAGCATACTTGCCGCTATCAAAATAATAATCGGCTACATCAATATACGCGGTATTGCGTTTGGGACTCGTAGGATAGGTTTCGACAAAATCTTCAATCAACTGGTCGGCATTTTGCTGGTTAAGCCTTACAGCGCAATTGGCATAATAATAGGTACAGTCTGATTGCAGCTGCTCATTACCGGTTGCGTCTTTAACAACATCAAACAACGATTGTGCTGCCCGGTATTGCTTGTTATTATATAATGCGAGTGCTTTTTGGTAATCAACCATCTCGTTGGTGTAAACCGCCGATTGCTGTGCCTGAATGTAAAAATTCAGAAGAAAAAAAACTGCTAAAAGTATGTTTGATTTGCGAATCATTAAACTCAATTTTATTTTTAAAAATCCAAAGATATATCAATCTTTAACCTATAACGAGGTAAATTAATTTTAATTATAAACGGAGTTATTAATATGTCGTAAGGCAAAAGGTAAAAGGCATAAGGCATAAGGTAAAAGGCATAAGGCAAAAGGTAAAAGGCATAAGCTAAAAGACATATTAGGTAGCTTGTATATATTGAAATTGAAATGAGTTGCTAACAGCGAAAGGCTAATAGCCAGCGGCTAATGTTAAAACGGACATTCAACTTTAGACTATGGGTATTACGACTATTTTAATTTTGATAATTGCATTTTAAAATAATACATTTACAACGCCATAAAAAATACAAGTACAAAATGTCTGAAACGGTTTTAGAACTCAAAAATGTGTCCATATATCAAGGCGGCAGCATGGTCTTGTCTGATGTGAATTTTGAAATGAAAAAAGGTGATTTTGCTTATTTAATAGGCAAAACCGGAAGCGGCAAAAGCAGCTTTATGAAGACCCTTTATGGTGATTTACAGCTTACTCACGGCGAAGGCCGTATTGTGGATTTTGATTTAAAAACCTTAAAGGAAAAAGACATTCCGTTTTTAAGACGCAAGCTCGGTATCGTGTTTCAGGATTTTAAATTACTGCCCGACAGGACTGTTAACAGCAATCTTGAGTTTGTACTGAAAGCTACCGGATGGAAAGACAAAAATGCCATACAAGAACGCATTGAAAAAGTGCTTGATAAGGTTGATATGAAAACCAAAGGGCAAAAATTTCCGCATGAGCTTTCGGGTGGCGAACAGCAGCGTATTGCCATTGCCAGGGCGTTATTGAACGACCCGGAACTTATACTTGCCGACGAACCCACCGGAAATCTTGACCCGCAGACCAGTATTGAAGTGATGGAAGTATTGCAGGACATCAACAAAAACGGCAATACTATTTTGATGGCAACCCATGACTATGCGTTACTATTGCGTTACCCAAGCAAAACTTTAAAATGCGACGACAACAAAGTATTTGAAGTGGTACAGCGCAAAAGTTAAATCACCAAAAAATTGTACTTTTAAGCGCTAATGTTTTTTAGATGCTGTCAGTTTTAATTCCTGTTTATA
This sequence comes from uncultured Flavobacteriaceae bacterium, assembly GCA_964454675.1. Taxonomy (GTDB): domain Bacteria; phylum Bacteroidota; class Bacteroidia; order Flavobacteriales; family Flavobacteriaceae; genus CAYVUB01. The sequence goes on along the minus strand of CAYVUB010000001.1, from coordinate 194,554 downwards.
ATTATTCATGCAAAGTGCTTGTTGAAGAACTTCATAAGCAGCTTACGGCATCGGCAATTGCATTTGAAATTAAATGCCTTGATGATGCTTCAGAGTTTTTTACTTCTGAAAACAAAACGGTATCAAACCTTACCTATACCACTTACGAAATATCCAATATTAATCAAGGGCGGATTGCCACCAGACAGCAGCTTGCAAACGCTGCCATGTATGATTGGTTATTATTTATAGATGCCGATGTACTCCTGAAAAGCAACCGTTTTATCATTAACTATCTCAAGGTTTTAACTGAAACCGTTGATGCCGTTTACGGCGGATTTGACTATAAAGACGAAAAACCGGGCAACAACCGAACCCTGCGCTGGAAATATGGTAAAACCAAAGAAAAAGCAGCTGCCATAAAAAGAAACGCTTCGCCTTACAAAATTGTGATTTCGGCAAATTTCCTGATTAAAAAAGCCGTGTTTTTAAACCTCAACACAAAAGTTGACAGCAAAGGTTACGGCTACGATAATTATTTTGGCGCTTTGCTAAAAGCTCAAAACAATAAGGTGCTGCATATTGACAATGAAGTATTTCATTTAGGCATTGAAGACAATAACATCTATTTGAAGAAAACAAAACAAGCCGTTGAAACGCTGCATCATTTGCACAAAACATCAAAAATAAATGTCAGCGAAAACAGTCTGCTCGAACTTTTTAAAACACTCAAAAGCTATAAGCTGCACATCATTTTGAGCGTGTTTTACAAATGGTTTCATAAAGTAACTGAAAAACAGCTAACAGGTAAAAATCCGTCCATCACGTTATTACAGTTGTATAAATTAGGTTACATTTGCTATTTAGACCGCAACGCATGACGCCTTACTTTTCAGTAGTTATTTCATTATATAATAAAGAAACACACATCCAGTCAACCATTGAAAGTGTGCTGGCGCAAACCTTTACCGATTTTGAAATTATTGTGGTAAATGACGGCTCTACCGATGGCGGCGAGGCTGTTGTAAAATCGATTGACGATGCGCGAATCGTTTATTATTCACAAGAAAATCAAGGTGTTTCTGCTGCGAGAAATTTTGGGATTGCCAAAGCAAAAGCAACGCTAATAGCATTTTTGGATGCCGATGATTACTGGTATCCCAATCATCTGGAAACACTAAAAGCCTTGTGTGAAAAATTCCCGGGTTGTGGCTTGTATGCAACGGCTTATGAAAAATCATACTTCAACACATTTACGGTTAAAGCCCGTTTTAATGAATTGCCCGATAATTTTACCGGAATTGTTACCGATTATTTTAAGCACAGCATAATAGACGCTATAGCCTGGACATCTGCTACAGCCATACCAAAAACAATTTTTGAAAGTCATGATATGTTTGACAATAATCTTAAATCGGGGCAGGATACCGATATGTGGATTCGTATTGCCATAAAAGAAAACGTAGCGTTTTCAAGCAACATCACAGCACGCAGAATTATTACCGACTCAAAAAATCACTTATCATCATCAAAACACAGGGCTAACAGGATTATACTCACCGAAAAGTTTAAAACCGATGAAGCCACCAACAAAAGTTTAAAAAGATACATTGACCTGAACAGATTTGCCATTGCTATTGACCGAAAAATGAACGGCGATAACCATAGTTTTAAAAAAATATATCGGGATATCGATTTAAACAACCTCAGTTTAAAGCAAAAATTAGCACTTAAAATCCCGAAAGCAGTATTGCAACTCTTAAAAAAACTGCAAAACCACCTGATTAAAAACCGGGTTTATTTATCCGTTTTTAGATAATTTAAACTGCTCATAATCTCTTATATACTCTTCTTCATTAAACTCGGTTGATGCCAAAGCCAAACAAACCGAACCCGAAGAAAAATTATCGATTTCACGCCAAATACCGGTAGGTATATAAAGTCCTTTGGTAGGTTTATTCAATACTATTTTTGTTTGATTTATTCCGTCATCCAGCGTTACTTCAAAGCTTCCACTTAAGGCTATCAAAAGTGTTTGTTGTTGCTTGTGAGCATGGCCGCCACGGTAGGCGTCACTTGGTACATCAAATAGATAATACACTCTTTGTATTTTAAATGGAATGGTGTCCTTTTCAATAACTGCCAAATGACCACGTGGATCGGTTATTTTTGGGATGTTGATGATTTCAACTATATTATTGGATTTATTCATACTTCAAAATTTCAGTCCACTTTTCAGATATTATTTTAGAATTGAGATGTCTTACACTTTCTTTGGCATTATTTTTACATTTTAGATAAAGCTCATAATCATGAATGAAACGATTCATCGCATTCGAAAGAGCTTTGATATTATAATTTTCAATCAGCAAACCATTAACTTCATGAGTTATGATTTCATTTGGACCACTTTGACAATCCACTGAAATAACAGGAATTCCAACTGATAAAGCTTCAATAAGTACTCTAGGAAAACCCTCATAATGACTTGTTAAGACCAAATATAACGCATTTTTAAGATAATCAATTATATGAGGTGTGAAAGGTATAAAATCAACATAATCAGCAATTCCCAAGGCTTTAGTTTTGTCTATAAGATGTTCTTTATCACTACCACTACCAATAATTTTAAGCCTTATATTTTCGTTTCTCAAACTTGATAATTCATAACCTTCGATTAGAAGATTTATATTTTTTATCCTATTTTCTAACCTACCTATAAATACTATGTATTTTTCTTTCGAAATATAGTTGACTTCATTTCCAACTAAAGAATCTATTGGATTATATATTGTTACTGCTTTTTCAGTTTGATAAAATTCGTTGATTCTTTTTGAAATGGCTTTTGATACACCAACAATTTTTGTGGCTTTTGAAATCATTTGTTTTGCAACCCAACTATTTTTTGGAAAGTACATTTCTATCTTGAAACTCCTTACTACATAAATAATTTTAAAATTTTTATAAATAAAATATAAATAGAAAAGTTCTTTTATCACGAACTGCCTATTCCTGTTATCAATTATGAAGTCAAACTGATGCTCAATTAAATAATCTCTGAATCTTTTAAAGCGTTTAATTCTATCAAAAAGTGAATCTTGTTCTGATTTTAATTTTCTTAAGTTTAATAATTTCCCTGAATATTTATAATCAATTTTATTAGTCAAAACCACTATATGAACATCAAAATCAGCATCTACTAACATTTTTGACAGTAATGCTGTTGACCTTTCAGCACCACCTTTAGATAATGAAATGGCAACAAGACATACTTTCTTAACCAATTTGGTCATTTTTTATTATATTTTTGAAATTCAGTTTAATTCTGTAAATATAATTTATTTATGAAGATATTATTGGTTGGGGAATATAGCAGGTTACATAATTCTTTGAAAGAGGGTTTACTGGCATTAGGGCATGAAGTTGTTTTGGTAGGTTTAACTGATGGTTTCAAAAAAATAAATGTTGATATTGAAATCAAAAAAAGATTTGATAATGGTTGGGCAAAAAAATTAAAAATTCTAATATTCAAAATATTTAAGATTGATTTACATTCTGTTTTTGTAAAACGACAAGTTTATAATTTGAAAACCAATTTAACTGGTTATGATGTCGTACAATTTATAAATGAATCTTCCTTTTTATGTCAACCAAAAACAGAGCAAAAACTATTTGATTTTATAAGTGGCCTTAACACATCGACATTTCTTTTATCGTGTGGAACGGATTATATAAGTGTTACGTATGCTTATGAGAAGAAATTTAGGTATTCTATTTTGACTCCATTATTTGAAAACAAAGTAACAGAAAAAACATTTCAACCTGCCCTAAAATATTTACAACCTTCTTTCAAAAAACTACATTATCATATTTACAGCCATATTGCTGGTGTAATTGCATCTGATATGGATTATCACATTCCTTTAATGGGTCATGAAAAATACTTAGGAATGATACCAAACCCAATAAATGTTGATAAAATAGCCTATATCGAACCTATTATTGATGGGAAAATAAAAATTTTCCATGGAATAAACACATTTAATTATTACAAAAAAGGGAATGACATTTTTGAGAAAGCCTTACACATTGTATCCTTAAAGTATCCCAACAAGTTAGAGGTAATTGTTGCAAAGAGTATTCCTTACAATGACTATATCAAACTCTATGACGACTGTCACATACTTTTAGATATGGTGTATGCTTATGATCAAGGTTATAATGCTCTTGAAGCGATGGCAAAAGGCAAAGTGGTATTTACTGGTGCTGAACAAGAGTGGTTAGAGCATTATCAATTAGAAGCAGACACTGTTGCCATCAATGCCTTGCCAGATGTTGATTATTTAGTAGAAAAATTAAGTTGGCTGATTGAAAACCCAAATAAAATTATTGAAATTTCTAAAAATGCCAGAACGTTTATTGAGCGTGAACATCATTATTTGGAAGTGGCTGAGAAATATTTGAGGGTTTGGAATGGGTAAATCATATACTTTATATTAAAAGAAAGCCTGTTATAAATAACAGGCTTTTTAGTTTTTACTTTTTAATGATTTTTTGTGTATGAATGTTTTCTCCTTTATCGTTGAATACCTTCAACACATAAATACCTTCAATTAATCTATTCAAATTAATAGTAGCTGCATCAGAATTAATTTTATCTACAGCAAATACTTCCTGACCAAAAAAGTCATAAATTTTAATCTGAGCCATACGGTCAATATTCTCTTTTTTAGATAAAATTGACACATTATTTTCTACTAAAGTTGGCAATACTTCATATTTAAATTTTTGACGTTGATCTTCTTTATTGGAATTTACAATACTTACTTTTGAATTAGAGTTATCTATACATAGTTCTATTTTTGTTTTAAAAACTGAATTCTCTTCTACTTCAAAACCGGGTATTAATTCGATAAATTCTTGGGCTTGATAAATTGCTTCAGCACTATTTAATATATAATTATCAGCAGTTATTGTTTGAGCTTTATAAAAAGCAGAATAATCAACATTTCCAAGATCTTCAATCCTATGAAAAACAAAAAGATTTTCTTGCTCACAAACAGATGATTCAGAAAAACACCCTATATTATTTAATATGTTATTTCTAATCGTATTTCCTCTTTCTACTCCAAAACCTCTTCTAAAATCAATATCTGTATTAAAGCATGATGATGTATTTCCACTTAACATAATATTGAAATAAGGTGTACTGGAACAAAAAGTATGTGTAGCTCCCAATAAATGCCCCAATTCATGAGGAAATAATGATAATCTATGAAAATAATCTGGAAGTTCATGATCAATAGGTTGGGAAAAATTAGGTACTAATCCGACCCCCATTCTATTTAGCTTAGAACTATTACAAAAAGCGCCTATTGTAGCTGCTCTACCAGCAGCATAACATGAACTATTAACATACATATAAGCATAATCCCCATCATAAGTGTTTCCCAATATATTTTGAAACTGGCTTAAATAATGAGTATCCCCTGATTGACAAGGTACCATTCCTGGTCCATAAAACTCCGTATTAGAAGGCAAAGTAAATAAGCACGCTGCGACACCTGAACCACTTGGCAATGAAGCTTCTAAAACAATCTCGGATAGCCTAATTGAAATCTCTTCGTTAGCAAATATCAATGCATAAAAATTAAAGTGGCTTAACATTAAATTTAAGGTTTGAATAATTGAACCATTACCTTGATAAGGGCTATTTACCACACAACTATTTGCATTCATCGAGATATTTATAGGGTAATCTAATGTACTAATATTTGAGCTTACAGATTGTATACTCGACTCATTATAAGCCTCTTTCAATTCATAATTATCATCAGTAGCACATTCCAAATCAAATAGCTCATTATCTTTTTTATAAAAAGCATAAATATTAGTTTCATCATTTAACTTATACAAACTATAATTACCCATATTACCCGAAACTAAGCCATATACTTTATCTTCAAAAAAAGAAAATGCAAGTATAGAATTACTGTAATCAGCGTCTATTATAGTACCCCAATAATGCACGCCTTGGTTTTCAAGATTAGTCCTAAATTTGTTATCAATGGTTTTACCAACTGCTCCTTTAACAATAAAGTTTGATTTTTTTAAATTCAAATCAACCATTTTACCTTGAATTGGTAATTTGATTACTAACTCTTTAAATTCGTTTTTAAGAAGTTTATTCAACTCAGTAATATTGAGATTTAATAATTCACCTTCGGTATTTGTTCCTTCTTTAAAATATTTAACTTTCAACGAAATATTATCGTCTATTTCAAAAAGATCAATATTCTTTTTTGGTTCATTTAAATTTTGAGAATTAACAATAAAACTCAAAGTTAGCATTAGAACAAAAACACATAATTTTCTTGCTTCATAACTAATCATAACTATTTATCATTTTTGAGTTCATTAATCTCTTTTTGTAATTGAATCAAGTATAATGTTAATTCTTCTACTTTTTGAAGTAGCAGCTTATTCATTTCTCCAAGCTCAATCCCATTTTTTTCAACGTCTTCAGCACTTGGAATATCTTTAAGATGGCCGTTTTGTTTAATGTGAGCTTCCACTTCCTCAAGCGTTGGTAATTTATAATCTTCCTCAAAAACAAAATCTGCCCAATCTGTATATACTTTTACGGCATTGGCACGTACCTTACCATTAACAGACAACCTGTATGTGTCAGAGCCATCAGTAAAAGAAGAAGTACCTATACCAACATTACTGTTAGTTAATACATTTCCTTCAATCATAGCACTACCGTTTTTAACAACTAATTTATGCCCATCATCAAATAAATAATTACCGTGGTCTCCAACCACAATTCTTGAATTAGGTTTAGGCATAGAAATGAAAGTACCAAATTCATCCGTTGTTTGAGCGGCAAACACCCAAAATCCTGTTTTGTCCCCTAAACGTAACCAAGAACTACCTCCTTCAGTTGCAACAAAGCTTAACCTTGCTTTATTATCTCTATCAAAGTGACTAAACGATGACCAATTACTAGATGGACTAGTGCTAAATTTAAATTTTAGATTACCACCATCAGTGATACTTAGAGCCTCTCCCATAAAAGCAGGATCAAATTGTAATTTAATCTGTTCTGTTTTAATTGTCCCTACAACCTCCAAATCCTCAGTTGGTGTCGTTGTTCCAATTCCAGCATTGCCTGTGGTTGGAAATGTGTTTTGTGAATTAACAATAAAGCTAACTGCTAATGCACCTAAAAAAAATAGTTTTTTCATATTAAAATAGTTTAAAGTTTAACATATCGCTAAAGTAAGAAAACTATAATGAAAATCATGTTAATTGAATATAAAATATTGATTAACAATTCATTATTACGGTTTTTCCACATGTGTTTTGTAGATTTTTCTTACTTTTAGAAGAACCTTAAGAAATTTCTTTAAAAAAGATTGTCAAAAAAGAAATTGAAATAAGTAAACATAAAAATGTGGCTAAAAACACTTTACACACTTAAATGTATTTAACAAACAATGACTTTCTAAATATAAATATAATAACCAAAAAGTATAAAACATACGTCACAAAATGTGCCATTGGCGCGCCTTCAAATCCAAATCTATCTATAAAATATAAACTTGAAACGTATAAAAGGCTTACCGAGAACAACTCTGTTGCCAAGTAATGCCAAATCATTTTCTTGGCTAAAAATTGGTACGAAATAACCATTGACAATACTTTTACAAAATCACCTAATAGTTGCCAAAAAAACAACTCTTTTACGGGTTCGAACTCTTCTGTAAAAATAATTTGAATGATAATGCCTCTTAAAACATAAATGAGCAATAACCCAAATCCAAATACAGGTATAATCAATTTGTAAAAATTGAATACCTCGTGCCTAAACTCTTTATCGGTATGAACTGAAGCAAGTTTTGGCAATAAATATAGTGTGATGAGTGTGCTTACAAACATCAAATAATAATTGGAAATCCGTAGCATCGCTTCCCAATAACCAGCTTCTTCCAAACCAACGTTATCCATCAAATAACTTCGTATGGCTAACATAGTCATAGGTATCATGATGGATGAAAAAAGTGCCATCGCAGAATACGAGCCTAAGTTTTTAAGCGTACTTAAATGAATTGCTTTAAAATTGACAGGTTTTAAAAACTGTTTAAACTCAAAATACCCAAAAATCAAAACCACAAATAAAATAACTGGAACTACAACTATAGCAATCAGAGCGCCATCAATATGACCGTTCCATATCAAAAACAAGGTAGATAAAAGCCCAAGTATTTGTCCTGAAATGTTTATTTTAATGAATAACTTATGTTTTGAAAGTCCGTTAAGTATCGAAATAAAAAACACATTGACGGCATGAAATGGCAAGGTAAATGCTAAAATTTTAATGACATAGGTATAATTATATTCGCCATTAAATACATAATTATTTATGGTTTCTGCAAAAACATAACATCCAATTGCCACCATGAAAGTCGCGACAAAAAGTGATATAACAACTGTTGAAATGGTTTGGCTAAGTTGTCGCGCATCGTCTTTGAACTCTGCGATGTATTTTACAATACCGTTGGCAAATCCTAAGGTTGTAAATGACTGAATGGTGGTTAAAAAATTCCTAAGATTCCCAACCAAAGCCATACCTTCTGCTCCAACATATACCGCAATAGCTTTCGAGGTCAATAGCCCGGAAATAACCCTGACCACAGTGGCAACAGAATTAAAAGATGCTATTTTGAGCAGTAAATTATTATTTATATAATCTTTGATTTTTCTCACAACATCACTCTTTTTCCTCAGGAATTACACCAAACAGCGAACTTCCAAACACAAACAGTATAATGGCATAATGCATCAGGTAACTCGCAAAATGCCCCATAACAGCACCTTTTACACCATAAATATCTACCAGATACACACTTGAAAAATACAGCATCACTACGAGAAACAGCTCGATGATGATAAAATGCCAAAACATTTTCTTGGCAATAAACTGATAGGCGATTACTACCGATAATACCTTGACAAAATCTCCCAGCAACTGCCACCCGAACAAGGCTGTAGCCGGTTCAAAAGCTTCAGAAAAAATAATATTGACGATAAACGGTCGTAAAAAATAAATTACCAAAAGACTCACGCCAAAAACAGGAATAATCGTTTTGTAAAAACTAAACACCTCACTTCTGAATTCTTTAATGTTATCTATCTCATTAAACCGGGGTAAAATATACAAGGTCATTACAGACATGATAAACATCAAATAATAATCGGACACTCTGTGCATGGCTTCCCAATAACCGGCTTCTTTAATCCCGACGGTATCTGTAATATAATTACGTATCACAATAGTAACCATGGGCAGCGCAATGGCAGATACCAAAGCCATAAGTGCAAAAGGCGCAAACTTTTTTAAGATACCTAAACTAACATTGGATATTTTTATAGACGATACCATACTACGCTGGTTCATAAACCCGACAAGCGTAATCAGAAAAATGAGCGATGGCGCAATAACCACAGCTATTAAAGCACCGTCAATATTTTCCTGATAAATCAATATTAAGGTAATGAGCAATCCTACAACCTGCCCAAATATGCTTATGATAAGCAGCATTTTATATTTAGAAAATCCATTCATGATGGAAAAGCTAAACATGTTTAACGAGTAAAAAGGCAGCGCGAGTGCCAATATTTTAATAACGTAGGCGTAATTATAGTTTGCCGAAAACAAAAACACATTGATACTATATGCATTGTAATAACAAAAAAACGACAGAAAAATGGTAGAAAAAAAACCTAAGTAATAAGCCGTTGACAATGTCTTGCTGAGCTGCAAAGCATCATTTTTAAATTCTGAAATAAATTTTACAAGACCATTATAAAAACCTAAAATTGCAAACGACTGAATAGCACTTACCAGATTTCTGATATTGCCTATAAGCGCCATACCTTCAACACCTATAAATATGGCAATAGCTTTTGAAGTGACAATCCCGGCAACAATCTTGGTTATAATCGTAGCTATCTGAAGATTTGCGACCTTAATTAAAACTTCGTCATTAATATATTTGATTAACTTTTTCAACTCTAATATCGATTTATAACACTAATAATCTTTTCAACTTCTGCATCTGTCATTACGGGACTTACCGGAATGCTCACACAACTGTCATGAATGTATTCCGTAATTGGAAATGACTCATGTTGATGCTTTTTTAAGGCTTTTTGTTTATGAGGTGCAATAGGATAATGAATTAAATACCCAATATGATGAGTTTCCAGATGTGCTGTAAAATGAGTTCTGTCATCAACCAAAATCACAAACACATGAAACACATGATTGTCTGAGCCATCATAAAACGGCAATTGTACTTTTTTATTTTTAATTTCACTAAGGTAACGTTTCGCAATTGTTCTACGCCGGTCGTTATCTGCATCCAGATACGGAAGCTTGATGTTTAAAATAGCTGCCTGCAATTCGTCAAGGCGGCTGTTGTAGCCCAAAAGGGTGTTTTCATATTTTTTTGAACTGCCGTAATTTCGCAATAATCGGACGCATTCCGCCAGGGCATCATCATTGGTCGTCACCGCGCCGGCATCACCCAAAGCACCCAAATTTTTACTTGGGTAAAAACTAAAAGCCGCAGCATCACTCAAATTTCCGGCTTTTAATAACTCTGAACTTAAAATTGCTCCATGCGCTTGTGCGGCATCTTCAACAACCAGCAGATTGTTTTTCTTAGCAATAGCATTAATGCCTTGCATATCTGCTAATTGTCCGTATAAATGTACCGCAAGAATCGCTTTTGTTTTTGAAGTAATATTCTTTTCAATTTCTGAAGGTGATATGTTGAAGGTTCTCGCATCCGGCTCTACAAATACGGGCTTTAACCCTGCATGAATCACCGAAAGTATGCTGGCAATATATGTATTTGCCGGCACCAGAACCTCATCGCCGGGTTGTAATTTTCCTAAATGAATAAAGGCTTTGAAAATCAATATCAGCGCATCAAGTCCGTTGGCTGTACCCACACAATGTTTGGTACCACAGTAGGCAGAAAAATTGGTTTCAAAGGTTTGCACTTCATTGCCCAGTATGTAGTATCCCGAATGTAAAAACCGGTTGAACGCCTCTTGAAACCGGGTTTCAAAACGGGCGTTAATGCGATGTAAATCCAGAAACTTTATCATATAAATACATTTTCTAATTTGGACACGTTACCGGTTTTTATTTGATAAAAATCTTGTGTGACGGTTCTGGCTCCGAAACCTTCTTTCCAGTAATGCAGTCCCTTATTGATGTTTTTTCCTTGATTCTCATTGGAAATACCAAAGTCAAAATACCGTTTGTGGGCAAATACTTCGGTTATTAAATGATGGTGCAAAAAATCCAGGCTTCCTAAGGTATTTTTATCTTCATTGGCAGAAATATATTGTGAATGTGCTACATTTTCCGATTCAAAAATGGTAGTTCCTGCGACAATTTTGTCATCTTTATACACATTAAATTGCCTGATATTCTTAGGGAATTTTTGCTTCAACAAGGTGATTTCAGTAAGGCTGTGAACAGGTTTTACTTGGTGTTTTTGCTGTAAGTTTACTTCAAGAATTTTATTCCAGAAATCATCAAATGTATCGACTTCTTTGATAATGAGCTGTTGTTTTAACGCACGTTTACAACCTGCAATCCGGTCTTTGGAAAACGTAATGGTATTACTCAAATCCACCACGGACAATGCATCTCTTCGGATGAGTTGCGCATCCAGCAAAAACAACAAATACTGAATTTCATCACTTGGCAAACTGTGATAAATAGCTGGAATTGTTTTAAGATAAATGGTGTCAAATCCGTCATTTTTTAATGATTCTATTAAGGCTTTAAACGTATTGAATACCGATGAAAACTTAACAGAATTTGACAGTACCAATCCACCATAGGTCAATCCTTGATGCGAATAAATGGTGTTGCCAACTTTATTGGCCGGAAAAACGGCTACAAGTTTTTCATCTTCAAAAACAAGCTGTGAACAATCTTCAAAACGGTCTTGATGGTACTCCATAAAATCTCTATGGAACAAGAATGTCCCGTTTTTGGATTGAGAGACAAAATCATTCCATAGTTGATAATATGTGCTTGAATATTTTAAAACCTTATAAGCATTCATATATTCAAAAGTAAACTTTAATCCCATAAAATGATTAACTGCAATCGTTTAATTTGAAGAATCCAGCTTAAAAAATTATGGTTCCTCAAAAACTACATTTCCATCATTGTCCAACACTTTAAAAACGCCTTTTGGTTCTCCAAATTTTAATTGATTATAACTACTGTTATCTTGTAAATTATCCAATAAAGAAGTATCTCCCGAAAGATGTGAGAACAGAATCCTAAAGAGATTGACTGACGATCTGAGCTTTTCATCACTTTCAGGTATTTTACCATTCCATTTGATTGCCAAAAGTGTTGAAAAGCCTGAGTAAAGCAAATCGCGGTCTTCAGTTTTTGAGTGTGATTGCAGGCTATATTCCCAACCTACATAACCACCATGGTCAGCAATAATAACTATGAGTCCGTTAGGGTCGTTTTGCTGAATGACTCTTATCAATTCTTCCAGCCATAAATTGGACAATTGCAAATCGTCTAAATATTTTTGCCGCTCTTCTTCAACCGTTCCGGCCGCTTCTTTATACACTTTGATATGCCCTGGAAGCAATTTTTCAAAAAAGTAAAAATTGGCGTCTCTCTGGTTTTCCAATAGCGGTTTTACATCTTCAATTATATCCTTAGTAACTCCAAAACCTCTTCCTAAAAAAGGAATTTCACTCATTTTAAAATTAGTATAATCAAAATTCACTTTTGGTCTATTTGAAAGCAGATATGGAACTTCTGCAAAAAAATGCGTTTTATAACCGTTATTTTTAAAAATCTTGACTACCGGATTTAGATTCATTATTGAATTGCGTTCGTCCACCTGATTAAAAAAATGATGCTTCATTGCAAACATTGAGCTGTTTGAACTCATGGTGCTTGGGTAGTTACTCCTAAAATCAAGATAAATTTTAAACCCTAAACTGGTTAATTTATTTTCAAACTCCGAATTATCAAAATTATAATATCCTCTTCCCAATTCCGATGGATTCACATAACCATCAGGTTGTATAACATAAATATTAGGGCGTTGTTTTAAAATGGTTTCCTTAATATAATCAGGTTGTTCCATCCAGTTATCCGATCGTGAAAAATAGGAATAAAGCGTTTTACCTAATGGATACATTACTACCAAAAGCAATAAATATTGTATCACGATTACTTTTGAAAACAACTGTTTTTTTTTCAGGAATAAACAAGCAAATGCCACCAAAAATGTCAAAACGACTGCTATCGCAAACTTTTTATTACCTACCCTGGAATCCATTGCAACAATTGCAAGAATAAAAAATGCCAGCCCATTTAATACCGGAAGTACAAAGGTTTTGTATTGCGATAAGTGTTTTTTCTTATAAAAAAAATAAAACAAATAATTGACTGTTACAGGAAGAACTAAAAAAACAGCTGAAAAGAAAAACAAATGACCTAATGAATTGACAAACCCAAAATTTTTGGAATAATAAAAAGCCATGGGATAAGCTCCTGACGCCAACCCTGCTATTAGCGGCAACACACTATCTTTACTTACAAAGTTTACTACTTTCTTTATAAAATTCATATACTATTTTCGTTTCATTAAATATAAGATTCTTTCTGCGCCCGAAATCTGCTCTTTACTGACTATATCAAAATAGAGAGCATATTCGGTTTCAAAACTTGTCTTATTATAAAAATCAAAATGGTCTTTAAAATCTGCTTTGCTGTTGAGCAAACGTTGCACCCAAGAATCTTCTCTATCAGGAAATTCAATAATCAAATGGTTTGAAAAAGAAGCAAAAAAATCTGCCGAACGCTCAAACGGAATGTTACCCGATAATGACATGTGATGAATGACTGCCAAAGCCAAAGTAGCATCGGGAGAAAACGTTGATATTCGATTTAAAAAAGAAAAGCGTTCATTATTTTGAAAACCAATAGCTGCCGACGGATTTAAGACATCCAACACAAACGGCGTGATATATGTTTCCTTTTGCTCTTTTATGGTTTTATGGTTCAAATCAACCGAATTGGCATCAATGTCACAAACCAAAGCTTGCATAAGCTTACTTGATATTTTCCTGACAAATGTGCCATCATTACCGCCAATATCTATCAATGTTTGGGCATTGATTTTTGAAATCCATTGATTGATTATGCTTGATTTTTGTTCAAAAGCTTCATCTGAATAATTGGTTTTACTGTAATAATTTCCCCATTCACTATGCTCTTTTAAGGATAGGTTTTTGATGTAATCATACAAGCTTTCAATGATATTGAGCTGTGCTTTTTTTGATAAATTGATTGTTTTTGTTTTGCCCTCGTAATCTTCATTGTGTTTGGCTTCAAACTTGGCCAACAAGTGAATATTTGAATACAAAAACGGACTCAATTTGGTTTTGAACGGCAACATAGAAGCAATCATTTTAACCGGAATGCCATCTATAAAATTGCTCATCATTTTTAATGACTGCGCACCGTGATAATGTGCCAATACTAAAGGTCCTAAAAAGTGTGTGATAAATTGCTTGTAAGCACGCCAAGGTGAATTTTCTTTGTATAAATCAAATGATAAGGTATCTATAAAAACAGCTTTACCTTTATGAAACGTCACGTTAAAAGCAGAAGCATCTTTAAGAGAAAATCCATTTTCTATGCTATACTTCTGTAATTTCAAGGTTAATAATGCTGCTTCTTTATATTGATTGAAGCTCCATTCGTATGGATATGTGATGAATGGTATCAGTTCAGGCTGAATAATGATTTCAGTATCAGAAACTAATAACTCTTTATGAGGAATTACCAACTGCGCTTTGAAAAGTTTTTCGAAAAAATGAGCATTTTTTAAAGCATCATAGACATCAAAATACTTTGGAAGAATTTTCCTTTTAATGATACCTTCATCAACAAATACGTAACCTGAAGGATCTCTAAATGAAGAACTATGCTGGTCACTCACTATCGTTTTGCTTTTTGTTTTCTATGTCCGTTTCAGTAACGTCAATGTCATCAAACAGATTGTTTTCATCATTTTTAACCAATCCGAAAAACAGTTTAATCTTATATAAAAGATTTTTTGAAAACAGAACCACACCTGCTACAACAGCCACAAGCGCTTGAATAATCATAGCACCTAAACCCGGATCGAAATATAGAAAATACATAGTGTTCTTATTTTTTTGTAAATATAGTAAAGTTTGATGGCTTACGATAAAATGAGTTGATATTCATAAAAAAAGGAACCCTTTCGCAGAATTCCTTTTAGGAAAATATATTTTTAAAAGATTAAATCGCTTTATTTCTTTTACGCTCTACTTCTGTCAATAATATTTTACGCAAACGGATATGGTTTGGTGTTACTTCAACATATTCATCTTTTTGGATGTATTCCAACGCTTCTTCCAAAGAGAATTTTATGGCAGGAATAATACGTGCTTTATCATCTGCTCCCGACGAACGTACGTTACTTAATTTTTTGGTTTTGGTAACATTCACCACCATATCATCACCACGGGAATTTTCGCCAATTACCTGACCTTCATATATATCTTCTCCCGGATCCACAAAAAACTTGCCTCTATCCTGTAATTTATCAATCGAATACGGAATTGCCTGACCATTTTCCATAGACACCAAACTTCCGTTTTGACGCTCAGGAATGCCGCCTTTTAACGGCTGATATTCTATAAAACGGTGCGACATGATAGCTTCACCTGCCGTAGCTGTCAATAATTGATTTCTCAACCCGATGATGCCTCGTGACGGAATCACAAACTTACATATCATACGCTCGCCTTTAGATTCCATACTTACCATTTCGCCTTTACGGATGCTAACCATTTCAATAGCTTTACCGGAAACTTCCTCCGGCAAATCGATGGTCATTTCTTCAACAGGCTCACATTTAACACCGTCAATTTCTTTAATAATAACCTGTGGCTGACCTATTTGCAACTCATAACCTTCACGGCGCATGGTTTCTATCAACACCGATAAATGCAATACGCCACGGCCAAATACCATAAATTTATCGGCACTGTCGGTTTCTGAAACTCTTAACGCAAGATTTTTTTCAAGCTCTTTAGTCAATCGGTCTTTGATATGTCGTGAGGTCACAAATTTTCCGTCTTTACCAAAAAACGGCGAATCGTTGATGGTAAACAACATACTCATTGTTGGCTCGTCAATGGCAATGGTTTTTAATCCCTGCGGATTTTCAAAATCGGCAATGGTATCACCTATTTCAAAACCTTCAAGACCTACAATGGCACAAATGTCTCCGGCTTGTACTTCTTCTACTTTTTTGCGTCCCAAACCTTCAAAAACGTGCAGTTCTTTTATTTTGGACTTCGTGATTTTTCCGTCGCGTTTTACCAGGGAAATGTTCATTCCCGATTTTAATTCGCCACGTTGTAAACGCCCAATGGCAATACGGCCTGTAAACGATGAATAATCGAGCGAGGTAATAAGCATTTGGGTTGTGCCCTGTTCAACTTTTGGTACAGGAATATGCTCCACAACCATGTCAAGTAATGGTTCGATGTTTTCTGTTTTTTGTTTCCAGTCGTCACTCATCCAGTTTTGTTTTGCCGAACCGTAAACCGTTGGAAAATCCAATTGCCATTCTTCTGCTCCAAGTTCAAACATCAGGTCAAAAACAGCTTCGTGGACTTCTTCGGGTGTACAGTTTTCTTTATCGACTTTATTGATGACAACACATGGTTTTAATCCTAAGTCGATGGCTTTTTGAAGTACAAAACGGGTTTGCGGCATTGGTCCTTCAAAAGCATCAACCAGTAACAACACGCCATCGGCCATATTCAGTACACGCTCTACTTCTCCACCAAAATCGGCGTGACCGGGCGTATCAATGATATTAATTTTTGTGTCTTTGTAAACAACCGATACGTTTTTTGAAGTAATAGTAATACCTCTTTCACGCTCCAGATCGTTATTATCAAGAATCAAATCGCCGGTGTTTTCGTTTTCACGGAATAACTGACAATGGTACATAATTTTATCAACCAAAGTGGTTTTACCGTGGTCAACGTGGGCAATAATTGCAATATTTCTGATAGTAGCCATAAAGATGCCTGTTTTTTTAAGCGTGCAAAGGTACGTTATATTTTTATATTACAGTTATGAATGTATGATATTACGTTAATTAAATGTTATAATTTCCGGTTGGCACAATTTGAGTTTGTAACTTTCGTTATTAAACCGATTAATAGTAAATAGCCGCACTAACCAACCGACCGTAACCAAGTCGGGCAATTTACATCTGTTTTATTAACGTTATAAATTCATTAACAGATGAAAACAATTCATAAATATTCAAAGTTTATCCCATACCTGTATTTTATCACAG
The DNA here is from genome assembly GCA_964454675.1 of uncultured Flavobacteriaceae bacterium. Lineage (GTDB taxonomy): Bacteria > Bacteroidota > Bacteroidia > Flavobacteriales > Flavobacteriaceae > CAYVUB01. Next base: position 177,089 of record CAYVUB010000001.1, on the reverse strand, counting down.
TTATCGCATTTTGGTTTACAGATGTCAATAAAAGTGAAGGTATTTCTGCCTACCCTATTTTATTATTTGGTATTCCGTTTTTATGGCAGATTATCAAGCCCAGCAACCGGTTAAATTTTTCTCTCGGTATTACGTTTGTGTGTTTGTCATCGTACATGGTATTAGCTTATATATCTGATTTAATGCAAATTATAACCATATCAGAAACAGCCAAACAATACTTACTGTATGGTGGTGCATTGGTGATTATCAATTTTTTGATGGCATTGTGGATTATAAGAAACAGTATTAAGAATAGTTTTTGATTATAAGAGCCAAGACCGCTTCGCTGAAACCTGCCTAACGGCAGGCAGGGAATCAATAATTATAGATGTGATGTTTTTCAAGATTAAAAATGAAAATTCAGAATCCATCTAAAATTCTTTAACTTTGCACTTTTAAACAGCATACGATGACTCTCAACGACGTTCCAAAAATAAAACACAGTAATTCTGATAACTTCTTTTTGCTTGCCGGACCTTGCGCCATTGAAGGCGAAGACATGGCACTGCGTATTGCCGAAAAGATTGTAGGCATTACCAATGCTTTAAAAATTCCTTATGTTTTTAAAGGCAGTTTTAAAAAAGCCAACCGAAGCCGTATTGACAGCTTTACGGGTATTGGCGATGAAAAAGCATTGAAAATCCTGAAAAAAGTATCGGATACGTTTGATATTCCCACAGTTACAGATATTCACGAAATATCAGACGCTATTATGGCTGCTGAGTATGTTGATGTATTACAGATTCCGGCTTTTTTAGTACGTCAAACGGATTTGGTGATTGCCGCCGCACAAACCGGAAAAGTGGTCAACCTTAAAAAAGGGCAATTTATGAGTCCTGAAGCTATGAAACATGCCGTTCAAAAAGTGAAAGATGCCGGTAACCATAAAGCATGGATTACCGATAGAGGTACGATGTTTGGCTATCAGGATATGATTGTTGATTTTAGAGGTATTCCAACCATGCGACAGTACGCACCTACCGTTCTTGATGTGACACATTCACTGCAACAACCCAACCAAACCAGCGGTGTGACTGGTGGACGGCCGGATATGATTGAAACCATTGCCCGTGCCGGTGTAGTCAATAATGTTGATGGCTTGTTTATAGAAACCCATTTTGATCCGGCAAATGCCAAAAGTGATGGCGCCAATATGTTGCATTTGGATTATCTGGAAAAATTACTTTCTAATTTGGTGGCGATTAGAAAAACGGTGAATTCTTTAAAATAGACTCGTAATATTGGCACGAATTCGATTGTTATTATACCGAAAACAATATGTTTTTAAAAAAAATCCTGTTCTTTGTCTTTAACCATTAAGAAGTTAAGGTATTTAAGATATTCATTAAGCAATTCTTAATGTCTCTTAATGACTTAATGTTTTTGAACTGATATAAATCAGTTGGTAAGTTGTTTTTGAATAATCGGACTTATAATTAGATTTTTAAAGTATAAAGATTATTTTAAAAATGATGTGTTTTTAAAAGCTTCTACTTCTTTTAAAACACTGATAAAAACGGTGTCGTCAATGGCGTCCAAACTTCTATAGCGTAACGATTTTATCTTTTTCCTTTTTTCAGAAACTAAATGCTCGGCATGCTTAACAATATGTCCCGAATGCCAAAACGCAACATCAACATAATCCTTGCTCTGATTTAGGTAACAAATCGGCCTTGTTCCAATGTAATAACAAGGCATTCTCCATTTATATTCCATATGAGCTTCTGGAAATGTGTGCTCAATTAATATTTGCAATTGCAATAGTATTGATTTATAGGGTTCTTGCCGGTTTAAAATATAAGCTTCTGCTGGTTTCATCTGCTTCGTTAATTTAATGTCAAATTTAATAAACTTTTAACTTGCACAGTTAAAACAAATTAATTTACTTTGCAATTCAAAGTACTTTAGCATGGAATCAAAAGACTATTTAAAAGACATCAGCGACATCAAGCAAATGATGAACAAATCATCGCGCTTTATCTCGCTTAGTGGTTTATCAGGAATATTAGCTGGTGTGTATGCTATTATTGGTGCAGGATTTGCGTATTGGTTGGTAATGAATTCAGGTAGGGACTATTTAATTTTAGATGGGTATGTCTTCCGATTGATTTTGCTTGATTTGCTTTTGATAGCCTTGTTTAGTGCTGTTACAGGCATTATTTTGACCACACGAAAAGCCAAAAAAAATGGGGCAAAAATTTGGGATGCATCTTCCAGACGTTTGGTCATTAACTTTTTAATTCCACTTATTGCTGGTGGCTTATACATCTTAATAATTTTATCGAATCAAAAATATGGTCAAACTGGTGCTTTGATGTTGATATTTTATGGCTTAGCTTTGGTCAATGCATCCAAATACAGCATTGGCGATATTCGATATTTAGGCTACACCGAAATTGTTTTAGGCTTGATTTGCGCACTGTTTCCAGGCTATGGTTTTTGGCTTTGGGTATTAGGTTTTGGCGTAATGCATATCATTTATGGTACGTATATGCATTTTAAATATGACTCTAAATAGTGTTCAGTATTCAGTCGCAGTCATCAGTATAATAAAATGAAAGTAATTAAGAGAATCGTAGTCTAATATATCTTATGTATTCTTTAATCAAGAAAATACAAACAAAATTAAGAGATTCCCGCATACGCGGGAATTAGGAAATGAACATTATAAATAACATAAACAAAGTTTTTGACCACCGCATCAGATTGGGCATTATGTCTGTTTTGATGGTGAATGAATATGCCGATTTTAATACGCTCAAGGAACTTCTGGGTGTAACAGACGGAAATCTGGCAAGTCATACAAAAGCTCTGGAAGCTGCTGAATACATCGCAGTTGAAAAACAATTTATAGGCAGAAAGCCCAACACACGCTACAGCACTACCCGATTAGGCGAAGCTGAATTTAAAAAACACATTGACGCGCTTGAAAAACTGATTAACAAGCTTTAAAATTTTTTATCATTTCACTTTGAAAAACAAAGTACTTTATATATGAATTTAAGAAAGAAACTAATTGAATGGCTTTTTGAGAAATCACAAAAATTGTACACCAATCTTTTCAAAAAGCACGAACCTTGGGGAATTTATCGAGAAGAACTCCTAACCTATCCTGACGAATCGTTCGGTAAACATTTGGGATTATTTTTAGAGAAACATAATTTTGAACTTATTTCAAAAGTTGAACGACACGATGCGTATCACACATTAACTGGATATGGAACTAAAGTGGAAGATGAAATTGCGCTACAATGCTTATGCTTTGGAAATGGAAAACGAAGTATTTACTTATACGGCGCTATGGTTTTGGGCATCATTATTTTGCCTGATTATTTAAAATATTATTACAAATCGTATTATATTGGAAAAAATGCGCCTCCGTTTCATCATTATGATTACAAAAAACTCCTGAAAGTAAATATTCACGAATTTAGAGAAAGCATATTTACCAAATCACAAATTTTTGAACTTAAAAATATTTAATATGAAATACGTCAAAATCATACTTTTACTTATTGCATTTCTATGCATTTCCACAGTTTTCACAAGTTTTTGGATTGACCATAAAGCAAAAGGCAAAACCTTTGACAGTATTGATGAAATTCCGAAAAACAAAGTCGGACTCGTTCTGGGCACAGGAAAGTACACCTCAAACGGAAGCATCAATTTATACTACAAGTACAGGATTGATGCAGCAGTCACATTATACAATTCAGGAAAAGTTGACTATTTATTAATAAGTGGGGATAACAGCAGTAAAAATTATGATGAACCCACGGAATTTAAGAATGACTTAATAGCCCAAGGAATTCCTCCGGAAAAAATATTTCTCGATTATGCAGGGTTCAGAACGCTTGATTCTGTCGTAAGAGCCAAAGAAATTTTTGGTCAACATACGTTTACAATTATCTCACAAAAATTTCATAATCAGCGTGCTATTTATTTGGCTAAAAGCTATGGAATAGATGCTATCGGCTACAATGCAAAAGATGTGATGGGTGCTTACGGGTTGAAAACTCAAATACGTGAATATCTGGCAAGAGCGAAGGCTTCTTTGGATGTCTTTTTTAATGTAGAACCAAAATTTCTTGGCAAAAAAATAACAATCGGCTAATGAAAAACCTCTCTTTCAACAAATCCTATTTCATCTTATTTCTATTACTATTTGCAATAGAAGTACTCATTGCACTGTACTTAAAAGATGGCTTTATCCGTCACACGTTTGGAGATTACTTGGTGGTTATCCTGATGTACTGTTTTATAAAAAGTTTTATAAAAAATCATTGGAAAGCCATTGCTTTTGGCGTGCTTGTTTTTGCTTATATCATTGAAGGTTTGCAAGCTTTGAATTTATTGCTCCTGTTTAATTTACAAAATAATACCTTAGTAAATCTCATTTTAGGAAACACTTTTAGTATTGGCGATTTAGCGGCTTACACATTAGGTTTTATCACGATTATTATTGTTGAATTTCAATTACGTAAAAATGGAACATATTAAAATTTTATTGCTCAATAGGTTTAAAATCATTTCAATACTCACTATTTCAATGATTTTTAGCATTGTGTTACTAATGATTAGAATGAAGCTTAACCAGTCGTTTTTCTTCTTGTTTTTGGTTTGGAATTTGTTTTTGGCGGTCATACCTTATGCTATTACTACCTATCTGGTAAGTAAATCCAATATCAAAAAAACAACCTTACTGTTTTATGGTGGTCTTTGGTTGTTATTTTTACCAAATGCACCATATATCATTACAGATTTATTACACTTACGGCTTAGCGACAAGCATTTTATGTGGCTTGATGCATTGCTAATCACGTCATTTGCTTTTAACGGGATAATACTGTTCTTTTTATCATTAATGGATATGGAATGTATTTTAAAGAAATTTTTGAACGCAAAAATTACTCTGTACATCATCAATACGGTTTGCTTATTAACAGGTTTCGGGATGTATTTAGGACGGTTTTTAAGATATAACTCCTGGGAAATTTTACAGCATCCGGCAGCATTGTTTTCAGATGTTATAACTATTATCATCCAACCCGGCAATCACACCGAAGCCTGGATATTTACAGGAACTTTCGGGATATTTTTGATTGTGAGTTTTTGGTTATTTAAGGCTCTAAAAAATCTAACCTGACAAATCTTACTTCCCATCCACATAATCCTGTAAATACGCAAATCGTGTTGTCAATTGCCCGTTTTCAGTAATTTTTGCGCGTGCCAAAACTCCATCTTTATCACCGTTAAAAAACGCCGGCATGACGTGTTCTATAAACATTTTCCCAAAGCCTTCACTGGCATCTTTGGGCAGTTCGCACGGCAGGTTATCTACTGCCATAACTGCAATGGCATTGGTGCTCATAAAATCTGTTTCTTGTGATGTTTGCGGGTCGTAACCGTAAATTGGGTCTGCAATGGTCGATGCTTTAATGGTACTGGCAATTGGCCCATCAACATCACAACTGATGTCTGCCACAACTCTTATATTAAAATCTGGTGATTTTGCATCCTCTTGAGTAAACAAAGAAGGCGAACCATTGCCATAAAAATGACCTGTTATAAACAAATCGGTCACTTTTGCAAAACGCATAAAGTTCGATTCATAAGCTTCTGGATGCTTGTAAAAATCGTGATTGTCGTTGATGAACTCGCCATCTTTACGCTTGTTGTAATCCAACACATCTATTTTACAATACACGGCTTCATCAAAGGTTTTAGTGAGATATTCTTCAACGTCAACTTGTTTTATGTGCATGGCATCCAGCATTTCTTTTACGCCGTTGGCAACTTTACCGTTACCTGTAAGAAGTATTTTGACAGAAGGTAATTGCAGCGTATTTAGTGTGTCAATCAAATCCTGTTGCTCATAAAGCGTGCTGGCTTTGGGCAAATTCCATGTTTTAAATTTCAAGCCCCAGGTTCTGAATGCATTGTAAGCACCCACAATGCCTGCATAACGCCCAAAACCTATCAGCCGTACGCCGTTGGGTTTTACAATCGTTTCGTGATCTATCAACCGGATATTTTTTTGAAGAATTGCCTGTAATAACTTTCTGTTATGCGGCTGTTTCTTGATGGTATGCGAAAAGAAAAAGTACGTTTTACCGGGAATCAATGTCTCAACAGGTACTTCCTTAACACCTATAAGCACATCACAATCACTCACATCGGTTGTAACTTCAAACCCTTCGGCTTTATATTCGTCATCCGTAAACACTCTGATGTCTGATGATTCTACTACAAATGTGGCTTGAGGAAATTGTTGTTGTGCAGTTTTTAAATCTTTCGGGGAAAATACTACGCGTTTATCCGGCGGATTTTTGCGTTCGGTTATTAAGGCAAATTTCATTTTTGGTGTTTATTTTTCAAAACGCCAAATATAGACGATTTAAAAGTATCGGGCAATTAAGAGTTTGTTCAAAATTATTTTTGATTATCTTAGCTATAATGTATTTTCTGTTTTTATATGAAAAAAGAACTGCTGTCACAAGTATATAATCATCCACTTATTCAACCCGAAGAGCTCACAAAAATTATTGATGCCCACAAAAAAATACCCTATAAAAAAGGGGATTTTATTTTAAAACAAGGCGATATTTCCGATGGTTACCTGATACTTGAAAGCGGGTTGATGCGCTCGTTTGCTTATGATTATGACGGTAATGATATTACTACCGATTTTTTTTCAAACTACGAAATTGCCATAGAAGTATTATCGCTTTTTCAAAGAATACCAAGCAGGGAAAATATTCAGGCATTGACAGATTGTGACTGCTGGAAAATAGATTTTGATGTCTTTCAGGAACTATTTCATTCCATAGCCGGTTTTTCTGAATGGGGACGACTCTGGATGACCAACCGCTTATTTCATTTTAAACAGCGTTCTGTAGAAATGGTTACCATATCTGCAAAAGAAAGATATTTGCAACTCATCAAAGAGAAACCACAAGTCATCCTGCAGGCACCACTAAAAAACATTGCCGGTTATTTGGGTATTACCGATACATCTTTTAGCAGGATACGGAAAGAAATTTCTTGATAAATCATTTCTTGTCATAAGGCAAGTTTCGTTTTCGGCTATCTGATTATATTTGTTATTCATTAATTTCCATTAAAACCAAAAATCATGAATAACAATGTAATATGTTGGTTTGAAATTTATACCGACAGTATTGAGAGAGCAAAAAAATTCTACTCAGAAGTTTTAAAAGTACAATTCCATGACATGACCGCAATGGGCGACGATTTTAAAATGTCATGCTTTTCATCTCCTGAAAACCAAGGTGTAAATGGTGCTTTGGTTCAAATGAAAGAGGTAAGAAACGGCAATAACGGCAATACTTCTACTATTGTATATTTCCCTTGTATGGATTGTAGTGTTGAAGAAAGCCGCGTTGAAAAAGCAGGCGGAAAAGTGATAACTCCTAAAATGTCTATTGGCGAACACGGATTTTGCAGCATTTGTATAGATACCGAAGGCAACGCTTTCGGATTGTATTCTATGGAATAACTTTTACGATTTAAGATTAACGATTGTTGATTGCTGATTTTAAATACTAAACCAATTACCTAATAACTTATTAACCAACAACATAATAACCAAAACCATGACACTCAATCCTTACCTTAATTTTGACGGCAATGCCGAAGAAGCATTCCGTTTTTATCACGCTATTTTTGGCGGTGAATTTTTTATCCAGAAAATGGGCGATTCTCCAGGCACCGAAAATTTACCCGAAAATGAAAAAAACCGTGCGATGCACGTTGCTGTTTCTATTGGAAACAATCAGCATTTGATGGCATCAGACTGTTTACCAAGCGCAGGACACGTTTTAAATCAAGGCAACAATAATTATATTTCCATTACGCCCGATTCCCGTGATGAAGCAGACCGTTTGTTCAACGGACTTTCAGCTGGCGGCAACGTAGAAATGCCAATGGCAGATATGTTTTGGGGTGATTATTTCGGCTCGTTTGTGGATAAGTTTGGCGTTTGCTGGATGATTAATTTCCCTTCAAATTCAAAGTAAATAACACATAAATCGTTTTAAAAAATGAAACTTGACATCAAAGCAAGCATTCAGATTCAAAAACCCATCAACGAGGTTTTTGAAAATATCGTGAATCCTGATAAAATGACCCACTATTTTATAGGAAGCAGTACAGGAAGAATCGTAGAAAACGCTGAACTTATCTGGACGTTTCCTGAGTTTGAAGAAAAATGCCCTGTGACTATCACACAAGTTATTCCAAATAAAAAAATAGCATTTGTTTGGGATCCGGAAACCGTAGTTGACATAGAACTTCAAGAGCAAGCAGACAAAAGCACCTTGGTAAAAGTCACTGAAGGCAGCAAAGATGTTTCTGAAAAAAACATCAAATGGTTTGCAGGAAATACCGAAGGTTGGGCAAATTTCTTGGCCTGCCTGAAAGCGTTTTCCGAGTATAATATCAACCTGAGAAAAGGCGCATTTGAATTTTTAAAAAAATAAGAAACGTTTATGAATACAGAAATTCAACAATACATCAGCAACTTAGAAGATAAAGTCGATAGAGATATTTGCTATGAATTACAAGACCTTATTGACACCAATCTGATATTTACAGAAAGTAAGATTTGGCACGCACATCCGGTTTGGTTCATCAACGGCAACCCTATTGTTGGTTTTAGCAAACTGAAACATCACATACGATTGATGTTTTGGAGCGGACAATCATTTGATGAAGAAAAGCTGAATCTGAGAGGCGAAAAATTTAAAGATGCCGCTATTGGTTACACAGATGTGGAACAAGTCAATGCTGAAGACTTGAAACGCTGGCTCAAAAAAGCAGAAACCATCCAATGGGATTATAAAAATATCGTAAAACGCAAAGGACAATTGGAGCGTTTAATGTAAAAAAACAACCATGACTGCAAAAGTATTAACTATTGATACCATAGTAAAAAGCTCCATCGAGAATGTATGGAATGCTTATACCGAACCTCAACATATTGTAAACTGGAACTTTGCATCCAGTGACTGGCATTGTCCCAAAGCGGAAAACGACATGAAAATCGGAGGGAAATATTCTGCCCGAATGGAAGCCAAAGACGGTAGTTTCGGATTTGATTTCGTGGCTGTTTATGATGAGATCATTCCTTTTGAAAAAATCGTTTATACCATAGAAGACGGTAGAAAAGTTATCACGGTTTTTGAGAATTTAAATGATGCTATAAAAATTACAACAGTCTTTGAAGCCGAAAACCAAAACCCGATTGATATGCAAAAAGCGGGATGGCAAGCTATACTCAACAATTTTAAAAATTACACGGAACGAAATTCTAAATAAAATGAAACATCCGTAATTAATTTCTTACCATACAAGAGTAACGATTCTTTGGATGTTCCATGTGACCATTGAAAAAAAATAAATATAAACACATGAAAACATTAAACTATACAATCAAAATCAATGCACCTGCAAACAAAGTTTACAACATTATGCTCGGTCTTGATAACAAAAAAACTTACGAAGATTGGACAGCTTTGTTTAACCCAACTTCAACCTACGAAGGAAACTGGGTTAAAGGCTCAAAAATCCTGTTTATCGGAATCGATGAAAATGGCAAAAAAGGTGGCATGATTGCTGAAATTGCTGAAAATATTCCCAACAAGTTTATCTCTATCAGACATTATGGTATTTTAGAAAATGACCAAGAAATTCTTGATGGTCCAAAAGTTGAAAGTTGGGCTGGTTCTTTAGAAAACTATACCTTTAATGAAACTAATGGCGCTACAACTATCACTGTTGAAGTTGACACCAATGAAGAATACATGGACTATTTTGATGAAACCTGGCCAAAAGCTTTGGATAAATTAAAAGAACTATCAGAATCATAAACTACTAACTACAAAATCCATCCAAATGAAAACACTTAAAAAAATCATTGTCGTACTCTTGATAATCATTGCCATACCTTTGATTGTCGCATTGTTTGTACCGAAAAACTTCGAAAACGAAGGTCAAGTCGTTATCAATAAACCAAAGCAGGAAGTATTTGAGCACATCAAATATGTAAAAAATCAGGATAACTTCGGAGTGTGGCAGCTTTCTGACCCTGATATGGAAACGACTTCCGAAGGAACAGACGGAACCGTAGGCTTTAAATACAGTTGGAATAGTGAAACACTTGGCAAAGGCGCACAGGTTATTACCAACATTATTGAAGGCGAAAGAATGGAATCGGATATGTTCTTTTTGGATTTTAATGATGATGCCAATAAGTCCTATATCTCTGTTGAAGAAAAATCTCCCAATGAAACCATCGTAAAATGGGGAATTGCAGGAAAATCGCCTTACCCTTGGAATTTGATGAGCCTGTTTCACGATATGAACAAGGATTTTGAACAGGGTTTGAAAAATCTGAAAGAAATTCTGGAAGCACAGGAAAGTCCTGTTGATGATAAAACAATGGCATTAAATTATTATCAAGAAACCTTGGATAACCTCAGCAAAAATGTTTCAGGACTTAGTGAAGCGCAACTGCATTTTAAAGCGTCGGACAGCACTTGGTCTGTAAGTCAATGTTTAGAGCACATCATCATCACAGAAAATATGATTTTCGGAATGATTAAAGAAGCTATGGAAAAACCCGAAAATCCTGAACGCAGGGAAGAAATCAAATTTTCCGATAAAGAAATTATGGCAATGGTTATTGACCGTAGTGAAAAATACAAAGCACCCGAAATCCTTATCGGAAAAGGAAAATACAACGATGCCGAAACTGCCATAGCCGATTTAAAAAACCAACGTGCCGAAGTCTTATCATTTATAGAAAATACGCCTATTGAAGAGTTGCGAAACCGTGTGAACGATTCGCCTGCCGGAGCAACGGACGCTTACCAATCGTTACTGTTTATGGCAGGACATACGGTGCGTCATACGCTTCAAATTGAAGAAATTAAAGCAGATGCCAATTTTCCTGAATAAGTTAATAAAAAAATGAGATTCCTGCCTGCGCAGGAATATGGATATGACAAAAAATACAAAGACTTCCATTTGGCAGGAGTTCAAAAACGCTGTTCGTGGCGTTGAGGTTGATTATACACAAATAAGCCTCAAACGGGCAATTTTCCTTTTAGCCGTTCCGATGATACTGGAACTGGTTATGGAATCTACTTTTGCTGTGGCAGACATATTTTTTGTCGGTAAGTTAGGTGCTTCGGCAGTGGCAACGGTCGGTTTGACGGAAACCTATCTGTTCCTGCTCTATTCTATTGCTATGGGACTTTCTGTGGCAGTAACCGCTGTCATTGCACGAAGAATCGGCGAAAAAAACAAAAAAGATGCTGCTGTCTCTGCTGTTCAGGCTATAGTTATCGGTGTTTTGGCATCTATTCCGTTTTCTATTGCAGGAATTTTTTACGCTAAAGAATTACTTGCCTTAATGGGCGGAGACCAATGGGTCATTGAAGAAGGTTATAAATATACCCAATGGATGCTCGGCGGAAATGCAGTCATTATGTTACTATTCGTCATCAATGCTATTTTTCGTGGTGCGGGAGATGCCGCTATCGCGATGTGGGTATTGTGTATTGCCAATGTGGTCAATATTATTTTAGACCCTATTTTTATTTTCGGATGGGGATTCATTCCCGCAATGGGTATTGAAGGTGCAGGAATAGTGAGTAATATCGGCAGAGGTATTGGAGTGTTAATACAGCTATGGGTGCTTTTCAAAGGTGCAAAACAAATCCGCCTCACACTGTCTCAGTTGTATCTTGATTCCAAAATAATGCTTAACATTCTGCGTACTTCACTTGGAGGTATCGGGCAGATGATTATTTCGATGACCTCGTGGATTTTTCTTGTGCGTATCCTTGCAGATATAGGCAGCGAAGCCGTTGCAGGAACAACCATTACCATTCGTGTTATGATGTTTACGATAATGCCTGCTTGGGGATTGTCAAACGCTGCGGCAACACTTGTAGGTCAAAATTTAGGTGCGGGAAATCCTGACCGTGCCGAGGCCGCCGTTTGGAAAATAGGATTGTACAATATGATATTTTTAATCGGAGTTTCACTGATGTTTTTCTTTTTTAATGAACAACTGATAAGTGTCTTTACAAACGACAAATCCGTAATAGCAATCGGTGCAGAATGGCTCAAAATACTTTCTTACTCTTTCTTCGTGTATGGCTGGTGGATGGTATCGGTACAGGCATTTAACGGAGCAGGCGATACTAAAACACCTACCAAGATAAATCTGGTGTTTTTCTGGCTTATTCAGATTCCGTTGTCTTATTTTTTGGCAATTCATCTGGGCTGGGAACAGTCGGGTGTATTTTGGGGTGTGTTTATTTCGGAAACCTCCGTAGGTTTGTTTACCCTTTGGTTGTTTACAAGAGGGAAATGGAAAACGGTAAAAGTGTAACAGATAAATTATAGCTATGGACACAAATAAATGGGAAGAAGAATTAATCCTGCTTAAATCCATTATTGAAAAGACAGGGATTAATGAAACCACAAAATGGGGAGCTTCAGTCTATACCCACAACGGCAAAAATGTGTTGAGCATCGGAGCTTTTAAAAATCATTTGGCTTTGGTGTTTTTTAACGGAGTTTTTATAGATGATGTTTTTAACGTATTTTCTTCGGATACTACTGCCAAAGCAATGCGGCAATGGAAATTCAAATCTTTAAAGGAAATTGACGAAAAGAAAATCTTAAAATACGTCAGTCAAGCTATCAAAAACTCCGAAGAAGGAAAAGAATTGAAAGCAGAAAAACATCAGCCTGTTCCAACAGCTGAACTTTTACTTGATGCTTTTAAAAAAAACAAAAAGCTAAAAGAAGCTTTTGAAAAACTGACTTCAGGCAAACAAAAAGAATATAGTTTGCACATCAGCGAAGCCAAACAGGAAGCTACCAAAATCAAACGACTGAAAAAAATAATCCCAATGATTTTGCAGGGTGTAGGATTACACGATAAATATAAAAATTGTTGATTATGGCAAAAAACAAAACCACAACAACCGATGCAAATGTTGAAGATTTTATCAACTCTTTTGCAGATACCGAGCAAAAACGAAAAGACAGTTTTGAGCTGATAAAGCTGATGCAGGACTTTACGGGTTATGAGCCTAAAATGTACGGTCCGAGCATTGTCGGGTTTGGAAATTATCATTACAAATACGACAGCGGACACGAAGGCGATGCACCGCTTGTGGGGTTTTCCCCGAGAAAATCGGCTATTTCACTGTATGTTTTTACGGGTTATTTAGGAGCTCCCGAACAAGAAGAAATGTTGAAAGAATTAGGTAAATTCAAAATGGGAAAAGCCTGTATTTATGTAAAAAAATTGTCCGACATCAATCAGGATGTTCTCAAAAAACTGATGAGAACAACGATTGAGTTTTTACAGTCAAAATACGGAAGTTAAAAAACTGTAAACTGCGACTGAATACTGAAAACTTTTTGCATCTTTGCAGTCTGTTACTACAAAACTCGGGGTCGACTGGTTTTGACAGCGAGATTAATTGAATAGTAAGCACGTCGTGTAAGGACTTTGAAACACGTTAAAGGCTAAGTCAAAAATTTAAACGGCGAGAATAACTACGCTTTAGCTGCTTAATTCTGAATAAAGTAAGAACAAGCCTTTGTCCTGCCAGGCAGGAAAGCTGAATGTCTCTTGAAAGCCTTGGTTAACGGCGGTCAGCTAAGAGACATCGTAAAAGTTAACATAGATTGGGCAGTGCTTTGATGCCCTTTTGAAATTAAAAAAGCTAAGTGTTGTATGGGTTGTCTTTAACCAGTGCAACATCGAAAAAACAAGAAAAGAATAAACGTGTAGAAAGCTTTTTGATGACTTGTTTGGACGAGAGTTCGATTCTCTCCGGCTCCACAAAAACCCTTGTAAAATTAAAATTTACAAGGGTTTTTTATTTTTACATTGACTGTATTCTCTCTTATGTAACATAAGTAACCGTACATATTAATTTGACACCGTACCTTTGTAAAAGTCCAACAATTTAAATTTTAAAATTATGGCACAAGAGCATTATTATCAAGTTGATTTGAAATGGAAAAAAGACAGAATCGGTGAATTATCTTCACCTGTATTAGACAAAACCATCGCGTGTGCTACACCGCCCGAATTTCCAAACGGCATCCCAAATATCTGGTCGCCCGAACATCTGTATGCAGCCGCTATTAACAGTTGTTTTATGGCTACATTTCTGGCAATTGCAGAAAATTTTAAAATAGAGTTTGAAAGCTTTGAATGCAAAACCAATATCAAACTGGAACTCATTGAGAGAAAATACCTGATTACCCAAGCCGAACTTTTCCCGAAAGTAGCACTTAAAAATCCCGAACAAAAAGACAAAGTTTTGAGAGTCATCGAAAAATCAAAAGAAAATTGTTTGGTTACCAATTCAATGAAAACAGAAATACTCCTCAATCCTGAAATTTCACAAGCAAAAGAATTAAATTTGATATAAATTTTAAGACTATTGTATTGATTTTCTGAAAACTATTAACTAAAAAATCATAAAAAATGACGCATATCATTGAAGTCGAAAACATCAAGTGTAGCGGCTGTATGAACAGCATCAAAAATGCATTGACAAAAATTGAAGGTGTTTCGAGTGTTTTTATCGATTTAAAAACCGAAACCATCGAGGTGGAATCAACCACAGAAAAAGACAAATTAGTAACAATTTTATCTGATTTGGGCTACCCCGAAAAAGGCAACAACACACTATTCAAAAAAGCAAAATCGTACGTAAGCTGCGCTATTGGAAAGATGGGTTAACATGAAAAACTATTATTTACACTTATAACAAGTTTATTTTTATCCTGCAAAAATCAGAAAACAAGCATTTTAAACTATTAGATTAGGTGCAATACAAAATAGAACGTTTTGCAGCTTGCAGATGTAATTATTTTTTCAGTTGCATTACTTTCTCCAATAAAGGTGCTAATCCATTTTCTGTAATTGTGTCATTATTCCAAAAACTCATGCAGCAACTTACATAATTTTCTCTCACTTTACTTGCGACATAATAAATTGTCAAAGTTTTTCCTCCCGACATTCCTGCAAGTAATGATTTTGCACCCGTAAAATCATAAATTACTTTTTTAGCTTTTGTTTCTGTTCCTTCAAATATTACATCAACTTCTTCTTCTGAAAGAACTTTTCCGCCCTTTTTACTTTTTGTAACATTAAATTGGTTGTCAATTGAGTTTTTGGCACTTTCGAATGTTTTGTGTACTGACCAATTCATTTCTCCGTAATATGGACATTGAACAGTATTTATGTTTGTCCAATAACAACTATTTCCAAGTTCTATTTTTCGTCCTGCAAAATCAATACTTTCAATTGTCATTGGCTCAAAAACCTCTTTTGGAATTTCATCGTTCAATATCAGATTTACATATTTTCTTTCAAATTCTTGATTTTGTTTACCATAATAACCAAACCAAAATACTGAAACTGTTTTGTTTTTATTTTCAACGAAATAATATGAACTAACCTGATTAATATTTTCCGCAACATTTTCAGATTTAGTGATGAAAAAATTGTTGCTTTTTAATGTTTCATCTTTTGTTTTAATGTCACTTTCTTTAATGGAATATTTTCTATACAGTTTTTTTAATCCTTTTTCAGAAAATTCATTACTAAATGTTTGACTTGAAAAATCTACACCATCAACATTATAAAAAATAATTGTTTGGTTATTTATAGCTTTAAGTCGTTTTGCAAAATCATCATTTTCCTGGCTAAATGAAAATGTTGAAATTACTGTAATTACCACAAAAAATATTGATTTCATTTATGCTATTTTACAATGTTAAAAGTATAAATTGGTTTCCCATCTTTTCCAATAGTTTTTATCCAATTTTGTGGATTTTTCGGGTCATTAAATTTTAAACTGTCTGTTGGAAAAATATTGAATTGAGTAAACCATTTTTCCGGACTTACATCATTTTTCATTGAAACTTTTCTTGCCAACACGCTGTCATTTGGTTTTACAGTAAAACTTTGATTTAAGTCATAAGGGCCATTTTGTGAAAACTTCATGACAGATGCGTCAAAGCTAACAGGTTTACTTGATGTGTTTTTTACATAGAATGTGCTCATCGTGTAACTTCCGCAACTCATTAGAGTTAAAAGTAAAAGAAATGTTGTTATTGTTTTCATTTTTGGTATTTTTGGGATTATATCTGCTAACACTACATCCTTTCCGGAACCTGAATACCGAGCAGGCTAAACGCATTTTTGATAATATTTGCAACTGTTCTTGAAAGTTGTACTCTAAAATCTTTTTCCATTTCAGAATCTGCTCCCAGTATGGATACATTCTGATAAAAAGAATTAAATTCTTTAACCAAATCATAAGTATAATTTGCTATCAACGCCGGACTGTAATTTGCCGCAGCATTTTGAATAACTTCAGGAAACAATTGTATTTGCTTGATAAGTTCTTTTTCCTTTTCGTGTAAAGATGGCATTTCAACAGCACTTATAATTATAGGACTATTCGCGTCATACTTTCGTAATATTGAACGAATTCTAGCATAAGCCATCTGAATATAAGGAGCAGCATTACCATTAAAATCGATAGATTCTTTTGGATCAAAAAGAATGCGTTTTTTTGGATCGACTTTTAAGATGTAATATTTTAAAGCACCAAGCCCGATGGTTTTATACAATTCCTGCTTTTCGTTTTCAGAATAGCCTTCCAATTTGCCCAATTCTTCCGAGATTTCACCTGCGGTTTGTGCCATTTCGGCAATTAAATCGTCGGCATCAACAACGGTGCCTTCGCGACTTTTCATTTTTCCGCTTGGCAAATCGACCATACCATAACTTAAATGATACAGGTTTTTTGCCCAGTCAAACCCGAGCTTTTTCAGAATTAAAAATAATACTTTAAAGTGATAATCCTGCTCATTGCCAACGGTATAAACCAAACCGCCAACATCGGGATAATCTTTAATACGCTGTATAGCCGTACCAATATCTTGCGTCATATAAACGGCTGTTCCGTCTGAGCGTAATACGATTTTTTCATCCAAACCGTCGGGAGTCAAATCGCACCAAACAGAGCCGTCATCCTTTTTAAAAAACACACCCGATTTTAAACCTTCGATAACAAATTCCTTTCCTAATAAATAGGTGTCACTTTCATAATAATAGCTGTCAAAATCAACACCCAGGTTTTTGTAGGTTATTTCAAAACCGTCATAAACCCATTGGTTCATCATCATCCACAAGGCTACGGTTTCTTCATCACCGGCTTCCCATTTTTGAAGCATTTGCTGGGCTTCTAACAGTATTGGTGCTTGCTTTTTGGCATCATCTTCGGTTTTACCTTGGGTAATAAGTGTTTCTATTTCTTTTTTGTATTCTTTATCAAATTTCACATAGTAGTTTCCAACCAGCTTATCACCTTTCAATCCCGTAGATTCGGGGGTTTCGCCGTTCCCGAAACGTTTCCATGCGAGCATACTTTTACAAATATGAATACCTCTGTCATTGATAATTTGGGTTTTATACACTTTTTTGCCCGACGCTTTTAAAATTTCGGCAACGCTGTAACCTAAAAGATTGTTGCGTATGTGCCCCAAATGCAGCGGTTTGTTGGTATTGGGCGATGAGTACTCGACCATTACGGCTTTTTCATCTGCATTGGTTTTTACAAATCCGTAGTGTTCATCTACGGAAATTTCATTAAAAAAACCGATGTAATACGAATCGGAAATTTCAATGTTCAAAAAGCCTTTAACAACGTTAAATGCTTTAACATCTTTCACATTATCAACAAGATACTGCCCTATTTGCTCGCCTATGGTTTGCGGATTTCCTTTTATCACACGCAGCATAGGAAAAATAACAACCGTAATATCGCCGGCAAATTCCTTACGTGTTGACTGAAATTCAACCGATTCTAATGTTGCATTAAACATGGCGTTTACCGCATTTGTGACGTGACGTGATAAGCTGTCCTGAAGATTCATTTACTATAGTTTTAAGCTTGCAAAGATAGTATTTTATGTAGTTTATTTTATCGGCTTTGTTTTAAAATTAGTCGTTCTGCTTTTTTATTCGACAGGCATCATTAATTTATAAATACTTGATTTATAAAAATTTAACAAAATATTTAGAACTAAAAATGCATTTCATCGGCAAAAGTGTAGTTGTTCCTGTATTTTGAACCATTCATCGGGAACAGCATTTTTTCAAAAAAAATATTCTTCACTTCATCTAATTTTTTGGCATTAAAACTTAAAAATTAGCTTTTTAAAACTCTTTTATTCACTTTTGGAATGCTATTAATCAAGTCCCAAATGTTGATAAAACCTAATTTTCTACTTATAACAGTATTGTTATTATGTTTTGTGTACTCGCTTAGCCTATCCCTCAAGGCTGGCTTACACCGCATCAGCATTTCAGCTTCAAATGTACATTGTAAGTGATGAAACAGTTAATTGCTCTGGCTGCATTTCTTACTGTCTCTGTTTGTCTTTCACAGACAAATGAGATAGACAGCCTTACTGTGCAATTGGCTTACCAAAAACAAGACACTTCCAAAGTTGATACATCATTACACCTTATCAAAGCATTGCTCAATGTTGAAGATTACAAAAAGGCAATGGTATATATTGGCGAAACCGAACGGCTGGCAAAATCTCTCGATTATAAAAAAGGAATTGCCGAAGCCAACTACTTTAAAGCATTGATATACACCAAGCGTGACGATTACTTTAATGCCATTGACAACTTCAACAAATCCATAAAAATATACAAAGAGCTTAACGACACATTAGGTATTGCCAAAGTAAGCAACAGTATTGGTTTGATAGAAATTAAGCGCGGAAATTATTCGGTTGGGTTAACAAACTCGCTTTCTGCCATTAAAATATTTGAAGAGCGAAACCTGCGTGAGGATTTGAGCCTTGCCTACAATAATCTGGCAGAAGCTTATTATAACACGCACCAAATAGACAAAGCTCTGGAATTTAATTTCAAGGCATTAAGCGTAAGAGAGCAATTGCAGGACAGCACAGGCATTAAAAATTCGACACGCAATATTGCATTGCTTTATGCAAAACGTAAAGAACACCGCAAAGCAATTGAATATTACGAAAAAGTTTTAGGAATGATTAATCCTAAAAAAGACCAAAGTTTACGTGGCGATATTCTTCCCAGAATAGGCGAAGAATATTTACAGTTTAGAGATTATGACAAAGCCGGTGCATACCTAAATGAAGGTTTGCAATACAATCGCGATATTGACAATAACGCCGGTACGTTGAGAACTCTCAATTCAATAGGGTCTTTAAACTTGTCGCAAAAAAACATCAAACTTGCCGAAACACAAATTAACGAAGCTCATAAACTGGCTCAAAATTCTGATGATAAAACCGAAGTATTAAGAAACTTTAAACTATTGATGGCTTTGGATTCTACCAAAGGAAATTTCCAGTCGGCTTATGCTTGGCAGCGACAATACTACGGTTTAAAACAACAGCTGGAAAAACAAAACCAACCAAAAATCCCTGAAAACGGAGAAACTTATTCTGAAAGCCCAGATACCGATACCGGCTTATCTGTAACCGACACCAATAATAACATCAAAGAAAGACAGCTACGCAACTTGCGTATTTTATCATATAGTTTGATTGCTGCTTTTGTAACTGCATTAATAATTTTATTGTTGGTATATTCTAAGCGAAAAAATGCTGCCAGATACACTCAAGAGCTCGAAGAAAAAAACAAACAGATAGAACTTCAAAACAAAGCCATACTTGAACAAACACATCATCTTGAAGAAATAAACAAGGTTAAAGACCGGTTGTTTTCTATTGTATCACATGACTTGAAAGATTCTATTTCGTCAATTAAAGGTTTTCTGGATTTATTAAAAGAAGACAGTATAAGCAAAGAAGAATTTAATGAGCTCATTCCCGAATTGAGTGAAAACGCCAATAATGCATCGCTGTTGTTATTTAATTTATTGAACTGGTCAAAATCACAGATGCAAAACCTGGAACCTCGTCCGGAGCTTATCAATATTCAGGAAATTTTCCACAGTAAAGTAAAACTCATCGAACAAAAACTGGAGCAAAAACGTGTAATGCTTATTGATGAAACCCAGCGTGATTTTGTATATGCCGATAAAAGCATGATGGAAATTGTGATTCAGAATTTATTGACCAATGCGGTAAAATTCAGCCGTAACGGTGATATTATTACCATTTCCAACAAAGATTACAACGGCAAATCGTTACTTACAATTGAAGATACCGGCGTTGGCATTTCTAAAGAAAACATTGGCAAACTATTTAAAAATAATACGTTTACAACCATAGGCACCAAAAATGAGAAAGGTACAGGATTGGGCTTGACGATATGTAAAGAGCTTGTTGAACTTAACAATGGACGTATTTGGGTAGAAAGCACAGTTAATGTAGGGTCTAAGTTTTTTGTAGAGCTTCCTAAAGTAAAACCTGCCGAATAACCTCAGGCTTTAGGCAAAAATACTTCGGCCATCATACAGCGTGCACTGCCGCCACCGCAGGTTTCAATGGTTTCCAAATCACTTGATATAATATCGCAATGCTTTTCAATTTGTGTAATTTGCGCCGGTGTCAAACTATCGTGTGCCGCTTTGCTCATTACCAGATAGCGTTTTTCCCTGCTGCCACGCACCTGTAACATGTTTCCTGCAAATTGATGCATTTGTGCTTCGGTAATGGTAATAATTTCTTTGCCATCCTGACGCAAGTGTGCCAATACGCTTTTACGTTCGTGCTTGTCATCAATACTATCGGGACAAATAACGGCAAAGTTTTCGGCAATACACATCATCACATTGGTATGGTATATAGGCAACCGTTTGCCGTTAACGGTTTGATATGCTGTAAAAACCACCGGAAAATAATCAAAATCTTCGCAAAATTCTATAAACAGCTCTTCGTCTGCTCTTGGTGAAAGCGCACAATAGGCTTTGCCGTTTGCCCTGTCGAGCAGCAAACTTCCAGTGCCTTCAAGAAATACGTTATCGTCTTCGGCATCGGTATAATCATACACGTTTTCAATTAAAAACCCTTTTTCTTCTACCAGCTCCAAAACCTCTTCACGACGTTCACGGCGGCGGTTTTCGGCATACATAGGATATAAGGCTATATTGCCGTTTTCGTGAAAACTCACCCAGTTATTAGGAAACACCGAATCGGGCGTATCGTTTTTAATATCGTCGTGTGCTACAATCACGTTGACACCAACGGCACGCAGTTTATCAACAAAAGCGTCAAATTCCTGCTGGGCTTTGGCATTGATTTCGGCATTTTTCAAATCTAATTCTTCCTGAAAATAGTTGTTGACTGCCGTTTGTTCATTCATCCTGAAGTTTACGGGACGAATCATCAAAATAGTGTTTGTAGTTTGCTGCATAATGTTAAAAATTATGATACAAAATTAATCTATTTTAAAGTTTAATACTGAAAATATTTAGTTAAACAGAATAAGTTTTAGGTGCGACTACCTAAACCAGCAGTTTGATATTTGCATACGAATTTTCCATGGCTTCCACAGTTTTTACGGCATTGAGCCATTCTACCCTGGTAATACCTTCATTTTCCTGAGGCTCCAGTTTTCCTGTATAATTGGAAGTCATTTCAAACCAATACGTAATTTTTATCCTGTGTTTGCCGTTGCGTTTAAAAACATGGTAGGTGGTCTCAAGCGGTCTGGTAATTTTTAAGCCTTTCACACCGGTTTCTTCTTCTACTTCACGTATGGAAGTTTCTTCAATACTTTCATTACCTTCAATTTTACCTTTGGGTAAATCCCATTTATCGTTACGGTATATAAATAAGATATCGCCGTTTTTGTTAATGACTTTACCGCCGCCGGCAACGACATTGGGAAGTTTTTTTAAAAAAGTTTTAAGCAAGGTATCTTCATTAGCTCCTATAAGCCTTACTTCCTGTAAGCTCGTTTTGTTCAAATCTTTTATGACCTTACCAATGTTCACGTGTTTTAAAAGGTAGTTTTTAAAATGCTCCTCTTTACTCACAGCTGTGGTTAAAATAATAGGCTTGTCATTGACAAAAACTTTGTACATCGTTTTAAACTAATAAACGTATCCGGCGTAAAAATATCATTTTTTGGTTGACTTCAACATATACGGGAATTATTTTTGCATAAATTTTTAAAAATTTAATCTCATAAAATCATTAATTTTGCATCATGATTTTTCACAAACAAACCGCCAAAAAAACTGCTGAATTACTATTACAGATTCACGCTATAAAACTACAACCCAACAACCCGTTTACATGGGCATCCGGCTGGAAATCACCCATATATTGCGACAACAGGATTGTATTATCCTATCCGCCAATACGCAATTACATACGCGAAACCATGGCAAAACATATTGAAAAGCACTATGGTAAACCCGACGTTATTGCCGGTGTTGCAACCGGCGCTATAGGTATAGGTATTTTGGTTGCCGAATATTTGGGGTTACCTTTTGTATATGTGCGTCCCGAAGCCAAAAGCCACGGCCGGCAAAACCAGATTGAAGGCATCGTTCAAAAAGGGCAGAATGTTGTGGTAGTTGAAGATTTGATAAGCACCGGAAGCAGCAGCCTCAATGCCGTAAAAGCACTTAAAGAACAAGAGGTTAATGTAAAAGGCATGGTTGCTATTTTTTCTTACGGTTTTGATATAGCTGTCAATAATTTTAAAGCAGAAAATGTAACGCTGCATACCTTAAGTAATTACCAGAGTTTGCTGGAACAAGCATTAGACACCAACTATATTACCGCAAAAGAACAAGAAGTTCTTACAAAATGGAATGCCAACCCGAGTGAATGGAACGGTATTTGAAATATGCAAAGTCGTAAAGTTGTTTGATGTTAAGTCAAACAACTCAATAACAACTTAACAACAACCGAATAAACAACATACAAGAAATGAATTTAGAATCTCCAAAAGTATCCATAGACAAATCGTCATCAGACGTTTTCAATTTTTTATCAGACATTAAAAACTTTGAAAAATTAATGCCCGAAAACATCAGCAAATTTGAAGTTTTGGGTGATGATAAATTTTTATTCGCCTTAAAAGGAATGCCCGAAATTATATTAAAAAAGAAAGAGGTTATTGCACCCAACAAAATTGTACTTGGTGCAGCCGGTGGTAAACTCGACTTTTCTTTAACAGGAAATATTACAGAAATAACACCCAACCAAAGTGATGTACAACTGGTATTTGAAGGCGATTTTAACCCTATGATGGCAATGATGATTAAAGGGCCTATCGGGAAATTTATAGAAACCCTAATAACAAACCTGCCAAAAGTTATTTAATACAAAAGCGTGACTTCTTTCAAGTCAAACGATTTGATGACGCCATCTTCTACCTTTACAAGCAAATTTCCCAAATCGGAAATCCCTGTGATATAGCCCGAAAACAATGAGCCTTCAGCATCTTTAAATGTCGAAGGCTTATCTTTTCTGAACAGATGATTTTCATAAGTATCCTTTAAAACCGAAAACTGTCCGTTTTTAAGCATCTCAAAATGATACTCCAATTGTTCCAAAATAGCGTGAAGCACTTCATCCAGATTAAAAGTTCTGCCGGTAATCAACCGTAATGACGATGCGTTGGGCAACTCCTTAAATTCCGTTTGGTTGACATTAAGTCCTATTCCTATAATTGTGGCATTAAATTGTGTTTGTGTTATGACATTTTCAATAAGAATTCCGGCAATTTTTTTATTATCTGCCAAAATGTCGTTTGGCCATTTTACCATCACACCTTTTATATAAAAACCCTGCAATGCTTTAAAAACCGCCAGAGATACTGCCAGATTAATACAAAAATACTGCTCAAATGTAATGAACGACACGTCTTTAAACACACTAAATGTAAGGTTTTTGGAGTTTTGGGCATTCCATTGTGTACCCATTTGTCCGCGGCCTTTTAATTGGTGCTTTGCGACAACCACTGTGCCATCATTCAACGATTCTGTAGCACTTAACTGTCGTAAATACGTATTTGTAGAGTCAATGGCATCAAGTTTGATAATATGCATGTAGCTGTTTTAAATGATTTAAGATTCTTTAAGACAATTTAGAGCTCAAAAGAACTAAAAAAATAATAACTTTGCACAAATTTAATTCAATTTAATGGCTAAAGACAATAGCAATGCAGACCAGTTAATTACAACTATATTAGCCGGTATCGAAGATGTAAAAGGAAAAGAAATTAAAATCCTGGATCTTAGGGATATAGAAAATACGGTTTGTGATTATTTTATAATTTGCGAAGGTACTTCAAATACACAGGTAAATGCCATAGTAAATTCCGTGCAGAAAAAAGTAAGCAAAACACTCAAAGACCATCCATGGCACGTTGAAGGCAGTGACAATGCAGAATGGGTTTTAATGGATTATGTAAACGTTGTAGTGCATGTATTTCAAAAACACATACGGGAATACTATGATATTGAAAGTCTTTGGGGCGATGCAAAAACAACCGTAATAGAAACAAGTTACTAAAAACTATGGCAAAAGAACATAAAAACACACCTAACAAACCCAAATTTAGTGCGTACTGGATATACGGTATTGCACTGGCGGCCATCATAGGCTTCCAGATTATGTCCGGCGGATTTGGCGGTAATGACCCTGTAAGCATTTCGCCTGCCAAGTTTTTTGAATACCTTAAAACCGGCGACGTAGCAAAAATAGACATCGTCAATAAGCGTGAAGCAAAAGTGTATTTGACCAAAGAAGCACTGGAAAAAGACATTCACAAAAAGACAAAACCCAACAGCATAATTCCTGCAGTATCTGAGATTCCAAATTACAAATTTGAGTTTGGAGATTTACAAAATTTTGAAAATCAGGTAAACGATACAATTGAAGATTATAATTTAGGAGATATTTTAGATTACAAAACCGAACAAAACGTTTGGGGTGAATTTCTTTTGGGCTTGCTTCCATTTGTACTTATCATAGGTATCTGGATATTCATTATGCGGCGTATGTCCGGTGGTGCCGGTGGTGGCGCAGGCGGACAAATCTTCAACATAGGAAAGTCAAAAGCACGTCTGTTTGATGAAAATACCGATGTAAAAACCTCATTTAAAGACGTTGCCGGACTGGAAGGCGCAAAAGAAGAAATCCAAGAAATTGTGGACTTTTTAAAATTCCCTGACAAATACACATCCCTTGGTGGAAAAATCCCGAAAGGCGCACTGCTTGTCGGACCTCCGGGAACCGGAAAAACCTTACTGGCAAAAGCCGTTGCAGGCGAAGCAAAAGTACCGTTCTTCTCCTTATCGGGGTCAGATTTTGTAGAGATGTTTGTAGGTGTAGGCGCATCGAGAGTACGTGACTTATTTAAACAAGCTAAAGAAAAATCGCCTTCAATTATCTTCATTGATGAGATTGACGCCATAGGCCGTGCCAGAGGAAAAAACAACTTTTCGGGGTCTAACGATGAACGCGAAAACACCTTAAACCAGTTGCTTACAGAAATGGACGGTTTTGGCACAAACACAAACGTCATTGTACTGGCAGCTACCAACAGAGCCGATGTTCTTGACAAAGCCCTGATGCGTGCCGGACGTTTTGACCGACAAATATTTGTAGATTTACCGGATATTAAAGAACGTAAAGAAATATTTGAAGTTCACCTGAGACCTATCAAAAAAGGTGAAGATCTTGATGTAGATTTCTTAGCAAAACAAACTCCCGGATTTTCAGGAGCCGATATTGCAAACGTATGCAATGAAGCTGCGTTGATTGCTGCAAGACAAGGAAAAAAAGCGGTAAACAAGCAAGATTTTCTTGATGCCGTTGACAGAATTATTGGCGGACTTGAAAAGAAAAATAAAATCATCACCCCCGAAGAAAAACGTGCCGTTGCCTTTCATGAAGCCGGTCATGCTACCGTAAGCTGGATGCTTGAACACGCTGCGCCTTTGGTAAAAGTAACTATTGTACCCCGAGGACGCTCGCTGGGTGCCGCATGGT
Source organism: uncultured Flavobacteriaceae bacterium (assembly GCA_964454675.1). Lineage (GTDB taxonomy): Bacteria > Bacteroidota > Bacteroidia > Flavobacteriales > Flavobacteriaceae > CAYVUB01. The sequence continues at coordinate 150,992 of CAYVUB010000001.1, read as the reverse complement.
ATTTACCCGAAGAACGCCTTATTGTAAGACCCGAGCAAATGCTTGACGAAATGTGCGCCGCACTTGGTGGCAGAGCTGCCGAAAAAGTGATTTTTGATAAGATTTCGACAGGTGCGTTGAGCGATCTGGAAAAAGTAACCAAACAAGCCAGAGCCATGGTAACCGTTTACGGATTAAGTGATAAAATAGGAAACTTGACCTATTATGATTCAACAGGGCAAAGCGAATATAATTTTTCAAAACCTTACAGTGAACAAACGGCAGAGCTGATAGATAAAGAAATTTCTGATATTATCGAAACACAATACCAACGTGCCATTAAAATACTGGAAAGCAACAAAGACAAGCTTACCGAACTTGCAGAAGTACTGCTTGACAAAGAAGTTATCTTTAAAGACAACTTAGAAAAAATATTCGGAGAACGTCCTTTTGATAAAGATAAAATTACAACTTCCGAAGTAAAAGAAGAAGCTTAAAAAGAATTAGAGAATTAACAAAATTCCTTTAAAAAAAACATAAAAAACTTAAATTAGCCTTTAGTTAATTTAAGTTTTTTTATATTTGGTGGAATCATTACAAAAATCAGGTTAATAGCACCCCGTACATGAGTCTATTTCGTAAAATCTTCGGTCTCAAAGACAACACAGAAGATAACATAAAAAACGAAGAAAGAGGCAAATACATGCCAGAGATAAAACTACCTATAGACGAAAAATTTACTATAAATTTTAAAGCAAACGGTGGAAAGTTCTTGTATTGCGAAAATATGCAGGAAATTTACAGCACCTTAAAAGATATCCTGACAGAAAACGAATGGGACAATAAAAGTGTTTTTATGCTTGACGACAGACTGGCAACCTTGTTTAAAGAATTTGACTTACAGGTAACCAAAAAGTCGGCAGAAGGCGTTTATTTTTTATCAACCTGCGAATATTTAATTGCCGATGACGGTTCGCTTTTAATTTCATCAAATCAAATTGCCGAAAAGAAATTAAAAGAACTCCCTGCAAATTTTATCATATATGCTACCACAAGCCAGTTTGTTGAAAATATAGGCGAAGGATTACGCGGTATCAAAAACAAAAACAGAGATAAAATACCTACAAATATTACTACCATCAAGCATTTTAAAACCCTGGAAGACAAAGATTTTTTAACCTATGGCAGCAGCTCTAAAAATCTGTATTTATTACTGTTAGAAGATTTATAATGAAATGCCCGGCAACGATTTGCAAATCAACCAAAATGCTTAACAAAGCATTCTCGTTTCGCTAAAAACAATTATTTTAAGCAGATGAAACACCTGTGTACAAAAGTTTTTAGCACATACAGAAATATAATTATGGTGTACCATCTGACCTTTGAAAAACAAATAAATACAAACAGATGAAAGAACTCATTACACGGGCACTATCGGGGGCTATATATGTTAGCTTACTCCTGTTATCACTCTACTCTCAAAATGCCCTGTTGGTATTATTTTTCTGTTTTGGTATTATTTGCCTTATTGAATTTAAAAAACTCATACAGCTTAAAAGCATTGCGCCGTACATCATTTTTACCATTATGTACCTTTGTTTCAGCACCGGCTACCAGGCATTAAACGTACCAAACTTCGCTTTTAATGAAGCCATACAAATCCTGCATGTCATTACCATATTTGTACTATTATTTTTAATAAAAGATTTATTTTCAGAGAAAACCATTCCGCTGTTTAACACCAAAAGTTTTATTCTTACGACGTTTTATATAACAAGCGGTTTTATCTTTTTAATTCTCATAGGAAATTACGAAAACACCTTTACTCCGTTATACCTTTTGGGTGCATTTTTATTGATTTGGATAAATGACACTTTTGCCTTTTTAGTAGGAAAAAACTTTGGTAAACAAAAACTGTTTCCTTCCATTTCGCCAAAGAAAACCGTTGAAGGCTTTTTGGGCGGCTTACTTTTTTCATGCATTGCAGGCTATTTTATTGCCAAATACACAAATACTTTTACCTTTACACACTGGTTGATATTAAGTATCATTGTAAGTGTTTTTGGTACCTTTGGAGATTTAATTGAGTCCAAGTTTAAACGGCAGGCAAACGTAAAAGACAGCGGCGTTATCATGCCGGGGCACGGAGGATTACTCGACAGGCTGGACAGTATTATTTTTGTAGCACCATTTTTTTATTTGTATTTAAGGTTTATAAGTTATGTTTCATAAAGAAGGTCATAAAATTATTCTTGTATCGCTTATCATAACCGTTACAGCCATACTTACCATTGACTATTTTGCACCTGCAGGCTGGCTGCGCACCACATTAATGTTATTAGTACTGGCATTTTTACTATTGATACTTCAGTTTTTCAGAAATCCTAAACGTAAAGGCGTTATAAACGAAAATCAGGTAGTATCGCCTGTTGATGGTAAAGTGGTTGTCATAGAAGAAGTGTTTGAAAAAGAATATTTTAATGATAGACGTTTGCAGGTGTCGGTATTTATGTCGCCCGTTAATGTACATGTAACACGCTATCCCATAAGCGGAAACGTTGTTTACAGCAAATACCATCCCGGGAAATACTTAGTAGCCTGGCATCCAAAAGCCAGCGAAGAAAACGAGCGCACTACGGTAGTTGTCGAAAATGCTTCTTACGGAAAAGTGTTGTACCGTCAAATTGCCGGAGCTTTGGCAAAACGTATTGTCAATTATGCCAAGGTAGATGATATGGCACAGCAAGGTGCCGACTCGGGATTTATAAAATTTGGTTCGAGAGTAGATTTATTTTTACCTTTAGATACCAATATCAAAGTACAACTCAACCAAAAAGTAAAAGGCGGCGTAAGTATTATTGCCGAAAAACCATGACACCGGAAGAATTAGACATAGCGTTTAACGATGCAGTAAACCGCATCAACAATCACACAGAACCTTTTCCTGCCGATTTCCTTTTGCGGCTATACGCCTATTACAAAAAAGCCACCAACAATTATAGTGGCCCCGGAAGCAAAAAACCCATCATCAACGCATTTAAAACCAATGCGCTTTTCCAGGTAAAAGACGTTGGGGAAGAAGAAGCCAAACAAGCATATATTGATTTGGTGAATAATTATTTTTTGTATAGGAAGTAAACTTCTGTTTGATTTACTAAAAGGTTGAAATTGATTTTTGTTATATTCGTTAATCTATATAACAAGAATTTAGATTTGAAAAATAATTTCAATAATAATGAACCCTTTGGTAATCTGATAAGTGTTTTGGGCGTTACCCCACTACGCTTAAGCTTCGTAGTGTCGGGCTTTACGTTTCAATCTTTTTGTTCGTGCCTCACAAAAAGGATTTCCACTGCAATCCCTAACGCAATCAGCCGCTTAATATGAATTTAGCGTTGAACACAAATTTGGCTGAAGGTTATACAAGCAATTCTCAAATTGCAAGATTATTGACAGAAAATTGGGTTTTGAACAATTCATATTGTCCGAGTTGTGGAGATTTACCTTTAAATGAATTTGAAAATAATCGACCTGTTGCAGATTTTTATTGCAAAAAATGTAGTGAGGAATTTGAGTTAAAAAGTAAAAGTGGAAAACTATCAAATACAATTACTGATGGAGCTTATTCTACTATGATTGAAAGAATAAATTCAGAAAATAATCCAAATTTTTTCTTTTTAACCTATACCAAAGATTGGACAGTGAATGATTTTTTGATTATTCCGAAGCAGTTTTTTACACCTGAAATAATCATTAAACGTCCACCATTAGCCGAAACAGCAAGACGAGCAGGTTGGGTTGGTTGCAATATTGACATTTCAAAAGTCGCAGATGCAGGGAAAGTATTTCTGATTAAAGATGCGAAAACAATAAATCAAGAATTTGTCAAAGAAACATTTAACAGAACTTTATTTCTACGAACAAAAAGTAAAGATGCAAAAGGTTGGATTTTAGATATAATGAATTGTGTAGATTTAATCAAAAAAGAAATTTTTACGCTTGATGAAATTTATAAATTTGAAGAAAAGTTGAAATTAAAGTATCCAAGCAATAATTTTATCAAAGATAAAATACGACAACAATTACAAGTCTTACGGGATAAAGGAATTATTGAATTTGTTGGTCGTGGCAACTATAAAAAAGTAAATTATGGAAACATTTAAAATTGAAGTTCAGGAGTTTCTATCAAGAATTGTAGAAGTAGAAGCGGAAAATATTGATGAAGCAGTGTCAAAGGTTAAGGAATTACACCGTAAAGAAGAAATTGTTTTGACCGACAACGATTATGTAACAACTGAAATTGAAGAGTATATAGAATAATTTTTATCTTCTTCACGGAGATACAATGAAACTTTTGCCCGAATTTGAACATAAATTTGATATGGTTTTTGCCGATCCACCCTATTTTCTTTCCAACAATGGACTTTCAATTCAAAGCGGAAAAATCATAAGTGTCAATAAAGGAAAATGGGACAAATCAGAAGGATTTGAATTTATAAACGACTTCAATAGAAAATGGCTTTCATTAGTTCGGGAAAAAACGAAAGATGACGCAACCATTTGGATAAGCGGAACAATGCACAACATTTTTTCAATCGGACAAATTTTGACGGAATTAGGTTTCAAAATCTTGAACATCGTAACTTGGGAAAAGACAAATCCGCCACCAAATTTTTCGTGCAGATATTTTACTTATTCGACAGAACAAATTATTTGGGCAAGGAAAAGCGAGAAAGTTCCGCATTATTTCAATTACGAACTGATGAAGCAATTGAATGGCGACAAGCAAATGAAAGATGTTTGGAAATTGCCTGCAATCGCACCTTGGGAAAAATCTTGTGGCAAACACCCGACACAAAAACCATTATCGGTTTTGACCAGACTTATTTTGGCTTCGACAAAGCCAAACGCTTGGATTTTAGACCCATTTACAGGAAGCTCAACTACCGGAATTGCTGCTAATTTGATAAACAGACGGTTTTTAGGAATTGACCAAGAAGAAGAGTTTTTGACAATCAGCAAAAACCGAAAACTTGAAATCGAAAATCCAAATATTACCGCAAAGTATAAACATAAACTGCAAGGATTTAACGACCAAAAAGAATTGGATTTATTCTTAGCAGAAGAACCTCAACCTGAATACAAGAATGAATTAATCTTGTAATTCATTCTTGTAACCCAAGATTCCCGCATTCGCGGGAATTAATCCCTCACCAAAGGCATCGTAGAGCAACGCAGTAAACCTTCCTGTTTGGTTTAAAAGGTTACTCCTTTCTTGTCAAGTGAAAACAATAACAGTAGTTAAAACCAACATTAATCGCTTAATTAACAATTATAATCTTTAATTTTAATTCTTTCAAATAATTAATTTTTTTAATAAAAACTTCGAGATTCATAAAGAATCTCGAAGTTTTTATATATTTGTACTAGAATATAAATATTATGATAGAGCAAGCACCTAAGACAAAATTTACCTCTAAATCTTTAGAGTTATTAAGAGATAAAGATATTTCTAAAATAGTGAAATCACTAAATGATGATTATTTATATTGGGATAAAATCAAATATAGAAGTAAAGAAGTTGAGCCACAGCAATTATGGGAGATTGTTAAAATAAGTCGACAACTAACTTACTCTCAATTAAAATTTGGCGATTATATATTCAACTATGCTTCAACTGATTACATTCAAAAAGTGATACATTATTTTGACATGCATATAGGCGGGTATATGGGAGCAAAAAGCGTTATCCCTGAAGAAGATAAAATGCGATATTTAGTAAGTTCAATTATGGAAGAGGCCATTTCTAGCAGTCAAATAGAAGGTGCTAATACAACTAGAAAAAAGGCAAAAGAAATGCTTAGAAAAGGGGTTAAACCTAAAACTAAATCAGAGCAAATGATTATGAATAATTACCTCACTATTAAGCATATTACTCAAAACCGCAATGACAATTTGACTCCTGAAAAGCTACTATATATTCATAAATTAATATCATGTGACACCTTAGATAATAAAACTGAAGAAGGACAATTTAGAAATTCAAATGATATTTATGTAATAAATTATGCAAATAGTGAAGTTGTTCATACGCCACCTAAATATATTGAAATTGATAATCTTATAAACGATTTATGCTCTTTTTTTAATTCAGAGGATGACAAATTTGTACATCCTGTTTTAAAAGCTATTACTATACATTTTATGATTGGTTGGATTCATCCATTTACAGATGGAAATGGAAGAACTGCGAGAACATTGTTTTACTGGTATCTACTAAAAAAAGGGTATTGGCTTACTGAGTACTTATCAATTTCTAGAATTATTCAAGACACAAAAAATCAATATGAACGAGCTTATTTGTATACAGAGAACGATAGCAATGATTTATCCTATTTTATTACTTATAATTTAAAAGTAATGGAGAAAGCTTTTGAAGCTTTAAAAGATTATATACAACAAAAACAAAAAGAAAACTTACAAACTGCTAATTTTGTTAGAATTCCAAATGTTAACGAACGCCAAGCTCAATTGCTGAAGTTACTTTATGATGAACCAGAAATAATTTTTAATGTTAAGGAGATTGAAAATCGTTTTGTAGTCTCAAATTTTACTGCAAGAACCGATTTGAAAGGATTAGTAGACCTTGGATTTTTAGAAATAATTCAAGTAAATAAGGTTAAGCAAAATTTTGTTAGATCAACTGACTTTAAAAATTTATTATCCCAACATAATATCAAATAATTCTTCGAGATTTTTAAATAATCTCGAAGAATTTGCAAATTTTAATCTAAACGATTATTAACAGCCAAGTAAAGCATTAACGGCAAGGGTTTAACAAAAACAGAAAACTTGAAATCGTAAATCAATTAGTTGCAGGAAAATACAGACAAAAATTACAAGGATTTAATGACCAAAAAGAATTGGATTTATTCTTAGCAGAAGAACCTCAACCTGAATACAAGAATGAATTAATCTTGTAATTCATTCTTGTAACCCAAGATTCCCGCATTCGCGGGAATTAATCCCTCACCAAAGGCATCGTAGAGCAACGCAGTAAACCTTCCTGTTTGGCTATTTCGGCATACGGTATTTCTTCAACCGTAAAACCGTGTTGGCGTAACCAGGTATTCAGTCTTGTAAAGTTTTGTTCAGAAATCACAATATCTTCCGCAATGGAAAAAATATTACTGTTCATGTGGTACATTTCTTCACGGGTAATGTGAAACAGGTTGTCTTTACCAAACAAATCCACCAAATACATATAATCGCTTTCTTCTCTAAAACCGCTTTTGTAAATAATGCCTTTGTCTTTCCCGACAGGTTGAAAACAGCAATCCAGATGCAGCGCATTATCACGCGGCTCTATTTTTGATTTTACCAAATCAAATTCTTTGACAATTTTATGCGGAAAGAGGTCTTTTATGTACTGTACACCTTGCATATTGGTTCGGGCAGTGATATAGTTTTTGTAGTCGCTGCCTTTGTAAGTACCTATAAAAATATGGTCATTCCACAACATGACATCGCCGCCTTCAATGTGCACGTCTTCGGGTGGACGCTTTACTTTACCGGGGTCAATTTGGTCAATGATGTATTGAATGGCTTCGAGTTCTTTTTCTCTGTCGGGTAATATATTTGCCTTGATAAAAATATCATCAATCACAAAAGCGATATCACGGGCAAAAATCTGGTTGTAATCTTTGATAAGTTCGGGTCTGTAAACTTTTACATCATATTTTTCAAATACTCTGGCAACGGCTTCCATTTCTTTTACCATATCGGGTTCAACTGGATAGGTTCCCGCAATGATGTGCTCTAATGATTTTGGGTCGTAGGCTTCTTCGGCTTTGGGTGTTGGACCGTTACTTACGGCGGTTCCTAAAACCACAGCCCTTAATCGTGATGTTTCGTTTTTGACGTGTAATTGTAACATAGTATAAAATATAAAAGAGCTCCATTATGCTAATGAAGCTCTTTTGATAACATTTATAATTTATCGTTTGTCAATTGTTGTAAAAGACCTTAACGTTGCGCCTGTATAAACTTGCCTCGGACGGCCAATAGGTTCATTCTTTAAGCGCATTTCTCGCCATTGGGCAATCCAGCCCGGCAAACGGCCTAAAGCAAACATTACCGTAAACATATCAGTTGGGATGCCCATTGCACGGTAAATAATACCGGAATAGAAATCTACATTAGGGTATAATTTACGGTCAACAAAATACGGGTCGTTTAAAGCTTCCTGCTCCAATCCTTTGGCTATTTCTAAAATTGGGTCATGTACCCCTAAATCTGCCAGTACTTCATCGGCAGCTTTTTTGATGATTTTTGCTCTCGGATCAAAGTTTTTATAAACTCTGTGACCAAAGCCCATTAAACGGAACGGGTCGTTTTTATCTTTGGCTTTTGCCATGAATTTTTTAGTATCACCTCCATCTTCTTTAATAGCTTCGAGCATTTCTAAAACTGCCTGATTGGCACCACCGTGAAGTGGTCCCCAAAGTGCCGAAATACCTGCCGAAAGCGATACAAATAATCCTGCATGTGATGATCCCACCATTCTTACCGTTGATGTAGAACAGTTTTGCTCGTGGTCGGCATGAAGAATCAACAATTTATCTAAAGCATCAACTACAACCGGATTCATAATATATTCTTCATTAGGTTGTTTGAACATCATTTTTAAAACGTTCTCAACATACCCTAAATTTTTATCGCCATAATCTAACGGTAAGCCTTGCTTTTTGCGAAGTGTCCATGATACCAATACCGGAAACTTGGCAAGTATTTTAACAATGGCATTATACATCGCTTCTTCCGAATTTACATTTACCGATGACGGATTGAAGGCTGTTAATGCGCTGGTCAATGATGCCAAAACACCCATTGGATGAGCTGTTTTTGGAAAAGCATCTACTATTCTGCGTACATCTTCGTCAACTATGGATTGTGCCTTAATATCTACGTGAAACTTATTTAATTGCTCTTGTGTTGGTAATTCGCCAAAAATCAAAAGATAAGACACTTCCAGAAAACCTGCTTTATCAGCAAGTTCTTCAATAGAATAACCTCTATATCTTAAAATACCTTTTTCGCCATCCAGAAATGTAATAGAACTTTCACAAGAACCTGTATTTTTATAACCAGGATCTATTGTAATGACACCGTCAGTAGCTGTCCTTAAATTTTTGATATCTATTGCAACTTCATTCTCTGTTCCTGTGATAACAGGAAGTTCATATTTTTTGCCGTTAATTTCTAACGCAGCAGTATTTGACATATTTGTTGTAATTATTATAGAATTTGTAAATATCGAGCTTGATATTACAAAATTACGAAATATATAAGGATATAAAAAGCATGTTTAAAAAGGTTTTAACAATTAACATATAGATAATATTAATAAAAAAGAAATGGCTACTTAACATTTTAAGTAACCATTCAAAAAAATATCATACTCTTGTTGTTATCTCTGCTTGAAAGCTTTTTCCTGCGGATAGTAAGCAACGTTTTCAAGCTCTTCTTCTATACGAAGCAACTGGTTGTATTTTGCCATACGGTCACTGCGTGATGCCGAGCCTGTTTTTATTTGACCACAATTTAATGCTACCGCCAAGTCGGCAATGGTGTTATCTTCCGTTTCACCCGAACGATGCGACATTACAGAGGTATAGCCCGCATTGTGAGCCATATTGACTGCCGCAATGGTTTCAGACAGTGTGCCTATCTGGTTTACTTTAACCAATATAGAATTGGCAATACCGTTTTCAATACCACGTGATAACCGTTGTACGTTTGTTACAAATAAATCGTCACCTACAAGCTGTACTTTATTACCAATTAATTCTGTAAGGTATTTCCAGCCATCCCAATCGTCTTCATACATTCCGTCTTCAATAGAAACAATAGGGTATTTTGCTGCTAATGCGGCAAGATATTCGGCCTGTTCTTTTGAGGTTCTTATTTTTCCGGTTGCACCTTCAAACTTTGTATAATCATACTTCCCGTCAACATAAAATTCTGAAGCAGCGCAATCCAATGCCAGCTTCACATCGTCGCCAAATTTATATCCTGCTTTTTCAACGGCAAGTTTTATGGTATCTAAAGCATCTTCTGTTCCGCCGGCAAGCGTAGGTGCAAATCCACCTTCATCACCAACAGCGGTTGACAGGTTTCTGTCGTGCAGTACTTTTTTAAGATTGTGGAAAATCTCGGTTCCCATTTGCATGGCATGCGTAAAACTTTTTGCTTTTACAGGCATAATCATAAACTCCTGAAAAGCGATAGGCGCATCGCTATGTGAGCCTCCGTTGATAATATTCATCATAGGTACCGGAAGTGTATTTGCCGAGACGCCGCCCACATATCTGTACAATGGCATGCCCAGCTCATTTGCTGCCGCTTTTGCCACAGCCAGAGAAACGCCCAGAATAGCGTTAGCTCCCAAATTGGATTTGTTTGCCGTTCCGTCCAGCTCTATCATGATTTGGTCTATCTTGTTTTGCTCAAAAACTGATGTTCCTAATAATTCCTGAGCAATTATGGAATTTACATTTTCAACAGCTTTTAAAACACCTTTTCCCATATAAGCTTTCCCGCCATCACGAAGTTCTACGGCTTCATGTTCACCGGTTGATGCGCCAGACGGTACTGCGGCTCTGCCTGTAATACCGTTTTCGGTAATGACATCTACTTCTACTGTGGGATTTCCTCTGGAATCAAAAATTTGTCTTGCATGGATGTTGATGATAATGCTCATATTATGTCGTTTTTATGTTAGTTGATTTGATACTGTAAATTTACAAAAATGAAATTCCTTTTGATATTTGCCGATAGATATTTGCATTTAAAACTTACTATAATGTTTTAGTAATGAAAAAACCTCAAAGAAATAGGGAAATCTTTGAGGTTTTGTTATCATTTTCGCTTAATGTTTTCAATAAATTGATCAAAAAGATAGGATGCGTCATGTGGTCCGGGACTTGCCTCAGGATGGTACTGCACCGAGAAACAGTTTTTACTTTTCATCTTGATGCCGGCTACCGTATTATCATTCAAATGAATATGTGTAATTTCGACATCGGGATGTTGTTCTGTTTGTTCTCTGTTAATTGCAAACCCATGATTTTGTGATGTTATTTCGCCTTTACCTGTGATTAAATTTTTAACAGGGTGATTGATACCTCTGTGACCGTTGTGCATTTTATAGGTTGAAATACCATTAGCGAGAGCAATTACCTGATGCCCGAGACAAATACCGAATAAAGGCAGATTGCGTTTGATGATTTCTTTTGCTAATGCCTGAGCTTCCACCAAAGGTTCAGGATCTCCGGGGCCATTTGATAAAAAGTAACCATCGGGCTGCCACGCACTCATATCTTCAAATGTGGCATTGTACGGAAATACTTTTATGTAAGCATCACGCTGAGCCAAATTGCGAAGTATATTTTTTTTAATTCCAATGTCTAAAGCGGCAATTTTATAAGTTGCCTGTTCATTACCAAAATAATATGGTTGTTTGGTGGACACTTTTGATGCCAGCTCCAGCCCATTCATATCGGGAACTTCTGCCAATTGCTTTTTAAGCCCTTCAATATTATCGACGTCTGTAGAAATCACGGCATTCATAGCTCCATTATCTCTGATATAGCTTACCAATGCCCTGGTATCGACATCTGAAATTGCTAAAAGATTGTTGTTTTTAAAGAAATTTTCAAGCGAACCGGTTGCTGCCGGCCTTGAGTAGTTATAGCTGAAATTTTTACAAATAAGCCCGGCAATTTTTATAGAGTCAGATTCTGTTTCATCCTGATGCGTACCATAATTTCCTATGTGTGCATTGGTAGTAACCATAAGCTGCCCATAATAGGATGGGTCTGTAAATATCTCCTGATAACCTGTTGTGCCTGTATTAAAGCACACTTCGCCAAAAGCAGAGCCTTCTTTTCCTACAGATTTACCATAAAAAACAGTACCGTCTGCCAGTAGTATAAGTGCTTTTTTACGTTTTTCGTATTTCATTAGAACTAAATTCTTTGAGATTTCTGTTTGTACAGAAATGAAGTTTTGCAAAATTGCATAAAAAAAAGGATAAACTAAAATGGTTTATCCTTTTATATTTATAAATGTGTTATCATTTATTCTTCGCTTGGTGTTTCCGGTGTTTCAGCAGCAGGTGCTACAGGTGCAGCAGCAGCTTCATCAGCTTTTTTAGATTTACCTCTACGAGTTGATTTCTTTTTAGCAGGTTTACCGGCATTGTAAAGCTCGTTGTAATCTACTAATTCAATCATTGCCATATCGGCATTGTCACCTAAACGGTTACCAAGTTTAATGATTCTTGTGTAACCACCCGGACGGTCACCAACTTTTGCAGCTACGTCTCTAAACAATTCTGCAACAGCTTCTTTTTGTTTAATGGTAGCAAATACCAAACGTCTGTTGTGAGTTGTATCTTCTTTAGATTTTGTAATGATGGGTTCAACAAATTGTTTTAAAGCTTTAGCTTTAGCAACAGTAGTGTTGATACGTTTGTGCTCAATTAGTGAACATGCCATATTGGCCAACATAGCTTTTCTATGTGCAGTCTTACGACTTAAATGATTTATTTTCTTTCCGTGTCTCATGACCTTTTATTTAACCTTCATCTTGCGTCAACCCACTTTGAGGAGCAAAATATGAAGTGATTAGTTTTTATTATTTTACGATTTTTGATTTACGATGTACAAATTCAGCAATCTAAAATCGCAACTCGTAATTCTTAACGCTTTTAGTCTTTATCTAATTTGTATTTGCTTAAATCCATTCCGAAGTTTAAACCTTTAACATTTACAAGCTCTTCAAGCTCTGTTAATGATTTTTTACCAAAGTTTCTGAATTTCATTAAATCGTTTTTATTGAAAGATACCAAGTCTCCTAATGTATCTACTTCGGCGGCTTTTAAACAGTTAAGCGCACGAACAGACAAATCCATATCAACCAGTTTGGTTTTCAATAATTGTCTCATGTGAAGTGACTCTTCATCATAAGTTTCTGTTTGTGCAATTTCATCTGCTTCAAGAGTAATTCTCTCATCAGAGAATAGCATGAAGTGGTGAATTAATATTTTTGCAGCTTCTGTTAAAGCATCTTTAGGATGAATTGAACCGTCTGTGATGATTTCAAACACCAGTTTTTCGTAGTCTGTTTTTTGTTCAACACGAAAGTTTTCAATGCTGTATTTTACATTCTTTATTGGTGTGTAAATAGAGTCTGTAAAAATAGTTCCTATAGGCGCAGATACTTTTTTGTTTTCTTCTGCAGGAACATAGCCTCTTCCTTTTTCGATAGTAAGCTCTAAGTTAACGCTTACTTTTGGGTCAAGGTTACAGATTACCAAATCTTTGTTTAATACTTGAAATCCTGAAATAAATTTTTGGAAATCACCGGCTGTTATCTGGTTTTGACCTGAAACAGAAATAGCAACGGTTTCATTATCAATTTCATCAATTTGTCTTTTAAAACGTACTTGTTTTAAATTTAAGATGATTTCTGTAACATCTTCAACAACACCAGCGATGGTTGAAAACTCGTGGTCAACACCTTCAATTCTAACTGAAGTAATAGCGAATCCTTCTAAAGAAGACAGTAAAACTCTTCTTAAAGCATTTCCTACTGTTAATCCATAGCCCGGTTCTAAAGGTCTAAATTCAAATTTACCTTCAAAAGAGGTTGAATCAATCATGATTACTTTGTCGGGTCTTTGAAAATTTAATATTGCCATAGTGCGTTTTGTATCAGTTATTATTTAGAGTATAATTCGACGATGTTTTGCTCGTTGATATTTTCAGGAATTTGAATTCTTGAAGGTACAGAAACAAAAGTTCCTTCTTTAGTATCGTTATTCCAAGTCATCCATTCATAAACCCGGCTGTTGTTTGCCAATGAGTTTTGAATAGCTTCAAGTGATTTTGATTTTTCTCTTACAGCAATTTTATCACCGGCTTTTAATTGATATGAAGGAATGTTTAGAATTTCTCCATTTACGGTAATGTGTCTGTGAGATACTAATTGTCTTGCGCCACTTCTTGAAGGTGCTATTCCCAATCTGTAAACTACGTTGTCTAAACGGGATTCACATAATTGTAATAACACTTCACCTGTAATACCAGGTGCAGCAGTTGCTTTTTTAAACATGTTTCTGAATTGACGCTCCAACACACCGTAAGTGTATTTTGCTTTTTGCTTTTCCATTAACTGGGTTGCATATTCAGATTTTTTTGCACGACGTTTGTTGATGCCGTGCTGTCCCGGAGGGTAATTTCTTTTTTCAAAAGCTTTGTCATCTCCGTAAATAGCTTCTCCGAATTTACGAGCTATTTTAGTTTTAGGACCAGTATATCTTGCCATTTTTAAAGTTTGATTTTGAGAGTGTTTATGAATTAAGGTCTTAATCTTATCCTTCGATAAACGTGAATCTCCCGTTTGGTTATACTAATTTTATTTTTTGGTTTGCAAATTTACGTATAAAAATTAATATCAACCATATAAAAACGGTTGATATTAATCTTATAAGTTGTATAAATTATACTCTTCTGCGTTTTGGTGGACGACATCCATTGTGTGGTAATGGAGTAACATCGATAATTTCTGATACTTCAATACCTGCGTTATGGATAGATCTGATAGCGGATTCTCTTCCGTTACCCGGACCTTTAACGTACACTTTTACTTTTTTAAGCCCTGCTTCTTTTGCTACTCCTGCAGCATCTTCGGCAGCTAATTGTGCAGCATAGGGTGTATTCTTTTTTGAACCTCTAAAACCCATTTTTCCTGCTGATGACCATGACACCACATCTCCTTTTTTGTTTGTTAAAGAAATGATGATGTTGTTGAACGTTGCAGAAATGTGAGCTTCACCTGTAGCTTCTACTATAACTTTGCGTTTTTTTACTTTGGTATTACTTGACTTTGCCATATTTTGTAGTTTATAGTTGTTAGCTTCTTAGTTGTTAGAATCCTAAACTTTTACATTTCAGACAGATTCATCTAACGTCTAAATCACTAATGACTAATGTCTTGTTATTATTTAGTTACTTTTTTCTTGTTAGCAACGGTTTTTCTTCTACCTTTTCTTGTTCTAGAGTTGTTTTTAGTACGCTGACCTCTTAACGGAAGTCCCGATCTGTGACGAATACCTCTATAACATCCTATATCCATCAATCGTTTGATGTTTAACTGGATTTCTGAACGCAATTCACCTTCAATAGTGTAAGATGCTACTGCTTCACGAATATTTCCGATTTCATCATCGTTCCAGTCCTGAACTTTTTTGTTCTCGTCAACATTAGCTTTAGCTAAAATTTCTTTTGCTCTGCTTACACCTATCCCGTAGATGTACGTTAAAGAGATTAATCCTCTTTTCTGTTTTGGTATGTCTATACCTGCTATTCTTGCCATAATATTTATCCTTGTCTTTGTTTGAATCTAGGATTCTTTTTGTTAATGACGTAAAGTCTGCCTTTTCTGCGCACTAATTTGCAATCTGCGCTTCTTTTTTTTACTGATGCTCTTACTTTCATAATGATTCAATGTTCAAGGTTCATGGTTCAAGGTTTAACTTTTAACATTAAACTTTGAATTTTGAACCATTTTAGTATCTATAAGTTATGCGAGCCTTTGATAAATCATAAGGGCTCATTTCTAATTTTACTTTGTCTCCCGGTAATAATTTAATATAGTGCATACGCATCTTGCCGGAAATATGCGCAGTTACAATATGTCCATTTTCTAATTCAACACGGAACATGGCATTTGATAATGCTTCAATAATTGATCCGTCTTGTTCTATTGCCGATTGTTTTGCCATTGTAAATAATTAAGCTATTGCTTTTCTGTTTTTACCGGTTTTCATCAATCCATCATAGTGCTTATTTAACAGGTATGAAT
Organism: uncultured Flavobacteriaceae bacterium; assembly: GCA_964454675.1. Lineage (GTDB taxonomy): Bacteria > Bacteroidota > Bacteroidia > Flavobacteriales > Flavobacteriaceae > CAYVUB01. Next base: position 135,083 of record CAYVUB010000001.1, on the reverse strand, counting down.
TTACCTGTTGCATGGTATCTATTGCAACTCCTACCATAATAAGCAATGATGTGCCTCCAAAGAACAATGCCCAGCCTTGTTGGATACCCATTAATTTAACTACAACTGCAGGAAATACAGCAATTAATGCTAAAAATAATGAGCCCGGTAAGGTTATTTGTGACATTATTTTGTCTAAGTATTCAGAAGTTTCTGTTCCTGGTCTTATACCCGGAATAAAGCCTCCGCTACGTTTTAAATCATCGGCCATTTTGTTTGTTGGTACTGTAATTGCCGTATAGAAATATGTGAAAATTATAATCAACAACGCAAATACAATATTGTATGTCAATCCAAATATGTCTGAAAATTGTGCCTGCATCCATTGTCCAAAATCACTTGTTCCAAATGATTTTCCTATTAAACTTGGTACAAACATAATTGCCTGTGCAAAGATGATTGGCATAACTCCCGATGCATTCAGCTTTAATGGTAAAAACTGACGCGGTGAACCAAATACATTTTTTTCAAAACCGCCGCTTGCTGTTCTTCTTGCATATTGTACGGCAATTTTACGAACTGCTTTTACAAGCATTACAGATGCTAAGATAATTAAGAACCATACTACAAGTTCTATCAATACCATCATAAGTCCGCCGTTTCCACCACCTTCAATTCTTGAAGCGTAGTTTTGTATAAATGATGCCGGCATACGTGCAATGATACCTACCATAATTAATAGTGATATACCATTACCAATACCTTTATCTGTAATTTTTTCACCTAACCACATTGCAAACACACATCCTGTAACCAAAATAATGATTGATGACGTATAGAATAATCCGCCTGTTCCTAATAAAAAGGCGCTTGGAGGAATTCCTAAGGTTGGTAAACTTGCAAGATAACCCGGTGCCTGAACCAAACAGATACCTATGGTTAACCAACGTGTGATTTGGTTTATTTTTTTACGACCGCTCTCACCGTCCTTTTGTAATTTTTGAAGGTAAGGGATTGCGATACCCATTAATTGTACAACGATTGAAGCCGAGATATATGGCATAATACCAAGCGCAAATACGGATGCATTTGCAAAAGCACCACCGGTAAAGGCATTTAAAAGCCCTAACAAGCCTTGCTCTGTATTGTCTGCCAAAGCTCCAAGCTGTGCGGCATCAATACCGGGTAATACCACTTGTGCTCCAAAACGATAAACTAAAAGCAATCCTATGGTTAATAGGATTCTGTCTTTTAGTTCTGTTATTTTCCAAACATTTTTTAATGTTTCTATAAATTTCATTCCTGGTTGGTTGTTATAAAGTTACAACTTCGCCACCGGCAGCTTCAATAGCAGCTTTAGCAGTAGCAGTAAATTTGTGTGCAGATACTTTTAATTTTGATTTTAACTCGCCACGACCCATTATTTTAACTAAGTCGTTTTTTCCTACTACACCTAATTCTACTAAACCAATAAAGTCTAATGTATCTTTAATTTTCTTTTCGTCAACTAATTTTTGAAGTGTATCAAGATTTACACCTTGGTACTCTACACGGTTCACGTTTGTAAAACCAAATTTTGGCACACGTCTTTGAAGCGGCATTTGACCTCCTTCAAAACCTACTTTTTTAGAGTATCCAGAACGGGATTTTGCCCCTTTATGTCCTCTTGTGGCTGTACCGCCTTTACCGGAACCTTGACCTCTACCTACTCGTTTACCTTGGTTTTTAACTGACCCTTCAGCCGGTTTTAAATTACTTAAGTCCATTTATTATGCTGTATTATTTTGTTTCTTCAACAGAAACTAAATGTTTAACTTTACTTACCATTCCAAGGACGCTTGGAGTAGCATCATGCTCTACAACCTGACCTATTTTACGTAATCCTAAAGATTCTAATGTTCTTTTTTGGGATAGTGTGCGGTTGATTGCGCTTTTTACTTTTGTTACTTTAATCTTTGCCATTATTGTTCAGATTAACCGTTAAATACTTTTTCAAGTGAAATTCCTCTATCTCTTGCTACTTTATCTGCTTGTCTTAATTGTAATAAAGCATCAAATGTAGCTTTCACAACATTGTGAGGGTTTGATGACCCTTGAGATTTTGATAATACATCATGTACACCAACTGCCTCAAGCACTGTTCTTACAGCACCACCGGCAATAACACCTGTACCGGCTGCTGCTGGTATGATGTTTACTCTTGCACCGCCAAACTTACCTTTTTGTTCGTGTGGTAATGTTTTTTTGATGATTGGGATTCTTACTAAGTTTTTCTTAGCATCTTCAATAGCTTTAGCAATTGCTGTTGCTACGTCTTTAGATTTACCCAAACCATGTCCTACAACACCGGCTTCATCACCAACTACTACAATAGCCGAAAAACCGAAAGCTCTACCTCCTTTTGTTACTTTGGTAACTCTTTGTACTCCAACTAAACGGTCTTTAAGATCTAATCCGCTTGGTTTTACTAATTCTGCGTTTTTATACTTTTGATACATAATGTCTTAGAATTTAAGTCCTGCTTCTCTAGCACCTTCTGCTAATGATTTTACTCTACCGTGATACTGGTAACCGCCTCTGTCAAAAGCGATAGTTTCAACACCCGCTTTTACAGCTTTTTCTCCAATAGATTTACCTACTAAAGTTGCTATTTCAGATTTAGTACCTTTTGCAGAACTAATATCTTTATCTCTTGATGATGCTGCGCTGATGGTTTTACCGGTTACATCATCTACAATCTGAGCATAAATTTCTTTATTGCTTCTAAAAACAGTTAAACGTGGTCTTGTTTCGGTTCCTGAAACAGTTTTACGCACTCTGCTTTTAATTCTTAATCGTCTTTCGTTCTTTGTCAATGCCATAACTTAATTATTATGCTGATTTACCTGCTTTTCTTCTTAGTACTTCTCCTACAAACTTAACTCCTTTTCCTTTGTAAGGTTCCGGTCTTCTAAAGTCACGTATCTTTGCAGCTACCTGACCTACAAGTTGTTTATCGTGAGATGTTAACTTGATGATTGGATTTTTTCCTTTTTCGGAAACGGTTTCTACTTTTACTTCCGGCGCAACATCTATAACAATGTTGTGAGAAAATCCTAAAGCTAAATCTAATTTTTGCCCTTGGTTTGATGCTCTGTAACCTACTCCTACAAGTTCCAATTCTTTTGTCCAGCCTTTAGATACACCTTCAATCATGTTGTTTACCAATGCTCTGTACAGACCGTGTTTTGCTCTTTCTTCTTTGTTGTCTGATGAACGCTCTACTGTAACGGTTCCTTCTTCAACTTTAATATCAATGTTTGAAAACTCTTGAGTTAACTCACCTAATTTACCTTTTACAGTAATGATATTGTCTTTTATATCTATTGTAACGCCTTGTGGGACTGTTACCGGATTTTTACCTATTCTTGACATATCTGTTTCTTTATTAGTAAACGTAACATAATAATTCACCACCCACATTCTCTTTACGAGCCTGTTTTCCTGTCATTACACCGTGTGATGTTGACACGATAGCGATTCCTAATCCGTTAAGGATACGTGGCATTTCACTGGCACTTGCATATTTACGTAAACCTGGTTTACTTAATCTTTGAATTTCTCTGATGACCGGTTCTTTTGTTTCTTTGTTGTACTTTAAGGCTATTTTGATAGTGCCTTGTACTGTTGAATCATCAAACTTGTAACTTAAAATATATCCTTGGTCGAATAATATTTTGGTCATTTCTTTTTTCAGATTAGATGCAGGGATTTCAACAACTCTATGGTTGGCTTTTACTGCATTTCTAATTCTGGTTAAATAATCTGCTATTGGATCTGTATTCATTTTTATTAATTTGCGGCCGTGGTTTTTGACTTCGTCGTCAAACCTTCAACCAGTTTATAATCTTTTTTTTACCAGCTTGCTTTTCTTACACCAGGGATTAGTCCTTGATTTGCCATTTCACGTAACAAAACACGGGAAATACCGAATGTACGAACATATCCTCTTGGTCTTCCTGTAAGTTTGCATCTGTTGTGCATACGTATAGGTGATGCGTTGCGCGGTAGTTTTTGTAGTGCGTCATAATCGCCGGCTTCTTTTAAAGCTTTGCGTTTTTCGGCATATTTTGCTACCGTTTTAGCTCTTTTCACCTCACGGGCTTTCATTGATTCTTTAGCCATATCTTAGTTCTTTTGAAAAGGTAAACCTAATTCTGTTAATAACGATTTTGCTTCTTTATCTGTTTCTGCAGATGTTACAAATGTGATGTCCATTCCTGATATTTTATTGACTTTGTCAATGTCTATTTCAGGGAAAATGATTTGCTCGGTAACACCTAAGTTGTAGTTTCCTCTGCCGTCAAATCCTGTTGCTTTTATACCGTTAAAATCTCTTACACGTGGTAAGGCAGATGTTACTAAACGGTCTAAAAACTCGTACATTTGCTCACCTCTTAAAGTAACACGGGCTCCTATTGGCATACCTTTACGTAACTTGAATGATGCGATGTCTTTTTTAGAGATTGTTGCTACAGCTTTTTGACCTGAAATTTTGGTCAATTCTTCTACAGCATAATCAACTAATTTTTTATCGGCAACTGCAGCACCAACACCTTTAGATATTACTATCTTTTTAAGTTTTGGAACTTGCATTACGTTTTTATATCCGAATTCATCTGTAAGAGCCTTAACTACTTTGTCTTTGTACTCTTGTTTTAATCTTGGAATGTAAGCCATAACTATATTACTTCATTAGATTTTTTAGCAAATCTTACTTTTTTGTCACCTTCCATTCTGTAACCTACTCTTGTAGTTTCGCCTTTACCGGTTAATAGTGATAAATTTGAAATTTGGATTGGTGCTTCTTTTTCTACGATTCCACCTTGAGGATTTTTTGCACTTGGTTTTGTGTGTTTTTTAACCACATTTACCGCCTCAACAATCGCTTTACCTTTATCAGTAAGTACTTTAAGTACTTTGCCTTCAGCTCCTTTATGGTCTCCGGCAATGACTCTTACTGTATCTCCTGATTTTATTTTTAACTTTGCCATTTCTTATAAGTCATTAAAGCACTTCTGGTGCTAATGATACAATTTTCATGAATTGTTTGTCACGAAGTTCTCTTGCTACAGGACCAAAAACACGTGTTCCTCTCATTTCGCCTTGAGCGTTTAATAGAACACAAGCGTTGTCATCAAATCTGATGTATGAACCATCCGGACGTCTTACTTCTTTTACAGTACGCACAACTACAGCTGTTGATACTGCACCTTTTTTCACGTTACCGTTTGGGGTTGCGTCTTTGATAGATACAACTATTTTGTCGCCTACAGAAGCATATCTTCTTTTGGTACCACCAAGAACACGAATGGTTAAAACCTCTTTTGCTCCTGTGTTGTCAGCTACTTTTAATCTGGATTCTTGTTGTAACATAATTATTTCGCTCTTTCAATTATTTCTACTAATCTCCAACATTTAGATTTACTTAAAGGTCTTGTTTCCATGATCCTTACTGTATCTCCAATGTTACAGTCATTTGTTTCATCGTGTGCAACGTATTTTTTTGTTTTTAACACGAATTTACCATACATAGGGTGTTTTACTTTTTTCACTTCAGAAACCACTATTGATTTCTGCATTTTGTTACTTGTAACAACGCCTATACGTTCTTTTCTTAAGTTTCTATTTTCTTCCATCTTTCAGCCAGAATACACTTATTGTATTTCTCTTTTAGTTAATTCTGTAGCAAGTCTTGCTACAGAACGTCTAACATTGCGTAATTGAATAGGGTTCTCTAAAGGAGATATTGCATGTGCCAATCGAAGGTCTGAATAACTCTTTTTTACTTCACCCAGCTTTAGTTGTAAATCAGCTGTAGATAGCTGTATAATTTCTGATTGCTTCATAATATCTAATGTATTAAGCTTCGTAATCTCTTGCGATTAAGAATTTAGTTTTAACAGGTAGTTTTTGAGCTGCAAGGCGTAATGCTTCTTTAGCTACTTCTAAAGGCACGCCTCCTACTTCAAAAAGGATTCTACCCGGTTTTACTACTGCCACCCAATATTCTACGGCACCTTTACCTTTACCCATACGTACTTCAAGAGGCTTTTTTGTAATAGGCTTATCTGGAAATATTTTAATCCAAAGTTGTCCTTCTCTTTTCATAAAACGGGTAGCCGCAATACGAGCCGCTTCAATTTGGCGTGATGTTAAAAACATACCTGTTTCATGAACAGACTTAATCCCAAACATTCCGTTTGAAAGCTCGTGACCCCTTCCGGAATTTCCTTTCATACGTCCTTTTTGGACTTTACGAAATTTTGTTTTTCTAGGTTGTAACATTTTCTCTTTTACTTTAAGGATTATTTTCTACGACGAGCTTTTCCATTACCTGCACCACGTCCTGGAGCTGCTGATGATGACTCTGTAGATTTACCTGCTTGTTTTTTTGATAGTCCAACTAATGGAGATAGTTCTCTTTTACCGTAAACTTCACCTTTCATAATCCATACTTTTACACCCAATCTACCATAAGTAGTGTGCGCTTCTGCTAAAGCATAGTCTATATCGGCTCTAAAAGTTGATAAAGGAATACGTCCTTCTTTGTAATGTTCGTTACGTGCCATCTCTGCACCGTTTAAACGACCACTTATTTGAACTTTGATTCCTTCTGCATTCATACGCATTGTAGCAGCGATTGCCATTTTTATTGCACGTCTGTAAGAAATACGGTTTTCTATTTGACGGGCAATGCTGGAAGCCACCAAAAACGCATCAAGCTCAGGTCTCTTGATTTCAAAGATGTTCAATTGAACTTCTTTGTCTGTAATTTTTTTAAGCTCTTCTTTTAACTTATCTACCTCTTGACCGCCTTTCCCTATAATGATACCGGGTCTTGCAGTAGTGATAGTAACGGTTACAAGTTTAAGCGTACGCTCAATAATTACTCTCGACACACTTGCTTTTGATAAACGAGCGTGAACATATTTTCTAATCTTGTCGTCTTCGGCAAGTTTATCTCCATAATCATTACCACCGTACCAGTTGGATTCCCATCCTCTGATAATTCCTAAACGATTTCCGATTGGATTTGTCTTTTGTCCCATACTTCTATCTTAGCTTTGTGTGTTATTTAATGCTCCTATCACAACTGTTACGTGATTTGAACGTTTTCTAATTCTGTGCGCGCGACCTTGAGGTGCCGGACGTAGTCTTTTTAACATTGTACCTCCATCAACTCTGATTTCTTTCACGAACAAATCAGCGTCCTCAATACTTGCATCTTCGTTTTTTATTTGCCAGTTTGCGATTGCAGACAATAACAATTTTTCTAAACGACGTGATGCTTCTTTAGTGCTAAACTTAAGGATGCTAAGAGCTGTTTCTGCCTTTTGACCTCTTACTAAATCTGCTACTAAACGCATTTTACGTGGTGAGGTTGGACAGTTGTTAAGCTTAGCAAAAGCAATTTGCTTTCTTTCTTCTTTAATGGCATCTGCCATTTGTTTTTTACGACTTCCCATAGCTCTTATTATTTTTTACCTTTGTTTTTAGCACCGGCATGACCTCTGAATGATCTTGTTGGTGAAAATTCTCCTAATTTGTGTCCTACCATGTTTTCTGTTACATAAACAGGTACAAATTGACGACCGTTGTGTACTGCTATTGTTTGACCAACAAAATCCGGTGAAATCATTGAGGCTCTTGACCATGTTTTGATTACTGTTTTTTTGTTGGCTGCTACGTTTTCAGCAACTTTTTTATCTAATTTATAGTGGATGTAAGGTCCTTTTTTTAATGAACGTGCCATATTATCTCAATTATTTCTTTCTACGTTCTACAATATACTTGTTGCTTGCTTTGGTTTTAGAACGTGTTCTATAACCTTTAGCCGGAATTCCTTTTCTGGATCTTGGGTGACCTCCTGAAGCACGGCCTTCACCACCACCCATTGGGTGATCAACCGGGTTCATTACTACCGGTCTTGTACGCGGACGTCTTCCTAACCATCTGCTTCTACCTGCTTTACCGGATACTATCAATTGGTGGTCTGAGTTTGATACAACGCCTATTGTAGCCATACAGTTTACAAGTATCAAACGTGTTTCACCTGAAGGTAATTTTACGGTTGCAAACTTTCCATCTCTTGCCATTAATTGTGCAAATGCTCCGGCGCTTCTTGCTAATACAGCTCCTTGTCCGGGATGTAATTCAATACAAGATATGATTGTACCAAGAGGTATTTGGCTTAACGACATTGCATTTCCAATTTCTGGAGCTGCATCAGTACCTGAAACAAGGTTTTGACCAACTTGCAATCCATTTTGAGCAATAACATAACGTTTTTCGCCATCTTGATAGTTCAATAAAGCGATAAATGCTGTTCTGTTTGGATCGTATTGAATTGACGCAACTTCTGCGGGAATACCTGCTTTATCACGTTTAAAATCTATAATACGATACTTTCTTTTATGACCGCCGCCTATGTAGCGCATGGTCATTTTTCCTTGACTGTTTCTACCACCAGATCTTTTGTTCGGAGCTAATAAACTTTTCTCCGGCTTATCAGTAGTGATGGCGTCAAATCCATTTACTACTCTAAATCGCTGTGCTGATGTGATTGGTTTTAATTTTCTTACTGACATTTTTTTTAATTACAGGTTACTGTATAAATCAATAGATTCACCTTCCGCCAGTTGTACAATTGCTTTTTTAACTGCATTTGTTTTACCATGTTGAATACCGGTTTTTGTGTATTTGGTACTTCTATCCGGGCGGACATTTATAGTACGAACTTTTTCAACAGAAACGCCATAAGCAGATTCTACTGCTTTTTTAATTTCTACCTTGTTCGCCTTGGTATTCACTTCAAAGCTATAGCAGTTATTAACTTCGCTACTTTTTGTTGCTTTTTCTGTGATTATAGGTTTAATTAAGATACTCATGACTCTCTTATTTACTTAAATTCGATTCAATTCCTTCCAAAGAACTCTCTAAAAGGATTAATTTGTTTGCATTTAAAATCTTGTAAGTGTTTAACTCTGAATTAGTTACAACTTCTGAACTTTTTAAATTACGTGACGACAAATATACATTATTATTTGACGCACCCAACACAAATAAAGATTTTTTGTTATCAATTCCTAAAGCTTTCAAAATTGAAGTGAAATTTTTGGTTTTTGGCGACTCAAAATTGAAGTCTTCCAACACTACAATTGCTTCCTGGCTTGCTTTCATTGTTAAAGCCGAACGACGTGCTAAACGTTTTAGGTTTTTGTTTAATTTAAACCCGTAGTTTCTTGGTCTTGGCCCAAACATACGTCCACCACCAACAAATACACCAGATTTGATACTTCCTGCGCGAGCAGTTCCTGTACCTTTTTGTTTTTTTATCTTGCGTGTACTACCGGCAACTTCTGCTCTTTCTTTTGCTTTATGTGTACCTTGACGCTGATTAGCAAGATATTGCTTAACATCTAAATATACAGCATGGTTATTAGGCTCAATAGCGAACACATCTTTAGAAAGTTCAACCTTTCTTCCTGTGTCTTTTCCGTTAATATCTAAAACTGCTACTTTCATTATTTCTCAATGATTACATAAGAGTTTTTGTGTCCGGGAACGCATCCTTTTACAACAAGTAAGTTTTTTTCGGGAACTACTTTATAAACTCTTAAATTTTCTACTTTAACTTTTTCGCCGCCCATTCTTCCTGCCATACGTATTCCTTTAAATACTCTTGCAGGATAAGATGCCGCGCCAACAGAACCTGGAGCTCTTAATCGGTTGTGCTGACCGTGAGTCGATTGACCCACACCACCAAAACCGTGACGCTTTACAACGCCTTGAAATCCTTTTCCTTTTGATGTTCCTGAGATATCAACGTATTCACCTTCTATGAAGTGTTCTACGGTGATTGCATCTCCTAATTTGTAATTTTCTTCAAATCCTTGGAATTCAACGACTTTTTTCTTAACAGAAGTACCAGCTTTTTTTGCATGACCTGCTTCAGCTTTTATGGCACTTTTTTCTGTCTTGTCATCGAAACCAAGTTGAAGAGCTTCATACCCGTCAACCTCTTTGGTTCTGACTTGGGTAACGATACATGGTCCAGCTTCGATTACTGTACAAGGAATGTTTTTCCCGTTTTCATCGTAGATGCTGGTCATACCGATTTTTCTTCCAATTAACCCAGACATATTACTTATTTATTGATTTGCGATTGTTGCTTTTAACTTTCAGACTATTCTGAAAAAAAACTGACAATCAATTGTTAAACTAATTACTTATTTAAAAAATTTTAGGGTCAAAAATACTTTCAACCCTGAAATGTACTTTTTCCGTTTTTCCTTAACCATCGTTAAGGACATTTATGAAACTTAGTGTTTCTTTCAAAAGATTCCCGCTTTTGTGGGAACGACACTAAACTTTTATTTCTACTTCAACACCACTTGGTAATTCAAGTTTCATTAAAGCATCAATAGTTTTTGATGATGAGCTGTAAATATCAAGTAGCCTTTTGTAAGAACTTAATTGAAATTGCTCTCTTGATTTTTTGTTTACGTGCGGTGAACGCAATACTGTAAAAATCTTTTTGTTTGTAGGTAAAGGAATTGGTCCGGTTACAACTGCTCCGGTACTTTTTACCGTTTTTACAATCTTCTCAGCAGATTTATCTACTAAATTGTGATCGTATGACTTTAATTTTATTCTGATTTTCTGACTCATTTTCTTAATATTTAAGCTTCAACGCCTTTTGCTGCTTTTATCACTTCTTCTGAAATATTAGAAGGTGTTTCAGCATAATGTGAAAATTCCATTGTTGATGTTGCTCTACCTGATGATAAGGTTCTAAGCGATGTTACGTAACCGAACATTTCGGATAATGGCACTTGCGCTTTGATAACTTTTGAACCTGCCCTGTCGCTCATGTCGTTAACTTGTCCACGACGACGGTTAAGATCTCCTACTATATCTCCCATGTTTTCTTCCGGTGTCAACACTTCCAATTTCATGATTGGCTCCATAATCACGGCTTTTGCAGCTTTTGCAGCGGCTTTAAACCCTAATTTTGCAGCTAACTCGAATGATAACTGGTCTGAATCCACATCATGGTATGATCCGTCTGTTAAAATAACTTTCATTGCATCTACTTCGTAGCCTGCCAATGGTCCGTTTGCCATTGCTTGTTTGAATCCTTTTTCAATAGATGGGATAAATTCTTTTGGAACGTTACCACCTTTGATTTCTGAAATAAACTCCAAACCAACTTTTCCTTCATCAGCCGGTCCAAGTGTAAACACGATATCCGCAAACTTACCACGACCACCGGATTGTTTTTTGTAAACTTCTCTGTGCTGTGCGGTTTTTGTGATAGCTTCTTTGTACTCAACTTGTGGCTGACCTTGATTTACTTCAACCTTAAACTCACGTCTTAAACGGTCAACAATAATATCTAAGTGAAGCTCACCCATACCGGAAATGATTGTTTGACCTGAAGCCTCATCTGTACGTACGGTAAATGTTGGATCCTCTTCAGCTAATTTAGCTAATGACATTCCTAATTTATCAACGTCTGCTTTAGTTTTAGGCTCAACAGCTATACCAATTACCGGGTCTGGGAAATTCATGCTTTCTAATACGATAGGATGTTTTTCTGAAGACAATGTATCTCCTGTTTTTATATCTTTAAATCCTACAGCAGCACCTATATCTCCTGCTTCAATATATTCAATAGCATTTTGCTTGTTTGCGTGCATTTGGTAGATACGAGAGATACGCTCTTTATTTCCTGAACGGTTGTTCAACACATAAGAACCGGCATCTAAACGTCCTGAATATGCACGGAAAAATGCCAAACGACCTACAAACGGGTCTGTAGCAATCTTAAATGCTAATGCAGCAAATGGTTCGCTAACTGATGGTATTCTTTTTTCTTCTTGGTCAGTATCAGGATTTGTACCTATAATCGCTTCTTTATCTACCGGAGATGGTAAATAACGACATACCGCATCCAGCAAAAACTGAACTCCTTTGTTTTTAAATGAAGAACCACAAACCATTGGAATGATAGACATATCCATAACCGCTGCTCTTAACGCTGCGTGGATTTCTTCTTCTGTAATGGAATTTTCATCTTCCATGAATTTTTCTAAAATACCTTCATCATATCCGGCTACTTCCTCTATAAGGTTAGCTCTGTACTCTGCTACTTCAGCTTTCATGTCTTCAGGAATATCAACAACGTCAAATGTTGCGCCTTGTGACTCTTCATGCCACACAATAGCTCTGTTTTTAACTAAGTCAACTATTCCTTTAAAATCTGCTTCATCACCAATAGGTAATACAATAGGCACAGCATTTGAACCTAACATATCTTTTACTTGTTGGCAAACAGCTAAAAAGTTAGCCCCCTGACGGTCCATTTTGTTTACAAAGCCCATACGAGGCACTTTGTAATTATCTGCAAGTCTCCAGTTTGTTTCAGATTGCGGCTCAACACCGTCAACAGCACTAAACAAGAACACCAACCCATCAAGCACACGTAATGAACGGTTTACTTCTACGGTAAAATCAACGTGTCCCGGGGTATCAATAATATTAAAATGATAATCTTTAGTATCTGCAACCGGCTTACCATTCTCTCTTGGAAACTGCCAGGTACAAGTGGTAGCTGCAGAAGTAATGGTAATACCTCTTTCCTGCTCTTGCTCCATCCAGTCCATAGTAGCAGCACCATCGTGCACTTCACCAATTTTATGACTTACTCCTGTATAGAACAAAATACGCTCGGTAGTTGTTGTTTTACCTGCATCAATGTGAGCTGCAATACCTATATTTCTTGTATATTTTAAATCTCTTGCCATTTCAAATTAAAATTTAAAGTGTGAGAATGCTTTATTTGCTTCAGCCATTTTGTGCGTATCGATACGTTTTTTAACCGCTGCACCTTCTTCTTTTGCTGCGGCTAATATTTCACCTGCAAGTTTTTGATGCATTGATTTTTCGTTTCTTTTACGCGAATAACCTATAAGCCATTTCATAGCTGTTGAAACTTTACGATCCGGACGAATTTGCATCGGAATTTGAAATGTTGCTCCACCAACTCTACGGCTACGTACTTCTACGTGAGGCATAACATTTGATAATGCGTCTTTCCAAACTTCAAGTGCTGTTTTTTCGCTGTCTGTTTTTTTAGCTTCTACGATATCAATAGCATCATAAAACACTTTAAAGGCTACCGATTTTTTCCCGTCCCACATCATCATATTAACGAAACGTGTCACTAACTGATCATTAAAACGCGGATCTGGTAAAAGCGGTCTTTTCTTTGCCTGTCTTTTTCTCATGTCTTCTTTTTAAAAGTTAAAAATTACTTTTTCTTACCTGTTGTTACCGGTGCTTGTCCTGGTTTTGGACGTTTTGCACCATACTTAGACCTACGTTGTGTTCTACCTGCAACACCGGCGGTGTCCAATGCGCCACGAACGATGTGGTATCTAACTCCCGGTAAATCTTTTACTCTTCCACCTCTAACCAATACTATCGAGTGCTCTTGCAGATTGTGACCTTCACCGGGGATGTAAGCATTCACTTCATTACCATTTGTCAATCTAACCCTTGCAACTTTACGCATTGCCGAGTTAGGTTTCTTAGGTGTTGTAGTGTAAACACGCGTACAAACCCCACGTCTTTGTGGACACGAATCTAAAGCAACCGATTTACTCTTCTTGGTTATTTTGGCTCTTCCTATTCGTACTAATTGTGAAATTGTTGGCATATATTTCTATATAATTTTGTTAAACCTCCACTTTAGAGGGCTGCAAAGGTAAAAAATAATTTCAGTTTTTCAAATGCAAAAGAATTAATTTTTAAAAGTTTGCTCATTTATTTAACATTCAGCATATTTTTAGTGATTATTTTACGTTAGCTTTGAAAATTATTACCCTTGTATGCCTGTTAAATTCCTTTGTTTTATAATCTTTTTTTTCGGGATAAGCTCTACTAAGCTTTACTGCCAGTCGCTGTATCTTAAAATTGAAGGAAAAACCGAAGTCGAAACCAAAACTATCGACTCGTTATCGTATCAAAAAAGATTTGAGAATTATTTAAACCTGCAAAACGAAACCGAAAAACTCAAACAGCGATTATCAAGATACGGATACATTGAAAGTGAGTTTATGCATCTTAAAAAACAAAATGATTCTACGTATCTTGCATTGTTTCATTTGAATGACTATTATAAAATGATACGCATATATTATGACGCATCGGTAGATAATGATATTTTAAAACTAACAACCGATAAGGTTTCTGATACGTATTTTGATATTAAAATGGATGAGGTTGAAAAAACGCTCAGCATATTAAATTCTGAAATCGCAAACCAAGGCGATCCTTTTTCGGCTTTACAGCTCACAGATATCAAAAAATCTTCCGGCGGACATCTTGAAGCACAGCTTATTGTTACTCAAAAAAACAAAAGAACTATCGATTCCATTATTGTTAACGGTTATGAAAAATTCCCGAAGTCTTATATTAAGCACTTTTTGAAAATTAAGCGTAAACAACCGTTCAGCTTAAAAACCGTTCAGGATAAAACGGCACAATTGGAAAACCTGCAATTTGCCAATCAAATTAAAACACCCGAAGTGTTGTTCACAAAAGATTCTACCATACTATATATATATGTAGAAAAACAAAAAAGCAACGCTTTTGACGGTTTTTTGGGATTTGGCACCAATGCCGAAACCAATAAGCTTGAGTTTGACGGCTACCTGAATCTCAATCTTGTCAACAACCTCAATTATGGCGAATCGTTCCGTTTACTGTATAAAAGCGATGAAGGCCAGCAGCAAACCTTTGATGTTAAAGCGCGGTTACCGTATTTGTTCGGTTCACCGTTGGGCACAGAATTAGGTTTGAATATTTTTAAACGGGATTCAAGTTTTGTAACCGTATCACAAAGTGCACGGCTGGAATATCAATTTCATCCCAAACATCAAATAGCAATTGGGGTAAATGCGTTAACCTCGACCAATCTACTGGATATTGGCACGCCTTTGATTGCAGATTTCAAATCAACCTTTTACACTGCAAATTATTTGCATCTTAATGCACAAAAGTTTGACAGGCTGTTTCCTGTCAACTTTCTGTTTGACATCACGGCAGGCTTTGGCAGCCGTACATTTGAAGGTGTTGATGAACCGCAAACCAAACTTGACCTCAACACCTTTAAGATTTTTAATCTTAATGACAAAAACAGTGTTTATGTGAGATTGAACAGCGTGATGCTTATTTCCAATTCTTATTTTGAA
The DNA here is from genome assembly GCA_964454675.1 of uncultured Flavobacteriaceae bacterium. Classification (GTDB taxonomy): domain Bacteria; phylum Bacteroidota; class Bacteroidia; order Flavobacteriales; family Flavobacteriaceae; genus CAYVUB01. Next base: position 119,802 of record CAYVUB010000001.1, on the reverse strand, counting down.
AATGAATTGCTGCGTTTTGGCGGTATCAATTCCATAAGAGGATTTGAAGAAAACAGCCTTCTGGCAGATGCATTTTCGGTTTTAAATACCGAATACCGGTATAAATTGAGCAACAGCCTGTATGTACATTCGGTAATTGATGCTGCTTATTTTGAAAATAAACTTTCTGAAACCAAAGAAAAACTGTTTGGGTTTGGGTTTGGATTTGGATTACTTACCAATGCAGGGCTTTTTAAATTTAACTACACAAGTGCCAAAACAGAAAATCAAAGCTTTAAATTATCAGACTCAAAAATCCATATTAGTTTGACGGCTGTTTTTTAAACTTCTTAGACTCGAATTTCACAGATTACGCAAATTGATTTCCAATAATTTATGTATTTTGTGGCTGAAAATAAAATTTAAACAGGCTTTTACAATAATAAACCGCAACACAGCTTTGTTTACGATGACAAAACACCTCACACTACTGATTACCTTCTTTTTAGGAACAGCCTTACTGTTCTCACAACAAACCGATGCCCAAAAAGACCTGATAAAAAGAGTTACGGAAAATTACAGAATTATTTTTTCAGACCCCGAAAAAGCATTTTTGGAAGCCCAAAACATTGAAAAAGAAGCCCGAAAGATAAACACAAAAGAAGTAGAACTGCAAGCCATCAGAAATCAGGCGGTTTATTACGGAAAAACCAAAGACTTTAAGGAAATGCTGGCAACGGCAAAATCGTTATACGAGAAAGCAGGCAATTACAAAATACCTGTTTATCAGGTTATGGCGAAAACACATCTTTTTGAAGCCTATATTTTTAGCGGATTGCCCGATAAAGCTTTTGAAGAATTGGAACAGGGAAGCAGAATAATGAACAGGCTGAATGACAAGGATTCTATCAATATTTTAACAAAAGGGCATTTAGCTACTTCTTATGCCAATTATTATTCGCTGAAAGGCGATGAACAAACCAGACTCAAATATACCCATTTAACGGGGCAGGAAATAAAAAAAATACCAAATAAAGAACAAAGGGAAAAGTTATTGTTTTTCCACCATACTAATATTGCGACAATTTATGCCAAATTAAATCAACCTGATTCAGCTCGGTATTATGCAAATTTATCTCTTGCAAAAGACAAGGGATACATCCGAGATGATATCCTTTCCAGAAATATGCAGACTTTAGGAGAAGCCGAACTGATTGAAAAAAACTATGAAAAGGCAATTTTCTATTTCAAAAAAGCCGAAAAATTAGGAAGCATAAACCACCTGACTACCGAAGCTCTGTATAACCTGATGGTTACTTCCTACGAACAGCTACAACAGAAAGATTCGGTAAAAATCTATCAGATAAAGCGGGATTCCTTAAAGCTGGCGGTTTCCGAAAATCAGAAAAAATCGCTGACTACCCTGTTAAATGAGAAAAAAGAAAGCAACCCTGTTTATTTGTATGTGCTTGCAGGTTTTCTGGGGATAATGGTAGTTATTACGTTTTTTGTCGTCCGAAAAAACAGGATGCTTGCCCGACAGGAAAAAGCAAGCCGGGAATATCTGGCAAAAATATCCGAAAACCCGAACGGGGAAGATTATTCCAAATTATTAAAAGCACTCAAAGAAAAAGACCCTGCCTTTATGTTTTATTTTGAGGAAACTTTTCCCGATTTTTCTGCAAAGCTCTTGCAAATCAACCCGAAAATGTCGGTTTCCGACATAGAATTTTGTGCCTTGCTAAAGATAAAAATTTCCACAAAAGACATAGCTCGTTATAAATTTATCGAGCCTCAGTCGGTAAGAAATAAAAAAAATGTCATCAGAAAAAAGTTGGACATCCCAAAAGACCTCGATATTTACCAGTTTATTAACGAGATATAGATAGTCATAAAGTTGAAAATGCTGTCATTCCTAAATTTATTTTGCATAAAGTATGAACATACTTAATAAACTGAATATTTTGGAAGATAGATTTAGAAAACAATAAGATTTATTTGAAACAGCACTTACATAAACTTTACTGTTAAATCCAAAAATTGTATATTTGTGTTTGATAATAAGAAATAACAAATGTACAAAACCATAGTCATAGACCGTAAAAATTTAACCTTAATGGGAGTTAAGTTTGCTGACCTTAAAACATTGGAAAGCACTGCAAATGCTATTGGAACAAATATGTTTGAAGGATTTGAACCTACACCAAAAGGCATTGCTCTCATCAGAGATTATGTAACAGGTAAAATTACATTTGCAGAGTTTATCAAATCTGCAAAAGAAAAAGCGTATGTATGATTATCAATACATAGACCCTGACTACACTTATACAGACCCGAAAACGGGAGTTTTACGTAATTTAGCTGATATTACAGAATACGATATTTTAATTTTTGCTGAAAGTGGTGTTGTTACCAAACGTACTCAAGAACTTTTTGAAAATCCGATAAAAATCAAAGACACATTTGGCTTATTAGCTGTTCATAAACATTTGTTTCAAGATATTTACGTTTGGGCAGGTAAAACCCGAACCGTCAATATCAGCAAAAATGGAAAGCCGTTTTTTGATGGAGAACGTTTCGATGTCGCTTTTCGGTACATAGACGGTTTAATTACGGAATACCACAAAATAAAGAAAAGTGACAAACTGCAATTAGCAAACAAACTTGCCGAAATTTTAGACAATGTAAACTACCTGCACCCTTTTAGAGAAGGTAATGGTCGGGCACAAAGAGAATTTTTACGTTTACTTGCATCAGAAAAAGGATTAAAACTAAATCTTAACCCACCTGACAATGTAAATATCTACGAACGTTATATGCAAGAAACGATAAACAGTGATGTAGAAATGTTATCAAATTTAATTTTTGAATTGGTAACTAAACCTGAAAAATAAGAGCAAACCACTAACACACGAACTGTTATGCAAGATTGCGGGTTAAAGCCTTAATTTCAAGGTCAGTAATCCTAATTGTATAAAACTGAACATTTGTGCTTCCGTAAAGCCGAAAGTTCGCCAATTCCCCATTTACAGACTTTAGTACATACGTTGGCGTAATTATATAAAAATCAATACATTAAAAAATAATTTTACACCATAGTACACTTTGAGTATGGTGTTTTCTTGTCTTACCGCACCTTTTTCCACAACTTCGTTCCAACTAATCTTAAAATACAAATGCTATGAAAAAAATGTTACAATTCAGTATGGCTTTTGCCCTGTTACTCTTATACGGAAAAGCACAGGCACAATGCCCTACACCAAATCAATGGGGAGAGATTTGGTTTACTTCTCAGGCAGAAGTTGACGCTTTTGCTATCAATTACCCCAACTGTACAGAAATTGAGAGTGCTCTATACGTTGGTGACGAAGAATGGGAGAATCTTACTGACATTACAGACCTTACACCTTTAAGTAACCTGACTTCTGTGGAAAATATTAGTATTCACTTTACTCAGGTAACCACTCTTTCAGGTTTAGAAAATATTACAAATGCTAATTTCATTGATATTCTTGAAAACCCTCAATTAACCTCGATTACAGCACTAAGCAACCTGACATCTTTGGAAGAGGGTCTTAATATTGAAAAGAATACTCAATTAATTTCTCTTTCGGGCTTGGAGAATCTCACAACAATAGGAACGCTTTACATTCTTCGTAACGCTGTAACCTCACTTTCAGTCTTAGAGAACCTGACTTCTATAGATTGGGTTCTTGGTATTTCTGAAGATGGCTTAACTTCGCTTTCCGGCTTAGAAAACCTGATTTCCGCAGAGGGTGTTATTCTTATTGGTAATACTCAATTAACCGATATTTCCGCCTTACAGAATATAGACCCTGCAACTATTGGAGCTTTACGAATTAAAAACAACCCGCTTCTTTCGGTCTGCCACTTACCCAATTTTTGTACCTACCTGCAACAAGGCTTAGGTTGGCTTACAGATATAGAAAACAATGCAGGAGATTGTATCAATGAGCAAGCGGTATTAAATGCGTGTTCTTTGAGTGTTAATGATAATGCGTTTAGTGAGGTAACGGTTTATCCCAATCCTGTAAAAGACATATTGCATTTCAGCAAAGAAATCCATAAAATAACCGTAACAGACCTTACAGGTAAAGTGCTTGCCACACAAAGCAACAGCAGTCAGATAAATATGTCGGGGTTGCAAAATGGTGTGTATTTTATTACCCTAAAAACTGAAAACGGTTTGAGGGAAACGAAAAAGGTGGTGAAAGCCCCCTAACCCCTAAAGAGGGAATTGTTAAACTGGTAAAAAATGTTTTCAGTTTTTCTTAAATCACAAGATATAGGAGTTTTTGTTTTTTAGAAAAGTCCTTGTTCTGTTCTCTGCTTTCTATTCTCTCAAAAAATTATATATTCGTATTTAAACAAACGGAAATGAAAATGGAAAAATCGGTAAAACTCTTTGAGCAAAAGAAAGTCCGTACTCATTGGGACGAAGAGCAGGAAAAATGGTATTTTTCGGTAATAGATGTGATTGAAATACTGACAGAAAGCAGTATTCCCAGAAGATATTGGTCTGACCTGAAAAAGAAGTTAACCAAAGAAGGGAGTCAGTTGTACGAAAAAATCGTACAACTGAAAATGCAATCGGCAGACGGTAAATTTTATGTAACAGATGTAGCAGATACCGAAACCTTGCTTCGCATTATCCAATCCATTCCTTCACCTAAAGCAGAGCCGTTTAAGCAATGGCTGGCAAAAGTAGGGTACGAACGTATGCAGGAAATCTCTGACCCTGAACAAAGTATTGACAGGGCAAGAGAAAACTGGAAAAAACTCGGCAGAAGCGAGAAATGGATTCAGCAACGTATGTCGGGACAGGAAACCCGAAACAAACTTACTGATTACTGGAAACAAAGTGGAGTAGAAAAGTCAGATGAGTTTGCTTTCCTGACCAATATCATTCATCAGGAATGGGCTGGTTTGAGTGTAAAACAGCACAAAAACCTAAAAGGATTACAAACACAGAACTTGCGTGACCATATGAGTGAGGCTGAACTCATTTTTACCGCTTTGGCAGAACTTTCCACCCGACAAATTGCAGAGGTCGAAAAAGCAAAAGGTGTCCGGAGAAATGCAGTTGCAGGTAAAAAAGGAGGAAAAATAGCCAAAGATGCCAGACTTGCTTTAGAACAAAAAACAGGAAAAAAAGTCATTACACAAGAAAACTTTTTACCACCCATAAGCGAGAAAAAGACATTGAATAAAGATAAAAAGAAATAACCCCGACATCTGGATTTATGCCACAGGAAGTACAAAAGCAAGAACAAGACTTTACAGAATGGGAATTACGAAATTCTATGAACAAATGAAAAAAGATTTTTATCTTTACGGTAAAATTGGCGACGAATTTTTTGAATTTGAAATTGGCACAGATTATGAAGGCTTTTTAGCACAACGAAAATTTAAAAAAATTGAATTATGAAAAATACACAAATAATAGATAGTAAAATTCCTCTTGTTGCAATCGACAAAAGTTTGGATAAATTACGTGATAAAATAATGTTTCCGAAAAAACTCGAAAAAGCAAATAAAATGCTATCAACTGCAAAATTACCGAAGAACAAACACATCGGCTAACTCTTAAGTAACGGAAATTTTTCTTGAAATTCCATAACAGGCAAAGTGCTTATCACACAAAGCAACAGCAGTCAGACAGATATGTCGGGGTTGCAAAATGGTGTGTATTTTATTACCCTAAAAACAGAAAACGGCTTGAAAGAAACGAAGAAGGTGGTAAAGAAATAATGTTTTTACACTGCAAATTTGCAGTGTAAAATTTTTATACTTTTACGGCATGGAAAACGGAACTACAATTTTTGGAATACGGGCGGTTATTGAAGCCATAAAATCGGGCGAGAATATTGATAAAATATTTTTACAGAAAGGTTTACAGGGCGAACTGTTTAAAGAACTCGAACAGCTTTTAAAAAAAGAACGTTTGAACACATCGCACGTTCCTGTTGAAAAACTTAACAAGCTCACCAACAAAAACCACCAAGGCGTTGTTGCTCAAATTGCGCCTATCACCTTTTATGATATTGAAACTTTAGTAGAAACAGTTGTTGAATCGGGTAAAACACCGTTGTTTTTACTTCTTGACCAGCTAAGTGATGTACGCAACTTTGGGGCAATTATAAGAACTGCCGAATGTACCGGCGTTTCGGGCATTATCATCCAAAAAAAAGGCGGCGCACCTGTTAACGGCGATACCATTAAAACCAGTGCCGGTGCCATTTTTAAAGTTCCTATCTGCAAAGTTGACCACATTAAAGATGCCGTATATTACCTGCAATCTTCCGGAATTAAAGTTATTGCAGCCACCGAAAAAACCGATATCGTTTTATATGACATTGATTTTACCAAGCCTTGCGCCATTATTATGGGATCAGAAGGAAGCGGTATTAATCCGTCGGTATTAAAAATTGTGGATGAAAAAGCAAAGCTTCCTATTATGGGCGAAATAGAATCTTTAAATGTGTCTGTTGCCTGCGGCGCATTTTTATATGAAACCGTAAGACAAAGGATTTGAGAATTACGATTTACGATTTGGGATTTACGATTTTAATAGCTGAGGTGTCATTCCGATTGTAGTGAAGTGTAGTGAAACGCAACGGAATGAAACAAAGGAATCTATTAATAAGCAATAGATTTCTCGACTTCACTTCGTTCCGCTCGAAATGACACCGCCCGAAGCCACGATTTCCCACAAAGTGATTGGAATGTGGTACTTGAAATTTGATTTTCTCTATTGCTCTGCTTTGTCGTTATTTTCTTTAAATCTGTAAACAATTTTTACCACGCTTTCGGGTTCTGTATGTTGGTCTTCAACAGGCGGTTTTGAGGTTTCAATAAAATTTCCGTTTTCATCAAAATGCTTTAAAAATTCGTCATCTTCTTCATTATAACCAGGTTGTTGCCATGCGTATTTTTCGGGTTTGGCAATGGTTTTCCTAAAGATGACCGCAAACAGCAATCCTGTTATCAATCCTGCCAAATGACCTTCCCACGACATCGCGTTTTCCATAGGAAACACATACCAAATCATGCTTCCGTAGAGAAAAACCACGAGCAATGACAGGGCAACCAGCCGGTAATGTTTTGCAAAAATTCCTTTAAAAAAAATAAAACTTACCAGCACATAAATCAATCCGCTGGCACCAATATGGTTTGCTGGTCTGCCAATAATCCAGGTGATTAGTCCCGAAAGCAGAATGCCGTACACAATGACTTTCCACGAAATGGCACGGTAGAAATAAAACAATGCCATTGACAGTACAAACAGCGGAATGGTGTTGTTGCGCAAATGCTCAATGTTTGAATGGATAAACGGACTAAAAAAAATACCGCGCAATCCTATGATAGTCTGCGGAACAACCCCAAACGATTTTATCTCGGTAAAAAACCGGACTTGCAGCCAGAATACCGTCCATATCAACATCACAAAAAACAGCGGATACGCAAGAACGCCTGTTGAATATTTAAAAGATTGCTGTTCCATGATTAAATTTAAGGATATTTACTCAAAAATTCAACCAATTGTGATACGTATGAAATATTGTCACGTCTTAGAATCTGTTTATATTTCAGTACACGACAAAAACCGCAATATATTAAATTCAATAACTTCGCAAACATAGGAGGTACATAGCTGTTTATGTTATATTTACCGTGTTAAGGTTTCATAGTCCGCCTTTGGTAGCATAATTTTGCAGAACTATATGTTCCACCAAAGGTGGAAGCTATCCAAAACCGATAAAGATTATAAAAATCTATGTATCTATGTGGTTTTAAATTAGTCAGATACATTTTTTATCGTGTACTGAACGTTTATATTTTATTTATTGGCTCTCTTATGAGGATTTCCGGCTGCAACTTCGTTAAATTTTCATACAATAGCTCTGCTATGCTATAAAAATTTGCCTCTTCTCGCTCAAAAATCCTTTAATAATAAATCTCAAAAACAAAACTTAAACAGATTCTTATTTTGTAATTTTACTTCATGAATGAACCATTAGCCGAACGCCTAAGACCCAAACAGCTCAAAGATTATTTGAGCCAGTCGCATCTTGTTGGCAATCACGGCGCACTTACACAACACATAAAGCAGGGCATCATCCCGTCAATGATATTTTGGGGACCGCCGGGAACAGGAAAAACCACACTTGCCAATATTATTGCCAACGAATCGGGCAGGCCGTTTTATAAATTAAGTGCTATCAATTCGGGCGTAAAAGATATTCGGGATGTGATTGATAAGGCGAAACAAAGCGGCGGATTGTTCACTACAAAAAATCCTGTTTTATTTATTGATGAGATTCACCGGTTTAGCAAATCGCAGCAGGATTCACTCTTGGAAGCTGTAGAAAAAGGCTGGGTTACACTTATAGGTGCTACTACCGAAAACCCGAGTTTTGAAGTGATTTCGGCATTGCTGTCACGCTGTCAAGTGTATGTGTTAAATGCTTTTGGAAAAGACGATTTGGAAGCCTTATTACATCGTGCTGTTACCGAAGATGATATTTTATCAAAACGCACTATTGACCTTAAAGAAACCGAAGCCTTAATCAAACTTTCGGGTGGTGATGCCCGCAAACTTTTAAATATTTTTGAACTTATTGTTACCTCTTACAATCCCGAAGATACCGTAGAAATCACAAACGATGCTGTACTGCAAAAAGTACAAAGCAATATGGTGAGGTATGACAAAACCGGCGAACAGCATTATGATATTATTTCGGCGTTTATAAAATCTATACGGGGCAGCGACCCAAATGCTGCGGTATATTGGCTGGCACGAATGATTGAAGGCGGCGAAGACGTAAAATTTATTGCACGACGCATGCTTATTCTTGCCAGTGAAGATATTGGCAATGCCAACCCAACAGCATTGGTAATGGCAAATACCACGTTTCAATCGGTAAGTGTTATAGGAAATCCTGAATCTCGTATTATCCTGAGTCAGTGCGCTATTTATCTTGCAACATCACCCAAAAGTAATGCCAGCTATGAAGCTATCGGGAAAGCGCAACAATTGGTAAGACAAACCGGCGATTTGCCTGTGCCGTTATCTATACGTAATGCCCCGACAAAACTGATGAAAGAATTGGGTTATGGCGAAGATTATCAATATGCTCACAATTACGAAAATAATTTTGCAATGCATGAGTTTCTTCCTGAAGAACTAAAAAACACCACACTGTACCAACCGGGAAATAATACCAGAGAAAATGCCTTACGTGAGTTTTTAAAACAACGTTGGAAAGACAAGTATGAGTATTAGGTATTAGGTGTTAGAGATTTACGATTTGAAAATTACGATTTATGATTTTGACAGCTGAGGTACTCAAAGCTACCGTTACCGTCTTTGGGCTTCCGGCTTCGGACTACTAAAACTTGATATTCAGCATTTCGGTTTTTAAAACGCCATTGTCATAATATTCCAGTAGCCAGCCGTTAGTTTTTTTGGCAAGCATCCCGTTGATGGTTTCAACAATAAACATTTCGGGCGAACTTGTTTTTCTTATTTTGTATATCACTTTTGGTGTACTGTCAACAAGTTGAAAACCGTTTTCAATAGGTTGCGCATACAATACCGGAAGTCCTTTTACATCTGCTGCTGTTTCTACTTCTTCAACCACGTCATTTTTGATGTCTTCTTTTACAACATCCTTAACCTGTTCTGTAACCTGTACAGGTTTTTGTTCGGCTTTTAAGGTTTGTAATTCTTTCTTTAAGCGTTCAACTTCGGCAGCAGTATCGGTTGTTGCTACACTTGTTGTAGTCGCTGTCTTGGGTTCGTATTTGTATTCTGCATGTTGAAAAGTGTAAAATGCATCACGCAATGCCAGATTAAAACTTTTTTCAAATTCTTTTTCTCTGGATAAGCCTTCCCGCGATGATTGTATGAGATTTCCATTACAATCCTTCAAATCTATACGAAGTTTGGTTCTTAAAAATGCTTTGATTTCTTCAACATTGGCATACATTGCCAGACAGTTATTGTTCTTTAAATCTTCGGGGAATTCTTCGCCTTGCGTAAATGTTGTAAAACCGTATTTATCAAATAAAAACTTGGTCAATGAATTAATTTGATATTTGTCTTCCGCATTTAAAAAATCATATTTTTTAGGAACAACAACATATTTGTAATTATTAATGGATTGCTGAGAAAATGTAGTGATTACTGAAGCAAAAAACAGAGCTATTGTAATGATAATATGACTTGAACGGCTCATCGGTTTCATTTTATTTTAACGTTTAAAGATACAATTTTAATTCTGATAAATGTTTGATTTGTTTAATATCATCAGCAACGCTGTCATTGCGGTAATTGAAAAAGATAGCGTCATAACCCACATTTAAAGCACCTTGAATATCGGCTTCATAATTATCACCTATCATTAAACTTTCGGTTGGTTTTGCATTTGCAAGATTCAACGCATAATCAAAAATAACGGGATTGGGTTTTTTAACGCCGGTAGTTTCGGCGGCGGTGATGGTTTTAAAATAATGATGAATGTTTGATGATATCATTTTTTTGTGCTGGGCTTCTTCAAATCCGTTGGTAATGATATGAAGCTGATATTTGGATTGTAAGTAATTTAACACATCGACCGTGCCTTCAAAAAGATGACTGAATGACGATAAATAAGCGATATAGTCAACCGATAAACATTCTATCAAATAATCACTTGCGTTGAAATTGATTTCATTAAACGTTTCTCTGAGCCTGCCATACCGCAAACGGGTTTTGTCAATTTCTTCATCTCTGTACAGTTTCCAATACTTGTGATTTATGGGTTCATAAACTTTTAAAAAAGCATCCAGACTTACATTTACCTTATGCGTTTTAAATATTTTTTCAAAAGTCAATGCCGAATTTTTCTCAAAATCCCAAAGTGTATGATCTAAATCAAAGAAAACGTGCTTAATGTGATTCATCTGCTTTTACCGAATTTAAAATAATACTGAACAATTTTTTAAACCCTTTCCATTGCGGTTCATTACTGAATGCATAGTTATGAAATACTGCCGTAAAAGTACCGTTTACATCCTTTACTTTTTTAATTAGCCGCTCCAATTCTTCTTTTCTGTCCAAAAATGATTGCTTGTTAAGCAGTGCATAATCAATACAATGATACGAATGAATTTGTAACGGTGTTTGCACTTCATAATCCAAATCATAAAACAAAAACGGCGTACAGGTACCGGCTCTAAAACCCAACTGATTGATGTAACCCATTGTATAATCGTGTTTTACCTCAAGTTCGATAAGATTTCTATAGGATTCGGGCAAATTGAGTTTTGAAAATGAATGGCGTGATACTTCTACCGGATAATTGATAATGGATTCCAGTTTAAGCTTTTCCTTTTTAAGCATTTCATAATCTTCCAATGCCAAAAATGATACTTTAAGTCCAACAGTACAATAATCGGCAATGGATTTTATGAGTGATACAAAAGGCTTACTGTTAATGCTTATATTCTTGTCGTACGTAGAATAATCGCCTATCAGAAAAAAAACAACAAACCGCTGCTGTGTGCTTTTCTGTTTGTTTATTATCCACTTAAACGTATCGTAAGGATCTCGCCTAAAACCCAAAATGGTTTGATAACGCTGGTATAGCTGTTTCAATTTAAAATGAGCCATATCACTCACGGTACCGCCTATGATACGCATTAAACCTTTTTGCTTAAAGTAGTATGCCATAGGCACATCAATAACAGGTTGAATAGTGTATTTTTTTTGAGGAAACCGATATTCCGGAAATTGTGATTGTAGTAAGGCTTTAAGTTTATACGCCCAGATATCAACTACCGGCTGCTGCAAAAATTTGTGCTTGTACGCCAGACTTTCGGCAGCTGTAAACCGGCCGTATTCATCTTTTACGTGAGGTAAATATTCTTCATATCTGCTTAATAAGAAGAATGATGCAGCAAAAATATCATAAGGCAAACTGCTTTTATCTGAAGCTGAAAAAAAACCTTTGGTATCATCCCAATCGTGTACATTGACATCAAAATCTGACAAACCTTGCTCAAACAACAGCTCGTGGCTGCGTATAAAAATTTCGTTGCTTAACGGCTGCCGCGTGTATGACATTTTTAAACTGTCGTGTGCTATAAATTCTTCAACTGCCGATGTAAACCCAACCGGAATTCCTAAAACACGTGTGCATATATGCTTAAACACATAGGTCAACCTGGGCGTAATTTTGTGGGTATAAACGAGTAACATTAACTAAGTTTTCAAATCTCAAGTACCATATTTCAAAGATACAGATATTACGTGTTGAAATTCCAAATTTTAAAATTCCAAACTCCAAATGTTTTTGATACACTGAATTTTACTATTAACCATTAACAATTTGGGATTTGGTGCTTGTCTTTTTATAACAGAGATTCATCTGCAAAGCTAAAGTACGAGTTTTCGCTAATAATCAAATGGTCAAAAACTTTAATATCCAAACTTTCGGCGGCTTGTGTAAGTTTTCGGGTAATGTCTTTATCGGCTGTGCTTGGTTTTAATGAACCGGACGGATGATTGTGTGCCAAAATTAACCCAACCGCTCCTACTTCAATAGCGGTTTTGAGTACCAAACGCACATCGACCAGTGTACCGGTAATACTGCCTTTGCTCAACTGGGCTTTGTGTAAAACTTTGTTGGAATTGTTAAGGTAAATAATCCAGAATTCTTCGTGTGGCAACTCGCCTATTATGGGCTGCATCAATTCAAAAACCGAACGGCTCGACGAGATTTTATCCAACTGCAAAGCCTCTTCACTTTTACGCCGTCTGCCGAGTTCAACCGCCGCGATAATGGTAATCGCTTTTGCTTCACCAATACCTTTAAATTCCATAAGCTGCTTTACCGAAAGTTTCCCCAAAGCGTTGAGATTGTTATCAACACTCGCCAAAATACGCTTGCACAGCATCACCGCACTTTCGTTTCTGCTGCCCGAACCTATCAAGATTGCCAACAACTCGGCATCGCTTAATGCTGCTTTGCCTTTAAGCATCAGCTTTTCGCGCGGTTTGTCGTCTTGTGACCAGTTTTTTATTGAAAATGAACTGCTTTTTTCCGACATAACATTAATATAAAAATTGTAAATTTCAGAAGTAATTAACTGACAGCAAAGTATGGAAAGTTTATTTGATAATCAAACATATATCAAAATTTTGCAACACATTAAACAACTTACGGAGCAATTACAAACGCAATAGGGCAAAATACAGTACAAATATTTGGACTATCATTTGACGCAGTTTGTGGTTTAATAATTTCAATGAAAAAATTTATACTAAAAAATAACAGCTATGAAACCATTAAAAAAAGAAAATATCCATCAAGAAGTTTTTGATTTATATGATGAATATGCACACAACAGAATTAACAGACGTCAATTTGTAGAAAAGTTATCCATTTATGCCGTTGGCGGATTAACTTTAGGCTCGCTCATGAGTTTTATGTCGCCAAATTACTTAGATAGCTTATTAGTTCAACCTAATGATGCACGCTTAGAATCAGATTATATTACTTATGATTCTCCAAAAGGTGGTGGCACTATCAAAGGATTATTATCTAAACCAAATAATACAACTGAAAAACTACCGGGTGTTATTGTCGTTCACGAAAACAGAGGCTTGAATCCCTATATTGAAGATGTTGGAAGACAAACCGCTTTGGATGGATTTATTTCTTTAGCACCTGATGCCTTAACACCACTTGGTGGTTATCCCGGCAATGATGATGATGGTAGAAAACTCCAAAGTCAGCGCAATAGAGATGAAATGCTTGAGGATTTTATTGCTGCTTTTGAATATTTAAAAACTCACAAGAATTGTAATGGCAAAATTGGCGTTGTAGGTTTTTGTTTTGGTGGTTGGATCTCAAACATGATGGCAGTAAGAGTTCCTGAGCTTTTAGCAGCTGTTCCTTATTATGGCTCACAACCTGGCAATGATGATGCGGCTAAAATTAAAACACCGTTATTGATACATTTTGCCGAACTCGATACACGGGTTAATGAAGGCTGGCCGGCATACGAAGCTGTGCTGAAAGCAAATAATGTGGAATATGAAGCGCATTTTTATATGGGTGTCAACCATGGGTTTCACAATACCTCAACGCCTCGTTATGATAAAGAAGCTGCCGAATTATCTTGGAATAGAACTATTGATTTTTTTAAGAAAAAACTTTAATAATAAATTTCATGAACCACAACGGAAAATCCATCAGACCTTTTATAGGTAGTAAAAACTTTGAAATCTCACGTAAGTTTTATAACGATTTCGGTTTTGAAGAAACCGTATTGGAGCCTAAACTATCCGTTTTTAAAAGCGGAACCCTTGCTTTTTATCTTCAAGATTACTACGCAAAAGAATGGGTAGAGAACACAATGCTTTTTATGGAAGTAGATGATGTTTCCCGTTTTGGGAAGCGTTAGAAAAACTTGACTTACCTTCTAAATATGAAAACGTCAGATTGATACCAATTCGTCATTTGGATTGGGGCAGTGAATGTTTTGTACACGATCCGTCCGGGATTTTGTGGCATTTTGGAGAGTTTAAATAAAAAAAATGAGTTCAATTATTAACCATTAAGGCATTAAGCTATATTAAGAAATACTTAATGAACACCTTAATTACCTTATCTTCTTAATGGTAAAAAAGAGCGTCTCACAACTCTTGCAATAATCTTAATTAATCAATTGCTTTACCTCATCAAAATTCAAGCCTCCATAATTGCCGGAACTCATCAAGAGTAATGCCTTATTGTCTAAATTTTGAGAAAACAAAAACTGTTTAAAATCTTCGGGGTTGGTGTAAATAATCAAATCGTCACGTTCAAAAGCTTCAGCAATTTGCCCGTGTGTGACTTCTTCAAGCTTTTTTATTTCCACCGCATGTGGCGAGTAAAACACGACAGCAACATCAGCAGCATCCAAAGCACCTTTATACTGACGCAAAAATTCGGCATTTAAACTGCTGTAGGTATGAAGCTCTAAACAGGCTATCAAAGTGCGGTTGCCGTATTGTTCTTTTACTGCTTTGGTTGTGGCTTCAACCTTACTTGGCGAATGTGCAAAATCTTTATAGGCTACGCTTGTGGGACTCTCTGCAATTTTTTCCAAGCGTTTGCTGGCGCCTTTAAAGGTAGCAATAGCTTCGTAAAAATCGTCTTCATCAACACCTATATGCTGGCAAATCCATTTGGCACCGGCAAGATTATTAAGATTGTGTTTCCCAAAAACCTCAACAGGCAACGATCCTTCGGAAGTTTCAAGTATGGTTTCGCCGTTTTCAACCGTATAATCGGGTGTGTAATATGGCAGTTTGCGGATGGTATTTTCACTGGCTTCAACGACTTTAACCACTTCAATATCTTCGGCATTATACGTGATACTGCCGCCTTTGACGATACTGTCCACAAAAATCCTGAATTGCTCTACATAATTTTCATAGGTTGGAAATACATTGATATGATCCCAGGCAATGCCGCTTAACAAAGCAATGTTGGGTTTGTACAAATGAAATTTTGGGCGGCGGTCAATAGGCGAACTCAAATATTCGTCACCTTCAAGCACGATAAAGTCGTTATCTTCTGTGAGTTTTACCATGACATCAAAACCTTCCAACTGCGCGCCAACCATATAATCCACATCTTTACCGTGATAGTGCATTACATGTAAAATCATGGATGTAATAGTGGTTTTGCCGTGACTGCCACCAATAACCACACGGGTTTTGTCTTTACTTTGTTCGTACAAAAATTCGGGGTAGCTGTATATCTTAAGTCCGAGTTCCTGAGCTTTCAACAACTCCGGATTATCGGCTTTGGCATGCATGCCCAACACTACAGCATCTATATTTGAGTTGATTTTTTCAGGAAACCAACCGTAAGTCTCGGGCAAAAGTCCTTTAACCGCCAAGCGTGATTTTGAAGGTTCAAAAATCTCGTCGTCACTTCCTGTAACACGATAGCCTTTATTGTGTAATGCCAATGCCAGATTGTGCATGGCACTTCCGCCAATGGCGATAAAATGTACGTTCATAGCTAAATATTGATGGTTTCAAAGTTAAAAGATTTTCTCGCAAAGTCACAAAGACGCAAAATAATTTCTTACGGATTTATTAACCTTAGCTTTTTGCTACAAATACTTTTTTATTTAGCGTCGGTAATGACTGAAAACTGTGACTATGACTGAAAACTAATGCTAATCCTCCAAGGTTTTAATTCGCTGTAAAAATTCGTCTGTTTTGTGGATTTCATAAGCTTCTTTTAAAACCTCTAACGCTTTATCTTTTTTATTAAAATCCGAATAAAGCATCGCCAGCTTTAAATAACAGGTTTTGGAACCGCCAACCTCAACTGCTTTTTTGTAATTGGTTTCGGCATTTGAAAAATCTTTATCATACTGATAGATGTAACCTTTGGACAAATAACCATCAACCGGTGAAAGTGCCTGAAGTTCTTCGGCATAAAACAAGGCTTTCTTCTTACTGCCGCCAATAATTCCCGGTAATTGCATGTACAGTTCTACGAGTGCCCAGCGTGTATCAATATGTTTCGGGTCGAGTTGTGCGGCTGTTAAAAACGCCTCTTCAACATCACCGATAATTCCCAAAGCTTTCAGCTTGCTTACCGATAATGCTTTCATCCCCAAAGCTCCTCCGTATTTGTAATGATAGTTGGCAGTTTTGGGACTTAAACCTACTAATTTTTTATAATTGACGATAGATTCATCCCATTTTTTTTGTTGCCCATACGCATCGCCCAATAATTCAATCGCTTTCAAATCCGAATTATTGGTTTTTATGTACTCATTCAACAATATGGTTGTTTTTTCGTATTGTTTTTGTACTAACAAATCTTCTGCAATATCAATTGTAGATTGACTTATCACAAAATACGGCAAGGCAAAAAATATCCAAAACAGCTTCATGTATCTATTTACCAAAACAAATTTTAAAACAAATTTTGATTGGTATTGTTTTTGATTTTGGATGTAAATATATAAGGTTTACTTTTAAAATGACTAAATTCACTCATTGAAACGTATCAATTACATATTTCATATTTTTTGGAATCTATATGCAACGTAACTTGCACTATCATAAAAAATTATTCTGATGAAACCATTTATATCTATTTTGATGATTATTCTATTTGCCAATTACAGCCAAGCACAATCCGGCAGTTATGAAAAACTCTGGAAAGACGTTGAAAATTTCGAGAAAAAAGGCTTGCCAAAATCGGCATTGGAAATAGTCAATCAAATTTTTGACAAAGCAAAAAAAGATGCCAACAGCAAACAACAAATCAAAACCTTGATTTACAAAAGCAAATATGCATTAACCCTTGAAGAAGATGCGCAATTGTCCATCATTAACGAATTCAAATCGGAAATTGCAAAAAGCGAATCGCCTACAAAAAACCTGTTGGAAAGCATGCTTGCCAACTTGTACTGGCAGTATTTTCAGGAAAACAGATACCGTTTTTATAGCCGCACCAACACTGCCGAAACGGTTTCTGATGATTTCCGTACGTGGGATTTGCAAACCTTGTTTGACACCATACATTTGCATTATCAAAATTCGTTGCAAAATGGTTTGATTTTACAGCAAACACCTCTTAAAGATTATGACGAACTGCTCGTTACACAGGAAAATTCAAAACTTTACCGTCCAACATTGTTTGACCTGTTAAGTCACAATGCTTTGGCATTTTACAAAACCGATGAAAACAGCATTACGCAGCCGGCAGATAATTTTGTAATTGACAATCCGGAATATCTGAGCGATTTTAAAACGTTCGCCAGTTTAACAATCGAATCAAAAGATTCTACATCACTACAACTGCACGCACTCAAAATTTATAAAAACCTTATCCGTTTTCATCAAAAACAGCCATTTCAATTGGCAGATGCCGATATTGACCGTTTATTGTTTGTATATCAAAACGCTACGTTTGATGCTAAAAATGATTTATTTCTTGAAACTCTAAAACGCTCTAAACAAGCATGGCAACCGCATGAAGTTTCTGCATTGTACGATTATGAAATTGCCGCATTATATCAAAAGCAAGGACAGGAATATTCGCCAAAAACCAATGAAACACAACGTTGGAAACTTAAAGAAGCCTTAGAAATATGTAATGCCGTCACAGTACAGTTTCCTAATAGTAAAGCGGCTGAAAAAAGCAAAGCACTCGCTTCTCAAATACTTCAAACATCACTATACATCGCTACCGAATCGTTTTTACCGGTTCAAAAAAATACGTTGGCGCAAATTCAATACAAAAATCTTAACGAACTGAATTTCAATATTTACAAGCTCACAACATCACAACTTGAAACTTTCAACAATACACATAGAGAAGAAGACCAAATCAAGTTTATCAAGAATTTAAAAGCCACAAACACTTGGAAATCAACTCTAAAAAACGAATCGGATTATCAAACACATACCACTGAAATTGTTGTGCCAAAATTAGACAATGGGCATTATCTCGTTGTGGCGTCACCAAAAACGTTGATACAAGGCAGTTTTGCGTTTAAAACCATTCAAGTGACCAATATTGCTTTGGCAAACAAGACCGATAAAGATGTTGAGCTGTTTCAAGTCATCAACAGAAATAACGGACAACCACTTGTTGGCGCACAAGTTACTATCAACTATCAGGAAAATTACAACAAATCTGAAATTACCAAACAGGAAACCACCAATAAACATGGCGAATTTACTATTCCAAAAGGAAAAAACCGCTATGTAAATATGACTATTGACGTTCGTCATCAAAACGAAACAGCATCGTTTAAAAACTTTTATATCTACCCTAATTATTCTGATAACACTACTGATGACATCGATTATAACGCCTTTTTATTTACCGACCGAAGCATTTACCGTCCGGGACAAATCGTTTATTTTAAAGGAATTGTCATTAAAACGCTTGGCGGCAAATCAGAAATTGTTACCAATCACACCGTTGATGCAACCTTATACGATGCCAACAATCAAGAAGTTAAAACCTTATCCCTAAAAACTAACGATTACGGTTCGGTTGCGGGCGAATTTATCCTGCCAAGCGGTGGACTTAACGGACAATTCTATATTGAACTCGAAGCCGATGAGTTTGATTTGTCGTCCGAAACCTATTTTTCCGTGGAAGAATACAAACGTCCTAAGTTTGAAACCAAGTTCAATCCGGTAACGGAAACCTACAAAGTCAATGACAGCGTGACCGTCAAAGGAACGGCACTTGCTTATGCCGGAAGCAACATTACCAATGCCAAAGTCGTGTATCGTGTACACCGGAAAGTGCAATACCCCCATTGGTACTCATGGCGAATGCCGTATTACAACCGCCAGCCGCAGGAAATCACGCATGGCGAAAGCATGACCAACGATAAAGGCGAATTTGACATCACGTTCAAAGCCATTCCGGATGAAAGTGTGGATAAAAAAGGTTTACCGGTTTTTAATTATGAAGTTACTGCCGATGTGACCGATATCAATGGTGAAACCCGAAGCGCAACAACCATTGTAAATGTGGGTTACCACGCGATGACAGCCACGATTTTGGT
Organism: uncultured Flavobacteriaceae bacterium; assembly: GCA_964454675.1. GTDB lineage: Bacteria > Bacteroidota > Bacteroidia > Flavobacteriales > Flavobacteriaceae > CAYVUB01. The sequence continues at coordinate 100,206 of CAYVUB010000001.1, read as the reverse complement.
TGATACTAAAATTGACAAAAACCAAAAAGACCAAAAACTTATCATTGATACCAAGAATTTGAATGGCGAATTTGTCTCTGCAAAAGGAATTGTCAAAATTTATAAACTGCAAGCACCCGAAAACGTTTTGCGTCTGCGACAATGGAGCGCACCCGATTATCAAGTGATGACCAAAGACGAATTTAAAAGTTTGTTTCCAAATGAAGCCTATGACAATGAACACAATGCCGATACTTGGGAAAAAGGCGCATTGGTATTGGACAAAACCTTTGACACCGAAACGTCAAAAACCTTAGACTTGGGCAACATTAAAAAATGGCAGTCCGGATATTACATTATAACATTGGAAAGCAAAGACAGGTTTGACCAAGCAGTTAAAAATGAAACCAAAACCTTTTTGTACAGCGATGATGACAAAACCCTTGCCGATAACGCTTTGTTTGATGTAACAACCAACAAAAACAGTTATCAGCCCGGCGAAAACGTACAAATAACCTTTGGCTCATCGGCAGAAAATGTAACGGTTACCGTAGAAGTCGAAAAAAACCACAAGATTGTCAATACCTATATTGTGCCGTTAAGCAACAACAAAAAAACACTCGCCATACCGGTTACAAAAGACGACATTGGCGGATTTGCCGTTAATTACAGCTTTTCGGTATTTAACAGTTTTGTGTCGGGAACAAAAACCATCACAGTACCATATCCTGTAACGGATTTAGAAATAGAAACACTCACATTTAGAGATAAATTACAATCCGGAACCGATGAAACCTGGAGTTTTAAGATAAAAGGTGCAAAAGGCGATAAAGTTGCTGCCGAGCTTCTGGCAGGCATGTACGATGCCTCGTTAGACCAGTTTACATCGCACTCATGGTATTTTAACCCTATTCAAAAACCAACCTATTATTCATTTATGCAGAGAAATGCTGTAAGAAGTTTTGGAATGTCTGGCTTTAGAGTGTACAATGCACAAAACTATGTCAACTTTCCATATCAAAATTATGACCAATTGAATTGGTTTGGGTTTTATTTTGGTGGCGGAAGGAATTATATGATGAAGCGTGGCGAGGCTTTGCCATCTGCTATGGTAGTTGAAGAAGAATCAATGGATAAGATGCTACAGGGTCAAGTAGCTGGTGTTAATATTACAAACTCTTCTGGAGCCGTTGGTTCGTCTTCTGATATAATAATTAGAGGTGTTGGCTCCTTATCGTCAAGTTCTGACCCTTTGTACGTTGTAGATGGAAAAATTTTAAATCAAGATGATTTTAAAAAATTAACTTCTGATGATATTGCAAATATTACTGTTCTGAAAGATGATGCAGCAACGGCTTTATACGGAAGCAGAGGTGTGAATGGTGTTATTATTATAACCACCAAAAATTCTGAAGATAATTTAAATAATATACCCGTTCGTAAAAACCTACAGGAAACCGCTTTCTTCTTCCCGCAACTGCAAACCGATGCCGATGGTAATGTAACCTTTAGTTTTACAACCCCCGAAGCATTAACACAATGGAAACTGCAACTGCTGGCACATACCAAAACTTTGGAAAGCTCTGTAAAAACCCTGCAAACCGTAACTCAAAAAGAATTGATGGTCATCCCGAACGCACCACGCTTTTTACGTCAAGGCGACCAAATTACCATCAGCACAAAAATCGCCAACCTAACAGACAAAACACTTTCCGGTCAAGCTGTTTTAATATTAACTGATGCCGTTACCGGAAAAGATATATCCGCAAACTTGCTCAGTTCTTCCCTTTTTGGGAAGTTAGATGGGGCTACTTTTTCAGTTGACGCCAAAGGCAACACTGACATTTCTTGGAATTTGACCATTCCGGATAATGTGGATGCCGTGCAATATAAAATCATTGCAAAATCGGGCGAGTTTAGTGACGGTGAGCAAAATGTGCTACCTGTTTTAAGCAACAGAATGTTAGTCACAGAAACCTTACCGATGTGGATTCGTAGCAACGAAAGCAAAACTTTTACGCTGGATAAACTTAAAAATGTGACTTCAACTACGCTCAGCCACCACAAATTAACACTTGAAATGACATCCAACCCTGCGTGGTATGCGGTGCAAGCCTTGCCATACTTAATGGAATATCCGTATGATTGCAACGAGCAAACCTTTTCCCGTTATTATGCCAATGCCTTGGCAAGTCATATTGCCAACAGCAATCCGAGAATTCAAGAGGTTTTTAATCAGTGGAAAAATACGGATGCTTTAATCTCTAATCTTGAAAAAAATGAAGAATTAAAAAACATCCTTATTCAGGAAACACCTTGGTTACGTGATGCTCAAAGTGAAACCGAACAGAAAAAACGCATCGCCTTGTTATTCGATTTGAATAAAATGAACAATGAATTAGCATCTGCAAAACGCAAACTTGAAAACAACCAGATGGACAACGGTGCTTGGGCTTGGTTTGAAGGCGGCCGACCAAATCGCTACATCACGCAGCACATCATTACCGGTTTTGGACACTTAAAACAGCTGGATGTCTCGTCGAGCGCAGTCGAGACGTCTCAAATGATTGAAAAAGCCATCAAATATCTCGATGCTGAGTTTGTCAAAGAATATAAAGACCTCAAAAAATACAACTCAAAAGTTGACCTGAGCAAAGACCATTTGAGTTATACCCAATTACATTATTTGTATATGCGCAGCTTTTTCCCGGACATCGAAAAAAGTAAGGAAGTCAAAACCATTACTGACTATTATCAAACGCAAATTCAAAAATATTGGTTAAGTCGCCCGTTGTATGCTAAAGGAATGATGGCGTTGGTATCTCACAGAGCTAAAGATGCCAAAACGGCTTCTAACATTTTAAAATCCTTAAAAGAAACCAGCATTACCAATGACGAGTTGGGCATGTACTGGAAAGAAAACACCGCATCGTGGTTCTGGTACCAAGCACCAATTGAAACACAAGCGCTGATGATTGAAGCTTTTTCTGAAATTGAAAAAGATGTTGTTACAGTGGACAACCTGAAAATCTGGTTGCTTAAAAACAAGCAGGCCAATCAATGGAAAACGACCAAAGCCACTACAGAAGCTGTTTATGCACTGTTGTTACAAGGCAGCGACTGGCTGAGTATCACCGATGCAGTTGAAGTATTGGTTGGCAATAAAACTATTGAACCTTCAAAACTGGAAAACGTTAAGGTCGAAGCCGGCACCGGCTATTATAAAACATCCTGGAATACTTCAGAAATACAACCGGAAATGGCCAATGTAACACTGACCAAAAAAGGTGACGGCATTGCCTGGGGAAGTTTGTACTGGCAGTATTTTGAAGATTTAGACAAAATCACCACAGCGGAAACACCTTTAAAATTGAATAAAAAACTATTCCTTAAAACGAATACTGACAAAGGTGAAGTGATTAGCGAGGTTACATCAAATACCAGATTAAAAGTGGGTGATTTGATACGTGTACGCATTGAATTGCGCAGCGACCGCGATATGGAATTTATCCACATGAAAGACATGCGTGCTGCCGGTCTGGAACCTGTAAATGTATTGTCACAATATAAATGGCAGGATGGTTTGGGATATTATGAAGCGACAAAAGATGCGTCAACCAACTTCTTTTTTGACTACTTGCCAAAAGGTGTTTATGTGTTTGAATACGATTTACGTGTTAACAACGCCGGAAATATGAGCAACGGCATCACGACTATTCAAAGCATGTACGCACCGGAATTCAGCAGTCATAGTGAAGGCGTGAGAATACAAATAAGCGATGGCAGAGATTGATACAGCACATAATAAACCAGAAAAATCCATAAAAAAAGAGGAAATCAATTTTCCTCTTTTTTATGTGTTCACGTAATTTGGTTTACTTCTTACAAAACGGAATTAACAGCTTCTTCTAAAGTATTCGTTTGGTTTTTCTCTGCATTTTTCTTGCAAGTCAGGCAAAGTTCAGAATCTCCTATTTTTCTTTCTTTCCAAGCATCTTCAACAGTGCCACTGTGTTTTTCCCTGTTTCGGATGTGCTGACAATCTCCATTGATGTGAAACTTGTTTCCTTGGCTTGTCCAATATACCAAATCAACTCCGTTGTTTAGTTTTTTGATTTCGTCAGTTTGAGCATTGATTTGCTCTGTATATTTTTCAATTGACGGCGGATTAAAATCGGCGCTTCCAATGCCTGCAATAAGCAATGCGATACCTGCAATACTTCCAAAAATGGCTTTTTGTTTTCCATCGATATTTTTATTGGTCAATACCAATATTATCAAAGGTAAAAATGCCACAAGCGCAGCAATGACACCTAACTGACTTTGCAAGACAAATAAAAATTTGTTTTTTTCCGAGGGTGGATCAAGACGGGCTGCCTTTTTCCATAACATCGAACCAATAAGTACTAATGCTAAATCGAGTACTACTAAACCGATAGTCCATACATTTAGTATTGACTCTTCTGCACTGACTGCTTTTAAGATAAGGCGTATAGCAATTACTTGTGCTACAACAGCACCTACCCACAACAAAGCCGCAAAAATGCGTAATTGTGTAGCTTTTCCTTTTGCTTCATCTGTAGGCACAAATTGTTTTTGGGTTGGTTTATCATTTTCCATAATTAAATTGATTTTAAAAACATTTCTAAGATACTAAAAGTATCAAAACGACAAACAAAAGTGTTAAATTTTTAATTAACAAACAGTAATAGCTTTAACTTAACGACTCCAGTTCTTCCTGTATGGCTTCCCATTCCATCATTAAATCTTCCAAATGTTTCTTTTTTGTTTGATAATAATCAAAAAACTTTGGGTCTGAAACTGTCTTGTCGTAATTGGTTGCCAGCTCGACATCCATATTTTTTATGTCTTTTTCGTGCTCGTTGATTTTTGATTCAATATTACTCAGTTTGTTATTCAAAGATTTTAATCGTTTTTGATTTTCATAACTCTGTTTGTTACCGTCTTTAGGCTGTTCTTTAACAACATCCCGTTTTTCGGCTTCCCTGAGGTTTTCAATATTGCGCTGCTCTAAATAAAAATCAATATCTCCAAGATATTCTTTGAGCTTATGGTCTTTAAATTCATACACCACATTGGTCAATCCTTGCAGAAAATCCCTATCATGCGATACTAAAATCAAAGTGCCCTGAAACTTTTTTAAAGCGTCTTTTAATACATTTTTTGATTTGATATCCAAGTGGTTGGTAGGCTCATCCATTACCAATACATTGAAAGGCTGTAATAATAGTTTTGCCAATGCAAGCCTGTTGCGTTCTCCACCGGATAAGACTTTGACGTATTTATCAACGTCTTCACCACGAAATAAAAACGAGCCTAAAATATCACGCACTTTGCTCCTGTTGGTTTCATTGGCAGCATCAATCATGGTATCCAATACGGTTTTATTACCGTCTAAATATTCTGCCTGGTTTTGGGCAAAATACCCAATTTGCACATTATGACCCAATTTAACCTGACCTTCATGTTTGAGTTCGCCAACTATAATTTTTGCCAGTGTAGATTTTCCCTGACCATTTTGTCCCACAAACGCTGTTTTGCTGTCACGTTCAACAGTTAAATCGATATTTTTAAGCACTTGCAGATTGCCATAACTTTTTGAAATATGATGTGCTTCGACCACTACTTTTCCGGGTACAACCGACACAGGGAAATTCAGGGTCATCACGCTGTTGTCATCTTCATCAACCTCAATGCGTTCAATACGGTCAAGCTTCTTGATTAATGATTGTGCCATAGTTGCTTTTGAAGCTTTGGCACGAAACTTTTCAATGAGTTTTTCGGTTTGTTCTATCTGTTTTTGCTGGTTTTTTTGAGATGCCAGCTGCTGCGCTTTAATCTCGTTGCGAAGTACTAAATATTGCGTGTACGGCTTTTTGTAATCGTAAATCCTGCCCAGAGAAATCTCTATGGTTCGGTTGGTAACATTGTCCAGAAACATTTTATCGTGAGATACAATCACAACCGCTCCAATATAGTTTTTTAAAAATGACTCCAACCAGATAATCGATTCAATATCCAAATGGTTGGTAGGCTCATCGAGCAGTAAAATATCATTGTTTTGCAGTAACAGCTTTGCAAGCTCAATACGCATACGCCATCCGCCGGAAAAGGTATCGGTAAGTTTGTTAAAATCGTCACGTTTAAACCCTAAACCCTGAAGGATTTTTTCGGTTTCACCCTGATAATTATAACCGCCTATTATTTCGTATTGATGCTGACATTCATTCAAATCTACCATCAACTGATGATAGGTTTCACTTTCATAGTCAGTACGTTCTGAAAGCTGTTGCCCAATGGTTTCCAATTTGGCTTCAAGAATTCTGATGTCTTTGAATGCTTCGTAGGCTTCTTCGAGAACTGTCCGCCCGAAAACAAAATCTATATCTTGTTTTAAAAACCCGATGCTCAGATTTTTATCGGCAGCAATCTGTCCTGTATCGGGTTCCATTTCCTTGGAAAGGATTTTGAGCATGGTGGATTTTCCGGCACCATTTTTTCCTATAAGGCCAATCCTGTCACCCGCACCAAGACGGAAGGTCAAATCTTCAAATAAATATTCGCCTTGAAAAGAAACCGATAAATTATGAATGTTAAGCATAATTGTTACTATTGTTACAAAGAAAATTTTTTAAAATCTGTACCTTTGCATTCTATTTTTAAACTTGCAAAAGTAAACAATCTATATGATAAAAAAAGGAACAAAACTATATAGTATTTTATTTGGCACTTGCCCTAAATGCCAAGAGGAATCTATGTACGTAAATAAGAATCCATACTCAGTAAATGATGTTGTAAAAATGCACGAACATTGTTCTAACTGCCGCACAAAATACAATATGGAACCCTCGTTTTTTTATGGTTCTATGTATGTGAGTTATGGTGTAGGCGTAGCTTTTGCAGTAGCTGCTTTTATAATAAGCTATGTGTTTCTGGATGCAACGCCAACACAAGCGTTTTTGGCAATCTTGGTAACATTAATTGTTTTTGCACCGGTTATCATGCGTATTTCAAGAAATATCTGGATTAACTTTTTTATGCACTACGACAAATCGTTAGCAAAAAAATTATAGTTTGAACTCATTTAAACTTTTTTGATTGAAGCGAAAACGTTTAAATGAGCTCGTTTTTAAATCGACTTATGTTAATAGCGTCATCCAAAGGCGTATTGTATTCTAAATGTTCAAATAATTGTTTGGCAAGAAACGGTGCCAGCATCACGCCTCTGGTACCAAGCCCGTTTAAAACAGCGATATGTTTATGCTGTTTGTGCACGCCAACCAAAGGTCTTCGGTCTTTTACGGTAGGACGAATGCCTGCAACCTGATTGATTATTTCAAAATCGCAGGTTATTATCTGTTTTAGCTTATTTACAAGCTCGTCTTTTGCGTCTTGGGTGGTATTGTGAGTTGTATCGGTCCAATTGTATGTTGCACCTACCGAATACAAATCGCTACCCAAAGGCATCACAAATACAGAGGCTTTTAACACATAATCTATATTGAGATTTGGTGCTTTTATTGTGATGACTTCACCTTTGGCAACATTAAGCGGCAAGGCTTTAAAATATGGGTTTTGAATCATCCCGAATCCCTCGGCAAAAACAATATGTTTTGAAATGATAGTGTTATAGCTGATGTCTGAATCACGAACTTTTAATGCATCATAATCAAATGTTTCATTACTATATTGACCGTGTTTTTTTAAATAGATTCTATATTGAAACAATAAAGATGCTGTATCGATACGTCCTGTTTGTTCTACTTTTCCAAAACCGAACGGTGCCGAAACCGACGAATTTGTGTTTTTAATTAGTTCTGTTGACAAAAACGGCTCTAAGTTGGGCTTATCTGATGCTGTAAACCATTCATTTTGTTCTTCAGCAGATGTAAAACGCCTGTAAACAGGTAATTGATAATTGAGTTTTATACCGAGTGTTTCTTCTAATTTACTGTAGAAAGGTAAAGCTAACTCTAATTGTTCTTTTGCTTTCCATACTTCGGTAAAACGTTTTAAGACTACCGGATTATACAATCCTGCAGCAACGGTGGATGACAGCTGTGAGTGGTCGTCAAAAACCACAAAACTCTTTTGGTACTGCCGTAGCTGTTCGCAAAAAGCTATTCCTGCCAAACCGCAGCCTACAATGATGTAATCAACATTATTCATACTGTAAAAGTAAAAAAGATAAGCATGTAATTTTCAGAAAAAGCAATCCATTCGTTTATTTTGGTATGAAAAAAATATTAAAAGAAGATTCCCATTTTCATCGGAATAAAAAAACGCCCACTTAAAAAAGTGAGCGTTTATAATGTTATTGTGTTTTATACTAATAATTCCACATGTCTTGTTCAAAATCACGTATTCTGTCTTTGATACGGTCAGATTCTAACAACTGCATCAAAGCGTTATCTGCAACATAATCTTTAATTTCTCTGTCGCCATAAACGTTTTCTTCTTTATACATATAACCATGAAAACGTCTTGAATTTAACAAATGATCAAATGATATTGGCATAGCACTATTACTGTTATTGAATGCTTTTGCTTGATGTAAAATATCTCTTACCTCAGGGAAAAATACCCAGAACAATGCAATAGGCTGTTTGTTTGCTTCATCATCAGAATCGATAAAGTTTACATCGGGTGCCGCAGGTGCAAGACCAAGCAAACGGTATTTCAATTCTCCCTGGCGTTTATCAAAATACCATAATCCTTTGACAAGATATGCGGTAATATCGTAAGACTGAATATCTCTTTTAAGGATATACTCAGGGCTTACAAAACCTTCGGAATTGAACTGCTGGTAACCTATATCCAATGTATCTATTTTGGATAGTGCAGATTCTATATCTTTCAACGTACGTTTTGATGTAAAGTAAGAATCATCATAGATGTTTTCTATAGTTCCGTTTTTAACATTTTTCAATAAAACATCATATAATGAACGTCTGTCACTTCCAATATTGTTGGTATCCACAGGATAGTATAACGGGAAGTTTACACGCTCATCCAAAACTATTTTTTCCCAAGTCATTCTGGAAAACATAATATCTCTATCATCAACATAACCATACTCTAAGGGTTTGTCGTTATCTAAAGCTAATTGTGCTTCTGTTTTGACACCTATTTGTTCAGGTTTTTTGGCATTTAATAAATTTGCCTGAGCAAAAGCACCAGATGCTATACTCAAACCCAAAACGGCTAATAAACAACTTTTTAAATTCATTTTTTTATAAATTTTATTTGGGACATTATCCTTTACAACGTAAACGCTGATTGTACTCCTAAATTATAATTTAGTTTGTTATTTCTACAAATACCGGCGAAACATTTGGAAGCTTAACAGCATCATTATTTACTATTTTCGCTTTAATATCAAATATTTGAATACCGTCACCACGTGACGCTTTTCTTAATTGCGCTTTCGCTTGATCGTTCATTTTGTTACCTGTTACACTTACCGAAGGTTGACCCGGAACTTTCACTTTAAATGAAGTTACTTGAATTGGCAGTTCAAAATCAAAGTCATTCAACACGGCTCCAATTGTTGCAATTTCCACATTGTTACGTGGTAAACTTACATTGTCTTGTTGACCTGCAATAGTACCTGTAGGTTTTGGAATATCTTTGATACGGAATGTAGCACGGTCACTAACCGGTGCTCCATCAGGCAATTTACCGTTTACATTGATGACTACTTCTTTTCCTCCACCGGGTCTCATGACATACTTACCAGTACCGGCACCTTTACTTAATCCCGGTGCAGATGCAGTTACAAGGTTATCAGACACACCTGCAAATGAAATAGTCATTGGGTTATCGACACCACGATATACCACATTCATTTTGTCTGCAGAAATGGTTGCCGAGTTTGGTTTTGGTACTACTGAATAAGAACTTTCAAAGTCGATCACAACGTCTTCACCACCTTCTTTAAATATAAACTGTCCTTTGATAGGCTGCTCACCTACAGCACCTGCAGGGAAATTTAAAATGGTTTGACCTGCCTGCATAGACTCTTCAGACAATTCTCTGCCGTTTACCACAACTTTGTCTGCTCTTAAGGTGTTATCTTTTTTACCAAGGATAATTTTACCGGTAAAATTCTCGCCATTAAAAAACGCTGTTTTATCCGGAACCACAATCGCTTCAAAGTTTGTCAATGATGCTTCGATTTTTAATTGTCCCTGTAGCATTGCTGATAACACCTCTGATTCTGTTCCTTTAACATCCGCTTGGATTTGAGTCAAATTAGTCAACGATGCCACAAGTGGGTAACCTTTGTAGTGGTAATCTAACCAGTTAATTTTTTTTCCTTCGTTGTTTGTAACCGGCTCTGTAGAGAATTTCTTTTCTACATCGGCAGCCATGGAAGCAAGTTCCGGATTTGATTTTAAGATACCGCTTACGCCTTCTCTAAACTTAGTGATTTCGTTTACAAAATCTTCACCATTTTTGTTGAGTTTGTCACCTGTAAAGAAATACTCGTCTAAGAAACTGGAATTATCCATCGCTTCATAGTTTGGATTATCCTTATCCTTATGCTCAACTGTTGCATTCATCTTAGTTTTAAGATTTTCAACATAAGAGTTTAAACCACTTGCCAATATATCTATTTGATCGGCTGCGCTTTTCAATTTTCCGTACTTTTCGGGCTGCTCTGAAGCTTGCTGTGCCAAACCTGCCATAAAGTTAGCATTTCTTACTGTTGCTGCTTCATTGGATTCGGTTAATTTTTTACTCATCAATCCAAATGCCGTCAATACCTCTTTTGACATATTCATTGCCATCATTGCGATGAAAACGAGATACATCAAGTTAATCATTTTCTGCCTTGCAGATAATTTTCCTCCTGCCATTTCTAATTAGTTTTTGTGTTAGTTGTTAAAATCGTTTTTAGATTAAAAATCTAATTAGTTTCTGTTCATTGCAGATAACATACCACCATATACGCCGTTTAATGATGATAAGTTTGATGCTAATGACTGCATTTGCTCTTTTAACTTAGTTGCATTTTCAACCGCTTCTTCGTTAATTGTAGCCTGACGATTAACACTTTCTAATTGTACTTTGTAAAGGCTGTTTAAAGATTCCATTTGAGCTGCTGCCAATGAAAGTTCTTCACCATACTTTTTAGTTGCCGCAATAGAATCTACTGTTGGGCTAATGCCTTTTGCTGCACCTTCAAAGTTTTTAATACTTTCGCCTAAACTGCTCATTAATTCGGCATCTATTTTTGCGTCTTTTAATAATTCATCTAATTTTTTAGACAGAAGACCTTCAGCATCTTTAGGCTGGTCTTTCTTTTTGGTAGAAGTTTCGCCACCTGCCAATTCAGGATAAACTAATGACCAATCTAAATCATCGCCTTGTTTTTCAAAAGCTGAGTATGTAAATACAGCCGCCTCAACAATCATACCTATTGTTAATATTAGTGATCCGTAAGGCCAGTGCTGAATTTTAAATAATGCTCCTATAATTACGATTGCAGCTCCTAAACCATATATCATGTTAGTTAGCGTGATTTTTCCTTTTGTTGCCATAAATTTGTTGTTTTAGTTTTAAGTTATTTACTTAGTAGATTAATATTTAGTTTAATAGTTGTTGTTAATTGGTAGCTGAATTTGCTGTAATATCAGTTCCCATATAATCTTGTACTGTTCTGAAGCCTATGTAACTTCTTGCAGAATCAGCATATTCATAATCTCTTGTACTTACCTGTAAATAGTATGCTACATCTTTCCATGAACCTCCACGTACAACTTTACGTTGATTGTTAGGATCGTTTACATTAGGATTGATAGTTGACATGTATTCATAAGAACCCGGGTCGTAAGAACCGTGTACCCATTCTGACACGTTTCCTGCCATATTATAAAGGTTGAAATCATTAGGGTCATAAGATTTTGCTTCAACAGTATATAACGCCTGGTCTGCCGCATAATCTCCTCTTAAAGGTTTAAAGTTTGCCAAGAAGCAGCCTCTGTCGTTTTTAGCATAAGGACCGCCCCAAGGAAACGTTGCTCCTTGCAATCCGCCACGGGCAGCATATTCCCATTCTGCCTCAGATGGTAATCTGAAAGAGTTTACATGTTGTCTTCCTCTCTTTTTCTGGTATGCGTTTTTATACATTGTACGCCATTGACAAAATGCATTTGCCTGTTTCCATGACACACCTACCACCGGATATTCTCCATAAGCATCATGCCAAAAATAATCGTTGTGCATTGGCTCATTGTATGAGTACGCAAAGTCTCTTATCCAAGCTGTTGTATCGGGATAGATTCTAACTTCTTCTGTAATCAATACATCTTTACGGCTTAAGTTTTTGTTTTTAGCTGCTTTCTGGATGTCCATATAAGTGTATTGGAACTTGAATTTTTTTACATCCCAGGTGCGCTGACCGTTGTATGATTCTTCAATAGGAAGATACATGGTATCCATTACTTCTGCGTAATATTCATCGGGATATTTGCTTGTATCGAAAATTAAATCAATGTTATTGTTTAGTTTTCTTCCTTCATAACCCGTAGGTCCTAACCCACTATAGTTGTCGTACATGTATTTTTCATATACGGTCATATTATTAGGATCTGCATCATCAAACGCATAGTCTCCTGTGCCTCCGCTTCCGGGTGTTAATCCAAACTCATCGGCAATAATTGCCAATCTGAGTCTTATTGTAGAATCTCTTACCCAATTTACAAACTGACGGTATTCACTGTTTGTGATTTCTGTTTCGTCCATGTAAAATGCTCTGACTGTTGCGGTCTTGGTTGGGGCATCATTTATACCGGCAATATCATCATCTGATTTACCCATAATGAAGGCACCACCCGGAACAAGGGTCATCCCGTAAGGTTTTTCCGGATGCCATTTCTTTCCTCTAACTCCTACAAGCTCTCCTCTGTCGCCAGAGTTACAACTAGTTATAAAAGCCAGAATAGCGGTTAATAAAGCGAACTTTTTCATATTCATATAAACTCGAGGTTAAATTATTCAGTCTAAAATTTTGGTCTTTAAAATTTAAGGCAGTAAACATATCTATATATTTTCAAAAAAACAATTTTTTTTTTATTTTTTTTACACTTAATCCTAAAAAAAATGCATTTCATCGATAAACAAAATGTTAATTTTAAAAGGTGAAAAATTTTAAAAACTGTTCTTTTTATATGCTTTATACCATCTTTCGGGTATCTTACCTTGTGATGCTTCCACGTAATCTTCGTGGGTGCATGGTAATAACGTATGCTTTTTTAATTTATTATTAACATTTGGTAAAAAAGGTATTTCAATCCACCAACGTCCTGTTTTTATACTCTTATAGAAGATTAAAGTATCATCTTCTATAATCACATTATACTTTTGGTAATTTAATTCATCGGTCAGATTACTTTCTTTTACCCGGCAATTAACACCTTCTATAAAGTACCATAGTATCTGGGCTACGAGCATTGCTGTTGCTTCATCTTCTTTTGACAGCTGATATTCATAAATACCGAAAGAAGACACTTTATTGCTTATACCTGCATACCTTGCGATGGCACAGATTTCTTTGCCGTCAAACCCATTGGGCGAATATTTTTGTTTTGATGATACTTCGGATGCTTTAACAGATTTTAAATCGACACTTACAATATGTGCATCACGCATAACAGGCTCAACCAAATTAATATTTTTTGAAATTTCGCCCAAACGATATGCTTCAAAGTATAGTTTTTCCATCAAATCGATTTCTTCCTGCGAATTGAAATAAGTTTGATAGCCTATTGCCGAATAATTAAACAGATTATAAGGCTGCTCAAGGATAATTTTACCAAGGTAACTGTTATTTTTAATTGGCAGCGTTGAATCGCCTAAATCAAAATTACTGTCCACATTAACAATATTGACCATAGGCTGCACATAATCATAAGCACGGTAATTAGGATACGTCAAATCCTGACTGCCGCCTAAAATCACAGGAATAATATTTTGTTCTAATAATCCGGTGATGGTTGTACGAAGTGCAAAATAGGTGTCTTCGACCGTATTACCCTTTAATATGTCTCCAAAATCGGCAATTGCAGTATGCCAGTTTCCGGGAAAAAGTGCGTAGAACGATTTTCTGATAGTATCGAACTGAAGTTCATTACCTATAAAATTAACGTCATTTCTATTTTCCTGAACTCCTATGATTGCCAGTTTAACATCTTCCAAATCCGGAACACCATACTGCCGTGAATGAATTTTTATCTTTTTTCCGAGCGCCTGCTGCGATAGTAACTCACCATGAGCTAAAACAGAATCTGAAACAGGAGATAAAAAACTAAAATCCATTAAGTGTTATTTATTTTTTTGCGGTGCCTTTTTTGGCAGCAGTTTTCTTTTTGGGTGTTTTGCTTTCAATGAGCTCTTTTGCTTTGTCCAAAGTTAACTTAGAAATATCAAAAGATTTGTCTAATTCTATTTTTATTTTTCCTTTTAACACAACATGCCTTCCCCAACGGGCTTTTTCAACGGTAATTCCTTCTTCTTTCCAGTTATGGACAACCTTGTCTTTGTCCTTTTGTATTTTATCTTCAATCAATTCTGCAACGTCTGCTTCAGACAAGTTATCCCAGTCATATTTTTTGCTGACATTAATAAAGGTATTGTTCCATTTTATAAATGGCCCGAAACGACCTTTTCCTTTTTGAACAGGCAACTCTTTATACATATATATAGGTGCGTCTGCTTTTTCCTTATCTTTGATTAAAACAATCGCATCTTCAAGTTCAACACTCAAAGCATCCATACCGGCAGGCAATGATACAAATTTATTACCATATTTTACATAAGGACCAAAACGCCCGTTATTCACTTCAAGCTCCTGACCGTTGTATATCCCTAATTGTTTTGGAAGCTTGAACAAATCCATAGCTTCTTCAAAGGTAATGGTGTTTAGCTGCTGATCTGGCGAAAGACTTGCAAATTGCGGCTTTTCATCATCATCGGCTGTCCCTATTTGTACCATAGGCCCGAATTTTCCTAAACGCACACTTACCTGACGACCTGTTTTCGGGTCTTTACCAAGGATGCGTTCACCAGATTCTCTTTCAGCATTTTCCTGAACATTCTCAACCTGCGGATGAAAATCTTTATAGAAGCTTTTCATCATCTTTGTCCAGTTTTCTTTGCCTTCGGCTATATCGTCAAACTGGTCTTCAACTTTTGCCGTAAAATGGTAATCCAAAATACTTTCAAAGTGATTCACCAAAAAATCAGTCACGATTATTCCTATATCCGTTGGTACTAATTTGCCTTTGTCAGAACCTACTTTTTCTGTCAAAAGTTTATCTTTTACACTACCTTTTTTCAAAGTCAATTGTGAATATTCACGTTCAACACCATCTACATTTCCTTTTTCAACGTAGTTACGGTTTTGAATGGTTGAAATGGTTGGTGCATAGGTTGACGGACGGCCAATACCTAATTCTTCCAATTGCTTTACCAACGATGCTTCTGTATATCTGTAAGGTGCACGTGTGTAACGTTCGGTTGCCGTGATATAATTATTCAAAAGTGTTTCATTGGTTTTCATTGCAGGTAACATACCATCTTGTTCAGAATCTTCATCATCATTACCTTCCAGATACACTTTTAAAAATCCGTCAAAAGTGATGACCTCGCCATTTGCACTGAATTGTTCCTGATGTGTTGATGCACCGATTTTTACATTGGTACGTTCCAGTTCGGCTTCACTCATTTGTGATGCTATGGCACGTTTCCAGATCAAATCATATAACCGTGCCTGATCTCTGTCAATATCTACGGAATGTACCGAAAAATCTGTTGGACGTATGGCTTCGTGAGCTTCCTGTGCTCCTTTTGATTTCCCTTTATAATTCCGGGGTTTGCTGTATTTTATTCCAAATGCACTTTCTATAGCAGTTTTAGCACCATTACGTGCTTCATCAGATAAATTGACACTATCGGTACGCATATAAGTAATTAAACCCGCTTCATAAAGGCGTTGCGCCATAGTCATCGTTTTAATTACCGAAAAATATAATTTTCGTGATGCTTCCTGTTGTAATGTTGATGTAGTAAATGGTGGCGCCGGCGATTTTTTTGCAGGCTTTTTTTCTAATTCAGCAACTTTGAATGTTGCGGATGCGTTATTTTCCAGAAATTTCCGGGCTTCTTCTTTTGTAGCGAATGTTTTTGGAAGTTTCGCTTTAAAGGTTTGTCCTTCTTCATTTGAAAACTCAGCATCTATTCTATAAGATGCTTCGGGTGTGAAATTCTGGATTTCGCGTTCTCTTTCTACAATTAATCGTACAGAAACCGATTGCACACGCCCGGCAGACAAGCCTCCTTTAACTTTTCGCCACAAAACAGGCGATAATTCATACCCTACAATTCTATCCAATACACGTCGGGCTTGTTGTGCATCAACCAGATGATAATCTATATCACGCGGATTTTCAATGGCTTTTTGAATGGCTGTTTTTGTAATTTCGTGAAAAACAATACGTTTCGTTTTAGCTTTATCAAGATTTAACTCTTCTGCCAAATGCCAGGCTATGGCTTCTCCTTCACGGTCTTCATCACTTGCGAGCCATACCATATCGGCAGCTTTTGCTAAATCTTTCAGTTTTTTGACAACTGCTTTTTTATCTTTTGAAACTTCGTATTTGGGCTTAAATTCACCTTCAACATCTACTCCCAATTCTTTAGAAGGCAAATCGGCAATATGCCCAAAACTCGATTCTACTTTGAAATCCTTTCCAAGAAATTTTTCAATGGTTTTGGCTTTTGCCGGTGACTCAACTATTACTAAATTTTTCGCCATAGGTTACTTTTTGTGGCTACAAATGTATATGAAAAAAAATTATTCAACCTAATTATATATTTTTCGCGTTAATTGATGCCCCTTTTTAATGTGTGATTTTTAAACTAAAAAAGCCTCAAATTACTTTGGGACTTATCTGTTATTTTAATTAGGATAACCTATCACCTATTTCTTCTATTTCATTAGTTTCTTCAAACCCGATAACTTCTTTGTAAACATGGTATAACGGTAAATACACAAACGATGCTGTCACAAATATTCCTACAACACACATCATCAATCCGATAATTTGGGCTAAAAAACTTGCCACAATCGTTAAGCCAAATATCAAAAACCATTTTTTGTTTCCTAAGGCAAAACTGGTTTTGATGATTTCTGATGCCGAAAGCTCTGGATTAAAGGCAAACACAATTGAAAACAATGATATTGGCACAGCCACATAAATTAGAGGAAAAAGACAAAGCAGCATCGCAATAATTTCTATTCCTACCGCTGCCAATGACAACACAAAAATCTTAGAAAAATACTTTCCTTTAAAAAAATAGAAATACGCTTCCGTACCCGATAAACCCAAATCCTTTTGCTTGCATATCCTGAAAAACGCTGCCTGTATGGCAAAAGAAACAAACATTATAAAAAACACAAACAAGATCATATATAAAACAAACGGAATGATCACGGCTATAGTAGGTTCATTTCCATATTCAAATGATTGCGGATCCATCAAGCCCATAGCAAGCAAAGGCACATACATTAAAAAATAAAACGGTATCATCATTGCAATTACGATAACAATGGTTAGCAATCCCTGTCCCCAAACTTTCTTGAACAGTTCAATAGATTGGTTGAAAATGGTTCCAAAATCCAAATCTTTGGCATTATCAATTTTTGACTGTAGTTGATTAAAATTCATAAAATATTAATGTTGGTTGATTAGCACTCAAAGAAACATTATTTTTTAACATTTTCAAAACAAAATCGATACTGCCACTTTGTCACAATCATCAAAATAATCTTATCTTTGCAGCTGCCTGATTACTAACAGGCACGAATATTGACCGTTGAGGTTTCTGTAAATTATGGAAAAAATCATAGACGAAAATAAGCAAGGTAAAAGCCTTATCCTGGAACCTAAAACAGAAAACACCCGCAAACTTTATATTGAAAGTTACGGCTGTCAGATGAACTTTTCTGATAGTGAGGTTGTTGCTTCTATTTTGGCGAATCAAGGATACAATACCACTCAAAATCTTGAAGAGGCTGATTTGGTTTTGGTAAATACCTGTTCCATTCGTGATAAGGCTGAACAAACGGTTCGTAAGCGTTTGGAGAAATACAATGCAGTCAAGAAAATCAATCCTACTATGAAGGTTGGAGTTTTGGGTTGTATGGCTGAACGGCTTAAAAGCCAGTTTTTGGAACAGGAAAAAATCGTGGATATGGTTGTAGGTCCTGATGCTTACAAAGATATTCCGAATTTGTTACAGGAAATCGAAGAAGGTCGTGATGCTATCAATGTTATTTTATCAAAAGACGAAACTTATGGAGATATTTCGCCTGTCCGTCTGAACAGCAACGGAGTTACCGCTTTTGTAACAATTACAAGAGGATGTGATAATATGTGTACGTTTTGTGTGGTTCCGTTTACAAGAGGAAGAGAACGTAGTCGCGAACCTCAAAGTATTTTGGAAGAAATTCAGGATTTATGGAAAAAAGGCTTTAAGGAAGTTACGCTTCTCGGACAAAATGTAGATAGCTATTTATGGTATGGAGGAGGTCTGAAAAAAGACTTTGAAAAAGCAACCGATATGCAAAAAGCTACATCGGTTGATTTTGCCCAGCTACTCGAAATGTGTGCTGTGAAATTCCCGAAAATGCGTTTTCGTTTTTCGACTTCCAACCCGCAGGATATGCACGAAGAAGTACTTCACGTAATTGCAAAATATCATAATGTTTGTAAATACATTCACTTACCTGTTCAGAGTGGAAGCACAAGGATTTTACAGGAAATGAACCGTCAGCACACTCGTGAGGAATATATGGAGCTTATTGATAAAGTTCGTTCGATTATTCCCGATTGCAGTATTTCGCAGGATATGATTACGGGATTTCCGACAGAAACGGAAGAAGACCACAAAGATACGCTGACTTTGATGGAATATGCTCAATATGATTTCGGATTCATGTTTGCTTATTCCGAAAGACCCGGAACTTTAGCTGCCCGAAAAATGAAAGATGATATTCCCGATGAAGTAAAAAAACGAAGATTACAGGAAGTGATAGACGTCCAACAGGAATTAGCTTTAAAAAGAACAAAACGATTTTTAGGGCAAACCGTTGAAGTTCTTATCGAAAAATCATCTAAAAAATCCGATTTGCATTGGAGTGGAAGAAATTCCCAAAATACAACCGTTGTTTTCCCGAAAGAAAATTACAAAGTAGGAGATTTTGTTTTGGTAAAAGTTACAGATTGTACTACTTCAACTTTGATTGGAGAGGCTGTAGGATATTCGGAAATGCAATAATTTTTTAAAGCCACGAATTACACAAATTTTCACGAATTATGGAATTGTATAAGCAAGAAGAAAATTATAAGATAGTTGGACTTTGTATGGAAGTTCATAGGATTTTAGGTTCGGGTTTATTGGAGATTGTGTATAAAGATGCTTTAGAAATAGAGTTTAGAAAAAATAATATTCCTTTTGAAAGAGAAAAAGAATTTTTGATTGATTATAAAGGGAATATTCTTCCACATAAATTTTATGCTGATTTTATTGTTTATGATGAAATAATTTTGGAGATAAAATCAGTAAAAGAAATTGGTAATGAACATATAGCTCAAACACTAAATTATATGAGACTTGCAGATTCTCAACTTGGAATTATTGTAAATTTTCAAAATAAATCA
Organism: uncultured Flavobacteriaceae bacterium; assembly: GCA_964454675.1. GTDB lineage: Bacteria > Bacteroidota > Bacteroidia > Flavobacteriales > Flavobacteriaceae > CAYVUB01. Next base: position 80,479 of record CAYVUB010000001.1, on the reverse strand, counting down.
CTGACTCACAAAAGACTTGTTTTATAAATATAAGGAAAATAATTCGTGAAAATTTGTGTAATTCGTGGCTAAATAAAAAGTAAAAAAAATGGCAATATATAAAACCGGAAAAAAGTTAGAATTTGTTAAAGAATTTCCTTTTAAATTGGAGAAAGATATACAAAAATTGGTTGAAGAAAACTTAAAAAACTTACTTCATCTTGATTTTATCCGTTCTGAATTTACACTAAATAATTTCCGACTTGATACGTTGGCTTTTGACAATGAAACAAAGTCATTTGTTATTATTGAGTATAAAAGAGATAAAAATTTTAGTGTTATTGACCAAGGTTATGCTTATTTGTCTTTAATGCTCAACAATAAAGCTGATTTTATTCTTGAATTTAATGAAAGTCAGCAAATTACTTTAAAACGTACAGATGTCGATTGGACACAATCAAAAGTGATTTTCATTTCACCTCAATTCACTAATTATCAAAGAGAAGCAATAAATTTTAAAGATTTACCGATTGAACTTTGGGAAATAAAGCGTTTTGAAAACGAAACTATTTCTTTTGAGCAAATACAAAAAACTTCTGCAAAAGAAAGTATTAAAACCATTTCCAAAAGTGATGAAACCGTAGAAGCTGTAAGTAAAGAAATAAAAGTTTATACAGAACAAGACCATTTACAAAAGGTTGATGATGAAATAAAAGAGCTATACGAACAAGTAAAAGAAAAGTTGGTTTTGTTAGATGATAATGTAACAATCAATCCAAGAAAATTATATATTGGATTTAAGGTAGATAATAATACTTTTTGTGATGTTGTTTTACAGAGAAAAGAGCTGAAAATTTTCATAAATTTAAAAATAGGAGATTTAGAAGATTATAAAAAAATAGCAAGAGATGTTTCTAATATAGGACATTGGGGAAATGGCTCGCATGAAATAAAGCTAACAGATTTAGATGATATTGATTACATTATGAGTTTGTTGAAACAGTCATTAAGAAAAAATAAAGTATAAGTTTTTACAAGCTTGATAATTTTCTAAATAAGTCAAGATTTATTTCATAAAAATAATTCGTGAAAATTTGTGTAATTCGTGGCTAAACAAAAATGGAAAACATACAAAATATAAAACAACGATTCGAGATAATCGGTAACGACCCGAAGCTGAACCGAGCCATCGAAAAAGCGATACAGGTTGCACCTACGGATATTTCGGTTTTGGTAACGGGAGAAAGTGGAGTCGGAAAGGAGAATATTCCGAGGATTATTCATTCGTTATCACACAGAAAACACGGAAAATATATAGCGGTTAATTGCGGAGCAATTCCCGAAGGAACGATAGACAGTGAGCTTTTCGGACACGAAAAAGGAGCTTTTACGGGAGCTACAAATACTCGTGAAGGTTATTTTGAAGTAGCAGACGGAGGAACGATTTTTTTGGACGAAGTTGGGGAATTGCCTTTAACTACCCAAGTACGATTATTAAGGGTTTTGGAAAACGGAGAGTTTATCAAAGTCGGTTCTTCCAAAGTTCAAAAAACCAATGTAAGAATTGTGGCCGCTACCAACGTTAACATGTTTGAAGCCATCAAAAAAGAAAAATTCCGGGAAGATTTGTACTATCGCCTCAGCACTGTCGAAATTCACATTCCGCCACTGCGTGAGCGCAAAGAAGATATTCACTTACTGTTCCGAAAATTTGCAAGCGACTTCGCTTTAAAATACAAAATGCCCACAATTAAGCTGACGGATGATGCCGTAGAAATCTTATTAAAAAGCCGGTGGAACGGAAACATCCGTCAGTTGCGTAATGTAGCCGAACAAATATCGGTACTGGAACAAAACCGAACCATCAATGCGGCAACTTTACATAGCTATTTACCACAACAAGGCAGTAACTTACCGGCGGTCATCAACACGTCAAAAGCCGAAAGTGATTTTAGCAGCGAGCGCGAAATCCTGTACAAAGTGCTTTTTGACATGAAAAGCGATTTGAACGACCTCAAAAAGCTCACCATGGAATTGATGAAACATGGTAATGCCGTAGATGTTCAAAAGAAAAACGAAAATCTCATCCAAAAGATTTATGGCGGCGGCAATAACAATGACGATGATGATTATGACGACACCATTGAAGACGTTGATATTGTTGCCATTCCCGAAAAAACAACACCGCAAAACGACATTTTTGAAACCTCACAGGATAAATATCATTTTGCAGAAGAAGTTGAAGAAGAAGAAACCTTATCTTTACACGACAAAGAGCTGGAACTTATCAAAAAATCATTGGAACGCCACAAAGGCAAACGCAAACTGGCAGCCGATGAACTCGGAATTTCTGAAAGAACTTTGTATAGAAAAATCAAACAGTTTGATTTGTAACCTATTATTGTGAGGAATATTAAACCTTAGCTTTATTCTCAAATGAACCTATCCATTCTTCCACAAAACCTTTTAGAACCATACAAAAGTAAGGTTGCTGTTTTGTTATTGGAAGAATACCGGAATTTAAAGGAAAGTGAGTTGAGCATTCATGATTTCAATTTTTATGTGTCGGTTTCTGCAGTTTTTTCATCTAAAATCGAAGGAGAAAATATCGAATTGGATTCCTACGTAAAACACAAACGGTTTGGAATAGAATTTCAACCCGATTACACTCAAAAAACCGATGATTTGTACAATGCCTATATCTTTGCGCAAAATAATGAGCTAAACAGAAAAACGGTTTTTGAAGCACATAAAATGTTGTCAGAGCACTTACTGCCCCAAAACAAACAAGGAAAAGCACGAAATACCAATATGTTTGTGATTACAGACGACGGAAAAATTGAATATGCAGCTATACAACCTGAACATTTGGAAAAGGAATTGGAAAAATTTTTCATAGATTTGGAAGTACTTTTGAAGTCAGATTTAGATATTCAGGAAGTTTTTTATTTTGCATCATTATTACATTTGGTTTTTGTAAAAATTCACCCTTTTGATGACGGAAACGGAAGAACTTCCCGATTACTCGAAAAATGGTTTTTGACAGAAAAATTAGGAAAAAAAGCGTGGTTTATCCAATCGGAAAAAAAGTATTACGAAAACCATAATGACTATTATAACAATTTGAGAACATTAGGATTAGAATACGACTTTTTAGAGTATCAAAAATCATTACCGTTTTTATTGATGTTACCCGAAACCTTAAATATCAAAAAATGAGAAACCTACAATATACAATATACAATTATACAATTATACTATTTTTGTTTATAACCTTTTCAGGTTGTGGCAATTACTCGTTTACAGGGATTTCAGTTGATTCCAAGACCAAAACCTTTCAGGTTAATTATTTTCAGAATAATGCCCCGCTTATTGAACCCGGGTTGGAACGTGATTTTACACTGGCATTGCAAGACATTATCCTGAATCAAACCAGCCTTGACCTTGTAAAATCGGGTGGTGACCTTGTTTATGAAGGCGAAATTGTAGAATACCGCATATCGCCAACCACCGCAACATCCGATAACCGTGCGGCACAAAACCGCTTAACTATAAGTGTACAGGTTCGGTTTTTTGATAAGAATAATCCCGATGGCGAAATCAACCAACGGTTTACATTTTTTCACGATTATGCCGGAAGTGCCCAGTTAGTAGGCAGCCAAAAAGATACGGCTCATGAAGAAATTTTTGAGCGTATCACACAAGATATTCTTAATGCTACACTGGCAAAATGGTAGAAATAATTCATGAATTACGATTGCCTGAAGCTGAAATTGAATAACTAAATAACGATTAACTTAAAACAAATTGACCACAACAGAATTTACATCGCTACTATTAAATCCGCAGGACATCACTGCAGAGCAAACGCTTTCGGTACATTCGGTCATTACAAAATACCCTTATTTTCAGCCGGCACGGGCATTATATCTTAAAGGCTTAAAAAACAAGCAGAGTTTTAAATACAATCAAGAGCTTAAAACAACAGCGGCATACACAACCGACAGAAGCATCCTGTTTGATTATATCACATCCGAAGTCTTTAATCAAAATGAAATTTCGCAGCAAATAAAGCAAAATACCGAACATTTAAGAAACATTACAGTCAATGAAATTGACGATATTTCCGTTAATAAAAGTGTTACTATTGATGAAGCGTTGAAGCAGCATTTAAAAAACAGCGAACCCACACTTGACCCCTATTTATTTGAAGAAAAAATAAAAGCCGAAGATGTCATTCAATTTATTTCTGACATCAACCAAGCACCAAAAATCCCAATAATCGATATAGATGTCGAAAACATACAACCGGCACCAATTGCAACACCCGAAGAAATGCTTAACATCGGGAAACCGCTGGAGTTCAATAAAACCGAAACACACTCATTTACCGAATGGTTAAAAATCACAAGTTTTAAACCCATTGTAAGAGATAACCAAGAATCGCGCTTAAAAACAGATGAAAAACCTGAAGAATCTCATAATGCAATTTCAACTGATAAAAAATTTGAGTTGATTGACAAATTTTTAAGCAGCAATCCTAAGATAATTCCAGTCAAAGAACCCGTTGTAAATGTCAACTTGGCAAAAGCTCAAATGCCGCAAAACGATGGTTTAATGACCGAAACTTTGGCGCGCATTTACCTTGAACAAAAAAATTATGATAAAGCAATTCAATCTTATAAAATTTTAAGTTTGAAATATCCGGAAAAAAGTGGTTTCTTTGCAGACCAAATTAAAGCAGTAAAACAATTACAAGAAAAAAACAGTATATAACATGAGTACGTTTACCATATTTTTATTCCTAATTATCGTTGTAGCATTTTTATTAGTCGTTGTCATTATGGTTCAAAACCCAAAAGGCGGCGGATTATCATCGTCATTTGGCGGCGGCGGCACACAGCAATTAGGCGGTGTAAAAAAAACAACCGACTTTTTAGACAAAAGTACCTGGGTTTTAGCAACGGTATTATTGGCATTAATCCTGTTATCAAATGTTGCCATAGATAGTGACAGTGGTGTGTCAGAATCTAAAGCGTTGGACACCAACAACACTACTATTCCTGCGCCGGCTTCATCAACACCGGTCAATGATAACACATCAGAAAATTAATTTTTACCGATAAATAATTACAAAAATGCCGGCTACAACAAGTCGGCATTTTTTGTTACTGAAACTTTGTCAGTCCTTATCTATTGGCACATTTTTAGCATAACGCTTATGCGTTAAATCATTAATTTAATTAAAAAAAACATAAAAAATGGCTTTAAAAATTAAACCTTTAGCAGATCGTGTTCTTATTGAACCTGTTGAAGCTGAAACCAAAACAGCTTCAGGAATCATCATTCCCGACAATGCAAAAGAAAAACCACAAAAAGGCAATGTTATTGCCATAGGTAAAGGCACAAAAGATGAACCAATGACAGTAAAAGTTGGCGATACAGTCCTTTACGGAAAATATGCGGGAACAGAATTAAAACTTGAAGGCAAAGATTATTTGATTATGCGTGAAAGTGATATTCTCGCAATTGTTTAAAAGCTGTAAGTATTAAGCAATAAGCTTTAAGCTGTAATAAATATGAGAGATTTTAAGAAATATGACATTTGGCAGCTTAGTCATTCTTTAACTTTAGAAACCTATAAAATGACATTCTCTTTTCCTAAAGAAGAATTATACGGCTTAACCAGTCAATTGCGCAGAGCCGTAAGCTCTATACCGACTAACATTAGTGAAGGCTGTGGAAGACAAAGTGATAAAGAATTCAATCAATTTCTCAATATAGCTTTAGGTTCTGCCTGTGAAACAGAATATTTACTTATCCTTTCTAAAGATTTAAGTTATATTTCTGAAGAAACATTTGAAGTTTTAAACAAACAAATCAACACCATCAAAAGTAAAATCTATAAATTAAAAGACAAGTTAAATTAGCTTAAAGCTTATGGCTTAAAGCATAAAGCATTATAAATTATGGCAAAAGATATAAAATTTGATATTGAAGCCCGCGACGGATTAAAACGCGGTGTGGACGCATTAGCAAATGCAGTAAAAGTAACCTTAGGTCCAAAAGGGCGTAACGTGATTATCAGTAAATCATTTGGCGCACCACAAGTAACCAAAGATGGTGTAACCGTTGCAAAAGAGATTGAATTACAGGATGCTCTTGAAAATATGGGAGCACAAATGGTAAAAGAAGTCGCTTCAAAAACCAACGACCTTGCAGGTGACGGCACTACAACGGCAACCGTTTTAGCACAAGCCATCGTAAAAGAAGGTTTGAAAAACGTAGCTGCCGGTGCTAACCCGATGGATTTAAAACGCGGTATTGACAAAGCTGTTGAAGCGATTGTCAAAGACCTTGACAAACAATCTAAAAAAGTAGGAAGCTCTTCAGAAATGATTAAACAAGTTGCTTCTATTTCTGCAAATAATGATGACACTATCGGAGAATTGATTGCAACTGCTTTCAGTAAAGTTGGCAAAGAAGGTGTTATTACCGTTGAAGAAGCAAAAGGTATGGAAACATACGTGGATGTTGTAGAAGGTATGCAGTTTGACAGAGGGTATTTATCGCCTTACTTTGTAACCGATGCCGACAAAATGATTGCCGATTTAAGCAATCCTTATGTGCTATTATTTGATAAAAAGATTTCCAACTTACAGGAAATTCTTCCAATATTAGAACCTGTGGCACAATCCGGTCGCCCGTTATTAATTGTTGCAGAAGATGTTGAAGGACAAGCTCTGGCAACATTGGTAGTGAACAAGCTTCGCGGCGGATTAAAAATCGCTGCTGTAAAAGCACCGGGATTTGGCGACAGACGTAAAGCGATGCTGGAAGATATTGCCATCTTAACCGGCGGAACTGTTATTTCTGAAGAACAAGGTTTTACACTTGAAAATGCCGATTTGAGCATGCTGGGAACTGCTGAAACCATTACTATTGATAAAGACAACACGACTATTGTGAATGGTGCCGGAAATGCAGCTAACATTAAAGCAAGAGTAAACCAAATCAAAGCACAGATTGAAACCACAACGTCTGATTATGATAAAGAAAAACTGCAAGAGCGTCTGGCAAAACTTGCCGGCGGTGTTGCCGTACTTTATGTAGGTGCTGCAAGTGAAGTAGAAATGAAAGAGAAAAAAGACCGTGTGGATGATGCATTGCATGCTACAAGAGCTGCCGTTGAAGAAGGTATTGTTGCCGGTGGCGGCGTTGCACTTGTAAGAGCAAAATCGGTTTTAGAAAAAATCACGACAGAAAACCTTGACGAAGTTACAGGTATCCAAATTGTAGCACGTGCCATAGAAGCCCCGTTACGCACTATTGTAGAAAATGCCGGTGGTGAAGGCAGTGTTGTGGTGTCTAAAGTTATGGAAGGTAAAGCCGCTTTTGGTTATGATGCCAAAACAGAAACTTATGTAGATATGTTAAAAGCAGGAATCATCGACCCTAAAAAAGTAACCCGTATTGCGCTGGAAAACGCAGCATCGGTTGCAGGAATGATTTTAACTACCGAGTGCGCTTTAATTGATATTAAAGAAGAATCTTCTGCAATGCCTCCAATGGGTGGCGGTATGCCGGGAATGATGTAAAAGCCCCTAAATCCCCAAAGGGGACTTATAAAAAAATGCCTCAATTTCTTGAGGCATTTTTGTTTTTTTACTCTTTATGGTCATCTACGACGCTTTCATCACGATACTTACAGCAAGGATGTACACTGTTATAAGCTTCATCGGTTGCTTTGATTTCTTTGGTGTCATGACCAACTGCAGCTATACTTTTTTGTACAGCACTTAGATTTGTTTTGCTTTCGTCATAAATTAATTTTAATTCATGGGTTTTCACATCCCAAACAGCCTGCTTTACACCTTTTACCTTGTAACAAGCCTTTTCAATACGCTCTTTGCACATCAAACATACACCATCGACTTCTATAGTGGCTTTGGCATTTTTATTTTGTGAAAATGTGATGGTTGTGATTAATAATACTAATGTTGTTACTAAATTTTTCATTTCTTTTATTTTAAATTATTAGATTCCTGCCTCCGCAGGAATTGGTTTATTCTATTTTAAATCGTAATCCTGCATAATACATGCTTCCAAAAACGGGTCCATAGACAAATGTAGTATCAAAATTTGCGCCAAACGGATCATCAAAGCCCATTATAGGATTGGTTTGTCGTACATTGGTCATATTTTCACCTCCTACATACACCTCAAATGCTTTAGAGAATATTTTGGTAACCTGCACATTAAGCGTGCCGACTGTTGGTGAATATTCTGGCAGTTGGTATTCTGCAGGATTACCGGCAGTAGATGAAAAACGCTGTTTTCCCAACCAGTTGAAAGTAGCATCAAAACGCCAGAAAGAAAACGGCTTTTTTTGATGGGTTTCATAAGCTACATTAGCAAAAAAACGATGCTCCGGCACTAACGGATTTTGCATTTTCCCTGAAGCGTAATCGGTTGTTACACTATAGTTTTTATAAGCTAAACGAAGGTCAAAATGCTCGAACGTGTTATGGTTAAATTCTACCTGAAAGTTTTTTGCGACACTTTTACCATCCAGATTATAGAAATTGATTTCCTGTGCAGATTCCCAATCAACCACTACCTGATTTTGAAAATCTGTAATGTAATAGTCAAACGTAATATCTGCTTTTCTTCCGAAAAGATCAAACCCCTGAAGGAATGACACACCATAATTCCATGCAATTTCCGGATTTAAACCATAAACTTTTCCTCCGGAATTTAAAATATTGATGCTTCTTGATGTTGCAAAAAGATTTTGATTTTCTGTAAAAATATTGGCACTTCGTTTACCTCTGCCAAAGGATGCCCTCAAAGCCGATCTTTCCCAAGGAGTGTAACGCGCATGAACTCTTGGCGTGATGAAGGTTCCTAACAAGTTATGGTGGTCAATACGCACGCCGGCAATTAGGTTGATTTTGTCAAAATTATCGTAATTATACTCAAAAAAACCGCCAACAGAGTTTTCGGTACGTTCATAATCTGTGGTATTTACAAACTCATCATAATGGTCATACGTGTAGCTTATACCTGTTTTTATTTTATGTCTTGAATCACTGATAATAGAATTATAAATAATGTTTGAATACAAGCTGTTATGTAATATATCATATTGATTCAACCCAAAATACGAGTCCTGATTGTGACTGCTAAAAGCTGCCTGTACACCCAAACTCTGCCATGGAATTTCGGGATTTACATAGCCCATTTTTACAGAGGCGTCAATACGTTGGGTATCAATCTCGCTTCCCCAGTAATTTGTGGTAAATTTATCGGTATCGGGATTGAAATTTATTTGCCCCATTTGCTTTGCATCATTCAAATATCTTAAATTGATAAATGTTACAAAACCTTTTTCTGTATCGGTATATTGCCAGCGGTTCATGAAGTTGATTTGCTTTTGCAAAGGCGCATCCAGAAACATATCGTGATTCATATCAAACTTCTCGTTTCGTATATTACCATGAAGGTACAAGCCTGTACTCCATTTGTCATTGACTTTGGTATTGAGATGCGTGTTCAATTCATAGCGTCCGTCCATAGCGGCATAGGCATTTACAAACAATTTGGCGTCAAATGCAGGTTTTTGCAATTCGGCATTGATTTGTCCCGCAATACTTTCATAACCGTTAACCACGCTTCCTGCACCTTTGGTAATCTGGATACTCTCGACCCAGGTTCCGGGTATAAAACTTAAACCATACGCTTGCGCTGCGCCTCTTATTGTAGGGATATTTTCGGTTGCTATCAAAATATAAGGTGTTGTTAAACCCAGCATTTTGATTTGTCTGGTTCCTGTAACGGCATCAGCAAAATTGACATCTATTGACGGATTGGTCTCAAAACTTTCAGACAGGTTACAGCATGCGGCTTTCAATAGCTCGTCACTGCTTACAAACAGTACGTTTTGAGCCTGCAAATACGATTTGGATGTGGCAAGCCGCCGGGCTTCAATAGTTACTTCGTCCATATCATTGACAGGCTGTAGCCAATGCTGAATGGCTTTTGGTGACGAAACAGTCAACGTATCGGTTTTAAATCCTACAAAACTAATTACCAGTTTAGTATAGTCGGTTTTATACGGAATTGCAAATTTTCCGTCATTATCGGTTACAGTACCTACGGTTGTATCAAGCCAGTGAACATTGGCTCCGGGCAGCGGAATATGTTTGTTTCCGGCATTAGCTTCCATAACCATTCCTGTTAACTGTTCCTGAGAAAATGACAGTACCGGGAACAGTAAAAATAGATACATTATTGTTTTCATGAGCCATACATGTTTATAAGCATTAGTATTGCCATAACAATCATAATGCTGTTTTCTATAAACGTAGCTTTGGTCATTGGCAGTTTTAAAGCCGTACCGAGACATGCACATTGAATGCTTTTTTTGTCCAGCAGGCTTTTTGTAACGCCTATGGTTGTAATGCCCAGTATAATAAGTGTTACAATAAGTGCCAGCGGAATTTGAACACGCATTAAAAACAATAATCCCAATGCCAGTTCAATGAACGGATATATCCAACCATAAACCGGTATGGCTTTTGCCAACGGGTCGTACATACGGAATGATTCCGGGAAACCTTTTAAGTCCAAAAACTTAAAAAAGCTGAAAACAATGTAAAACAAGCCCATAAAATCGAGCATAAAACTATCTGAATTCCAAGGCTGTATATTCAATAAAACAGCGGCTATGGTGATATAACCAAAAATTAAAAACAAAGGAAATAACTGCTGTAAATCACTCTTTTTCTCTTCGGAAGCAACTACCGCGCTTTTAAAAATATTGGTTTCCTTTTTTTCTGAAATGGTATATTTGCCTGATAGGGCATTTTGTAAAACATCTGTATGAATATGTTTTGACATGGTAACGACTGCCTCTGAAGATTCGAGGTTAACCTCAACGTGTTCAACAGCATCAATGGTTTGTAATGCTTTTTCAACTGAAGCTTTACAACCACTACAGGTCATGCCTGTAATTATATATGTATGTTTCATTTTGAATAAAATTTAATTAATAAGAAAGTGGTATCATCCGTGTATTACGGATTGAGAATCAATAATCTTATCAATCAAATCAGGAATATCTGGTCAATGACATGAATATCTTTGACCAAAACAGGTGGTGAGTAATCTTTATGCGGAATGACGTGATGCGGCAAACCTTCAAAAAGGTTTACATAACTATACACAAAATGTTCAATAAAAAGCTGCTGGTCAATCTGTAAATCTTCAAATTTTGAATATTTGAGTTCGTCCTGACCTTTGACAATTTCCAATTCGTCTTTACAGCAATTCTTTTTGGTGATTAAAGCCTGCTCCATTTCAAAAGCTTCTTTGGCGCATTTTTGGGCTTCTTTAAATATGGCTACGTCAATAAGCGTGTCGCCGCAAAAATGTTTTTCAATAGTGAATGATATTGTCGAAAACAACACTAATAGTGCGAGTACAAAAGATACTGTTTTATGTAAGAATTGTTTTGCCATTATTGAAATTATCACTGCAAATTTACAAATTTTTAATAATATCCCGGCATTTTACAAAAGTCTTAACAGATGCTTACTGTTTCAGCTTATAATAATAAAACGCCGGAAGCAGCAATAACAACAGTATAGGCTGAATCAAAAAACGTCTTATATTGAAAAAGATATAATAATCTTCCTGCTTTGGATTAATAACAAAATATAGAAACAACACCATCAAAATTACCAAAGCAACAGTATAAATTAATGCCGAAAACTTAACGATACTCTTATCTTCAAAAAACATAAAAATAATAGCCAGTGAAATGACCGAGTTAAGCACATAACGCAACACGGTAAACATGGTAAGTTTAAAAATTTCCCGCCTCGGACTATCAATGTACAAATACTCATTTTCAAAGAATTTTAAATACGGGTCATAAAACAATTCATTTTCAAAAGTACGTATCAGGATTAAAAGTCCGAATAACACCAACAGCCATATTGATTTCACTACATTACTCATCGGCTTTTACGGTTTTAGCAAATCGGTTTACCCAAAACATCCACAGCAAAAATACCATCCCGTAGATAATCAATGGAAATATAACGGTATGAAGTATTTCGCGCCGCCACGGATAATGATACAATCCTGCCGACAAAATTGCAATTCGTATAAGATTCACGACATAAATCAACACGCTGCCCGAAAGAATGTATAAAAAAGTAGGTTTCCATTTTCCTGCAAAAGCAATGATAAATGATATAAACAAGATAATGATACTTACCGAATTACAGCCTTCAACTACTGTGGCAACAAATTTATTATTGATAATCAATTTCATTGAAGGCTCATCGGGATGTGCTGAAATTGCAGTATCATAGCCAAATGTTTGCAATAAAGACTGGCTTTGTCTGGCTACCAAATTGGTCAGATATTCCGGATAATATTTTGAACCATCTGAGATATCCAGATACAACTTGTATGAAAATGTCAATGCAGCATATACCAATAGAAAGGTAAGAATAAACCTAATGACTGATTGGTATTTGACAATTAAATCTTTCAAGAAAAATTAACTTTAAAATGATGTTAAATTTATACAAAATTGACCTTTGCAGTTAGCCTTTTTAGATACATTTACCAAAAGTTTTGAACAATGACGTTTACTGAATTAAAACCGAAGATAAAGGCAATAACAGGAAGCAAAAACCTGTCGGTTGATGAGCGGTTACTGGAAATTTGCGAACTCTTAAAAACCCATGTATCTTACTACAATTGGGTTGGCTTTTACTTTAGAAACGGCGACAAGCAGGAATTAAAACTCGGTCCTTACACCGGCGAACCTACCGATCATACGATTATCCCTTTCGGGAAAGGCATTTGCGGGCAGGTTGCCGTAAGCAATAAAAACTTTGTAGTACCCGATGTTTCTGCACAGGATAATTATATTGCTTGTAGCTTGGCCGTCAAAGCCGAAATTGTTGTGCCAATTTTTGTACACAATGAAAATATAGGGCAGATAGACATTGATTCCAACACGCCCGACCCATTTACAGAAGCCGACGAACGTTTTTTGGAGTTTGTTTGTAAAGAAGTTGCGAAGATTTTATCTTAAAATTCCAATAATCAAATAACAAATTCCAAGAGACTGACTTTGGAATTTGGGATTTTAAAATTGAAGTTTAATACTTACATTCCCGTTCTTATCGCTTCTACAGGATCTAATTTTGATGCCGATATAGCCGGAATAATCCCCGAAATCAACCCGATTGCTGTTGATAATCCAAAGCCTAAAAACATGTTTGCAGTTGAAAGTGAAAATTTAAAATCGCCCGTAATTTCAGATATATTGATTGCCAATGATGCCAGCCACACAAACAACAGCCCGACCAAACCACCTATAACCGCCAGAATGGTTGCTTCAAACAAAAACTGAAACAGTATAAACTTGTTTTTGGCACCCAATGATTTTTGAATACCAATCAAGTTGGTACGTTCTTTAACACTAACAAACATAATATTGGCAATACCAAAACCGCCAACCAACAACGAAAATCCGCTAATAATCCAACCCATACCATTCATCATGCTTATCATCCCATCGATAGCATCGGTCATGCCTGACATTTTATTTAAAAAGAAATTATCGGGGTCTCCGGCTTTCACACCGCGGTACGCTCTGAATTTTTGTTTTAAAACTTCTTCAAAAGCACCCATATCAACACCTTTTTTTGGCTTGATAATCACTGCTCCCGGAATACCGTCGGCACCGCTGTTTTTAAAACGTCTTACAAAATTTGCCGGTACATAAGCCTTTTCATCGGGCGAATCAAATAAGGCCGTCCCAAACTTTTTCAAAACACCTATTACCGTTAATTTTCTGCCATATACACGTATTTGTTTCCCTATGGGGTTAACATTTCCAAATAAATTTTCGGCAATATTGTAACCAATCACAATTACCGGCGCACCCGAAATAGATTCTGCTTCGGTATAAAACCTGCCTTGCTCGACTTTAAAATCTTCAACTTCATAAATACCGTTTGAAACAGGCGTAACATTTACTCCGGCTATGGTTTCGCCTTCATATTTCATGGTTTCCATACCACCAAAAATCACATAGGCAACGGCTTCAATATCGGGAACATTGCGCTGTATAAATTCAAAGGCGTCATATTCCGTTTGAGGGAAATTATCACGCTGCCACCGGGGTACATCTGTAGGACCGAATGAATATTTGCACACATACATCGTGTTTTTATCCAGCCCGGATAAGCTATCCTTAATATTTCTGTCTAAAGAATCAACCGCCGACAACACCGCTATAATAGAAAAAATACCGATGGTTACACCCAGAAGCGACAAGAATGTACGCAACTTATTATTGCGTAACGCATTGATTGCAAACGAAAAACTTTCTTTAAACAGGCGCAGATAGAGCAGCATATAGTGGCTGTATTTTGTACAAATTTAAAGATAGGACGTTTTTAACAATTGATTGTTACAAAAAACTTAAATAATCTGCCATTTGTTATTCAAAATTCACTTCAATAATAATACTTTTGCAGTTTAAAATTATTCTGTAAAAACAGGTATCTGTGTATCGGCGTTTTTATGTGTAATAAATTCAAAACACACAACTACAAAATGACTAACAACAAAACTATTTCATCGGCTCTTATTTCGGTTTACAGCAAAGACGGATTAGAACCTATTGTCAAACAACTTCATCAACTTGGCGTTACCATCTACTCTACCGGAGGTACAGAAACGTATATTAAAGATTTAGGAATTGATGTGATTCCTGTTGAAAATATCACGTCGTACCCTTCTATTTTAGGCGGAAGAGTTAAAACACTGCATCCAAAAGTTTTCGGCGGTATCCTGAATCGTCAAAACCACAGTACAGATGTTGCAGAAATGACGGAATATGATATTCCTCAAATAGATTTGGTCATTGTCGATTTGTATCCGTTTGAAAAAACCGTGGCTTCCGGTGAACCTCACGACGCTATTATAGAGAAAATTGATATTGGAGGTATTTCACTCATAAGAGCTGCCGCAAAGAATTATACCGATGTGATTTGTGTATCCTCAGTAGATGATTATACGGAGTTTTTAGACTTGTTAATTTCCAAAAACGGCGAAACTTCTGAAGAAGACCGCAAGCGTTTTGCGGCAAAAGCATTCAACACGTCATCGCATTACGATACTGCCATTTTTAATTATTTCAATAACAATCACGAACTGGCGGTTTTAAAAATAAGTGAACCCAACGGACAAGTGCTTCGCTATGGCGAAAATCCGCATCAAAGAGGTTTTTTCTTTGGAGATTTTGATGCGATGTTTACCAAATTGCACGGTAAAGAATTAAGTTATAACAACCTTCTGGATGTTGATGCCGCCGTGAATTTGATGAGCGAATTTAAAAATGATGCGCCAACATTTGCCATATTAAAACACAATAACGCTTGTGGTATTGCCACACGTACAACTGTCAAAGAAGCGTATGAAGCAGCATTGGCAGGCGATCCGGTTTCGGCATTTGGCGGTGTTTTAATCAGTAATAAAACCATTGATTTCGCTGCCGCAGAATCCATACACAGTTTATTTTGCGAAGTGATTATCGCACCTTCTTACAGTGACGAAGCTATCACATTACTGAACGAAAAAAAGAATCGTATTTTGTTAATTATCAATGATGTTGCTTTACCGCAAACAACCGTGAGAACGTGTTTGAATGGTGTTTTGGTTCAAGATAAAGATAACGTAACCGATGCCTTAGAACATTTAACGAACGTGACTAACAATAAACCGGCAAATAAAGAGTTAGAAGATTTAATATTTGCCTCAAAAATCTGTAAACATACCAAATCAAATACTATCGTGCTTGCAAAAAACCTGCAATTGTGTGCCAGTGGCACAGGACAAACCAGCCGTGTAGATGCACTTAACCAAGCCATTCACAAAGCGCAATCTTTTAATTTTGACTTGAAAGGTGCCGTGATGGCAAGCGATGCGTTTTTTCCATTTCCCGATTGTGTAGAAATTGCCGATAACGCAGGAATTACAGCTGTTATACAACCCGGTGGTTCCATAAAAGACCAGCTAAGTATTGATTATTGTAATACTCATAACGTATCAATGGTATTTACGGGAACACGACATTTTAAACATTAAAAAGCATCCGAATCAAAATAAAAACACGTATGTAATAAATTCTTAATATTTAGTAAGTTTTATTACATTTACATCAATAACAACAAACAAAACGAATATCAACCTATACAATCAATAACAACACATGGGATTTTTTGATTTCTTAACAGAAGAAATAGCCATCGACTTAGGAACCGCAAACACCTTAATTATTCACAACGATAAAGTAGTTGTGGACAGTCCGTCAATAGTTGCCAGAGACCGAATTTCGGGAAAAATAATCGCCGTTGGCAAAGAAGCCAGCATGATGCAGGGAAAAACACACGAAAACATCAAAACCATTCGCCCGTTAAAAGACGGTGTTATTGCAGATTTTGATGCCTCAGAGCAAATGATTAATTTGTTTATTAAAAATATTCCGGCATTAAAAAAGAAATTTTTCACACCGGCATTGCGTATGGTAGTTTGTATCCCGTCGGGAATTACAGAAGTGGAAATGCGTGCCGTAAAAGAATCATGCGAGCGTGTGAATGGCAAAGAAGTGTATTTAATTCATGAACCTATGGCAGCCGCTATAGGTATTGGTATTGACATTATGCAGCCCAAAGGGAATATGATTGTGGATATAGGTGGAGGAACTACGGAGATTGCCGTGATTGCTTTGGGCGGAATTGTATGTGATAAATCTGTAAAAGTTGCCGGCGATGTGTTTACCAATGACATTGTTTACTACATGCGTACACAACACAATCTTTATGTAGGTGAGCGTACTGCCGAGAAAATAAAAATACAGATTGGCGCCGCTACCGAAGATTTGGATTTACCACCGGAAGAAATGAGCGTTCAAGGTCGTGATTTGCTAACCGGCAAACCAAAACAGGTACAAATATCGTATAGAGAAATAGCCAAAGCACTGGATAAATCCATATTGCGTATTGAAGATTCTGTAATGGAAACCTTATCACAAACGCCACCGGAACTTGCCGCAGACATATACAACACCGGTATTTATCTTGCCGGCGGAGGTTCTATGCTGAGAGGTTTGGACAAACGTTTGTCACAAAAAACCGATTTACCTGTTTACATTGCCGAAGACCCGTTGAGAGCCGTTGTAAGAGGTACCGGTATTGTTTTGAAAAACCTTGCAAAATTTAAAAGTGTACTTATAAAATAGTAAACCCAAATGCAGCAAATCATCAATTTTGTTATTAGAAACAAAACCTTTTTGTTGTTTTTGCTGCTTTTCGGGCTGTCACTTTTATTTACCATACAATCGCACTCATACCATAAAAGCAAGTTTATAAATTCTGCCAATACTGTAACCGGCAGAATTTATAAAACCACCTATGGTGTTAAGCAATATTTCAATTTAAAAAACGAAAACAAAGAGCTGCTGGAAGAAAACAACTATTTAAAATCACTGCTTTACAATCAATCCGGTGATACTTTAAAACCGCTTATTGATGCAGCGTCTTTTGATACAGACTATAAGTTTACAACAGCACTGGTTTATAAAAACAGCTATTCTGCTGTCAATAATTATTTAACCGTCAACAAAGGAAAAAAAGATGGCATTCAACAGGATTTTGGAGTCATCACATCAAAAGGAATTGTGGGCATTATTGAAAATACCTCACCAAATTTCTCATCGGTCATTTCTATTTTAAACACCAGAAGCAACATCAATGTACAGCTCAAAAAATCAAATCATATAGGTTCATTGGTCTGGAACACCAAATCGCCTGAATTTGCCCAGGTAATTGATATTACAAAATTTGCGCCCGTTCAAATTGGCGATACTATTATTACCGGTGGACAATCGGCAATATTTCCTAAAGGAATTCCGGTAGGTATTGTTGATTCATTTTCGCAAGATATAGGCGGTGATACTTATACCGTAAACGTAAAATTATTTAATGATATGACCAATGTAGGTCATGTATATATCATTGAAAATAAACAAGCTCAAGAAATTAAAACTTTAGAAAGCACCGAAAAGCATGAATAGTACTGCCATAAATAGAACTTTTCAATTTATTGTGCTGGTACTGGTGCAGGCTTTGATATTGAATCATATCAACTTTTCAGGATATATCAACCCGTATCTTTACATCATTTTCATCATACTGTTTCCTGTAATCAACAATCGTACATTTTTTATATTTATAGCATTTTTACTGGGTTTATGCGTTGATATTTTATCCGATTCGGGAGGTATAAATGCCGCCGCATGTGTTACCATAGCATACATACGGCCTGTTATTTTAAAATTTTCCTTCGGAAGTATCTCAGATTATCAAACCATCAAATTTGAACAAACCGAATTCGGATCCCGACTCACATATTTTTCTATCCTAACTGTCATTCATCATTTAATCATGTTTTCTCTGGAAGTATTTAACATTTCCAAAATAGTTTTAATCTTTCAAAAAACGTTTTTCTCAACTATATTTACGGTGCTGCTCTGTTTATTGATAATGATACTGTTCAGCAAAAAACAAAAATGAGAAAATTATTACTTTCACTTACCATAATTACGGCAGGCATCATCTTTATTGCAAGATTGTTTTATCTTCAGGTTTACAATCAGGAAGGCTACAATTTGTATGAAGATAATGCCATCCGCAAAGAATATGATTACCCTAAGCGTGGTTATATTTATGACCGCAACGGAAATTTGCTGGTAGCAAACCAACCGTCTTATGACGTGATGTTTATTCCTCGTGAAGTAGAGCCTTTGGACACTTTAGAATTTTGCTCGCTTTTAAAAATCACAAAACAGGATTTTATTAATATTTACAATAAAGCTTATGCCTTTTCGCCCAGATTGCCATCGGTTTTTATACCTCAGCTATCCCGTGACGACTATGCCGTATTGCAAGAAAAAATAAGAAAATTTGAAGGTTTTTACATTCAAAAACGAACGTTGAGAGACTACCAGACAACCATTGGTGCCAACGTTTTGGGTGATATTGGCGAAGTCAACAACGCCATTATTGAAAGCAACCCCTATTACAAAATGGGGGATTTAATTGGAAAACAAGGTGTTGAAAAATCTTATGAAGAAGTATTGCGCGGTGTAAAAGGCATCAAATTCATTCAAAAAGACAGATTTAACAGAGATATTGGCTCTTACAAAGGCGGTATATATGACACTCTGCCACAATCGGGACGAGATGTTACCTTAACCATTGATGCAACATTGCAGGCTTATGGAGAGTTACTAATGCGCCATAAACGCGGCGGTATCATTGCTATTGAACCTGCTACGGGCGAAATACTCACAATGATATCAACACCTACCTACAACCCAAGCTTGCTGGTAGGAAGACAACGCACTGCCAATTTTACAAAACTCTATAACGACACCATTGCGAAGCCTCTATTTGACCGCGGATTACAAGCACAATATCCGCCGGGTTCACCATTTAAAGTACTGAATGCGCTTGTAGGCTTACAGGAAGGTGTCATATCAACAACCGAAACCATAGGCTGCAGTATGGGATACAGCTATGGCGGCAGAAAATTAGGATGTCACAGACACGCAAGCCCACTGGCTATGACCGGCGGTATCGCCCAATCCTGCAATGCCTATTTTGCAACGGTTTACAGAAGACTCATTGACAAATATGAAACCCCTAAAAAAAGTATGGATACCTGGAGCAATCATATTAAAAGTTTCGGTTTGGGCAATTACCTCAACAACGATTTGTCGGTAGGACAAAAAGGCAGGATTCCAGATGGTGCATTTTATGACAAATGGTATGGTGAAGGCCGCTGGAGTGCTACCTATAACATTTCAAATTCCATTGGTCAGGGCGAAGTGGAAGCCACGCCTATACAACTGGCAAACATGGTTGCTGCCATAGGAAACCGAGGTTTCTATTACACACCGCATATCATCAAAAAAATTGAAGGCGGCGAGATTGACCCAAAATATACAACCCGAAATTACACTACAATAAACCCCGAACATTTTGAACCTGTTGTACAAGGCATGTTTGGTGCGTATGAAAGCGGAACGGCTTCTGCCGTAAGAATTGCAGGTATCGAAATATGCGGAAAAACAGGAACTGCGGAAAATTTCACAAAAATAAACGGTGTACGCACGCAGCTTACAGACCATTCTATTTTTGTTGCCTTTGCACCCAAAGATAATCCCACTATTGCCATTGCTGTTTTTGTTGAAAACGGTTACTGGGGAAGCCGTTTTGCCGGACGTATTGCCAGTTTGATGATTGAGAAATATATTAAAGGCGAAACAACACGTAAAGATTTGGAAAACTGGATTTTTACACATAGCTTAGAAAACGAATATGCCAAACCATATTCAGGAAAACCTTTTGGCATCAACAGAGAATCTGCATTGCAGGTTATTGACAATTATGCGCTAAAAGAATCCAAACCAAAAATTATTGAACGCAATATATCAAACAATTCTGTAATAATAACACCCAAAAGCACCGATACCCAATAATGCAGCGAGGACTCAAAGGATATAATTTTGACTGGATTACCATAATATTGTTTTTATTACTGGTCATTTTCGGGTGGATTAACATCATATCGGCATCACACGTTGGCGAGGTTACTTCTTATTTTGACCGAAGTAAACCTTACGGCACACAGGCATTGTTCATCTTATTCACATTTGCATTAATAATCTTGATTTTAGCCATAGAAGCCAAATTTTATGAACGGTTTGCCAGCATCATTTACATTGTTTCCATGCTGTCGCTTGTAGGTTTATTTTTCTTCGGAAAAACGGTTAACGGTGCTACATCATGGTACGGCATAGGCTCCATGACCATACAGCCTGCCGAGTTTGCAAAATTTGCAACATCACTCGCCGTAGCCAAGTTTATAAGTGATATGCAAACCAATATCAAAATCCTTAAAGACCAACTTAAAGCCGTAGCTTTAATTATCATTCCCGCAATTTTAATTTTATTGCAAAACGACACCGGAAGCACTGTTGTTTATGCCGCTTTCTTTTTTGTATTCTACCGTGAAGGCTTACAGCAAATCTATCTGGTAATTGCGGTAATCATCATCGTTCTTGCCATTACAACCTTAAAATTTAATATCTGGGTTATTGTTATTGCTGCTGCGGGTATCATTTTTGGGCATCATTTTTTTATTCGGAAAAAGAAACCTTTGCTCATACAGCCTATTCTTATTTATCTGGTGTGTATCGGTTTTTCATTTGGGGTAAATTTCTTTTATGAATCGATATTAAAACCTCATCAACAGGATAGGATTAGCCTTTGGCTGCGGTTGGAAAGCGACCCCGAACGCTTAAAAGAAATGAAGCAAACCATACTTTACAACCTTAACGAATCTGAAAAAGCCATAAGTTCGGGTGGTTTAACAGGAAAAGGATTTCTGGAAGGCACGCGCACCACAGGAAAATTTGTACCCGAACAGCATACCGATTATATTTTTAGCACCGTAGGCGAAGAATGGGGTTTTATGGGTAGTGCGCTGGTGGTGATTTTATTTGTGGGATTACTATTGCGGATTCTTTATTTGGCAGAACTTCAAAAATCTCAGTTTAGCCGTGTATATGGCTATTGTGTAGCATCCATTTTATTTATGCACTTTTTAATCAATATCGGGATGGTCATGGGATTGGTTCCTACTATTGGAATTCCTTTGCCGTTTTTTAGCTATGGCGGTTCGAGTTTATGGGCATTTACAATCCTACTGTTTATTTTTGTAAAGCTTGATTCAAACAGATTGAATGATTGGTAAAGTACCCAAATTACACCAACTGTTTTTCAGTACATTACCAAAATTTTAAATTAATAATTCCAAAATTTGTTCTAAAATGGTTTTTCTTGAAAATTTTTCGTTACCCTATGAAGAAAGACGTGTTTATCCGTATAGAATTTTGTGTTCCAAAATAACAAGTACGATTGGCTTTTCTCCTGTTACTGTTTTTTACGGAAATAATGGCTCGGGAAAATCAACTTTGCTGAATGTTATTGCTGAAAAGATTAAGCTAAAGCACAAAACATTAGGGAATTCCTCATTTTACATCAACGAATTTGTCGAAAAATGCTCTTTTCAAACAGCAGAACGAAACGGAAGAAAAGTAGAAATCCCGTCCGAAAGTCGTTTTATTCGTAGTGAAGATATTATGGAAGCTATTGTGAAATTAAGGAGTAAAACAGAAAAAGCCGAAAAAAGAATTTTAGACGCGCAAGACAAAGACGACAGAACGAGAATGTTTGCCTGGCAGAATCACAACGAACTTTCCGAGCAATTTTCTAATGGAGAAACTGCGATTTCATTTTTTGAATATATTTTTGAACCAAACACACTTTATTTACTCGATGAACCCGAAAATTCCTTTTCTCCTAAATTACAGCTGGTACTAAAAAAATTGATTGAAAAATATGCTTATTTATTTAATTGTCAGTTTATTATAGCCTCGCATTCCCCTTTTGTTTTAGCTATTGAAAGTGCTAAAGTTTATAATTTAGACAAGAATCCTGCAACCGAATGTCGTTGGCAGGAACTTGAAAATATGAAATTGTTTTATCAGCTTTTTAAAGCAAATACGAGTTTTTTTGAAAGTTGAAACTCGTGGAAAAGCAATTTTTATAAATGAAGATATTTGGAGTTTTTTGTTTTTAGAAAAGGCTTTGTTCTGTTTTCCGTTTTCTGAAAAAAGTTTTATCTTTGATAAAAAATAAGGTTATGAATACAGCAGAATTAAAAATAGATTTGATAAGTCGTATAGCAAATTTGAAAAATACTGCTGTTATGGAACAGATTAAAAATTTGCTTGATTTTGAAAAAGAGGAAATTTATCAGCTGACACCTGAACAAAAAAAACGTATTGAATTGGGTCGTGAACAGCTAAAAAATAACCAAACCATATCACACGAAGATTTGCAACAAGAGATAAACCAATGGTTAGGTACAAAATAAATTGGTCAATTGAAGCTCGTTTGGATTTGATTGATATATTGGAGTTTTACATTAAACGTAATTTGTCCAATACATATAGTATCAAACTAAATTCAAAGATTAATAAAGATGTTAAGGCTTTAATCAAAAATCCTTTTTTGGGAAAACCTACTGAATATGAAAGTGTAAGATGTTTAGTGACAGCAAATCACGAAGTGATATATGAAGTAATCAAACAAGATATTCTTATTGTGATGATTTGGGATTGTCATAGAAACCCTGAAGAAAAAATGATTGATAAACGCTTAAAAAAATAAAACCTCCAAAATCTTACGACTTCGGAGGTTTTTGTTTTTAGAAAAGTTTTATTACGAAGTGATTTAAACTTTTTATTAAATCAAAAATAGACACATAACCTATTTGATATTTACTATTAACCACATAGAAACATAGGTTTTTATCTTTTGATATAGTTTAGGATAGCTTCCACCTTTGGTGGAAATCATAGCCTAACAAGACTATGTTTCGTCAAAGACGAACTATGAAAACCTTTTACAGTAAAGGAACCCTATGTTTCTATGTGGTTTTATTTTTAATATTTTTTATGAATTTCATTGCTAAAAAAGTTTAAATGAACTCTACCTCAAACTTGCAATACTTTGTTCCAAAGTTGCAATTTTAGCAAGTGCATCCGCTTGTTTTTTACGTTCGTTGGCAATGACCTGTTCGGGTGCTCCTGCAACGAATTTTTCGTTGGAAAGCTTCTTATCTACCGAAGCTAAAAATCCTTTGGTATAGTTCAACTCCTCTGTAAGTTTTGCAATTTCCTCCTCAATGTTGATATTTCCCGAAACAGGAACAAAATATTCATTCGATTTTACACGAAAAGTCAAAGCTCCGTTTACGGTTTCGTTTACGTATTCCAAAACGGAAATATTTCCGAGCTTCATTATAACCGAATCAAAATGAGAAACCGCTTTTTCGTTATTGATAGCTTTCAGTTCGATAGCATCTTTAAACGGAATATTTTTGTCTTTACGAATGGTTCTTACTCCCGAAATCACTTCCGAAGCAAAATCAAAACCCGAAATAATCTTTTCATCAAATGGTTTTTCAGTTGGATATTGGGCAATAACCAAAGCATTTTCAGGTGTTCTTTCGGTAATGTGTTGCCATATTTCTTCCGTAAGGAAAGGCATAAAAGGGTGTAGTAATTTCAATAAATCCTCTAAAATTACAATCGTTTTATCGAAAGTTACTTTATCAATCGGTTGTTGGTAGCTTGGTTTAATCATTTCCAGATACCACGAACAGAAATCGTCCCAAACCAATTTATAAATTGACATCAAAGCATCGGAAATCCTGTATTTCTCAAAATCATCATTGATTTGAGCTAATGTTTTTTGGAATTTGTTTTCAAACCAATCTACAGCTACTCTTGAATGTTCGGGTTGAAGCCCCTCAATCCCCAAAGGGGAAGCCACTTCCCAGCCTTTTATCAATCGGAAAGCATTCCATATTTTATTGGCAAATCCTTTTCCTTGGTTGCATAATTCCTCATCAAACAAAATGTCGTTTCCAGCAGAAGCCGAAAGCAATAAGCCGCAACGAACGCCATCCGCACCAAATTTTTCAATCAAATCCAGTGGGTCAGGCGAATTACCCAAAGATTTTGACATTTTTCGTCTTTGGCTATCTCTTACGATTCCCGTAAAATATACATTTGAAAAAGGTTTTTCATCTGCATATTCATAACCTGCAATAATCATTCGGGCAACCCAAAAGAAAATAATATCAGGTCCTGTTACCAAATCATTGGTAGGATAATAATATTTATATTCCTCATTTTCAGGATTCATAATTCCTCCGAAAACACTCATAGGCCACAACCAAGACGAAAACCAAGTGTCTAAAGCGTCCTTATCTTGTTTCAGGTTTAAAGTTTCAAGTTTAAAGTTGCCTGTTTTTGCTTTAGCTAATTCAAGAGCTTGTTCGATAGTTTCAGCAACTACAAAATCCTCTTTTCCCTCTCCATAGAAATAAGCAGGAATTTGCTGTCCCCACCAAAGCTGACGGGAAATATTCCAATCCGTAATATTCTCTAACCAATGTTTGTAAGTATTGTCAAAACGCTTCGGGTAGAATTTGATTTCTTCGGTTTCCAAAACCGCTTTTAAAGCAGGTTTTACCAAATCTTCCATTTTCAAAAACCATTGGTCAGACAAGCGAGGTTCGATAACCGCTTTGGTTCTTTCGGAAGTTCCGACTTTGTTCAAATGTGTTTCGGTTTTAATCAAAGCTCCGATTTGTTCCAATTCCTTTGCAATTTCCTCACGAACCACAAAACGGTCTTTTCCTTGATAATGCAATCCGAAACTGTTCAGAGTGGCATCTTCGTTGAAAATATCAATGATTTCCAAGTTGTGCTTATCTCCCAGAACCTTATCATTCACATCGTGAGCAGGAGTAACTTTCAAAGCTCCCGTTCCGAATTCCATATCCACATAGTCATCGAAAATAATCGGAATTTCACGGTTGGCAATCGGAACAATTGCTTTCTTTCCTTTCAAGTGTGCATATCTTTCGTCATTCGGATTCACACAAATAGCAGTATCTCCCAAAATCGTTTCAGGACGAGTGGTTGCGATTGTGATAAATTCGTCAGTTCCTGCAATTTTATAATTCAGATGATAGAATTTTCCTTGTCTTTCTTCGTAGATAACCTCTTCATCAGATAAAGTGGTTTTTGCTTCGGGATCCCAGTTTACCATTCGGTAACCGCGATAAATCAAGCCTTTGTTGTACAAATCCACAAAAACCTTGATAACCGAAGCCGACATATCTTCGTCCATTGTGAATTTGGTTCTGTCCCAATCACACGAAGCTCCTAATTTCTTTAATTGCTCAAGGATAACCCCTCCGTATTGGTTTGTCCAATCCCAAGCGTGAGTTAAAAATTCCTCTCTTGTCAGATTGTTTTTGTCAATTCCCTGTTCTTTGAGCTTTGCCACTACTTTTGCTTCTGTTGCAATCGAAGCGTGATCCGTTCCCGGAACCCAACAGGCATTATAACCTCTCAATCTTGCTCTACGAATAAGCACATCCTGAATTGTGTTGTTCAGCATGTGCCCCATGTGCAGCACGCCGGTAACATTAGGCGGCGGTATTACTATAGTGTAAGATTCTCTGTTATCGGGTTTTGAATTGAAATAACCATGCTCCATCCAGTAAGCGTACCATTTGCTTTCGACATCATGAGCAGAATATTTTGTTGGGATTTGCATCTTTTGGTATTGTTTTTGCTTAATAACTGGCAAAAGTACTTATAATTCTTTTTTCGTGAAATTATAATGTTAAATATTACTGCCGATACTTGTTAATTGAAGCCGTAATAAGTAATATGTCTAATAATTTTGCAAAATGATAAAAAAGTAAGTAGTTTTGAAGTATCAATTTAAAATTAAAATGATGAAAAATTTGATTGTAATTTTGTTTGTGGGAATGTTTGGCATTTCTGCTTTTGCACAAGAAAAAGTAGCAAAAATTGAGTTTAAAACCAGTGAGATAGATTACGGCACCATTGAAAAAGGCGCTGACGGTGTCAGGGTTTTTGAGTTTACCAATACCGGCAATGCTCCATTAATCATCTCAAAAGCCACATCTACTTGCGGTTGTACGGTTCCAAAAAAACCGGAAGGTCCGATTATGCCGGGCGAAACAGGAAAAATTGAAGTAAAATATGACACTCAACGTAATGGTCCTATCAGAAAAACGATTACCGTTATATCAAATGCCGACACGCCGTCTGTAGCTTTAAAAATTAAAGGCGATGTTGTTGATTCCAGCAAAACCAGTGTCTTAACAAAGAAAGAAAAAAGTGTAATGGAACAATAATTACGCTTTTATAATTGATTAAAAAATGCCTTCGCCCAACGGGATTGAAGGCATTTTTTTTATAGCAAACTTTTAAGTTTAAACGTGAAACTCAATTCTTTTCCGTTTCTGTCAACTTTTAGCCTAACAATTTCGCCTTCATTGGCTCGCAATTTATCATTAATATCCTGCATGGTCATAAGGTGAGCTTCTTTGTTATTAACACTCAAGATAATATCGCCAATTTGCATTCCTGCAAGTTCTGCCGACGAATCTTTTCGTAATTCCACAACCCTGTATGAAGGTTTCAACAAATATCTGTATGCTTCTGTTATTTGTATGATTTTATTTCCTTCGGTTGAATTTCTATAAGAGTCAATACCTGCATTTCCTACATCTCTTTCTTTAACAACACGAACGCCATCTTGCTCTATAACAATTCCGCTCATATTATACTGAAAAGGCAGCTTAAAGTTTTTATTCTTTTTTAAAGTGATTTTTTCATTTTTATAATCGACTATCATGTTAAACCGTTTCAAAATTTCACCTGCCACGCTACCGTTTCGCTCTTTAAATCTTCTTGCAAAACTAATAGCTGCCGAATCGGGATAAGCAGCATTAACCGCTTTAAGATGAAAATTATCTAAAGAAAATGATGCCACCCGGGCACGTTTTCCATAAACACTGCCGCTTAATCCTTTTCCTAAAAAGTCGTCAAAATAATTATTTCCGGGAACAATCCCCAAAGTATCGTCTTGAAACAACCATAGCGCATCACTTCCACCCGAATCAATAAGCAGTTTTACGGGAATTTGCACTGAATTTACTTCAACCTGAGCATTGATATAAGGTTTGTTTTGATTGAATTCCAAATCAAACGTTTGGCATTTTTTACAATTCTTAAATTTATATGCCTGAGGGTCATGAAGTTTCATGAATTTTGAAGCATAATTGATTTCTACTACAAAATCTTTAAAAACATCATACCCGATAATCCCGTGAACCGGCACTCCAAGCCGGGGCGTAAAATTGATGGTCTCGTCAAAAATCACAAAAATATCCTGATTTACATTGACCGCATCACCAATTTTAAAAAAATTACCTTTTGATTTTAAGGCTTCTATATAACCACCATCACCAAAACCTCTTAAATAAATGCGCTCTGCATGTTTAAACTCAATAGAACCCGAAATATTAATAATATTGAACAATATAGGTTTACTAACTCCCGAATCCAATATAAACGAAAGCTTAACACCGTTAACCTCTACAGGAAAAATAATGAGATTGTCTATAATCTCAAAATTGATTCTTGTATGGCTGGTTTTGGGTAAATTAAACAATCCCTGAGAAAAACCAATCGCATGAAAAATTAAAAGAAATCCGGTTAAAACATTTTTCTTAAACATATATGCCGTATAAGTTTACATCCAATTTACAAATCTTTAACATAACTTATTTTTTTTAGGCCTGTTTTTTAAAAAAACTTTAAGATAATTTTCGGAAATTTGCCGCTTAATTAATAATACAATGCCATCAATTTCCAAAAAAGGGCAGTTAATGCCGGAATCACCCATACGAAAGTTAGTTCCTTATGCCGAACAGGCTTACAAAGAAGGAAAAACCGTTTACCACCTAAACATTGGACAACCGGACATCAAATCGCCGGAAATTGCTCTTGAAGCCGTTAAAAACAATACTTTGGACGTGTTGGCATATTCACGCTCTGAAGGCTCTGAAGGTTACCGTAAAAAAATTGCCGGATATTACAAGAAAAACAACATCCATGTAACCCATAACGATATTATCGTGACCACCGGCGGAAGCGAAGCTTTGATGTTTGCCTTCGGAAGTATTATGGATTCTGATGATGAAATTATAATTCCCGAACCATTTTATGCAAACTACAACGGATTTTCGACAGCTTCGGGCATCAAAGTTGTTCCGGTAATCTCAAAAATTGAAGACAACTTTGCCTTGCCTGCAATTGAAGAGTTTGAAAAACTTATCACATCAAGAACCAAAGCCATCTTAATTTGTAACCCCGGAAACCCGACAGGCTATTTATATTCTAAAGAAGAAATCAAAAAACTGGCAGAAATTGTCAAAAAGCACGATTTATTCTTAATTGCCGATGAAGTTTACAGAGAGTTCGTGTATGACGGAAATGAGTTTTATTCCATTATGCAGGAAGAAGGTCTGGAAGATTATGCCATTATGATTGATTCTGTATCAAAACGTTACAGCATGTGTGGCGCACGTATTGGTTATTTGGTTTCAAAAAACAAAGCAGTCATGAAAACTGCGCTCAAATTTGCACAAGCCCGATTAAGCCCGCCTACATTAGAACAAATAGCCAGCGAAGCAGCACTCGATACACCTCAAAGCTATTTTGACGATGTCATACACGAATACGCAAACAGACGTAACACGCTCATTACCGAACTGGAAAAAATTGACGGTGTAAAAGTGGCAAAACCCAATGGCGCATTTTACTGTATTGCCGAGCTGCCAATTAAAAATGCCGATTATTTTGCGCAATGGCTGCTTGAATCATACAGCAATAACGGCGAAACTGTTATGGTAGCACCAGCCGCCGGATTTTACTCAACACCGGGCGTTGGGCTTAATCAAATACGTATCGCTTATGTGCTGCAAGAAGACAGCTTAATTAAAGCCGTAAACATCCTTAAAGAAGCTTTAAAAGTTTACAAAGATTAAGGTGGAAATTAAAGAAGATATATCATTACAACCCTACAACACTTTCGGGATTGACACCAAAGCACGTGCTTTTGCAAGTGTTTCTTCTGTTGAAGAATTACAGGAAGCACTTGCATTGCCAAACCATCCGGGCATTTTTATAATAAGTGGCGGCAGTAATATGCTGCTTACCAAAGATATCGACAAGCTGGTCATTCATATTAATTTAAAAGGAATTGAAGTCATATCTGAAACCGAAGATGTAGTTATCGTCAAAGCAAATGCCGGCGAAAACTGGCACGAATTTGTACAATGGTGCATCACAAATAATTATGGCGGCATTGAAAACCTATCGCTCATTCCGGGAAATGTAGGCAGCGCACCCATTCAAAATATTGGAGCTTATGGCGTTGAATTGAAAGATGTCTTCGTGTCTTGCGAAGCATTGCATATCCTGACCAAAACACTTAAAACTTTCACCAACGAAGCATGTAAATTCGGATATAGAGAATCTATTTTTAAACAAGAAAAAAAAGACCGGTATATTATTACTTCCGTCACATTACGGCTTACAAAAAACAGGCATCAGCTGCATACCCAATATGGAGCAATTGATACCCAGCTGGAAGCTATGGGAATTACAAACCCAAGCATCCAAGACATTTCAAAAGCAGTCATTGCCATACGCGAAAGCAAATTACCCAACCCGAAAGACATAGGAAACAGTGGCAGTTTTTTTAAAAATCCGGTAATCTTAAAATCTCAATATGAGAGTTTGCTAATCAATTTTCCGGATATGCCAAGTTATACGGTATCTGACACCGAAGTTAAAATTCCTGCCGGGTGGCTCATTGAAAAAGCTGGTTTTAAAGGTAAAACGCTAGGCAATTATGGTGTCCACAAAAAGCAGGCTTTGGTTTTGGTAAATTACGGCGGCGCAAAAGGTAGCGATATTTTGAATTTGGCGCTGTTAATCCAAAAAACCATCCGCCGCCTTTTTGATATTACCGTAGAAACCGAAGTCAATATTATATGAAAAAAATAGAGCCCCGACTGTATCGAGGCTCTAAAATACTTGCAGGAAACCATTGTTTTGAAAAAGCTATTAATCAATCTTGTAAAGTATAATTTTACCCTGCAAACATTAAAATAATAATTTAATATTGCGATTGTTTATATTTTGTAATTTTACTTAATCTATTTACGTTAGAAATAACGTATATGGATGTTTGAATCCCCATAAAAACTAAAATTTTAACATTTGAGCGCATCAATAGAACAAACCATTGTGCAGCTTCTTGAAAAAGAAGACAAGACCGCCATAAATTTACTTTATGAAAATTATGCCGACAGTTTGTATGGCGTTATTTTAAAAATCACCAATAATGAAATATTAGCACAAGATGCCTTGCAGGAAACGTTTATAAAAGTCTGGAAAAACTCCAAAAAGTACGATTCTAAAAAAGCAAAACTTTTTACCTGGTTATACCGCATTGCCCACAATACAGCCATCGATAAACTACGAAGTTTTAATAACCGGTTTCAAAAAGAAGTCCAAATTGAAACATCCAACGTATATATCCTACCAACATCAAGTTTAAATCAGGATGTTATTGATTTAAAAGAGCATGTTGCAAAACTGGACGAAAAGTATCAAATTGTGCTCAACGCCTTATTTTTTGAAGGCATGACACAACAGGAAGCAAGTGACGAATTAGACATTCCGTTAGGCACTATAAAGTCCAGATTGAAAATTGGTTTACGAGAGCTTAAAACACTCTTTAATCCTTAAAATGCCCAAAAAATGGAAAAAAAACTACAATCTTTTTTCGAGTCAGGCTTAATAGACAAATATATATTAGGCACTGCAACACTTTCTGAACAATCAGAAGCAGAACTTTACATTTCAAAATATCCCGAAGTAAAAGCCGAATACGACAAGCTTCAAAACAACCTTGAAATCATAGCCAAAGCAAATGCCGAAGAAGCTCCGCAATTTGTACTGGACAACATTTTGAATGAAATCAACAATGAACAATCTGTTATAAAATTTGATGCTTATCCGAAGTACAGAACACCTTGGTACAGCATAGCTGCAAGTATCGCAGCACTTATTTTTGCCGGAACCGCTTTTTTATTATACCTGCAAAACAAAGCATTAATTAATGAGAACCAAGTAGTTGTTGACGAAATATTTGATTTAAGAAGCGATATTGACAAAAACAACGCTATGCTTGACAATGTCATGCGCCAGTTTATGAGGCTCAACAATCCCGAAACCGAAAAATATGTGTTGCGGGGTAACGAACGGGCTAAAGACTTAAAAACCGTTGCATACATCAACCAGGTTGAAAAAACATCAATGATTGATGTGGTATCATTACCTAAATTACCCGAAAACCAAACCTATCAAATTTGGGCCGAATTGCAAGACCGAATGGTTAATTTAGGGATTTTAGATGCTTCTGACAGAAAATTAAAATCCATTCCGTATATGGAAGATGCCCTTGGACTGAGCATTACCATCGAATCAAAAGACCCGAATGAAAAAACTACCGACAACTCGGTAGCCGAAATTGCCCTCAAGAACAACAATTAATATTAATCCATTAAAAAAAACAGGCTGTCTCAAAAAGGCAGCCTGTTTCCATTTTGAACAAAATCCAAAAAGCTATTCTTTATCAAAAAGAGCTTTATGGATAAATCCTGCAACAATAGCTCCCAGAATAGGTGCTAACCAGAATAACCATAATTGCGGTATAAAAGCACCTTCTGCAAATAATGCCTGACTTGTAGAACGTGCAGGATTTACAGACGTATTGGTAATAGGAATACTTATCAAGTGAATCAAGGTTAAGCCCAAACCTATGGCAATAGGCGCAAAACCTTTTGGTGCTCTTTCATTGGTGCTGCCTAAGATTATCAACAAGAAAAATGCCGTCAATAAAAATTCTGCTAAAAATGCCGAAGTAAGCGAGTAATTTTCCGGGGATAAATCGCCATAACCGTTAGCGGCAAATCCGCCAACATTACCATCGCCTAAAATAGCATATAAAGCAGCAGCGGCAACAATACCACCAACTACCTGAGCGCCAATATAGCCTAACAAATCTTTGGCAGAAAACTTACCGCCTGCCCAAAGTCCGAATGAAACTGCAGGATTAAAATGCCCGCCCGATATATGACCCACAGCATACGCCATAGTCAAAACCGTTAAACCAAAAGCCAGGGCAACACCGGCAAAACCAATGAATTCGCCAGCAAAAATGGCACTACCACAACCTCCGAAAACCAACCAGAAGGTTCCAAAAAACTCTGCAAATAATTTTTTCATAAATATAAATTTAGTGATTAGTGTAATAAATATATAAATTTTTATACAAAATAGGACGCAGTTATCATAAATAAGTCACAGCATAATCGGGTTTTATAAAATCCGTGCAGTAAAACATTCCCAAATTATTTGCCGGTTGTCATACAATTGATGAAATACACTACATTTGCACAAATTTTATTGACAATAAACTTCAATCGTACCACTTCTTAATGTTTATCACTATCCTGTTCTGCATTTTTATTGCAGTTATTGTTATTCAATTTTTCTCTTACGGCATTGTTTTTAGCCGGTTAAACGTTAAAACTCAAAATGCAACGCTGTTTAACAATGCTGTTTCTGTAATTATTTGTGCAAAAAACGAAGCCGAAAATCTGGAAAAGTTTTTACCATCGGTCATAGCTCAGGATTATCCGAAATTTGAAATTGTACTCATTAATGACGACTCTTCCGATGCAACTCTGGAAGTTATGGAACGCTTTAAAGCCCAAAACAGCAATATCAAGATTGTTGACGTGAAAAGTATTGAAGCATTTTGGGGCAACAAAAAATATGCCTTAACATTGGGCATTAAAGCAGCTACACACAATCATTTATTATTTACAGATGCCGATTGTGAGCCGGTTTCAAAATTATGGATTCGTGAAATGAGCAGTCAATTTTCAAAAACCAAAACTATTGTTTTGGGTTATGGTGCTTACAGGAAAGTAAAAAAATCATTCCTTAACAAACTTATACGTTTTGAAACCTTATTAACGGCAGTCCAGTATTTGTCGTATGCAAAATTGGGACAACCCTATATGGCGGTAGGCAGAAATCTGGCTTATACCAAAGATACGTTTTTTGAAGCTCGCGGATTTATGTATCACATGAATATCCGCTCGGGCGATGACGACTTGTTTGTAAATCAAATAGGCAGCGCAAGCAATACCGCAATTTGTATTTCAAAAGACAGCTTTACCAAATCTGAACCTGCAAAAACCTACAAAAGCTGGATACGGCAAAAACGAAGACACGTAAGCACCGCGGGGCATTATAAAACAAAACACAAATATATTCTGGCTATATTCTATGCTTCACAATTGCTGTTTTTTTTATTGGGAATTATACTGTTAAGCCTGCTTTTTAACTGGAAAGTTGTATTAGGATTAATTATCTTCAGATATTTGGTTTTATACATCAGCATGGTAATTGCTGCAAAAAAACTAAATGAGCGGGATTTAATTTTTTGGTTTCCGATACTCGAAGTATTTTTAATTACAATCCAATTATCTATCTTTATACAAAATCTGATTTCAAAACCAAATCATTGGAAATAAAAGACGCTATTGAAAAAGCAAAAAAGAATGACCAGCCGGCATTCAATTTTTTGTTGGATACTTTTTGGAACGATGTTTACGGCTTTCAACTGAAACGTACCGAAAACGAAAATGATGCCGAAGACATCACCATCCAAACATTTTCCAAAGCTTTTGACAAGATTGATACTTACAACGACACTTACGTATTTAAAACCTGGCTGATTGCCATTTCAAAAAATATCCATATTGATTTGGTCAGAAAACGCAAGTCGTCCATAACAACGGCTTCTAACAATCCCACTGAAGAAGATTTTTATGATATTGTTGACGAATCGCCTTCGCCGGAAGACAAATTGATTACCGAGCAAAACCTTGCCAAACTACTTCGTGATATTAAAAAATTAAAACCGCATTATCAGGAAATTATCAATCTTCGCTATTTTCAAGAATTGAGCTATAATGAAATTTCTGAGCAATTGAATGAGCCCATTAATAATGTCAAAGTAAAGTTATTACGGGCAAAAAAACTATTGTCTGAAATTATTAAGAAGAAGTGACTCCTTGCATTTTTTTGCACCTTTAGTTATAACATCATTTTAAGATTATACTTTGTATCTTTGCAATTCAAATCTTTTCATTTAAGATGAATACAGAAACGGTTTCAAACATACTTCCTGAAGAACGCCACCCAAAACCAAAATGGCTCAGGGTAAAACTTCCTACAGGACAAAAATACACCGAACTTCGCGGGCTTGTTGATAAATACAAGCTCAACACCATTTGCACCTCAGGAAGTTGCCCGAATATGGGTGAATGTTGGGGCGAAGGCACGGCAACCTTTATGATTTTAGGAAATATCTGTACACGTTCGTGTGGTTTTTGCGGCGTAAAAACCGGAAGACCCGAAACGTTGGATTGGGACGAACCTGAAAAAGTAGCGCGTTCAATAAAAATTATGAATATCAAACACGCCGTATTGACCAGTGTTGACAGGGACGATATAAAAGATATGGGAAGTATTATGTGGGCAGAAACGGTCAAAGCCGTAAGACGCATGAACCCCGAAACGACTTTGGAAACACTTATTCCCGATTTTCAAGGCATAGAACAGCATATTGACCGTATTGTTGATGTGGCACCCGAAGTCGTATCACACAACATTGAAACCGTAAAACGCTTAACCCGTGAAGTGAGGATCCAGGCGAAATATGAACGTAGCCTTGGGGTTTTGAAATATTTGAAATCACAGGGACAACGCCGCACAAAATCGGGCATTATGCTTGGACTTGGCGAAACACGTGAAGAAGTCATAGAAACACTTCACGATCTAAAAGCCAATGATGTTGATGTTGTTACCATAGGGCAATACCTGCAGCCGAGCAAAAAACACTTGCCTGTTAAGCAGTTTATAGTTCCTGACCAGTTTAAAGAATATGAGGAAATAGGTTTAAGCTTAGGATTCCGGCATGTGGAAAGCAGTGCTTTGGTTAGGTCGTCTTACAAGGCGCAAAAACATATTTTGTAAGTTCGTTATAATACACATAACAATTTACCGTTATAACTTTAATTAACAATCAAAATCCATGAAAAATCTAATCTTTATTTTATCCCTAACAATAGTAATTAGTTCTTGTTCATCAGACAATGAAACTTCTCTCCAAAATACAAACACATTAAACTTCTCGGAATTAATGACATTTCAAACTGATACGTTAGATATTGATATGATTAGTCACCATTCAGAAAACTCCATTTACATAACACACTCTGCCATTGTTGATGACATTGAAAATATCATAAAATATAATTTAACCACACTAACACCAACGACCTTATCCCATTACGATTTGAGTGAATCAAGACAAATCATAATAAATGGGGACAATTTATTTTCACTTGGCACTGCATCAGTTTATAAAATGGACTTAGACCTCGGAAATTTAACAACTGTTAATTCCTATTTTTTTTCGTATTTCTATCCTCGTGTTATTAATTATGGAGATGAAATTATTATCTCATTTGGCATTAATAATTTGGTTTCATATAATACAATAACATATGAGTCATCAGGGCAATTTAATTCTTATAGTAACGCTAGATTTCGTGCAGATGGAGAAATTTACAACAATACGCTTTATATCTTTGGCGGAAGTAGTTTATTTCGTAACATAGCTTATAATGAAATTAATATGCATAATATGGTAACTAATACTTGGAGTCAAGAAACATTCCCATTCAGCATTTTAGAATCTTTTACTAGTCTATACAATGATTCAATTATTGTTGCAGGAAACAAAGGATTAGACAGCAGTAATGCCTTTATTGGAGTTTACAATATTGTTTCAAACACATTTATTGAGTACACTACTTCACTAGATATTGAAAATATTTCAATAAGAGGAATAACTGTACTCAATGATGAAATATTCTTAGCTTACGTTGACTTAACTTTACCGATGCCTGATTTATTCACTGTAAAAGTTGCAAAGGCAACTCTAAATTAATTTTAAAAACACAACAAACAACAATGTTTAACTCATTGTTTCCATTTACAAACACATTTTTAGGAAAACTCCCATAACACTAGCCAGTAAAATTATTGACGAAATTTTTGAAGCACCTTCTCAAATAACCTATCCCGAGCAATTCCAGTTTGACGAATACCGAAAAGAATGTCGGAGAATTATAGTAAGAAACTACAAAATTTTGTATTATCAAACAAATGATACTATTGCTATAATGCGTGTTTTTAATACGTATCAAAATCCAAGTAAAAGCTTGAAATAGTTTTCTGTCAACTACAAACCAAATTTGTATTACTTTTGAAAATCCCCAATTGTTGTTTTTGACAATTATAACAATCTATTATTATGAAAACAAAATACGCTATAATTATTCTTGCTTTAGGTTTTTTAATAGATGTAATTGCTACACCTTTTAAATTAATGCACTGGTCTTATGCAAATGAGATGATTTTATTGAGAACTTTATTAGTTTTTGTCGGAGGAATTTTACTTTTATACAAATTATTAACCCATCCAAAACTCAAAGACTTTTTAAATACATAAGAAGTCAATAATTAAACTTGAAACAAAAACAAAAAATAAAAATCGCAATAAACGGCTTCGGGCGTATTGGTCGGCGTGTTTTCAGACTAATACTTGAGCATCATTCGCAAGACATTCAAGTTGTTGCTATTAATGACCTTGCAGATGCAAGAACCTTAAGCCATCTGTTAAAATACGACAGCATTCACGGTGTTTTAAAGCAAGTTGTGACATCTGATGAAAGTCATATTATTGTTGATAATCAGTCAATTCCATTATTAAATCATTCACAAATACAAGATATTGACTGGCAGTCTTTTAATGTTGATTTTGTGATTGAATCCACAGGAAAGTTTAAAACCAGACAACTTTTACAACAACATATTGCCAATGGTGCCAAACGAGTTATTTTATCTGTTCCGCCTGAAGACGATAATATAAAAACGATTGTTTTAGGTGTGAATGAAAACATTTTGGATGGTAATGAAACGATACTTTCCAACGCGTCTTGCACCACAAACAATGCCGCACCTATGATAGATGTTATGAACAAACTTTGCGGTGTTAAGCAAGCCTATATCACTACTGTACATTCTTACACTACCGACCAGAGTTTGCACGACCAACCGCATAAAGATTTACGCCGTGCCAGAGCCGCAGGACAATCTATCGTGCCTACAACAACCGGTGCTGCAAAGGCGTTGACCAAAATTTTCCCCGAGCTTTCCGATACCATTGGCGGTTGCGGTATAAGAGTTCCTGTTGCCAACGGTTCTTTGACAGATATTACATTTAACGTCAATAAAACAGTAAGTATCAAAACCATTAACGATGCTTTTAAAACTGCTTCAAAAACTTACCTAAAAAACATTATTGAATATACCGAAGACCCTATTGTATCCATAGACATTGTAGGCAATACACATTCGTGCATTTTTGACGCGCAAATGACCTCTGTTATCGGAAACATGATAAAAATAGTAGGCTGGTACGATAATGAAACCGGGTATTCCAGTCGAATTTTAGATTTAATTTGCAAGTTATCGGATAAATAGTTACTTTTATCGAATAAATATGTATATTTGTTACCTTAAAGTAACCCGAATGTCCCAAATAAAAACGTATATAGTTGCTTTTTTAATAGGTTATTCATCGTTTGTCTTTGGTCAAAAAACCTCAGCCAACGATACCGAATTATTAAAAATGCGTATTGAAAGCCATATTACCCAGGCAGGTTTTGAATCTGACCGTGGTGATTATTACAATGCTAAAGACAACTTGGAAAAAGCATTGGAAGTTGCAAATCAAATAGACGATAAAAAAAGTAGAGGCATCATTCATACCAAGATTGCAAAACTTCAGTTTTTGGTTGAAGAACCCGAAAATGCATTGGTATCTTTAACCAAAGCCGCCGAACTTCAAAGAACCATAAATGATTATGCAAATCTTGCCGTTACCTACAATGCAAGAGGTATTTTGCACACAAGCAAAAAAGAATATCAAACAGCCTTGGATTATTTTAATTCGTCAAAAACAAAATTTGAAGAAGAAGGTCTTGAAAGCTATATTTCTGAAGTATCTCTAAATGAAGCTATTGTTCATATCAAACTGGAAGACTACAAATCTGCAAAGGCAATTTTGGAAAAAACCATAGTGCTTGCAAAAAAACACAATCAACCTAATATTTTAAGCAGTGCGTTAATAAACAACGGTAAGGTTTTACACAAGCTCGGCAATACTTCGCTGGCACTTTCTGTAACTCAAGACGGTTTAAAAATTGCAAAAGACAACCACATTCCTGAAAATATCAATGAAAGTTATCTGACTTTAAGCGAAATTTATCAAAGCACAGAAAACTACAAACTGGCAAACGATTTTCTTAAAAGCCACATCAAACTGTCAGACTCGCTCCTTAATATTAAACGTGAAAATTTATCGCCCGAGCGTCGCGCTCAATTCATAAACAACTATAATGACGAGGCTAAAAAACAAATGGAATTAAAGCTTGAAGAAGCCGATGCCGCAAATAATTTATCCCGTATCACAACTATTTTGGCTATTGCGTTAATTACCATTTTATCATTATTAACACTTTCACTATATAAAAACAACAACATAAGGCTCAAAACCAACAATATGCTTCACAAAAAGAACGATGAGTTGATTGTAGCCAAAGAACGGGCAGAACTTGCTTCAAAAACCAAAGCAAATTTCCTTTCGACCGTGACACACGAGCTTAGAACACCGTTGTATGCCGTAACGGGTTTGACCAATATGCTTTTGGACGAAAACCCAAAACCGGATCAGATTCCGCATTTAAAATCATTGAAATTTTCGGGCGATTACCTGTTAACCTTCATTAATGACATTCTCCAAATTAATAAAATTGAAGCCAATAAGGTAGAACTTGATCCGGAACTGTTCAACCTGAAAAAGAAAGTAGAAAATGTGGTTTCGGCATTAAACAATTCGGCATTAGACAACAACATTATCATGCAGTTTGACTATGAAAAAGGACTGCCGGAAAATTATGTTGCCGATAATTTGAAGATTTCGCAAATTCTTATCAACCTTATAGGTAATGCCATTAAATTTACCAAAGACGGCAATATCTGGGTACGTGTTTATAAAATTAATCAAGAAGGCGACATATACACCATACGCTTTGAAATTGAAGATAACGGGATAGGTATAAGCAAAGAAAAACAAGAAAACATGTTTGAAAGTTTTTCGCAGGGCTCTATTCAAATCAACAGGAAATACGGCGGCACAGGACTCGGCTTATCTATCGTAAAAGGACTTATTGAAATACTTAAAGGCAAAATATACCTTAAAAGCGAACTCGGCAAAGGCTCAACCTTTATCTTTGAAGTACCGCTTGAATATTCGGCAAAAACTATTGAAATTCCAAAAACAACACAATTTAACGAAATTAACGAATTGGACTTAACAAATATCAAAATTTTGGTGGTTGAAGACAACAAAATCAACCAGATGATTACCAAAAAGATTTTAAACAAAATGAGTTTGTATTGTGACGTTGTTGATAATGGCGAAGAAGCCGTTGAACGCGTTAAAGAAAACAAATATGATGTTGTGCTGATGGATATTCACATGCCGGGAATAAGCGGACTTGAAGCCACAAAAATCATCAGGACATTTGATAAAGAACTGACTATTTTTGCACTTACAGCTGTAACGCTCGAAGATAAAATGCATGAGTTTGATGAAGCAGGCTTTGATGATATTATTTCAAAACCTTTTAAACAGGAAGATTTTGAGAAGAAATTGTACAATGCGTTAATAAACAATCAAAAGTCAACAACCTCATCTATTTAACAAACTCTTTTACCAATTGATTAAACCGTACATCATTATCAATGTGCAATTCAATAGGTAAATAATAAAGACGTTCTGCCGTCTCAAAGTGTGATTGTAAACGGGTGTAATCTTTTTCGGTAGTTAAAACAGACGTTTTAGATTTCAAATTTTGAATTTCTAATGCTGAAAATTCGTGATGGTCGCTAAAATTCAAATGTTCAAAATCCAACCCTTCAGACTTCAAATAATTTACCAAAGGTTGTGCATTTGCAATACCGGTAACGAGTGTAAAACGCTTCGATTTAAAATCTGACAAAGGCTTTTTTCCGCCGGCATTATAAACCAGTTTTGAATACACAATACGGCTAAAAAAAACCGTTTGATGTGGTAATGGCTTTATACCGTTTACAATTACCGATTTCTCGTTATCACTCAAATTATCAGGACATTTTGTTACCACAATCATATTGGCACGTTTTGCACCATTTTTTGATTCTCTAAGATTTCCCGTTGGCAGCAAACAATCATCTGTAAACAAATTTCCATAAGCCGTAAGCAAAATATTAAATCCGGCTTTTACTTTTCTGTGCTGATAGGCATCGTCCAATAAAATAAGCTCAGGATGCGGATGCAAATTTCGTAATCGTGAAATACCACGTTGCCTGTTTGCATCAACACTCACGATGATGTCATCAAACTTTTTATAAAACTGAAACGGTTCATCACCTATTGAACCTGCATTGGCATTTGTACCGGCAAGCACAAATCCTTTTGTAGTACGCTTATAGCCCCGGCTTAATGTGGCAATTTTATAATCGCTGTGAAGCAATCGTATTAAATACTCAATCATCGGTGTTTTTCCTGTGCCGCCAACACTCAAATTACCAACACAAATCACAGGAAAATTGTATGATTTTGATGATTTTATGCCCCAATCATACAATAAATTTCGCAACCAGGTCACGACATAATAAACAGGAACAACAGGAAACAGTATGTATCTTAATATTTTCACGATAACGAAAATATAATATTTTATCTTTGTGATTGATTTAAATGCGTAAAATAATATGATTATTAACGAAGTTATCCGGTATCTCGAAGAATTAGCACCATTGGATTATGCCGAAGATTTTGATAATGTCGGACTTTTGGTTGGCGATAAAAACACAAAACTCACAGGCGTTTTGGTCACGCTGGACACGCTCGAAACGGTTGTTGACGAAGCCATCAGCAAAAAATGCAACCTTATAATAAGCTTTCATCCTATTATTTTTAAAGGTTTAAAAAAACTCGATGGCAACTCGTATGTTGAACGAACAGTGATAAAAGCTATACAACACAACATTGCCATTTATGCCATACACACAGCACTGGACAATGCCTTACAAGGTGTCAACGATATTATTTGTAATACATTGAACTTGAAAAACAAAAAAATCCTGTTACCACAAAAAGGCACCATCAAAAAACTGATTACTTATGTTCCAAAAAGCAATGCGTCAAGCTTAAGAAATGCTTTGTTCAATGCTGGCGCCGGACATATTGGCAATTATGACCAATGCAGTTTTAATACCGAAGGCATCGGAACTTTTAGAGGCAATGAAATTTCAAATCCTGTAAAAGGAGAAAAAGGCACTATTCATCATGAAGAAGAAACATTAATCTCTGTAACATTTCAAAAACATCTGGAATCAAAAATTCTTAAAGCACTTTTTGAACATCATCCGTATGAAGAAGTCGCTTTTGAAATTATTTCTTTAGATAATTATAACCAAACTATCGGTATGGGAATGGTCGCCGAGCTCGAAAATGACATGGAAACCAACGATTTTTTAGCGTTTGTAAAACAAAAAATGAATGTTTCATGCATTAAACATTCAAAAATCATAAAAAAAACCGTGAAACGTATTGCCGTTCTTGGCGGCTCGGGAAGTTTTGCCATAAACGCTGCAAAGTCAGCAAATGCCGATGTTTTCATTACTTCCGATTTAAAATATCACGATTTTTTTGCTGCTGAAAACACTATAATTTTAGCCGATATAGGACATTATGAAAGCGAACAGTTCACAAAAAACTTTTTAGCTGACTATCTATCAAAAAAAATTACTAATTTTGCAGTCGTTTTATCGACGACAAATACCAATCCAGTAACGTATTTATAATTTATGGCAAAAAAAGTTGAAGTTTCTGTTGAAGAACGTTTAAGAGCGTTATACGATTTACAACTTATCGATTCAAGAATTGACGAAATTAAAAACCTTAGAGGCGAACTTCCGTTAGAAGTAAGAGATTTAGAGGACGAGGTTGAAGGACTTAACACCAGACTTGAAAAATTAAACAGCAATTTGTTGACTATTGACGAAGAAATTAAGTCTAAAAAGAATTTAATTGAAGAAGCAAAATCTTTAATTAAAAAATATGGTGAGCAGCAAAAAAATGTTAGAAATAACAGAGAATTCAACTCACTAACCAAAGAGATTGAATTTCAGGAATTAGAAATTCAGTTAGCTGAAAAGCATATCAAAGAATTTAAAGTGCAAATAGACCAGAAAAAAGAAATTATTTCTGAAACTAAAGAGCGCTTAAAAGACCGCCAGACACACTTAAAGCATAAAAAAGGCGAATTGAATGCCATCTTGGCAGAAACCGAAAAAGAAGAAAATGCTTTAGCTCAAAAATCTGAAGAATATCAAAATCAAATTGACAAACGCTTGGTTGAAGCATATCACAGAATACGCCGTAATGTAAAAAACGGTTTAGCTGTTGTAGCTATTGAAAGAGGTGCTTCCGGTGGTTCATTCTTTACCATACCGCCACAAGTGCAAGTAGAAATTGCTTCACGCAAAAAAGTAATTACAGACGAGCATAGCGGACGCATTTTGGTAGATGCCGTTTTAGCAAACGAACAAAAAGAAAAAATGGAAAAGTTTTTTGCTAAGCTTTAAACATTAAGTTTCCATCAAACCATAAGTATAAAGCCTTCACATTTGTGAGGGCTTTATTTTTGATTTAAAAAAATGTTAAAACTCAATGCTTGATAATCCAACAATGCTTTTTAACCGTAACTATACTATAGAAACAATCCCGCGTTAAGCGTCTTCATATATTCCACAGAGCTTCAACAAATATTTGGAGCTCTTTTTTTATAACAATAAGCCACAACATTCGCTTCTTTTCTTGGTTTATAATTCTTATTTTTGTTGAAACACCATAAACGCATCACAGTGTCCAATTATAAAACAGGTCTTGATTATGCCATAACATTAGACCAAAACGATCCGCTTAAAAACTACAAAAGTAAATTTCATATCCCAAAGGACAACAATGGAGATGAATTGATTTACCTCTGCGGAAACTCTTTAGGATTACAACCAAAATTAACAAAAACTTATATCAACCAAGAACTGGAAGATTGGGCAAACTTAGGCGTTGAAGGACATACAGAAGCAAAAAACCCGTGGTTACCATATCATGAGTTCTTAACAGAAAGTATGGCAAAAGTTGTAGGAGCAAAACCTATTGAAGTGGTAGTCATGAATACCTTGACTGCCAACCTGCATTTTATGATGGTATCGTTTTACAAACCTACCAAAACCCGTTATAAAATCCTTATTGAAGCCGATGCCTTTCCTTCTGATAAATATGCTGTAGAATCGCAACTCAGACATCACGGTTATGACGATATAGACGGTTTGATTCTATGGAAAGCACCCAAAGGCGAAGAACTCATTAATTATGACGATTTTGAAGCTATCCTGAAAACACACGGCGAAGAAATTGCCTTAATCATGATAGGCGGCGTTAATTATTATACCGGACAATTTTTTGACCTAAAACGCATCACAACCTTAGGGCATCAATACGGTTGCGTTGTAGGATTTGATTGTGCTCACGGCGCAGGAAACATACCGCTCAATCTTCATGAGTCCAATGCCGATTTTGCCGTTTGGTGTACATACAAATACCTTAATTCCGGTCCCGGAAGTCTGGCAGGCTGTTTCGTGCATGAACGCCACGCTCACGACAAAACCTTAAACCGTTTTACCGGCTGGTGGAGCCATAACAAGCAAACACGCTTCAATATGCGTCACGAGTTTGATGTGTTGCCCGGCGCAGAAGGCTGGCAATTGAGCAATCCGCCTATTTTATCTATGGCAGCCATAAGAGCATCATTGGATATTTTTAATGAAGCAGGTATTGAAAAACTACACGAAAAATCAAGACAACTTACGGGTTATTTTGA
The DNA here is from genome assembly GCA_964454675.1 of uncultured Flavobacteriaceae bacterium. Lineage (GTDB taxonomy): Bacteria > Bacteroidota > Bacteroidia > Flavobacteriales > Flavobacteriaceae > CAYVUB01. The sequence goes on along the minus strand of CAYVUB010000001.1, from coordinate 35,599 downwards.
GTTTTTATTGCAACAATTAAACAATCCAAACATCAAAATCATCACGCCGCAAAATCCCGATGAGCGTGGTTGCCAGTTATCCATTCAAGTTAAAAATGCCGATAAAAATTTACATAAAAAGCTCACAGCCTCAGGTGTTATAAGCGATTGGCGCGAACCCGATGTAATACGTTGTGCGCCGGTACCGCTGTACAACAGTCATCAGGATGTATATCACATGGTAGAAAAATTAAAAACTATATTAAGCCCATCCTAACCTTCCCAAAGGGAAGGAATTATTACAATTTCTAATTAATTATGAATAACAACACAAATAATAAAGAAGAACAAAATTTTCCCTCTTTAGGGGAATTAAAAGGGGCAATTCTCATCATCGGCGCAGGACTTTGCGGTTCGCTTCTCGCCTTGCGTTTGGGACAGCGCGGCTTTAATGTTACCGTTATGGAAAAACGCCCCGATTTACGCAAAGTAAACATCAGCGCAGGACGTTCCATAAATCTGGCATTTTCCGACAGAGGTAACAAAGGCATAAAGCTCGTAGGGCTTGAAGAAAAAGTCAAAACACTTTGTATCCCGATGACCGGCAGAATGCTTCACGATATGGACGGTAACACACTGCTTGCACCATACAGCGGTCGTGAGCATGAATATATCAATTCTGTTTCAAGAGGCGACCTCAACGCCTTATTACTGGATGAAGCCGAAAAACATGAAAACGTCACCATTCATTTCAATAAAGATTGCCAATCGGTTGATTTTGAAAAAACCACGGCACTTTTTAAAGACCACGATACCAATACCGAATTTATTGAAGATGCCGATGTCATCATCGCAACCGATGGTGCAGGTTCTATACTAAGACAAAGCTACTTTTTAGAAAAGAAATTCCTGTTCAGTTTTTCACAAAACTGGCTCACACACGGCTATAAAGAATTAAGCATTCTGCCTGCCGAAAACGGCGGTTTTAAAACCTATAAAAATGCCTTGCACATTTGGGGCCGGGATGCGTTTATGATGATAGCATTGCCCAATCTGGACGGCAGCTTTACCGTAACCTTGTTTTTAAGTTTTGATGAAGGCGACTACAATTTCAATAACCTTACAACCAAAGAACGGGTTATCGAATTTTTTGAAAAATACTTTAAAGATGCGTTAGAATTAATGCCGAATCTGGTTGATGATTTCTTTGAAAACCCCACATCGCCGCTCGGTACTGTAAAATGTTCACCTTGGTATCACAAAGGCAACACCTTACTTATGGGCGATGCCGCTCATGCTATTGTACCGTTTTACGGACAAGGAATGAACGCCTCATTTGAAGATGTGGTTGAATTTGACAAAGTGCTTGACCAAGGATACGACAACTGGGAGACCATTTTTAAAGTTTACGAAGCCAACCGTAAAAAAGACACCGATGCCATTGCCGATTTAGCTATTGACAACTTTCATGAAATGAAAGGACACGTTAACAATGCCATATTCCGCGAAAAACGTAACTTAGAGATGGCATTTGAAAAAGAGTTTCCTAATGAGTATCACTCAAAATATTCATTGGTAACGTTCAATGAAACCATTGGTTATCACGAAGCCATGACACGAGGAAGAGCACAGGACAAAGCAATATTAAATATGCTCATGGATAAAGAAATCAATCTCAAAGACGATTTAAAAACCACTCTGGAAAAAGTAAAAAAAGCCACAGAAGAAATTTTGGATGACGACCGAGTGGCTAAAAATTTTAAACATTGATAACTTAGACCTCACAGGTTTTTGAAACCTGTGAGGTCTGAAAAAATAAAAAAAAATGAACCAAAGCAAAGAGATTCCTGCCTCCGAAGGAACTAATGTAACCCCAAGAGGCGCATATCCTCACACCAAACGTGTGGGCGATTTCATATTCGTGTCTGGAACAAGTTCGCGCCGTGCCGATAACAGCATTGCAGGCGTTGACATCATAGACGAAATGGGCACCAAACGTTTAAATATTGAAGTGCAAACACGGGAAGTATTGTTGAACATCGAAAAAAACCTTGCTAAAGAGGGTGCAACATTGAAAGATGTGGTAGATGTCACTTCGTTTTTAGTGAATATGAACGATTTCGCAGGTTACAATAAAGCCTATGCGGAGTTTTTTGATAAAGAAACCGGACCAACCAGAACCACCGTGGCTGTACATCAATTACCACATCCGGATTTGGTGGTGGAGATTAAAGTAATGGCTTATAAAAAATTGTAATGAGAATTTCAACTATCATCTTTTTATTGATATCGTCGGTCAGCTCGTTTGCTGATGCTGGAAATGGTTATAGATTTTATTTGCAACTCATATCAAAAGATTCAGATACAATTAATGGCTATCTCTATCATTATTCCTATGAAGATTACAATCAATTTGAACATTTTGACGAAGCTTTTAAAAGTTATATTAAAAAAGATAGTATCAATCTCTATTCGTTTATAAGCACAGTAAGTATAGGGAATAAAAACATTGATTTTACCACGCCAAATTACGAAATGACGCTTTCATTAGATTATTTTGATAGTATTCGAATAAGTGAATTTTTAAATTTTGGAACTAGCGATAGATTGAAAATAGTATCACAAGCTGAGTTTAGCATAATTAACACACAACCTCCAACCTCAATGGAGTTAAATTATAAAAATGTTGACGAAAACTGTTCACATATTTTATTGACTTGGGATTCAAATTCAGGCTTTTTAAAATATGCTCTTGAAATAAATAGCAAAATGAAAAAATTTGGAGAAGATGTTCAAAAAAACCGAATTGAATTTTATGAATATCTGAATTTAAAAAAAGGAGAGCTACTTGACAATAAAATTCTAATAATTAATTATTGCGTACCTCTATAAAATGAACATCCAAAACTACATAAACGGAACATTCCAAAATCCAACATCAAATGATTGGTTGGATAATTACAATCCAGCCAATGGTGAAGTCTATGGACAAATCCCAAACTCATCCAAAGACGATGTAGAAAACGCCTATCGCGCTGCCAAGTCTGCCTTTAAGCAGTGGTCGCAAACAACTTTAGAAGAACGCAGTCGCATCCTTCTAAAAATAGCCGACTTGCTCGAAACCAATCTTGACCGTTTTGCCCAAGCCGAAAGCATCGATAACGGCAAACCTTTAAGACTGGCAAAAGTTGTCGATATTCCCAGAGCGGCGAGCAATTTCAGGTTTTTTGGTAATGCCATTACACAATTTGCCAGTGAAAGTCACGAAAGTATTGGACAAAACGCTATCAATTATACACTGCGCCAACCTATTGGTGTGGTTGGTTGTATTTCACCATGGAATTTACCCTTGTATCTTTTCAGTTGGAAAATTGCACCGGCGATAGCCGCAGGAAATTGTGTGGTGGCAAAACCAAGCGAAGTAACACCAATGACTACCTATTTATTAGGTGAAATATGCACCCAAGCAGGATTGCCAAACGGCGTTCTGAATATTGTTCACGGACTTGGCACCACAACAGGACAAGCCATTATTGAACATCCGGACATTAAGGCCATTTCATTTACCGGCGGAACGGCAACGGGAGCACATATTGCAAAAACTGCCGCACCGATGTTTAAAAAATTGTCATTGGAACTCGGTGGAAAAAACCCGAATATCATCTTTGCCGATTGCGATTATGACGATATGCTCGCAACAACCGTAAAATCTTCATTTTCCAATCAAGGGCAGATTTGCCTGTGTGGAAGCCGTATTTTTATAGAAAAACCGCTTTATGAGAAGTTCAAAATCGATTTTGTGGCAAAAGTAAAAGCACTCAAAGTCGGGCATCCTTCAAATACAGATACCAATATTGGTGCATTGGTATCAAAACCGCATCTGGAAAAAGTGCTGGGCTATATTGCTATTGCCAAAGAAGAAGGCGGCAAGGTATTATGCGGCGGAAACAAAGTAACCGTAAAAGATTATGAAAACGGCTATTATCTTGAACCAACCGTTATTGAAGTTGATAATGACCAATGCAGGGTAAATCAGGAAGAAATTTTTGGGCCTGTGGTAACCATTATGCCTTTTGACACAGAAGATGAGGTGCTGCAAATGGCAAACAGCGTTAAATACGGATTGTCCGCAACACTATGGACAAGTGATTTAAAACGCACCATGCGTATGAGTAACTCGCTGCAATCAGGGATTGTATGGGTCAATACCTGGATGCTACGTGATTTGCGCACACCTTTTGGAGGCATCAAAGCAAGCGGTGTAGGTCGTGAGGGAGGTTTTGAAGCCTTGCGGTTTTTTACCGAAGCAAAAAATGTATGTATAAAGTATTAATGTCATTCCCGCAAAAGCGGGAATCTCATAAAATAAATCAGGAATTAACCTTAAAAAGATTCCCACTTTTGCGGGAATGACAATTATGAATTTAAACTTAAACAACAAATACGCATTGGTTTGCGGCAGTACCGCAGGCATAGGTAAGGCAACTGCACTGGCATTGGCTACCGAAGGAGTGAATGTTACGCTTATGGCTCGCAATGAAGATAAACTTAAAGACGTTTTATCACAATTGCCAAGCCACAAAAACCACGATTACATTATTGCCGATTTTTCAAATCCCGAAGATTTGAAAGCTAAAATAGACGAATACATCACAAAACATCACGGTTTTCACATAGTCGTCAACAATACCGGCGGTCCAAAAAGCGGCAATCTATATACAGCCGGTTTGAATGAATTTACGAATGCTTTTAACATGCACATTGTATGCAACCAGATACTATTGCAAGCCACGCTTCCGTTTATGAAAGATGAACAGTATGGCAGAATTATCAACGTGATTTCAACATCGGTAAAGGAACCTATTGAAGGTTTAGGTGTGAGTAATACCATACGCAATGCCGTTGCCAACTGGAGTAAAACTCTGGCAGGCGAGCTGGCGCAATTTGGCATTACAGTAAACAACGTATTGCCGGGTTTTACAGAAACCGAACGTTTAGAGCAAATAATTAAAGTAAAAGCCGGTAAAGAAGGCACAACCGAAGCAAAAATGGCAGAAATCATGAAAAACTATGTTCCTGCCAAACGGTTTGCAAAACCCGAAGAAACTGCCGATGCTATTACATTTCTGGCGAGTGAACGCGCCGGTTACATCAACGGAATTAACCTTCCGGTGGATGGCGGACGGACAAAATCTTTGTAAAAGAAAGACCAAAGAAAAAAGAACCAAGAGCAAAGACTTTTTGTTCTGAAGTTTTATACTTAATTTTAAGAACGAAATCTCGCGTGAGGGATTAAAGTGAAAATCCTTTTTTGTCAGGTCGAGCGCAGTCGAGACCTTTAGACAAAAAAGATTGAAACGGAAAGCCCGACTCACTGTAGTCCCAACCATTCAGGACTACAGTGAGGCACGCCCAAAAAACAACATACAATGAGCAATTTAGTTTCTCCTTTAAATTTTAAGGCCTGGATTGATGAAAACAGACATTTATTAAAACCGCCCGTAGGCAATAAAGTGGTTTGGAAAGACGGCGATTTTATAGTCATGGTTGTAGGCGGTCCCAACAGCCGTAAAGATTATCATTACAATGAAACGCCTGAATTTTTCTATCAGGTTGAAGGCGATATGGTATTGAAAATCATTGATAAAGGCACACCAAAAGACGTTCATATCAAGGAAGGCGACATTTATTTATTGCCGCCAAAAGTACCGCATTCGCCACAGCGCAAAGCCAATACCGTTGGTCTGGTAATTGAATACAAACGCCCTAAAGGCATGATGGATGCGCTGCTTTGGTTTTGTGAACATTGCACAACCAAACTGTATGAAGAAGATTTTTCTGTTAAAAATATAGAAACAGATATGCCTGTAATTTTTGACAGGTTTTATGGAAATAAAGATAAACGTACTTGTCCTAACTGCGGCGAAATCATGCAGCCGCCAAAAAAAGTACAGATTGAGGATTGATGAAAGTTATAAAATAAAAGATTCCCGCTTTCGTGGGAATGACAAAAAGAATATATGACACGCAAACTAAGAATAAACGGCCACTCTCACCTATTGCCATATCCTGAAGAAATCCCTAAGTTTATGAAAGACAAAGGTATTTTTTGGGTTGATAAAGACCGGAAGTACATGCTGCAAAAAGACTGGAGCCGGCCTGTAACCGACTCAAGTTTCTTTTTAAACGAAAAACTGGAATGGATGGATCGTTTTAAAATTGACCACGCGGTAGTCCTTAACCTTTCACAACTTTACGGAAACGGTTTGCGTCTGGAAGAAATGAAACAGGCACTCAGGTTTCAAAACGATTTTAACGCACGCATACAGAGTAATTACCCAAGTAAATTTACCTGCGGATTTGTAGTGCATCCCGGTTATGTACGCGGTGCCTGCTGGGAAATAGAACGCTGTGTAGAAGAGTTGGGCATGAATTTGTTATGTCTTCCTACGCATTATATGGATACCATAGGAACCTGGCGTTGTATTTTTGATGAAGAAAACGAACCTGTTTTTGAGCTTGCCAACAAGTACAATCTTGCCATCGAGATACATCCGTATGACGGTGAAAAGTTTATAAAACTTCAAAATACATCATGGCGTTTCCATTTGATATGGATGCTGGCACAATGTGCAGATGCCTATCACTTTCTGACTCTTAACGGCTACTATGAAAAATACCCGAACATGCGTGTTTGCTTTGCTCACGGCGGGCAGTTGGCACAGATAAACTTAGGACGAAGAATTCAAGGATTTGACGGCCGGCCAGATTTGTTTGAAGGTAAAGTACACCCAAGAAAAGCAGTAGGCCACAAAAATATTTTCTTTGACACTTTGGTTCACGACACAAATTCGCTGTCATTACTGATAAAAAACCAAACAGCAACACAAGTAATTATGGGCTTGGACGACCCATATCCGTTAGGAGAAATGGAAAGTGAAAAACAGTCGTCTTATCCGGGGAAAATTTTGGATCTGGCAATAGAACGCAATATCATTACCGAAGATGAAAAAAATGCCATGTGGGAACACAACGTATTACAATGGCTGTATGGCGATGACAACGTTAAAAAACAACAACTAACATCCAAAATTTTAAAAGGCTTATGATTTTTTTACCCGAATCTTTGGATGCCTACATCGTAAATCATTCCGAAAACGAACCCAAATTATTACAGCAACTTTCAAAAGAAACACATCAAAAAGTGTTGCAGCCCCGTATGCTAAGCGGGCATTATCAAGGCAGAGTGCTAAGTGTGATTTCAAAACTGGTAAACCCGAAAAATATTCTGGAAATTGGGACTTACACAGGCTACTCGGCATTGTGTCTTGCCGAAGGTTTGCAGGCTGACGGTGAGTTGCATACTATTGATAATAACGAAGAACTTGTAGATTTTCAACGTAAATATTTTGATAAATCTGCTTACGGCAAGCAAATACAACAACATTTGGGTAATGCTTTGGATATTATACCCACATTAGACACATCATTTGATTTGATTTTTATTGATGCCGATAAAGAAAATTATCCCAATTATTTTAATTGCGTGATTGATAAGCTCAACAAAGGCGGCATCATACTTTCTGATAATGTACTGTGGAGCGGCAAGATTATCGAACCGGTAAAAGACAATGACAAATCGACAAAAATTTTACTGGAATATAATACGTTGCTTAAAGATGACCCGAGAGTAGAAACGGTTATTTTACCTATACGTGACGGGTTGACTATCAGTAGGAAGAAATAAAATTCTGAAAATCCCGATTCGAGGTTTCAGAATAGGAAAAAATCTCATAAAATTTAATCCGTTTAAATTTTGTTTTAAAAGCCTTAATAAACCATTGGTTTATAATTCATTTAAATACGAGATTCCTGCTTTCGCAGGAATTTACTTCCTTCTTACCGAACCTGTAAAATCTTCAAGCTCGTCTTTTACTTTAGTTATTTCGTCCTGAATATCTTTTACAACACCATCGTTAAGACCATTATTTTCGGCACTTTTTGTGATTTCGGTTTTGATGTCATTGGTAGCATCTCTTAACATACGCATACCTTTTCCTAAACCTCTGGCGATTTCAGGGATTTTTTCGGCACCAAAAAGCATAATCGCCACAAAAAGTATGAACATAATTTCTGTAGTCCCGACAGATAAAAATATCGCTTGCTGTATCATGGTACAAATATAGTGAGATGTTTAGAAACTGTTTAAAATTGAGGTTGTTTTTTGTGGCACAAATTAATCATTACGGGACTGAAGATTGGATTTATAAACAACAAGCTTATCTTTTAAAAACTGTAGTATCAGTAATTCCTGATCGGCTTTACAAAGCTGTGAGAATTTATCATCTTCTGATACAAAATAGAAAAATTCTGCTTTTTGATGCTCTTCAAGTGTTTCTTTTTCAAAAAGTATTTCAGAATAATCTATAATCGCTTTTTCCATACAGGTTTTTGCTTTTTCAAACTTTACGTGCGATTTGAGCATTTTGGTTCTTCCCGATATAGCATTCAGTATTTTGTACAGATTAAAACCGGCACCGGCACCCATATTTGCAGAGCCAACACTGGTTACATAGCTACCACCATCGGCTTCGTGCAGTTTGCGTTCTACCTGAGTTTTTGGTATGCCCGTATAGCCCGGAATACCTAAATCATAAAAATTTACAGGTGCTTTTACATTTGAATTTTTGACATCTGCCGATAAATCTCCCGATAAAGCTTTGCCTACAACCACTTCATCAAGACGATTTATAAAAGTTTCAAGCTCAACCATTATGTATTTTGAATCCATGTGTTGTTTTGTGATAACAACCTCTTTTGGCTGATAGGCAATACTCAAAAAAATAATAACATCATTGAGTTTTGCATCAATTTTAAACCCTCCTTTTCTATTAGTAAGTGCGATTTTTTTTGTTGATTCGTTAATTACCTGAATACCTTCAACTTCATCATTACCAACAACTATTCCCGAAAGCGTAACCGTTTGAGCATTTAAAATTCCAAAGAAAAAAATACCGGATGCCATCAAAAGAAGCCATGAAATCTTTTTTTTATTTTGAAGCGGCAACATCATAAGTATTTAGTTGATAGGCTAAAGAAATATTTATTTTCTTAATTCTAATACAATATACTTCTAAACTTTTGTTAAAACCGTAGATTACTTAAATTTACGATAAAACTCTTTCCATGAAAAACATTATTATTGCCAGTACATCAACGCTTCACGGTGGCGATTATCTGGAATATTTATCAAGTGAACTTTCAGAATTTTTCAAATCTGCAGCCTCTGTTTTGTTTATTCCTTATGCTCGTCCCGGCGGTATAAGCCACGACGATTACACGCTGAAAGTAAGCAACGCATTTAAAAAAATCGGAAAAACTGTCAAAGGCATCCACACATTTGACAATCCTGCCGAAGCCGTAAAAAATGCACAAGGTATTTTTGTTGGCGGCGGCAATACCTTTGTTTTGGTCAATCAGCTTTATAAAAACAATCTTATAGATGCACTTAAAGAAGCGGTACAAAACGGGATTCCGTATCTTGGCACCAGCGCCGGAAGCAATATTTGCGGCCTGACAATAAATACCACAAACGACATGCCTATTGTATATCCGCCGGGTTTTAAAACTCTCGGACTGGTACCGTTTAACATCAATCCGCATTATCTGGATCCTGATGTTAACAGTACGCACATGGGCGAAACCCGCGAAACCCGTATTAAAGAGTTTCATGCGTTTAACAGCCAGCCTGTTATAGGATTACGTGAAGGCAGCTGGCTTGCGGTAAGTCAAAATTCAATCGTTTTAAAAGGAACTCTCAACGCACGTATTTTTGAATACAATAAAGATCCTTACGAAGTAAGTCCTGATACAGAGTTAAGTGCTTTAAAATAATATGTCATCCGGCTTAATACATATCAGGGAAATTCCGGCAATAGAAACCTATACCGTAAGACATCCTGTTTTACGTAAAAACCGGCCTGTTGAAGATTGTAAGTTTGATGGTGATAATTTAAAAAACACTTTTCATCTCGGGTTATTTTATGATGATGAATTGATAGGAGTAGCGAGCTTTATAAAGAAAAACCATGCCCTTTTGACCGACAAATATCAATACCAATTACGAGGCATGGCGGTACTGGATGCATATCAAGGGAAAAAATTAGGCAACATACTTTTTAGATACGGAGAAGAATTATTGCAAAAAAAAGACATCACGACATTATGGTTTAATGCCAGAGAAAACGCCGTAGCTTTTTACCAAAAAAACGGCTGTACAATTATTGGTGCGCCGTTTGAAATTGAAGGCATAGGAACGCATTATGTGATGTTTAAAAAATTGACAGCCTGACTTTAAAAAACACCTGATTATCAATAAAAAACCCTTTCAGAGCTTATCCCGAAACCTCGGGGCCGAAAGGGCTAAATTTCCAAAACATTATTTTAAGCGACTAACTCAAATAACTCTTGTTTATGAAAGGTTTTTTAAATACACCAACACATCTGATGCGTTGGATATCTGAGCATATTTTTCGGCTGTAAGTCCTTTTGCAGATTTTGCATCCAGCTTTGCTCCGTTAGCAACCAATAGTTTTAAAATATCTACTCTGTTGAATTTTGCCGCATACATTGCAGGTGTCATTCCGTTTGATTTTTCGTTAACATCGGCACCATTTGCGATAAGCTTTTTTACGGTTTCGTAATCACCTTTTGCGATAGACACACAAAAAGGATTTACCTTTGATTTTGTCACGTTAGACACGGTTAATTCAACAACTTCTGCGGGAGTTGTTGCAGCATTAACGGTTGTGATTGAAAACCCTAATGCCAAAGCGATAATTACTGCTGTTTTTTTCATGATGAAATGATTTAAAATTTTTGATTGTTTTTTGATTATAATTAACAGACGATAAAAACCGGCAACTGTTACAGTAGCTTTTTCATTATAACATTTATTTAACTATTTGTAAACAACTCTGTTAAAATCTGTCAAATCTCAAGCAATTTTTTATCTATTTTACAATGCAAACTCTGAAGTGATTTTATAAAGTTTTATCTTTGAAGTCATAATTACTCATCATGAACAAAAAAGTTATTTTAATGATTCTTGACGGCTGGGGCTTATCTCCAGACCCAAAAGTTTCTGCCATCGACCACGCAAATACACCATTTATTGATTCGTTATATACAAAATACCCACATGCCACGCTACGAACCGATGGCTTGCACGTTGGTCTTCCCGAAGGTCAGATGGGCAACAGCGAGGTTGGACACATGAATCTTGGTGCCGGAAGAATCGTGTATCAGGATTTGGCAAAAATAAATCTGGCAGTAAAAAACAATACCCTTTCAAAAGAAAAAACCATTATCGATGCTTTTGAGTATGCCAAAACCCATAACAAGCCTGTTCACTTTTTAGGGTTGGTAAGCGATGGCGGTGTTCACTCACACATTAGTCATTTGTATGGCTTGGTTGATGCCGCACAAAAATACGGCGTACAGCAATCGTACGTTCATGCGTTTACCGACGGCAGGGATGTCGATCCAAAATCGGGGTTGGAATTTATTACCAATCTGGATGCATATCTTAAAAACACCCCTACAAAACTGGCATCTGTAACCGGACGTTACTACGCCATGGACAGAGATAAACGCTGGGAACGTGTAAAACTCGCTTATGATGCTTTGGTAAACGGTGTTGGTGAGTATTCGACAAATGTTGCTCAGTCTATATTGAATAGTTACAATCATCAAGTAACCGATGAATTTATCAAACCTATTATTATGGTTGATGAACACGTGCATCCCATTATAACCATCAAAGACAGCGATGTGGTGGTATTTTTTAATTTCAGGACTGATAGAGGCCGTCAATTGACCGAAGCCTTATCACAAAATGATTTTCACGAGCAAAATATGCACAAGCTCAATTTGTATTACGTAACAATGACCAATTATGACGATTTGTTTAAAAACATACACATTGTTTTTGAAAAAGACAACTTAACCGAAACTCTTGGCGAAGTCCTTGAAAAATATCATAAAACTCAAATAAGAATTGCTGAAACGGAAAAATATCCGCATGTAACCTTCTTTTTTTCCGGCGGAAGAGAATTACCTTTTACGGGCGAAACACGCATTTTGAGAAATTCGCCTAAAGTTGCTACTTACGATTTAAAACCCGAAATGAGCGCTTATGAACTGCGTGATGCTTTAGTTCCCGAACTACAAAAAGGCGAAGTAGATTTTGTATGTTTAAACTTTGCCAATGGCGATATGGTTGGGCATACCGGCGTGATGGAAGCCGCCATAAAAGCCTGTGAAGCTGTTGATAACTGCGTAAAAGATGTTGTGACAACAGCTCTCGAAAACGGCTATACAACCATCTTAATTGCCGATCACGGCAACTGCGAAACCATGATAAATCCTGATGGCACGCCAAATACGGCGCACACTACAAACCCTGTTCCTATTATTTTGATTGACAAAGAATTAAAACATATTGAAAGCGGAATTCTGGCAGATGTAGCACCGACTATTTTAAACCTTATGGGCATCCCGCAACCGGAAGTTATGACACAAAAATCGCTTATTCACTAATTACGATTAAATATTCTATTTTTGTACCGCAAAAGAACAACACATGAATTTTCAGGATAAACTAATTATTGCCGTAGATTTTGACGGTACCATTGTAGAAGACACCTACCCGAAAATCGGGAAGCCAAGACTTTTTGCGTTTGAAACCTTAAAGCGTCTTCAAGATGACGGACATCGTTTAATCTTATGGACTTACAGAAGCGGCGTACGTCTTGAAGAAGCCGTGAAATTCTGTGAAGACAACGGCATTCAGTTTTATGCCGTCAATAAAAGTTTTCCCGAAGAACAGTTTGATTACAGTAAAAGCCGAAAAATTTATGCCGACTTATTTATAGACGACAGAAACATAGGCGGCGTTTTAGGCTGGGGCGAAGTCTATCAAATGATAACCAACGAAAAACCAAATATCAAGAAAAAAGCTACGAAAAAAGGCTTCTTTTCATTTTTAAACAGATAAGATGATTATTGCAAAAACACGAGAAGAAATTGAATTAATGCGAGAGAGTGCTTTGGTGGTTTCACGCACTTTAGGAATGATTGCCAAAGAACTAAAACCGGGCGTAAAACTGGATTATTTAGACAAACTTGCCGAGGCTTACATACGTGAAGAAGAAAAAGCTATTCCCGGATTTTTAGGCCTATACGGCTGCCCTTCAACCTTGTTGATAAGTCCGAATCATGAAGTGGTTCACGGTATTCCAAAAGCAGTTGAAATTAAAGAAGGTGACATTTTATCCATAGACTGCGGTGCTATCAAAAACGGATTTTATGGCGATCATGCTTACACATTCCCTATAGGTGAAGTAGCGCCCGAAACCTTAAAATTACTTCAAGTAACCAAAGAATCATTATACATTGGCATTAAAGAATTAAAAGCAGGTAATCGTGTGGGCGATGTAGGTTTTGCCATTCAAAATTACTGCGAAGCACACGGATATGGTGTTGTGAGAGAACTGGTTGGTCATGGTTTGGGTAAAAAAATGCATGAGGATCCTGAAATGCCAAACTACGGCAAACGCGGCCGCGGCAAAAAATTCATTGAAGGTATGGTGGTTGCCATTGAACCTATGATTAATATGGGAACCCATAAAGTGAAACAACATAAAGACGGCTGGACCATTACCACCCAAGACAACAAACCAAGCGCACATTTTGAGCATGATGTAGCTATTGTTGACGGCAAACCCGAATTGCTTTCTACGTTTGGATATATTTATGAAGCTTTGGGTATTGTAAGTGATGAGGAAAATGAATTCCGAAACACAGATTTCACAAATTCTCACAGATTATAAGCATTCATGGAAGACTTTTATCTAAAAGAAGAGACCTATAAAATAAGATGAGGAAAATGAATTCCGAAACACAGATTTCACAAATTCTCACAGATTATAAG
>CAYVUB010000001.1:0-21527 GCA_964454675.1 uncultured Flavobacteriaceae bacterium | reverse complement strand
CATTCATGGAAGACTTTTATCTAAAAGAAGAGACCTATAAAATAATTGGACTTTGCATGGAAGTTCACAAGATTTTGGGTAAAGGTCACAATGAAAAAATATATGGCGATGCGTTGGAATATGAATTTAAAATAAACAATATTCCTTATGAAAGAGAAAAAAAATACAATATCGAATACAAAGAAATTATACTTTCAAAATATTACTTCTCTGATTTTACCGTATTTGGAAAAATCATATTAGAAATCAAAGCAATTGAAAATCTTTCCGGCAGTGAAATAAAACAAACTTTAAACTACCTTGCTGCTTCAAAGAACAAAATTGGTCTATTAATAAATTTTGGAGAAGACAGTCTAAAATATAAAAGGATAATTCTATAATTTAATTTATGGAATCTGTACTCAAATTCATTTGTGGAAATCTGTGAAATCTGTGTTTAAACTCATTCTCAATACCATCCCGAGGTCTTTACTTATCAGGTTAAGTTATCTGGTGCGCCCTGTTTTGGCATTGTTTTTAAAAGGTTCTGCCTATACCGACCCGATTGACGGCAAAGGTTTCAGGAGTTTTTTGCCTTACGGTTACGGCAAGCAGCGCAACAATGTGCTATCGCCTTCTACGCTTTCATTGGAACGCCACCGGTTGTTATGGCTGTATTTAAAAAATGAAACCGATTTTTTTTCGGCAGAAAAAAAAGTGCTTCATTTTGCTCCCGAACAAGCATTTTACAAACGGTTTAAACAGCTTAAAAACATAGATTACACCACTACAGATTTAAACTCACCGCTGGCAGACGTCAAAGCCGATATTTGTAATTTACCCTTTGAAGATAATAGTTATGACGTGATATTCTGCAACCATGTTTTAGAGCATATTCCTGACGATACCAAAGCAATGCAGGAACTCTATCGTGTTATGAAACCAAATGGCTGGGGTATTTTTCAAATTCCGCAGGATTTAAGCAGAAAACACACGTTTGAAGACGATACCATTACCGACAGGAAAGAACGCGCTAAAATTTTCGGGCAATATGACCACGTTCGTGTTTACGGGCGTGATTATTTTGACAAACTTCGCACCATCGGGTTTACTGTTGAAGAAGTGGATTATACGGCTGCATTATCTGAAGAAAACATCACAAAATATTGTCTGGCAAAAGGTGAGATTATTCCTGTGGTAAGGAAGTAATTCCTGCGAAAGCAGGAATCTCATCCAACAAAAAGCAGAATTACCCAATATTGTCATTTTTTTTTGATAATTATAACAACGACGATTCTTTTCCAAGATTCCTGCTTTCGCAGGAATTTACAGAAAACCGTTTAAAGCCAACATTTCTACTTCACCTTTATCATTCTCAAAAATTAAAAACACTTTAAGTTCGGGATGTTGCTGTAAAAATGTTTTCACTTTTTCAATGCCCATGACTTTAAAAGCTGTTGCATAACCATCTGCCATCATACAATTTTCTGCAATGACAGAAATGCTCAATATATTGGTTGCACTGGGATACCCCGTTTTTGTATCAATAATATGTGAATAACGGTTGCCGTTTTCGTCTGTTTTAAATTTTCTGTACGTACCCGATGTTGCCATGGCTTCATCTTTTAATAAAACGGCTTTTAATATGGATTCTGTGTCATCAAAATGTGGCATTTCAACTCCAACTTTCCATTCTTGCTGTGTTTCAACATTAAAACCTTTGGCTCGTATTTCACCACCTATTTCAACAATATAATTTTCAATTTGCTTACTTTCCAAAAACCCTGCAATCACATCAACACCATAACCTTTTGCAATGGCATTAAAGTCTATAAATGCTCCGGGAAGTTTCCTGACCTCATCATTGACAAGTCCCATTTTATTGAACCCGACCGAACGCATCAAACTATCAATTTTGGTACTATCAAGTGCCGCAATTTTTCCTTCCGGACCAAAATCCCAGGCGTTGACCACGCTACCAATGGTTGGGTCAAAAGCACCTTCCGTTAAGCGGTAAATCTGTTTTGAGGCTTCAAAAACGGTTTTAAAATGAGCATCAACTTTTACAGGTTCATTTCTGTTTACCTTTGATATATCAGAATCTTTTATGTATGTTGACATGGATTGATTGATGACTTGAAACAAGCTGTCTATTTGCGGTTGAAAATTATAACCCACTTCACTATGATATTTTATGGAATATGCCGTACCAAAAACCTTTCCAGACAGCACGGTATTTTCTTTTTGTGTACAGGAAAACGTTATGAGTAGTAACAAAAACAAGCCTGAGAAGGTTTTATACGTGTTTAATCTAATCATTGGCATTTTTTTGAATTAAGTACGCAAATTTACATTATCAACCATTCAAAAGACAATATGCGCCAATAATATTAATGGTATTAAGAAAATCCTTCAACTATTTAAGGCATAAAATTTGCTTATATTTACAATTCTAAACAAATTTCAATGATTTTAAAGTTCAAATGTTTCCTATTCACAGTCATACTATCGTCGTGTCTGTTTGCACAAGTTGCAGAGGTCAATCCGCCGGAATATATCAAAACCATCACCTTTAAAGGCAGCACCGTTCAAAGTCAGCTACCTGTTTTACGGCTTGGCGAGCCTTTAATTTTAGAATTTGACGCACTTAATGGTGACGAAGCCGATTTTTACTATGTGATTGAACATTTTAATTTTGACTGGACACCAAGCAACCTCGTAAAAGCCGAATACCTGAGAGGTTTTGACCAGCAACGTATTCTGGATTATGAAAACTCGTTCAATACCTATCAAATTTATTCGCATTACAAACTTCAAATTCCCAACCAGCAAACCAGAGGTTTATTGGTTACCGGCAACTACCTGATTTCCATTTATGACGATTATGACCAGCTGGTATTTTCCAGAAAGTTTATGATTTATGAAAATCTGGTCAATGTAGGTGTAAGCATAAAACGTTCCCGTGATGTTTCGGTAGTGAATGAAAAACAATCGGTTGATTATGTTATCAATACCAACCGCATCAATTTTAACAACGCTATGGATAATGTAAAAACCGTTATCATCCAAAACAATAACCTCAACACGGCAATCTCAAATTTAAAACCACAATATATGCTGGGCAATGAGCTTATTTACCGTTACACTACCGAATCCAGTTTTTGGGGAGGCAACGAATATTTGTTTTTTGAAAACAAAGATGTAAGAGCTGCCAATGTAGGCGTACAGTTTATTGACCTTCGGGATATTTACCACAATTACCTGTTTGTAAATACCCCCCGTTTTAACAGGCCGTACACATACAACCCCGATATAAACGGGAATTTTGTTATCCATGCCATAGACCGTCAAAACGTTCATATTGAAGCAGATTACACGATGATTCATTTTGCGCTTCAACATCCAAAACTGACTGATGGCAGCAGTATTTATGTATATGGAAATTACAACAATTATGCTTTGGAAAAAGAGAATAAAATGATATTCAATTCTGAAAACGGCTTATATGAATGTGCCATAAAACTAAAGCAAGGATTTTACAATTATAAATACGTTATGGTGGACGCCAAAGGCAATCTGAACGAAGGTGCCATAAGCGGCAATTTTTACCAAACGGAAAACAATTATAAAGTTTTGGTTTATTACCGGGATTTGGGAGCCCGCTATGATAAGCTGATAGGTTTTGGCGAAGGTTCTTCTGTTAATATTTCCAATTAAATTCCCTGATTATGTACTATTAATTGAAATTTATGTTATTTTAGCAATACTTAAACAGTTCCCCACATGGTACAGCAAGTTACAAGCGGTATAAAAATTTCTGTTGAAACCACTTTTGAAGGCACATTTTATAAAAATTATAAAGTGCATTTTGCCTTTGGTTATAAGGTAACTATTGAAAACCAAAGTAAAAATTCTGTACAGCTCAACTCAAGACATTGGGTAGTTATGGATGCTTTAAACAACGTTGAAATTATTGAAGGTGAAGGCGTGATTGGCAAAAAACCCGTTTTAAAACCCGGCGAATCGCACACTTACACATCCGGATGTTTACTCGCATCACCTTTTGGCGCTATGCAAGGACACTACAATATGGTTAACTTTACCACGACAAACAAGTTTAAAGTATATATCCCGGCATTTAAGTTAAGCGCACCTTTTGCTTTGAATTAAGCAATCTTCCTTCTTGAAAAATTCACCTAAGACAATTTTATAAAAGTCGTCCTGTTTATTCTTAGTAAGAAAAAATACGCAAGGTAAATTGCTCAAAAAAATGTACCTTTGCAGCTCTTATTTTAATCTATTCAAATTATTCAAAATAAAAACAAACTCTTATGGGAAAAGGATTCTTCAATGTACCGGTAGCCGTCAATGAACCGGTTAAAACCTATGCACCCGGAACCCCGGAACGCGATGCGGTTCTTAAAACATACACCGAAATGTACAACAGCAATGTAGATGTTCCTCTATATATTAACGGTAACGATGTAAAAACCAACAACACCCGGAGTATGTCGCCACCACACGACCATAAACACATAGTTGGCTCATACCATCTTGCCGAAAAAAAACACATTGACGAGGCTATTGCAACCGCCTTAGAAGCCCGAAAAACATGGTCGCAATTACCTTGGGAACAACGTGCCGCCATCTTTTTAAAAGCCGCAGAGCTGATTGCCGGTCCATACAGAGCAAAAATAAATGCCGCTACCATGATAGCACAGTCAAAAACCATTCATCAGGCAGAAATTGATGCCTCTTGTGAGCTTATTGACTTTTTACGTTACAACGTGCAATATATGACCGAGATTTACCGGGACCAGCCTAAAAGCACTAATGATGCCTGGAATCGTGTTGAATACCGCCCGTTAGAAGGTTTTACCTATGCCGTAACACCATTCAACTTTACCGCTATTGCCGGAAACCTGCCGTCATGTATGGCTTTGATGGGCAATGTAGTTATATGGAAACCGAGCAACAACCAGGTATATTCTGCAAAAGTAATCTTAGATGTTTTTCGTGAAGCCGGAGTTCCTGCAGGAGTCATCAATATGGTTATGGGAGATTCTGCGATGATAACCGATACTATTTTGGCACATCCGCAATTTTCAGGATTGCACTATACAGGCTCAACATCTGTTTTTAATAATCTTTGGAAAGAGATAGGAAACAACATTGGCAATTACAAAACATACCCAAGAATTGTAGGAGAAACCGGTGGTAAAGATTTTATTGTGGCACACAAATCTGCCAATGCCAAACAAGTTGCCACTGCAATCTCAAGAGGTGCATTTGAATTTCAAGGTCAAAAATGCAGTGCTGCATCGCGTGTCTATATCGCAAAAGGAATATGGAACGATGTGAAAAAATACCTTCAGGAAGATTTAAAATCTTTCAAAATGGGTTCACCCGAAGATATGAGCAATTTTATCACGGCAGTTATCAATGAAGGCTCGTTTGATAAACTGGCAAAATATATTGACCAAGCCAAAAAAGATAATGATGCCGAAATTATTGCAGGAGGAAATTATGACAAAAGCAAAGGCTATTTTATTGAGCCTACGGTTATTGTCACCACAAATCCTAAATATGAAACGATGTGTACCGAGCTTTTTGGACCGGTACTTACCATCTATGTTTATGAAGACAATGACTATTCAAAAACATTAAAACTGGTTGACGAAACCAGCGAATATGCTCTAACCGGAGCCGTGATTGCAGCCGACAGGTATGCCATAGACGAAGCCACAAAAGCGCTTCAAAACAGTGCCGGAAACTTTTACATAAACGACAAGCCTACCGGAGCCGTTGTAGGGCAGCAACCTTTTGGTGGTGCAAGAGCATCAGGTACTAATGACAAAGCGGGAAGTGCACTCAACCTGATGCGTTGGGTATCGCCGCGTTTAATCAAAGAAACATTTGTAACACCTACAGATTACCGCTATCCGTTTTTGGGGTAATCAAAAAATCATACCTTAGACAGACTCTTAAAAATCCTCAAAAACCATCTTTTTGAGGATTTTTTTTGCTTTTTATCTTAAATACTTCATCAACTTAATGTTAGCAATCATAAACTTTGTATATTTAGTTCGTTAATTAAATCAAATCATCTTATGATAAAAAAACTACTTCTCATCAGTTTATTGTTTCCTGCCGTTGCATTTGCCCAAGACAAATTTTCGCTACTTGACAAAAGCAGCATGGAAACCACCATTTTATATGACAGAGCCTATAAAGTTACCGATTTGACCGATACTTCAAAAAAAATCAATGCAACGTATTTTGTACAGGCTTATTCTGAATTATCCCAAGCCGACTACGGCTTAAACTTTCAAAATATCGAACATTTGAGAGAAGCAAAACTTGACGGTTTCAGAGAACAGTTCATTCCTATCGGTATTATAAATACAAAATTTGATATTATTGACAACCAAGCCGGATTGAACGGAAATTTATATCTGGACGGAAATCAAAATTTAAGAAACACTCCAAATGCTTCGGGGTATTTTCAAACCGTTCACCGCACTATCGCCTCACCCATACTTCAAAAAGTAAAAGGTTTGCAAGCCAATTTCAGAATACTACCCGATTTGATTACAAACACCACATCACAAACCATTCAGTCCGTAAAAATCAATTTCAACAACGGATTAGGGTTTCAAACGGTTGCAATAAACCAAAATATCACAGTAAACTATGCTTCCGCAGGCGAAAAACGACTTGATTTTGAAATCACTTTAAGCAACGGTCAGGTTATGACAAACACAGCTTACCTGATAGTTTCCCAATCAACTGCCGATTATAATTCTACATTAGATCCCGGCGACGAAAGTCCTGTTACACAAATAAATGCTTCAATTCCGTACCAGGGTTATGGCGAAAGCCAAGGTCATATAGGTACCGGAGAATACAAAATATATTATGACAATGTTGATGGTGTACTGGATAAGCCTATTTTTCTTATTGACGGTTTTGATCCCGGAGATACACGCAACATTGACGGTATTTACAACTTGCTCAACTTTGGAAGCTCTAATGAAAACCTTGCCGATTTGGTTCGTGACGAAGGTTTTGATATAGTTATCCTTAACTTCCCGACCTACACAAGCAGCAGTAACGGAACTACAGTAATTGACGGCGGCGCCGATTTTATTCAGCGCAATGCCATGATTCTGGTCGAACTGATTAATACCATAAATGGTTTAAAAACAGGCACCGAACCAAATGTGGTTATAGGCCCGAGCATGGGAGGCTTGATTTCCCGCTACGCGTTGAGATATATGGAGCAAAATTCATTAGAACACGATACACGTTTGTATATCTCGTTTGACTCACCACACTTGGGAGCAAATGTCCCTATCGGTTTACAATACTTATTCAATTATATGGTAAACGGCGACCCTGCAATTGAAGCGGTAGAACCATTGATAAGCGGCTTATTGAACAGTGCCGCAGCAAAACAAATGTTGACCGACCATTATTTGGGTCATGTGGGCAGTGACGGCTACACGCAAACAGCAGGAAGCCATCTTCCTGCAGGTGCGCCAAACTTCAGAAATGCCTTCCAAACCGAACTGAATGCCATGGGCTTTCCTCAAAACGTAAGAAATGTATCAATCGCTAACGGAAGCGGTACAGGCGCACAGACCGGCTCACCGGGAGCAGCAATCATTGATGCCACTATTAATACCGGAACACAACTTGGATTTGACACACGAGCTATCGTTGATTTAAGATTTACCCCAAATGCATCTCAAAATATTACAGTAACCGATTTTGTCGGGCAAGCTTTTATAGTTTTTGGCTGGGTTGATCTGTTTACTTATAGTGCAACAGCCCAGTCACCGGCATATACCGCCGGTGTTGACAGTGCGCCGGGCGGATTGTTTGATTTACTTGCTATCGATCTGGATGACAGCGACCCGCTAATCACCCAGTTTTTAAATGCGGTACAAATAGACCATTTTGATTTTATCCCGACAATAAGTGCCATGGCAATTACAGAAACAAATAACTGGTACAGCTTACCGGGAAATCACAATTCACCTTTTGTAAATGCTCATATTCCTGATGTTAATGAACCGCATGTATTCCTTACCCAGGCAAATGTAAATTTTGCCCTATCGGAAATTATTCCCGAGCCTTTATCGGTAGATGTGTTTGATACTATCGGAATAAAATTAGAGAAAAACCCTGTTAATGGCGTATTGACCATTTTGAGTGATACAACTCATGAAAATGCAATTGTAAAAATTGTTGATATTACCGGAAAAACAATTTATAATACGCAACTAACTCTAAGCAGCAGAACATCTATCCCTGTAAATGCAGAAGCAGGATTGTATGTTTTAACAGTTGCAACCAACTCAAATGCTTTATATAAAACCAAAATAATTATCAAATAACCAACCATTATTTTTTAATTACCCAAAGGCTGAATCACAGATTCAGCCTTTGTATTTTAAGGGTAAATGCACCAGTTTCTTGGTTTCGAAAAAATCTTCTTTATAAAAATCACACAGATTGTAAACAACGGCATTAGGAAAATCCTGTAACTCATCGCCCAAGTCACCGCCTTTCAAATATAAAATGCCGTTTTTCAATTCGTGGCTTTGCTTTTTGGCAATCTTATCTTTTGTCCAGTGTACAAAAGTAGGCATGGCAGCTACGGCACGGCTCACAATAAAATCATAGGTATCATTAACCTCTTCAACTCTGCCGTGTGTTGTTTTTACATTGGTTAGCCCCAAGCCTTCCACAACCTCATCAACAACTTTTATCTTTTTGCCTATACTGTCAACCAGATGAAACTGCACATCGGGAAACATAATTGCCAACGGAATCCCCGGAAAACCGCCACCGGTTCCTACATCAATAATTTTACTTCCCGGTTTAAAACTGATAACCTTTGCAATAGCCAGCGAATGTAATACGTGCCGTAAATACAACTCGTCAATATCTTTTCTTGACACGACATTTATCTTTAAATTCCAATCCTGATAAAGCGTTTCCAATAGTTTAAACCGGCTGCGCTGTGCATCGGTCATATCAGGAAAATACTGTTCTATAAGCTCCATTTATTGATAATTTTCAGCAAAAGTAGGTATTTTTACATGGATATTTTTAGCATAAAATTACAACATTCCAAGTATTAATTGATTATCTTTGGCTCCGCATATAAAACATGTGTTTTTTTGCGTTTACATATAATACAACTATTAAAAATGACAGAAAAAACCATATCTTTCTCAAGAACCGATTCTGCAGCTTTCTTCAGAACACTTAACAAACGTGTCAACGATTATTTTAAAGACAATAACATAAAGCGTACAGGAAACTGGAAACTATGGCTTAAAACCATCGTCATGTTTTCTATATTTTTAACGCCGTATTTTTTATTACTCACACTCGATTTGCCTGCATGGGCAATGATTTTATTGACCATTGTTATGGGAATAGGTATGGCCGGCGTAGGTATGAACGTAATGCATGATGGCAATCACGGGTCGTTTTCCAACAAAGAATGGATAAACAGATTAATGGGAAGCAGCATCTACATTCTTGCGGGAAATGTTTACAACTGGAAAGTACAACACAACGTTTTACATCATACATATACCAATATTCACGGTCATGACGAAGATTTGGAGGCCGGAAGAATTTTACGCTTTTCACAACATGCCGAATGGCGAAGATTTCACAAATTTCAACATTACTATTCCATTTTGTTATACGGATTATTAACTATCAATTGGGCAATTACAACCGATTTCCTACAAATGAAACGTTATTTAAAGCGTAAATTATCTTATGGCAAGTTTCCAAACCCCGCAACCGAATGGAGCAAATTGGTCATTTCAAAAATCATTTATGTATCTATTTGGATTGTGCTTCCGATTATCTTAACAGATTTGGCCTGGTGGAAAATTTTAATAGGCTTCTTCATCATGCATTATGTAGCAGGATTAATATTAAGTGTGGTATTTCAACTGGCACATGTTATGGATGAAGCCGAAATGCCTTTACCCGAAGAAAATGGCACCATGAAAAACACCTGGGCCATTCACCAATTGACAACCACAGTAAATTTTGGAACCAAAAACAAAATTGTCAACTGGTTTACCGGCGGATTAAACCATCAAGTGGAACACCATATTTTCCCACACATAAGCCATGTTCATTACACCAAGATTTCTAAAATCGTCAAAGAAACGGCCCGGGAATTCAATTTACCCTACAAAGAATATAAAACAACCCGAAAAGCGGTCATTGCTCATTTTAGATTTTTAAGAGAAATGGGGATGAAGCCTGCCATACAAGCATAATTTTTTTTCCAGATGAACCATCAACTTTCAGACAGGGTTTTAAACATGACCACATCTGCCACCTTGGCTATGGCGGCAAAAACCCGGGAATTAAAAGCCGAAGGCAAAGACATCATAGGGTTAAGCCTTGGTGAACCCGATTTTAACACACCCGGTTTTATCAAAGAAGCCGCCATACAAGCTATTCGCGATAATTACAGCGCTTACACGCCTGTTGACGGATATGCCGAACTAAAACAAGCTATCATTACCAAATTTAAAAGAGATAACAATTTATCTTACACGCCATCGCAGATTGTCGTATCAACAGGCGCAAAGCAATGTTTGGCAAATGTTGCCGCAGTGATGATTAACAAAGGTGACGAGGTGATTTTGCCTTGCCCGTATTGGGTAAGCTACAACGACATTGTAAAACTTAACGATGGTGTGCCGGTAGAAGTTAGAACCTCTATTGAAAATGATTTTAAACTTACGCCGGAACAATTAGAAGCTGCCATCACGCCAAAAACCAAAATGCTTTGGTACAGCTCACCTTGCAACCCGAGCGGCTCGGTATATAGTAAAGACGAATTACGGGCTTTGGCAGATGTACTTCAAAAATATCCAAATATTATTGTTGTTTCTGATGAAATTTATGAGCATATCAACTTTATAGGTGGTCATACAAGCATGGCGCAATTTGACGATATGTTTGACAGAACCGTAACCGTTAACGGTGTTTCAAAGGCATTTGCCATGACCGGCTGGCGTATAGGCTACATAGGCGCACCGGAATATATAGCAAGAGCCTGCAACAAAATGCAAGGGCAAATTACCAGTGGAGCAAACAGTATTGCCCAGCGTGCTACCATAACTGCTTTAAACGAGCCGCCGTCACGCATACAATTTATGGTTGACGAATTTAAAAAGCGCCGCGATTTGATTGTGAGCCTGCTTAACGACATCCCTACGTTTAAAAATAATATGCCCGAAGGTGCATTTTATGTATTTCCTGATGTGTCGTACTATTTTGGAAAAACCCTGCGAGGCAAACTCATAAAAGATGCTACAGATTTTTCTATGTATCTGTTGGAAGAAGCGCTTGTAGCTACCGTAACAGGCGATGCTTTTGGTGATAAAAACTGCATCAGGCTGTCGTATGCCGCATCACAGGAACAAATTATCGAAGCCGTAAAACGCATAAAAGCATCTCTTTCTTAAAACAACTTTTTTAATTCAGATAAAATCCATAGCGATTTTTCTGGTTTGTAAAAGTTTTAAACTGATGAATAATATATATTTGCAAAAAGAAATGCCGGAAAACGTCACACCATATAAAGACAGTCAGCTTGACAAAAAAGAACAGGTCACACAAATGTTTGATACCATATCCAACGAATATGACGGATTAAACCGTGTGATTTCTTTTGGCATTGATATTAAATGGCGTAATAAAGTGGTTGCCATTGTAGCAAAGCAAAACCCCGAAACCATTTTGGATATTGCAACCGGCACGGGCGACCTGGCCATCAACCTGGCAAATACATCTGCAAAAAAAATAACAGGATTGGACATAAGTGATGGCATGCTTGAAGTAGGCCGAAAAAAAATAGTCCAAAAACAGTTGAATGACAAAATCGAACTGATTTTGGGCGATTCGGAAAATCTGCCGTTTGAAGACAACTCGTTTGATGCTGTAACAGTAGCTTTTGGTGTGAGAAATTTTGAAACTCTTAAAAAAGGTCTGTCAGAAATACGACGCGTGCTAAAACCCAATGGTATTTTTGTAATTCTGGAAACCTCTGTACCTGTAAAAACACCTTACAAACAAGGCTATAAATTTTACACAAAATATATCTTGCCTGCCATTGGCAAACTATTTTCTAAAGACAAAGTTGCATACTCGTATTTGTCAGAATCGGCATCGGTTTTTCCTTATGGCGAAGCCTTAAACAATATTTTAAGGCAAATTGGGTTTAATAGTGTGACACATTTGCCTCAAACTTTTGGTGTTGCAACAATTTATAAAGCATTTAAGTAATGAATATGAAACACTTAGGATTGTTTTTTTTGATACTTTTGATGTTCGGTCAAACCGCTTCGGCACAACTTTTTACTAAAGAAAAAATACGAAACCTGGAAACTTTTGATAAAAAGGTTTTAACCTGGGGCTATTTTTTAGGACTCAACAGTTATGATTTTAAGTTTGAATATGAAGAAGATTTAAAAGACATTCTGGTTGAAAGCAACACAGGATTTAACGTAGGGCTTGTAGGCGACTTACGTATTAATGAATACCTTAACCTGCGTTTTGAACCGGGATTGTATATTACCCAAAGAAACCTGATTTACGATCCAAGCCATTTTCAAGGTTTGGAATACAACGATTCTGATTTGTTCAGGGAAGTAAAATCTACTTACATCCACTTACCGTTATTATTAAAAGTATCAACCAAACGCATCAACAATTTTAAGCCTTTTGTGGTTGGCGGTTTTTCGACGGCATTAAACCTGTCGAGCAATCAGGAAAACCCCGATGATAACAGCGTTGGGCAATTCCGCAGTAAAAAAGGCATGGTCTTTTATGAGTTAGGATTTGGTATCGATTTTTATCTGGTTTGGTTTAAGTTCACACCGTCCATTCGCGGTGTGTTTGCACTTAATGACGAGATTGTAAGAGATAACGACCCCGATAGCCCGTGGACAGGAAACGTGGCTTCCATGAAAACACGTGGTGTGTTTATCAATTTTACATTTCAGTAGGATTGTATGGTGTTAGATGTATATGCTAAGTTGTTTTTAATAATAACGCCTGCTGTCGCACGAAATTGAAGATTCAACGAAAGTTAATCCATTCGTGTGACATTTGTGTTTACTTTAACTTTTACCACACGATGCAATCGTGCGGTAACAGGGGTGTCAACTAATTTACTACATTACCAATATTTAGAATCTCCTACAAAACTCACTCAGCAAAATAGCCGTTGCCGTTGCCACATTCAAACTTTCTGCTGCTTGCAGGTTTCCAAATCTCGGGATGCTTATTTTTTGACTAATTAAGGTTTCTGCTTCTTTAGAAATACCATTGGCTTCATTGCCTAAAACCAAAATACCGTTTTGAGGCAATTGTTGGGTATATACATTATCCCCGTCCATGAACGCCCCAAAAACAGGCAATCCTGAAGATTTTAAAAACTCTTCCAAATCTAAATAACACATATTAACACGTGTTAACGAGCCCATAGTTGCCTGCACGACTTTTGGGTTATAGCAATCTACCGTCGTATTGCTGCAAACCAGATGTTTTATCCCAAACCAGTCGCAAAGCCTTATGATGGTTCCTAAATTTCCGGGATCGCGCACAGCATCCAGCGCCACAATCAACCCTGAGGTTTCAACAGGTTTCGGTTTAGGAATTTCAAAAAGTGCCAAAGCCGTTTGCGGTGTTGTAAGACTGCTTATTTTTTTAAGTTCGGCATCGGTAACGGGCGTTTGCTGTTTTGGGTCGCAGTCAAATGCAGCATCCGTTGTAAAAATATGTGACAGCCTAAAATCAGATTTTAAAAACTCTGCAATGCCTTTTTTGCCTTCAACCGCAAATAATTGATGTTGCTGTCTGAACTTTTTTTGGCTTAAACCCGTAATTAATTTTATTTGGCTCTTTGTTAACATTAAAAAGTATTTAATTTGTAATAATGGACTAATTTTTGTTTTGTCATAACTTATTAAAAAACCGTAGTTTTGACATCATCAACCCGTGACTGTAACACACTTTGAAAAACACTTTTGCAAACATATCATTTATTACGCTATTAACCTTACTTTTTACATCGTGTAATGCTGTAAAGCGTGTTGCAGAAAATGAGTATTTGCTAACGGAAAATACAGTGTATGTCAATGATAAAAAAGACAAATCTGAAGATTTGCAAAGTTTGATATATCAAAAGCCCAACGGAAAGTTTCCGTTTTTGGGCACACCTTTCAGATTACATATTTACAATTTGGCACGCCCCGATATTGATTCTATTCTCAATGCAAAATACCGAAATCCGGAGAAACCGAAAACCGGGTTAAAGAATCTTTTGTCCTTAAAACAATACGAAGCCTTTGTAAACTCCAAAAAAAACTTCAACACCTGGCTTAAAAATACAGGCGAAGCACCGGTTATTATTGATGAAAATAAAACCGAACGCTCAAAAGCCCTGTTCAAAAGGTATTATTTTATCAACGGCTGGTTTGATGCCGAAATTGATTACACCATTGACAAAAAAGACAATAAACGCGCATCAATAAATTATCATGTAAAAACAGGAAAACCTTATATAATTGATTCTATAAGCACCAAAATTGCAACGCCGGCTATAGACAGCATCTTTAATGCTACCAAAAAAGAATCGCTTATAAAAAAAGGCAATCAATTCAGGGAAATAAATTTAACTGCCGAACGCGAACGCATTACCGACCAGCTGCGAAACTCTGGGTTTTATCACTTTACGCAGGATTACATCACGTTTGATATTGATACCATTGGAGCTACAAAAAAAGTCAACGCTGATATTATCATTCAAAACCGTTCGGTCAGAACAGACGATTCAACTTACAGGGAACCTTTTAAAATTTACAAAATAAAAGAAGTCAATATCTTTACCGACAGCTCTTTTGAAAACAAAAACAAAACCATTACCGATTCTGCCAGATACAACAACTACAATATTTACAGTTACGGCAAACTAAGGTACCGTCCCAAAGCGTTAACCGATGCGGTTTTTATCACCAAAGACCGCATATTTCGCGATATAAATCGTACGAGAACCTATAATTACCTGAGCGAATTAAAAGTTTTCAGATACCCCAACATCGAGTTTATCGAAAATACCCGGGATACAACGCTGACTGCCAATATCTATCTTAATCCGAAGAAAAAACTGGGGTTGAATTTCAGCACAGAAGTCATGCAAAGCAATATACAATCTGTTGGTCTTTCATTCAGTTCAGGGCTTTTGATACGGAATATTTTCAGAGGTGCCGAAATTCTGGAAGTTTCTGCCATAGGTTCGATAGGTGCTTCAAAAGATAACAAAAATCCCAACGACCCGTTTTTTGACATTAATGAATTGGGTGGTAATATAAGGTTGACCATCCCGAGGATATTCTTTCCGTTTAATACCGATAAAGTCATCCCAAAATACATGTCGCCAAGCACCCGTATTAGTGCTTTGGCAACAAGCCAGACAAATATAGGTCTTGACAAACAAGCACTTACAGGGATTTTAAGTTATAACTGGAATCCCAACCGAAGAGTTACCAATACGCTCGATTTGTTTAATGTACAATATGTAAAAAACCTGAATACAGCTAACTATTTTGGAGTATATCAAAATTCTTACAACAGTTTAAACAGTATTGCCAGAGCTATTGGTTACATTTCAAACGATGAGTCTTTAGGCTTTCCTACAGGTGCCGAAACCTTTATTACTGATGTGTTAACCGGAAATACAGCCATAAACCCCGGCGAAGATGATTTTTTGAACGTCAATAATATCAACCAACGTAAAAAACGACTGTCAGAAAACAACCTTATACTTGCCACAAGTTTTAATTATGTAAAAAACAGACGCATCAACCTGTATGACAATAACTTTTCCATTATCAGAATAAGAGGCGAACTTGCCGGAAATTTACTGTCAAACATTTCAAAAATAACAGGAGCAAAAAAAGATGAGCAAGGTCGTTATGATGTGTTTGGTGTTGCGTTTTCGCAATATGTAAAAACAGAAATCGATTATATTAAATATTTTGATTTAGGTCATAAAAACGTCTTTGCATTTCGCAGTTATGTTGGTATAGCAATCCCTTACGGCAATTCAGAAAACATTCCGTTTTCAAAAAGTTTCTTCGCCGGCGGCCCCAATGATAACAGAGCGTGGACAGCCTATAACCTTGGCCCGGGAAGCTCAAAATCGTTTAATGAGTTTAACGAAGCAAACTTAAAAATACATCTCAGTGCCGAACAGCGTTTTAATCTTTTCGGGAAATTTTACGGTGCCGTTTTTGCCGATGCCGGAAACATCTGGAACGTCTTTGATAATGTTGAAGATGATGCCGCAACTTTTGACAGCCTTAAATCTCTTGAAAATATCGCCTTAGGTTCGGGGTTTGGGTTGCGTTATGATTTCAGTTTTTTTGTAATGCGTCTGGATATCGGGTTTAAAACCTACAATCCTTCGTACGATATAGGAAACCGGTGGTTTAACGATTATAATTTTGGCAGTGCGGTTTATAACATCGGCATCAATTATCCGTTTTAACAAAACCGTTTAAAACTAATTATTACTCGTAGTGCATTATGAAATAAACATTAATTTACTGAAAACAAACGCAATATAAAAAGCAAGACTCCGTAGGAGTCAAATGTTTGTAACCCCGAACTTCGTTCGGGGAAATAAAATGAAATGAAGTCGGGTTTTGGCGCATATTTTTGTAGCGGAACGAAGTGTAGCACACAAAAATTGTGACAAAACTGTCTTTTGATAATGCACTACTGGTTAATTATTTAAACATTTGAGACTAAATTACCTCAAAGCATAATTCTGCAATTACATAAATTTCATTACTTTTGAATAATCAATTTTTGAAACTACCAACTATGAGTCACAACATAAAACCGGGCGTTGCTACCGGCAGAGAAGTTCAGGCTATTTTTAAACTTGCCAAAGAAAAAGGCTTTGCTTTGCCTGCGGTAAACGTTATAGGGTCAAACACTATCAACGGTGTCCTGGAAACAGCAAAAGCATTAAATGCCCCTGTAATTATCCAGTTTTCAAACGGAGGCGCTGTTTTTAATGCCGGTAAAAGTTTAAATAATGACAACCAAAAAGCAGCTGTTGCAGGCTCTGTTGCAGGTGCAAAACACATCCATTTACTTGCAGAAGCTTATGGTGTTCCGGTAATTTTACATACCGACCATTGTGCAAAAAAATTATTGCCATGGATTGACGGTTTACTTGATGCCGGCGAAAAGCATTTTGCCGAAACGGGCAAACCGCTGTACAGCTCACACATGATAGACCTGTCTGAAGAACCACTGCACGAAAACATTGAAATATGCAAGCAATACCTTGAGCGTATGAGCAAAATAGGAATGACCCTTGAAATTGAACTGGGCATTACCGGCGGTGAAGAAGATGGTGTTGACAACAGCGATGTTGACGATTCAAAACTTTACACACAACCGGAAGAAGTAGCTTATGCTTATGAAGAATTAAGCAAAGTAAGCGACCGGTTTACCATTGCTGCAGCATTTGGAAACGTTCACGGCGTTTATAAACCCGGCAACGTAAAGCTAACCCCAAAAATCCTTAAAAACTCGCAAGACTATATTTCACAAAAATATGGCGTAGGCCATAATCATATTGATTTTGTATTCCATGGCGGTTCGGGTTCTTCGGTTGAAGAAATAAGAGAAGCCATAAGCTACGGCGTTATTAAAATGAATATTGATACCGATATGCAATATGCTTTTATGAGCGGTGTAAGAGATTATATAAAACAACACGAAGCATATCTGCAAGGTCAAATAGGCAACCCCGAAGGTGATGATGCACCAAACAAAAAATATTATGACCCGAGAGTCTGGTTGCGCAAAGGCGAAGAAACATTTGTTGCCAGATTAAAAAAGGCATTTGAAGATTTGAATAATGTAAATACATTGTAATTTTTCAGTTTATTACTTAAAAAACAACAAGATTCCTGCCTGCGCAGGAACGTAAATCATAAATTGTTATGTCCTGGTTTAAAAGAAAAGAAAAAGGAATCACTACAACCACAGAAGAAAAAAAAGACACACCCAAAGGTTTGTGGTACAAATCACCAACAGGTAAAATTATAGATGCCGAAGAACTTGAACGAAATTTTTTCGTAAGCCCCGAAGATGGTTATCATGTACGAATAGGCAGTAAAGAATACTTTCAGATTTTATTTGATGACAATAAGTTTAAAGAGCTTGATGCCAACTTATCCTCAAAAGACCCGCTGAAGTTTGAAGACACAAAAAAATATCCCGACCGCTTAAAAGCAGCCGAAGAAAAAACAAAACTTAAAGATGCCGTGCGCACTGCCGTAGGAAAATCAAAAGGAAAAGATCTGGTAGTAGCCGCTATGGATTTTGCGTTTATAGGCGGCTCCATGGGTAGTGTTGTAGGCGAAAAAATAGCACGTGCCGCAGATTATGCCTTGAAGAAAAAAACACCGTTTGTCATTATTTCAAAATCGGGTGGCGCACGTATGCAGGAAGCCGCATTATCATTGATGCAACTTGCAAAAACCTCAGCAAAACTGGCGCAGCTTGCCGAAGCCGGAATCCCTTATATCTCACTTTGTACCGATCCCACAACCGGTGGTACCACAGCATCATTTGCCATGCTTGGCGATATTAATATTAGCGAACCCGGAGCATTGATTGGTTTTGCAGGACCTCGTGTGGTAAGAGATACGACAGGACAAGAACTGCCCGAAGACTTCCAGACAGCAGAATTTTTATTAGAACACGGTTTTCTGGATTTTATTACCGAACGTAAAGATTTAAAAAACAAAATCAACCTGTATATTGACTTGATTACAAACCAACCGTTGCGGGTTTGATTTAAAATTAAGCAGGACAAATACTTAAAAAGCACAAACTACCGTTTGTGCTTTTTTACTTCTTAGCACACAAATTTCTGACCCAACACCAACACCATAAAAGTTATTATTAATTATTCATCATCAGAAAAAATAGATAAAGACTTTTATAGTATTACTACAAAAGAATATTTGGTAGATGGCGAAGGATATATTACCTTAGAAATAACAAAAGATTAAAAACAAATATTATGTACAAAAATAAAGATTTGCTTAGAGGAATTGCTTTAACAATAGATTCTCTATTTGTTAATTTTATTTGCAACAACCTTCTTAACAGTTTAAACACTGAGCCAATTAATTTTAATTTCATGCTATTAACTTTTATTATTTATTTCCTTTTTTTTGATTATTTAAATAACGGGCAAACATTAGGTAAACTAATCGTGAAAATTAAGCCTAAAATGAACCAATCGATATCAGAGAAAATAGAGCATAGTTTTTTAAAATCAATAAGCATATTTTTAACACCGGTTACAATTTTGATTTATTTGTTTAAAGGCAAAATTTTACATGATATTCTTTTAAAAAGAAAAGAAAGTCCAATCGGCTGATTCTTACAATAAGTAACAAATAGCCATTAGATTACACTGACAGAAAGCAAAATGTTTTTTAAACCAGCCTAATACCAAAAAAGCGAATTGTAGAAATTCGCTTTTCTTTTTAAATAGTCGTTTGCAAATCATTAAAATATACTATATTTGCACCTTGATTCCGAAAAACGGGGTCTGTACATAACAATCATTTTAATAATATTAGCATGTATTTAAGCAAAGAAGTAAAACAGGAAATCTTCGCTAAACACGGAGGAAAAGCTGAAAACACAGGGTCTGCCGAAGGACAGATTGCGTTATTCACACACAGAATTAATCACTTGACCGAACACTTAAAAAACAATCGCAAAGATTATAACACAGAGCGTTCATTAGTAAAATTAGTTGGTAAACGCAGATCGTTACTTGACTATTTAACTAAAAAAGATATCTTAAGATATCGTGCCATAGTGAAAGAATTAGGATTAAGAAAATAATAAAGAGAGGCTTTACGCCTCTTTTTTTTAACCAAAACTCTGGACAAACAGAGCTATAAATAAAAAGCTGTACGATAGTTTTTCATTGGTCAACACACAACAACTACCACAACACAACGACCATTGTTTAATTAATTTTAGCGAATTTTTATGATTCCACAAGTAACAAAAGAAGTCATTGACTTAGGAGACGGCAGAAGCATCTCCATCGAGACCGGAAAGTTAGCCAAACAAGCTGACGGTTCTGTAGTAGTACAAATGGGTAACAGCATGTTGCTGGCAACAGTTGTATCGGCACGTTCGGCAAGTCCGGGTGTAGATTTTTTACCGCTAACGGTAGATTATCGTGAAAAATTTGCGGCAGCAGGTCGTTTTCCCGGTGGTTTCTTCAAAAGAGAAGCACGCCCAAGCGACAGCGAAGTATTGACCATGCGTTTGGTTGACCGTGTATTGCGTCCACTTTTCCCTGATGATTATCATGCAGAAACACAAGTGATGATTCAGCTAATGAGTCACGATGAAAATGTGATGCCTGATGCATTGGCTGGTTTAGCGGCATCTGCAGCATTGGCTGTGTCTGATATTCCGTTTTCAACGTTAATTTCAGAAGTGCGTGTTGCAAGAGTTGACGGACAATTTGTCATCAACCCAAGCAAAGCCCAATTGGAAGCATCAGACATTGATATGATGATTGGCGCTTCAAAAGATTCTATCGCTATGGTAGAAGGTGAAATGAAAGAAATTTCAGAAAAAGAAATGGTGGAAGCCATTAAATTTGCCCACGAAGCAATTAAAATCCAAATTGCGGCACAAGAACGTCTGCAAGCAGCTTTTGGTAAAAAAGAAATAAGAACTTACGACGGTGAAGTTGAAGATGAAGCAGTGTATGCTAAAGTAAAAGCATTGGCGTATGACAAATGTTATGCCATTGCCCAGGAAGCTTCAGGAAAAAGCGAAAGAGGCGAAAAATTTGCCACAGTCAAAGAAGAATGTGTGGCTTTATTTACTGAAGAAGACTATGCTGAAAATGCAGATTTGGCAGGTTTAGTCGGAAAATATTTCTATAAAACCAACAAAGAAGCGGTTCGTAATGTCATCCTTGAAAAAGGCATTCGTTTAGACGGTCGTAAAACAACTGAAATCCGCCCAATTTGGTGCGAAGTAGATTACCTGCCGTCAGTTCACGGTTCGGCATTATTTACACGAGGTGAAACCCAGGCATTGGCAACAGCTACCCTTGGAACTTCAAGAGAAGCCAACCAAATAGACGCACCGTCAGAACAAGGCGAAGAAAAATTCTACTTACATTATAATTTCCCGCCATTTTCAACAGGTGAAGCAAAACCATTAAGAGGAACTTCACGTAGAGAAGTTGGTCACGGAAACCTGGCACAACGTGCATTGAAAAATATGATTCCTGCGGATTGTCCTTATACGATTCGTGTGGTATCAGAAGTTTTGGAATCTAATGGTTCATCTTCTATGGCAACCGTTTGTGCCGGTACATTATCATTAATGGATGCCGGTGTGCAAATGAT